>CABJAP010000002.1:234378-418911 GCA_902363595.1 Clostridia bacterium | reverse complement strand
AGCGGGATTAGAGACTGTTTTCATCCTCCAAACCGCTTAAAAAGAATGTTATGGACGGTACTGGAAACCAATCCCACTTTCACGCCGTTTATCCCCTCTTTTTCAGTGGCCTCCACCAGCCCCTACTTTAGAAAACTTTTTATTTCAGCATATCATCCTTTTTCTCAAGAATTTCCGCAACGACCATGCAAGCTGGGCAGTCGCAGTATTCCGCTCCAGCGGCCTTGATTTCTTTTGCATGGGCTGCCACATTTTGCGCATCATCGCCAAAGACTTCCGCACCAGCATCCGATTCTGCAAAAGCGATTAAAGTGTCGATGGGCATTATATCTGCCTCCAGTTCAGCAATATACGCTTTGGTTTCACTAACTTCCCGGTCGGTTCCAACAGCGTCCAGCCAGGCCTGAGCCGCTTCCTTGGTTTCGCTGCTGCAGGTCGGCGCATTGATGAGTTCGTTCGTTTTTTCTACTACATAATTCAAAATCGTTTTATCCATAGTTTAACTCCCCTCTTTTCTCTTAATTTTTCTATATGTTACCATGATCCGGCTGTTTTTGCAATGGGGCATGGTGCGGGTTGTATTATGGAAGGCTGGATGGGACGTGGCGCTGCAAATCAATCTATGCCCGTAAAATTTTTTCCATTGCCTTTCCTTTTGCCAATTCATCAATCAATTTGTCCAAATATCGGATCTGTTTCATGATTGGATCCTTAATTTCTTCAACACGAACACCGCACACAGTCCCCTTTATTTTTTCACTGTTGGGATTTATGCAAGGGGCCTGCTCGAAAAAGGTTTTATAGTCAACGTCATTTTGCAGCTGCTGGGTCAGGCCGACTTCATCGTATCCTGTAAGCCAGCAAATAATTTCATCCACCTCTTGCTTTGTCCGCTTTTTCTTATCTGCTTTCTGAACAAGCAGGGAATAAATTTTTGAAAATTTCATTGCATAGATTTTGCTCATGCCATTCGTTTAAGTTTATCCGGGGACAGGTTCTCTCGTTCTATTTCGGAAACAGGATAATGATCAAACTGATTCGTATCCTTATGGTAAAAAATCGGTTCTCGCTCTCTCACCGCCAACATTAAACCAATAATTGTACTCACAATTTGCTCCTTTGTTTATAATTCAATCGTATTATCATTTTAGGCTTTTGTCGAATAGCTTTGTCAAATCACTGCACACACGAATTGCTGAGTATATAAAATTCTTCCTGGCTTGGCTGATGCCGTTTTTCCATTTTTTCTAAGGTATCGTCAAAACGCTGCGCCGCTGCCTCATCAATCTGCATGACCGGGCTGTCATAATAAACCCATTTTCTTCCGTCAAAAATATCTGAGCCCAGTTCTTTTACCATCATTGCCGCCGGATATGTCCCGTTTTCGATGCAGACATTGTACTTTTTACAGCTCTTGAACCCACGGCCGACATAATTACCCGGATTTCCAAAGATTACAACTGCATCATACCCAAGGGCCATCGCTTTTTCAAAGGAATGCTCTATCAGCATTTTTCCATAACCCATTCGCTGGTATTCCGGTAAAACGCTGACCGGACCAAACGTCAAAATCTGTTTTTCCTTCTTCGTTTCGTCGATCAGCCTTGCTTTTGTATACATAATATTCCCAATCACGCGGCCGTCCACTTCAATAACAAAATCCAGTTCCCGCACAAAGTCCTCATGTTCACGCATGATATGAACCAGATAATGCTCTGTGCAGCCTGGAACATATAAATTATAAAAAGCCTTTCTGGTGATGGATTCTACTTCTTGATAATCTTTTTTTTCTTCATTTCTAATGACCATTTTCAGTTTTCCCTTTCATTTTGCTGCCAAATTTACGGCCAGGGCATAATTGGAGGCAGTATACAGAACGGATGTCCCGCAGGGTCGATCATTACTCGCCAGCGATCATCGTATTGGAATTCCGACATGGTTGCGCCACATGACAGAGCATGCTTTACCCCCTCTTCCACATCTTTAACATGGAAATCCAAATGCTCCATTTGCTGCTGCTCATCCGGTGTCGCAGGCCAAACGGGCGGTACATAGTCATCTACTTGCTGGAAGGTGATCCAAGTTGGAGTGCCCTCTTGATCTACATTCGTCAAGACCGTATATTCTTCACCATCGAACCGCGTCCAGCCAAGTAATCTTTCGTAAAATACAGCCAACTCGTGTGCATTATCCGAATCCAGCACAACATTCCATCCCACAAGATTCAGCGCCATAATATAATACCTCCATTCTTTTATTAAGAGTCTCAATCTAAATTCTATCCCAAACGCAATATTTTATCAATAGAATCCGCCCCCATAAAGCAACC
This sequence comes from Clostridia bacterium, assembly GCA_902363595.1. Taxonomy (GTDB): domain Bacteria; phylum Bacillota; class Clostridia; order Peptostreptococcales; family Anaerovoracaceae; genus Hominibacterium; species Hominibacterium faecale. The sequence goes on along the minus strand of CABJAP010000002.1, from coordinate 416,582 downwards.
GTAAATCTGCTGTCACATCGGCTTTGCCTGAACTTCCAGGGCGCAAATGGTTCCAATAACGATCGGCCCCATAGCCGTTACATAGGGGGGCGTACTTTCTGCTTTTCCATAAATTATTGCCTTTTTCCTGTTTTTAACTCTCTGACAAACTGGGAGTTACTTTACGGGAAGTAGTGCTTCACCATATCCTTAGTTTGATTTAACCATTCTTCCCTTTCAGCATAGTTACTGTCTGCAACAATCCTAAACATTAACCTATCAAATACAGACACACCGCAAAAATCAAAGATACAATCTTTCCAACGATGTTAAATCACCTCTGCCGCCGTTTCTCCGGAGACAGCATAGTGAATTTTATTCTGCACCCTCTTGAAAAACTGAACAGAAACTTCCGCTTTGGGATCATAGTCTATGCTTGTTGCATAGATTTCCAGAACCTGACGATAAAACACCTTCTCCGATACCCTGATATCACGAATCCGCTCCAGCAGTTCTTTGAAGTATTCACCTCCGCCCAGTTCCTTTAAACGATCATCGTCCATCGCAAAACCTTTTTTGATGTATTCTTTTAAAATATTCGTTGCCCAGATACGAAACTGCACACCACGCTGAGATTTCACACGATAACCCACGGAGATGATAACATCGAGATTGTAGAATCTTGTTATATTGCTTTGTGTTTTTCCTTCCATCGCACCATGCTGACTGGTTGTTGCAAATTCTGCAACAACCACTTTTTCATCTAATTCTCCCTCAGCAAAGATGTTTTTAATGTGGCGTGAAATAGTCGATTTGTCTCTTTGAAGTAATTCTGCCATTTGCTCTTGCGTAAGCCATACAGTTTCATCAACCATACTAACATCTATTTTGGTCAACCCATCTTCAGTCTGATAAATCAGCATTTCACCATGAGTATCCACTTAGTTGTCCTCCTTTCGTTACCAGGATTATTTTTTATTTGTACTACTTATAAGCATTTTGTATTTTTCAAACATTATCTTTAAAAAACACATATACAAAATCACATACAACATGTAAAATTATTAAACCTATCACATGATATCAGTAATAATCGCCATTTTCCTTATCCAAATATGAATCGTAAACTTTAAGTTTCATCATCCATCTTTTCCTGGCACTCGCTACATTCCCTGTCATGAATTGAAATAATACCACCGCATTTTGAACAGGTATATTTTTCTTTCTGCTGTTCCATAAACGTTTCTAACCCATATTTACGAACAAACTTGCTATTTTCCATAAGGCTTGCCTGATACCTCTTATAGCTTTTTTCAAGATTCTTTATCAGCTTACACGGATAGTCAAAACACTCGAAGCAATAGGATAATCCTTTTTCTTTGATACAATCTTTGATCTTGCATTTGCGGCAATGTTCCGGCTTGCCATTATCGCTGTTTAGACATCCGGCACATGGCTTTTTGTGATGGCAATGTTTATAACAGACCTTGCAATTCATCCCGCAAGGGGCGAACATTATGGGATCAATATTTTTTGCCGGCATTTTCATGGTCCATTACTCCTTTGCAAGTATGAAGCTTCATATATAAAAGTGGATATGGGTTTCCTTGTTCATCATGGTCTGTTCTTTTAAAGACTTCGAATCCCATGTGCTCATAAAACTCTTTGGCGAGGGGATTGTCCTCGTTCACGGCAAGTTCCCGAATGGCAAACTTCTCAATACCGTATTCCAGCAGTTTTTTTCCAATGCCCTTTCCTCTCTCTTCGGCAGATACAAACAGCATTTCCAGTTTCTTCCCATCAATTCCCATAAAGGCTGCGGGTATCTTTTCGTTTTCCGCTACAATCAAATGAGGGATCCCTTTTAATGCCGCAGGAACAGCTTCCTTAATCGCGCCAATTTCTTCATCTGATAAAAACAAATGGGTTGCCCTCACCGATTTCTCCCATAGTTCTAATAGCTGCAATAACAACAGCGGCGTTCGCTCTTTGATCTCAACGATTTCCACGTTTCCCTTGTTTTCCTCACCCAGGTATTCTACACGCTCTTTCGTCCACTGATTCAGTATCGCTAATTGCTCCGGCGTGTGGAACCAATGCTCACCGTTTTCCATAACCGTAAGGGATGCATGGCACTGCTCCATAAATTCATCCACGGTCTTGCGGGCTGTCATATTGTCGTTGCCGGCATATAGAATATCCGTCCGGCAACGCCATTCCGTGATGGGATGCGCTTTTGCATACTCATAATATTTCCATGATAACGTCTCTCCAAAATCCGTAGGGATCAGGGACTCTTTTTTTAGTTTTTCTTCGGACACGCTTGCCTGCCGCATCATATTTTGTATTAATTTCTCCATGTCCAGAACGGGTGAGACAAATAAACACGTTTCAAATTCTGAACCGTCGAAGCTCTCCATGGCAAACCAGGCGCCGATACTGGCTGCCCTCAGTCCTATCGTTTTAAAGTTCTGCTGTACGTACCGCAGAACCGTTTTCAACTCCGGTATAACACACCATGGGTTGAATCTGTCATTTTCCTCTTTCCGCTCTCCATGCTCCGGCAGATCAATGCTCAAAACCTGCCATCCTTTTGCACCTGCTATCTCTGCAAAGGACTCCGCTTCTTCCTTAAGTCCAAATTTTCCGTGAATATATAAAAAGCATTTTGGAGAAGCTGTTCCATAGAGAACAGCCGGAATTTTGTCGATTGTTAATTTTCTCTGTTCCATAATATCTCATTTTCCCGCGAATTATATAAGCTACCATTTCCAATATCTGTAGCTGCTGGACTGCCAACTGCCGAAGCAATTCCATTCGTTCTTTTGACTTTTCCCTTGGTTTAAATTCCAATTCAAAGATAGCCGACTATTCTCATCTGTCTTTAATCTTCTGCAATCCGTCATGATACATAACTGGAACTCAGGAGAAATCCAAGTTGCAAAGGATATAGCAATATCGCTATGAGCATATGTTCTATCATAGCGTCCTGCTTTTGAAACAATACCGATCGCATTCATCTACGCAATCCATTTTGTTGGTGTCATTACAAAACAATGAACTATCTGCTCTGCCATCGCATCCAAAGGCACTTTGCCTTCTCCCTCGCCAAACTCGACTTTTACATTGATTACATTGTCAGGTTTTTCTGGGAAAGCAAACACACAGTCTCGACGTGCGTACAAATTCAAATTATATCCCCACAAAACTACGGATATCTGGACAATATTTTTACAGTACTAATACCGTTCGTGCAGCCTTTTCCCACAAAATCATGGATGGTATTAATTTTGCACCATACTAATTGTGCAACAGCCTGTGGCACAATTACTTTTTTCCATTACTTCAGTATCATTATCTTCTTCCATCTTTTCCGCTTCTAACGATTGATACTCCTGTTTCAATCCTCGTAATAATTCTTCCCCACTCGATAAGTACAGCTTATACTTTGACACAAAAAATCTGCGTCTTATCAAATGGCTAGTGCTACCGCTTATTGAGAATAATTTCTTGCTTATTAACAAATAACCGAGCATTTATATTCCAACTGTCTTGATAACCTCCAACAATAATTAATATAGGTTCTGGACATTTTAGTTTTTGGTCTTGAGATAAAACTATCATTTGATTTTTATCAATATTACTTGGTGCCGACGATGCATTTGGATGATAGTGCCACTCTCCTAAATAATACTGACCTTGGTTCCATGCCAAGTCTAAAATTCTTTTCAATCCATCTATACCCCTATGAAAAGTACACTTTGAATGTCTAGAATTTTTGGGTGGTGGTGTTATTTGCAAAATATTAGCTATTGCTTGGTTGGAAGAATAATTTCCAATTAAAACGCCCCCTGTTTCATAAGGATTAGAAATAGCACAATAATAAAGCATTTGTTCATAAGCCTTTGTGTCGAACTTTACACTATATGATTGATTCTTATCTTGAAAAAGCAAATTATCCATCCTCTCTTTTCTCCACCACCTCATAGCTTTCAAATATCCCATCGCTCTCTTTTTGCTCGTAAATGAGTGAAAGCGTCTTTTGAGATTTTAATATAATGTAATTTTCAATTACCTTCACGGAAGTTGCAGCAGCAATCCAAATATCATCACTTCTTCCAGGAAAAGTCGGATGCCAGCAACCAATTCCATTCCTTGGCAAGTCGTAATCATCATATAAGACTTTTTCTGCCTGTAGGTACGGGGAAATCAAATCATAAAAAGCATTAAAATTAAAAGTGTTACCATTCATCAGTGTAACATATAATCGTTTTGCACCCAATCCAACAGAGACTGAAGCTATAATATGGGTTCTCTTAAAATTAGTACTTTGAAGAATATCAAGTACATTATTTTCCCCAGTACAATCAACAATAACATCATATCTATCCAAATCAATATTTGTTTTAAAAGAGTCATCATTTGAAAGAGTATTCTTTATAACTTTAACATTTGCGTGTGGATTTAGGGAGTTAAGATAATTACATACCGATAATTCTTTAAATTCACCAATATTATTTAGATTTAAGATATGGCGGGATAAGTTCCCGACTTCAAATATATCTGAATCTGCAATAGTAATATTATATACTCCTGCTCTTACAAATATTTCTGCGATTGATGCTCCAATGCAACCTGCTCCAATGAGCAATATTCTTTTTTTTAGTAACAGGTCGCTCATTTTACCTCGTTGAGATATTTCGTGTTGGTTCCAATTTTCTGAAACAATCCAATCCAATTTTGCATTTTTAGTGAATACCTCACATTTATCACGCATCCACCATCCCTGTTGGTTATTTCTGAATCCTTTTGCTGTCCTTTTGCCATATGATACAGTCGGTAAATACAGAGCTTTCCAAGAAATTATCTCGGGATCTCCACCAAAAATTCGGGGAACAGGGAAACCAATTAAAAGCAAATGCCGTTTTCCGTCCCGAATTTTTGAGACAATATTTTGAAGGATACTATATATATTAATATGTTGTTTTTCACAGGCAACTAACAATTCGCCAAATGTTTCTGGTGCTTGCCACTCATTAACAACTGGGATCTGATTCATAAGTATCCACGGGGCAATAATTGGAGGTGATATAGTTGTTTTTGAAAGATATTTTCCCCATTCTGTATAATGCTGAATGTTGCTATTTAGCGATTTAAACACCTTAACATAGTATACAAATGGTTTACTTTTATACACATCTAATTCTGCTATTCCATACCGACATTCGACACTCTCCCATTGCATGAAGGTAACCACATCTTCCGAGAAAGCAAACTGCATTTCTAAAATATTGCTCATAGAAAATTCGGGCAGCTCAAACGGCTCGCTTTCTGTAACTAATTTTCCTTTTGCCGCTAGCTCGAGCCAACAAATTGCTCGTTTTGCATGATACAACAAGCGTTCATCTACACTATATGGTTCCGATTGATAATTAGGTATTGTATTCACCTCAAGGCATAATGCTCCTTTTCTCCACAATCCGTTTCTTTCAATTTTGGAGTTGTTGGCTTGATGATACAATGTAACCGTTATACTGTTTTCGACGTCTGGATATACTTTAATTTTTCCCTTTGGGTATTCGGATCCAACAACGAAAAACCATTGAGATTTCTGAGGGAAATATGGTGTTTCACATTCAATCACGATACTTAAGTGTAAATACCAAACATTTAATTCATTATCAAATTGCCACTCATCCATTATCTCAACTTGCGATAATGAATCTAAAGCCCTTCGAGCCTGATTTAATTTATCAAGGATTTGTTTTGACTCCATCTATGCAAATCTTCCTTCTGGAATGGCTGCTGATTTTTCAGTACGGGTTGTAAATCCCGTTGAAGAATTAGATTTTGATGGCTTTGGAGCTGGTGGGAATTCATTACCAAATAGCTCTCTCCATTTGCAAACACTATCATATAATTCTTCACAATCAAAAGCTTCACGAGCTATTTTAGCAGCATCACAAACCGTATCGTAGAAATCAGAATATTCTTCATCTGTAATTCGTGCAAAAACATCGTGTTCAGAAACTCCTCTATCAGCTAAAAAAGGTTTATTAGTGTATTGGGAAACGATATTTTCAAGAGTTAACACAACACCTTCGGCAACACTTTTAATATCATCTGGACAACAATCACCAATAAAATGTTCCAACGGATAACTCTTGGGATGTTTCATATCTGGATATTGTGTTTTACGCCACCACTTCAATGCCTTAACAACATTTATATAGTGGGTATTGCAATTCTTGTTTTTTTCAACCGTCCATCGAATTTGTTCAAGTGGATGTGTTTTATCCCATTTTTCCGCTTCACTGTCAGGAATTAACAACGATTCGGATTTCCATTGAGGTTCGTTATCTGATTTATAAAATATGTTATATGCACTTTCAAGTAAGTCATTATTGAACGATTTTGTAAGTAACTTTTGTTGGAAATCTTCAATTGTATATTCCGAAATAATCGCCTCATCTTGAAGTACTCCTGTTTCGCTTTCACTAGGTGCAGAGGTAGGTACGATATCCAAATCAACATAACTTAAACTTATACCAATTGACCTGCCTTGAATTCTATATTTGTCTTTATAATGTTTTTCTAAAAATGGAACAAATAAATCCAAAGCCTCCTCTGGTGTATACTCTTCAGAGTCTAATTTCGTTACAACAATTACATCGACATCTGATTTATTGCCGTTTTTGGGTTTTACTGCTGTGGAACGTCGGTAACTTCCCTGTAAGAAAGTACTAATAATAATCTTTGATAATGTTTCATCTTCCTCTAATCTCCTTCTTAATGTCGTATGTCCTGTTTTCAAATCCTTCACTTGATTGTCAGACAAACGAATATTAGATAGAAAGTCTTTAAAATATGACGGTACAGTAGACATAAATAATCCTCCTTTAATTAGTAAAACTTATTGATTGTGAATATGTACAAGAATTCCTTTGCTCAAAATCATATTCATATAGAATACATTTGCCAAATCCAACTGAATTTTGACCTAAGAAAAACATAAATGCATTTGGAGCAGCAGCAAAAATATGTAGTGTTGCACGCCGTTCCACAGTGCTTCTTCTGCCAATAGCGTTATAAACTGAATTAGCTAAAGCAGTTGCATGTGTTCCATCTTCTATCGAAAAATTTGTAGCACCAACATCGCTTGGCGTACAATTAATGATACGTCCAATTGATAGATTGTTTTCTTTTATGAATTTTACCACGTCATCGTAAATGTTGCGAGTGACATTTAATACTAATGCAGAATCATATTGATTCTCATTAAACTTTTCGTGTGAAATATCCCAATTAGTATAGTTCCTTTTAGATGACAGTTTCACATCCCATAATACAGTGCCATTGGTCGACGATTTTTGTATCGGAAATACGTTGATACCTGATTTACTATCAAGAATTCTTCCTACTGCAAAGGCTATAGACGCATGTGTATCTAAAAATATTTGATAGGCATGCTTGTTGCTTGTATTTGTGAGCAAAAATTCTTCCAAATTTCTATAAATATCCTTGTTCCAATCGTATTCACCCTTTATATTGCGACCATCAAACTTATTAATGAATGATAAACAACTCTCTGTGTCTTCTTCCAAGTTTTCTGCTCCACGGGTAAAGCTTTTCACACCAATAGATATTCTTTTAGGAGAATACTTATCGGCAACAAGAAGAATGCGTTTTTCCATTTCTTCATCAAACTCTTTTCTCTCAATACCTTTACCATGTGTTGAAGAAATCATCTGGTCATTTACAGTCGCTGAAGCAATAAACCTAATTTGGTCAAACGCCATCATTTGATTGCTATCTGAAATATACTGATGCAACGAATCTCTTACAATTTTTTCTAAAACTTCTATTTCAAACGGCAAAATAAAAAACCGTATTCTTTTATTATCAAACAAATCTGTATCAAACCCATTTAGCGACGATTTTGCTTCTTTATCAAGCACTTTCCCATAATACTTTTCGATTGACTTTATAAATGTGTTGGCGAACTTATCACATTGCCCGATTAAAAATAATTCATATTCAGGACTTTCTATATCCTTTATAAGGTCATCTAGCCAAGTTTTGATGTCTGATTTGGTAAAAGTATTTATCGTTGATTTTACTTGTATGCATTTAACAATTTGATTTTGCTGCTCTAATGCTATATCAACCTTATCATTTGATGTTGGAAATTCGACATATATCTTATCCCAGTTACCTTTATCAGTTAAGGCCTCTAATACTGAAGCAAACCCCTGGTATAAAAATCCCCGTGATGCTTCTTTTCCACCCATAATCCTCACCCTTTCCATCATTTATTTGCTTTACTAATCCATGTGATATTCTATAAACAGGCTACCTATTAAATAACCCCAAAATATTTCAAAGCATCTTTGATTGCTTCCACTTTCTCCGCTGTCGGATGCTTCCTCGGCTGTTTCAATTCTTCCACCGCATTAGGCGCATCGTACATCGGTAAACCAAAACCTCTCTTTACCTCTGCGATGTAGGCAGTATGTACCTTAAAACCATATTTTTCTTCTATGTACTCCTGTATCATCTTATAGGTCACTCGCTCTTTCGGTTTATAACCCTCTGCTCTTTTAGCAATCTCGTCAAGCGGTACTTTGTCTTTACCCTCGCCAAATTCGACTTTTACATTGATATGACTGTCTGGCTTTTTGTGGGAAAGAAGTACGCACGTCTCCACACTCACCGTCCACGGAAACATATCCACCGGCGCAGCCTCCACAAACTCATACCCCAGCCCCGCCAGCACCTTCACATCCCGGGCCAACGTCGCCGGGTCGCAGGAAACATAAACGATCCGCTTCACCCCAACATCAGCAACCGCTTCCAGAAGCCGCGGATCGCACCCGGCCCGCGGCGGGTCCAAAATCGCCACATCCGCATTCTGCACACAGTCTGCAATCACATCGTCACTGTCGCCTTCCGCCAGCAGCCTGGGCAGTTCTTCCTCCGCCCTGCCGCACACAAACCTGGCATTGACGATTCCATTGATCACTGCGTTTCGGTTGGCGTCTAAAACGGCATTTTTCACAGATTCAATGCCAACCACAGTTCCCGCCCGCTCCGCGCAGTACAGGCCGATGGTCCCCACGCCGCAATATAAATCCAGCACATTTTCCGTTCCTGTCAAACCAGCATATTCCAGGGCTTGATCATACAGCACTTTCATTTGCACAGGATTCACCTGATAAAAAGACTGGGGCGAAATCTCGAAAGACATCTTTCCTACTTGTTCCAAAATCGTCGGTTTTCCAGCCAAAGTGATGCATTCTTCCCCCATAATCCGGGAGGTTTTATCTTTTTTAATATTCAGCACCACGCTCTCCAAAGAAAAGCCGGCCTCGTAGATGGCCTCGTCCAGCATTTCCACCAGCTTCTGCCCGTTGGGAATTCCCTTGCCGTTGATTACCAGGATTACCATAACTTCTCCGGTTCCAAAGGCAGTTTTCACGATTAGGTGGCGCAGCAGGCCCTTTTCCCAGCGTTCGTCCCAGGCCGTGATATTATCCTCCGCCATAAAACGCCGCAGCGCATCCGCCGCAGCCATCGCCGCTTCGGATTGGAGCATGCAGTCGATACAGTTGACAACTTCGTGGCTCTTGACCTTATAAAAACCCACTGCCGGCTCTCCCAAGTTTTCTACGATGCCGCCCTTGCGGGTAATAATCCCGCCGGTACTGATAGGAAATTGCGCTTTATTCCGGTATCGAAACGGTTCCTCCATGCCAACAATGGGCCTGACGACGGGATCTTCCAGGCCGCCGAGGCGAGTAAGCTTGTCCCGAACTTGCTTTTCCTTCAGTTCCAGCTGTCTCTGGTAATCCAAATTTCCCAGACCACAGCCGCCGCAGCCGACTGCTGCGCACAGTGGTTCAATTCGATATGAGGAAGCCTCGTCCACAGATAGCAGCCGGGAAAAAGCAAAACGCTTTTTCACCTTGGTCAGCTCCACAGTCACCAGATCGCCGATCACAGCCCCTGGTACAAAAACAGCCAGACCATCCGCTCTGCCGATGCCCTGGCCTTCATGACTCATATCTTCAATTCGAATCTGGCATTTCTGCCCTTTTTCAAACATAAACGTCTCCTTCCAATCCTGCCCAATACTTAGATTAATCCCTCATCGATCAGCGTCAGCAGCTGCCCGGGCTCATCGATGATAAAATCGGCGCCCTTAGCTTTCAGCAGCTCTCGTCCGCGGAACCCCCAGGTTACGCCAGCTGATCTTAAACCGGCATTGCGCGCCGTGTCCATATCCACCTCAGAATCACCCACATAAATCGCCCGCTCTTTGCTCATGCCTAATTCCTCCAAAATGGAAAATACGCTGTCCGGTGCCGGTTTTAGAGGCACATCCTCACGCTGCCCCCTGGCAGCGTCAAAACTTCCCGGGAAATAATCCCTGCAAAGCTCAAGGACAGCCTGCTCGTATTTATTTGAAATAACCGCGGTTTTAATGCCCTTTTTACGCAGCGCGGCAAGAAGCTGCGGAATTCCCTCATACGGCGTTGTTTTATCCTGCCAGTGCTGTGCGTAAAAATCCTTAAAAGCCGTTAAACATTCTTCCATTTTCTGCTCTGAAGTGCCTTGTGGTACCGCGCGGCTCATCAGTGTTCTGACTCCATTACCTACAAACTGGCGAATTTCTTCCAGTGTTCTATTTGGATAGCCGCCAGCCTCCAGGCCGGCATTGGCAGCATCCGTTAAATCTTCCAATGTATCCAACAAAGTTCCATCCATATCAAAAATGACTGCATCAAGCATGTTTCTTCTCCCTTCACCTCATTGATTGTACCATAAAGACTGTATAAATTACAGATTTTCCTTGAACTTTTAGCACAAGGTGTAATCAATAACCTTGCGGCCAACAGGCGTAATAAGCGCCTTTACTCACGCTATTTACGCTGCTATCCATCTCTGGTCAATTAAATACGCTGCAAGGATCAGTAAGATAGAAAATTCCTGCACCAAGTATTTGCATATCTGGGCAAAGCCGTACTCAATGGAGTCAATCATATACTTTGCAAATTACACCGCAGCAAGATTCGCTATTTTTACCCGATGCGGCCACTTTCTGTTCCTGATGGCTCGATTTTCAGTTTTTTGTCAATTCTTATTCGATATGGGCAAATATCAAAGCAATGTCCCAAGGCCGAGAGTCACAAACTGGGAAAAAATACCTTCGCTATCAGAATCTTAAAAGATCGAGTTCATTTCAGACAGTTTTCGGCCTGTGATGTGCCTGACCAGGGATACGCAAAGGATAAAATATCAGGATTTAGCTCGATGCCTTTCAATTCTGATGCTATTTCCAATGGTCCGCTCCAAAAGTATCAGCCATTTGATGGCGTGGCCCCCGATTAACGGACGCGAACGTATGTAAATCTCATCAGATTTCCTTATGGACTGCTAACCATAGCAGCCATTATGCAGCAGGTGGCTCTTTCGCCGGCGATTTTTTGTATACTTCTGCTGGCGTCTTGTAGCCATTTGTTGAATGTGGCCTCCTTGTATTGTAGTATCCCCAGATGTACTCATATAAGTCCTGGGTGGCCTCCTGCCGCGTTTTGTATAAGCCTTCGATCATTCACTTTCATTCTCCCCCAAAAGCTCTCAATCGGTGCATTGTTCCAACAATTCCCGGTCCGGCTCATGCTTCCGACCAGCCCATATTCGTTCATTTTCTCGATATACTCGTTGGATGCATAGGTGGAACCCCGCATAAGTTCTATTTATATTTCAATTATCTATTGCTTTATCACAAAATTTTTTTGCCACTTATTTTTATTTGTTTTATGTTCTGCTCATGAAACAAGAGACTTTGTATGGATAGATTTATATTCACACAAAGTCTCTTTCGCTTAATTTCTCTAATTGCTGTTTTTGTTTCATTTTTTCTCAACACTACCTCCTTTTAACAATGTTTGTCATAGAATAACGCTTGCTCTTATTTTAATAATTCAACTTATTAAATACAGATATGTCCGACGCCTTAACGCTATCGATGTCTGTTATGTCTTTTTGAATCAGTACTTTGTTTTTGCTTATTGCCTTATCCAGAATAGCAAAATTTTTAGTTTTTTTATACTCCGATACTGTTGTCTTGACAAAATCATCCCAATAAGCTTCCCATGCAGATAGCTTCTCTTCTGAAAGTTGTTTCTCTCCTTCATTAAAAGTAGCTAGTTTTGCATTATACAGGTCATTTATAATATATTCCTTTTTGTATGTTTCTTTATTTTCTCGCATGGTAGCTTCAAAAGTTGTACCAGCGGCTTTACAAGCTTCTGCAACTTCATCGTAATTTTCAGCCGTCTTTGCGTCGGTAATCGCAGCTTCAATTCTTTGCTGTGTCTCCTCATCGGACAATTGTATTCCGTGATTAGTTGCATACCAATATAGCGCCTCTTTTTCCAACAACTCGTTTTCAGTTTCACTAATAGCTTCAGCTTGACTCTTATCAAGTAGTTTCTCTTCCTCAACATTTATACGAAATTCCGGATAAATACTATTAGGTCCAAGTTTATCTTGAAGATCAGATTTCTCTACCTGCAAAGCTGCAAAAGATTCCAAGTTATCCGCATTATTTGCAGTAATATCGCTTCCAAATACTTTTTGATTGGTAACGCTCCAAATGCTTATTCCTAATATCAAGGCAATCGCTACTGCGCATACCGGCAAACACACTTTTTTGATATTCATAATTCCACCTCCTTTAAAAGTTACTTTGTTATTCCTGTAAATTTACACCCTTTGCTAACAGGATTAACTCCCCCGACTATTGAGTACGCCAAATAACAATAACCACTACTATTCTTTTTATGTGTTACTTTTGTCTTACTATCCCTATGTCGAAAAGCAACATAAGGCGTAGGCACTATTACGCTGTCTATCGGTTTAATGGATGTACACACCACTTTTTTGGGATTATAGTGAACCAGTTGTCCCATTGAATAGCTTAATTTTTTAGTTACTGTTGCCGCATTTGGGCTTGTAAATAATACATCTAGATGGTGTTTAGTAAAATTTCGTTTAGAACCACTATCGGAATACGTTTCTGTCACACCTGTAGACGTATTAATTGTTACCCAACCACCATTAGGAACAGCTATCAAATGTTTATTCTTTTTATGCATTGATTTGCTTGCTGCCATTGCATTTCCAGTACATACTGCCATCATAATAATGAAAATAATTGTAATTAAACTAATGAATCGAATTGACCTTCTTCTGTTATTATAAATCATATAAACACATCCCTTCCTTTTATAATCCTTTGCAACAATTGAACAGCAATTATTTTATATACGCCCCCCTTCTTTATATTATTAAATACTAATTTGAACTCATATTGATAAATTCTAATTATAGCTTTTAATCGCAGTCTTTTTCGTTATGGTATCTTTTTTTACGCCATCTTTATAGCAATACAGTGTCGCTTTCATATAATAAGAGCCCTTTTTTGTCAATTTAAAACTCTTCTTAAAAGTAAATACCGTCCCTACTCTGTCCAAATACTGGTCATAAGTTTTGATACTTTTTCCACTGGAATTAATTACCTGTATCTTCCCTTTAACAGAAGTAATACTTCCGGATTTCCGCGCTGCAACTTCCGCAAAACAAATAGCTTTATCCCCCTTAATTGAGAAACCTGCCGTAGCAAAAGCTGCTGATACATAAAATGGAACAATTTCCTGTCCCGAAGAATCAACATCAATTGTACCTGCCGTATCGACCTCCTCCACAGGCACTCCATCCACTACCGCAAAACAAGAACTTATAGAAAAAACAAATACACACATAAGAGCAACTACCAGTAAACATATTCTTCTCATAAAAAATCACCTCCCGATTTCGTCTTATACTATATAAACGAAATACAAGTGGTGATTTGTGACCGAATCATGAAAAAAATTAAAAATTATTTTAGACTGCTTCCAATACGCACCATCGTTTCCTCATCTAAAGTGGCAGTGATTTTCATGTACACCCCGTTTTTCTCCCAAATCAAAACGTGCGTCCCGCCGGAATCCAAGTAGTAGCCTTGGCAATCGCCGACAATACAGGATTTCTTCTCTGTGCTTTCCGTGTCAAAGGATTCCTCCATATCAGAATCCGTGATTTGTAACAGATGAATCGCATCCCCCTCTTCGTTCCCATAAATAAGTTCTGTCCCAATTCCAATATCCTCTTCGGAAACTTTCTCATAACCTTCGGGCAAATACGTCGGATAAAGAATTTTCGCCTCCACTGGCTCTATTCGGCTCAAATCACTATAACCTGCCTTATCCTCAAAGAAAAACCCAAACAGTTTTGCGCGTACTGCGTCAGAAGAAACCGTCGTAATACCCGTCGCAAGCAGAATCCCGCATAGGAATATGGCGCAGATCTGGCGCAGATGCCGTCTCCGCTTCTTGGTTCTATCTGGCCCTGCAATCGGTATTGATTCTCTCTGGCTGCTCTTCCGGCTCCATTGCTTTTTCTCTGCTCTTTGCCAATTCTTCTCCCAGAAGCTGCAAGAGTTCTTCGGCTTTCTTCTCTTCGTTATCCATTTGCTTTCCCCCTTTCCTTTATAATTTCCGCCAGATGTGTCCTGGCTCGGGACAGGCGTTTTCGCACGGCATCGGGTCCTATCCCTAATAGCGTACTGATTTCTTCATCGCTAAAATCATTTCCATATCGCAGGCAGATGATATCCTTATCCATTTCTTTGAGTTGTGATAAATATTCCTGCATCCCTTCACTAAATCCATAATCGGGCTCAAAAACGTCAAAGTCGATTTCTTCCCCTATTATATTAACGAACTCGGAAACATCATTTGTGACCATTTGCTCCATTTCTTTTTGTTTTTTTCGAAAAACATCGAGTGCCGTGTTTTTTACGATCGTATAAACAAAGTTGGCGCATCGTCTGGAATCGATATCGTCAACCATATGGATGTTTTTTATGATTTTAACCATCGCATCCTGCACCACATCATCCGCTTCATTGACATCCCTTAAAATCCCAGTGGCGATCTGCTGCATATTAGTTTTGTATCGTTCAAACAGCGCTGTTATCAAACTGCCGGTTGTTTTAAATTCAGATGGAGCCATCGTTTTTCTCCCCAATATATTCTGCTAATCGGTATTGTAACGACTGTTACTTTAAATTTGTTGTAATTCAGGCGGCTCAATTATCGTTTGAAGCCTTGCCTATATCTTAACATATTCTGGCAATCCCCTACAAGGAAAACAACTTTACGCTTTATGAATTGTTTTTCCTGTTAGGCGGTATTTCCTATCGTTCTACCCTTCTCTTGAACGGACTTCAATCTTCCCCTCACCTGTCTCCAAAACGCCTTGCTTTTCTTTTTGAAAGCTGGCAAAGTCCGGCTGCGGCTCTTGCTCTTTGTCTTCTACTTTACGCACAAGTTCCTCTATCCTGTTTCTCTCGTCCTGGGATAATTCCCGCAAGAGTTCCTGCGGATACTTCTCACAAATTTGTACAATGGTTTTCTGATATAAAATCTGCCGGTACGCTTGATACAGCGCCCCTTGCAGGTCCTCCTCCCAGGTACCCGGCATACCGGTCACCGGTTTTGCGAAATAGTATCGCTCCCGCCAGGCCATATCATCACAAAGATCGTCCTCAAATGTGCCGCGAAAATCCTCTTCCGGAAACAATTCGTAGATCGGTGTATTTCCCAGCAGCTTGCAGCTCCTTCTTGGTCTTTTTCCTCTCCGCCAGCGGGTTTAAAAGCTCTAACAACTGATATCCCTTTTCGACCACCTGCGGATTCTTTACCGACAGGAGCGTCTTTGCATAGTCAAGAATGCATCCATTACGAAGGATATCGTCAGGATATAGAATTTCTTCTTTTTTGGTTTTCTCATTACAACGTATTTTGCCAGCTGTAAGATAGCGCTCACGCTGCTCCTTTGTTAGATTCATCAAGTCAAAGGTTTGCTTGATACGAATCAAATCCTCCTGCGTAAGGTTTTCTTTGATACAATAGGCCTGTTCCCTTTCTACTATCATTTCGGTTAATTACTGATATAAAACCAAAGTAGAATTTGCATCTATATCAGTAATTAAAGTTTAGTGTTAAAACGCATGATTTGTACATTATTCGCCGCAGATTAAAAAATTCATTTTACTCAAAACTATATGGTATTAAGCAATATTAGACGGTATTAAACGGAAATTTAAAACACAAAAAAGGGCTTCAAAATTTCCAACTCATAGTATAATCCATGACTTGGAGCCTTTAAAGCCCTTCAAGTGTTCTATTTTAATAGATTAACGCTTATATTACGTTCCTTGATTTAGCTATTTCTTCGCTGCCGCAGCCTGCTGGGCCGCAACCTCAGCCGCAAAATCCTCTTCCTTCTTCTCGATGCCTTCGCCTACTTCAAAACGAACCATCTCAGCAACCTTCATATCCTTGCCCAGCTCTTTTCCAGCTTCCGTAACATACTGAGCGACCGTCAGATCGCTGTTCTTAACGAATTTCTGGTCAACCAGACATACTTCTTTGAGGATGGCTTTGATTTTTCCCGGAATGATTCGATCCAGCAGCTCCGGCTTTTTGCCTTCGTTGAGCAGCTGCTGCTTTGCAATTTCAGTTTCCGATTCCAGCCAAGCAGGATCAACCTGAGTTTCGTCCAGGAATTTCGGATTCATGGACGCTACCTGCATTGCAACGTCTTTACCAGTAACTGCAATTTCTTCAGCCGTCGCTTCTGTTTCTAGACCAACGATGACACCAATAGTTCCGCCGCCGTGGATATATCCGGTATAAACAACACCCGGTGCAGCCAGCTTCTGGAACCTTCTGATGTTCATATTCTCTCCGATAGTAGCGATCTTATTGTTCAGAGCGTCCTGCACCGTGCCTTCGCCTTCATAGGGCAGAGCCATAAACGCATCCAGATCAGCCGCATCGTTTTCCAGAGCCATCTGAGCCAGAGTATCTACAAATTTTACAAAATCCTCATTTTTAGCAACGAAATCGGTTTCAGAGTTAACCTCTACAATCGCCGCTGCTTTTCCGTCTGCGGCAAATGCAGTCTTAACCAGACCCATTGCGGCAATTCTTCCTGCCTTTTTCGCAGCCTTTGCAAGACCTTTTTCCCTCAGCAGTTCAACAGCCTTGTCGATATCGCCGTCTGTTTCTACCAGAACTTTTTTACAGTCCATCATACCTGCGCCCGTCATTTCACGCAGTTGTTTTACTAATTGTGCTGTTACAGCCATATTTATATCCTCCTCGATTATTCTGCAGTTTCTTCAGCCTTTGCTTCTGCTTCTTCTTCAGGAACTTCTTGAGCAGCGGCTTCGGTCGAACCTTCTGTTTCACCTTCATCAAAGCTTTCACCCTGTTTGCCTTCAATCACAGCATCCGCCATTTTTCCTGCAATGAGTTTTACCGCACGAATGGCGTCGTCGTTGGCCGGAATGATATAGTCCACATCGTCCGGGTCGCAGTTGGTGTCAACAATACCGATAACCGGAATTCCCAGAATTCTGGCTTCTCTTACCGCAATTCTTTCCTTCTTCGGATCTACAATAAATAATGCTCCCGGCATTCCCTTCATATCCTTGATGCCGCCGAGGAATTTCTCCAGCTTTTCAAGTTCCAGTCTCAGTTTGCCGACTTCCTTCTTGGACAGCTTCTCAAAGGTTCCATCCTCTTCCATTGCCTGGATGTCACGGAGTCTCTTAATTCTGGCGGAAATGGTTTTATAGTTGGTCAGCATGCCGCCCAGCCATCTCTGGTTGACGTAGAACTGTCCGCATCTCTTTGCTTCATCTACGATCGCAGCCTGCGCCTGCTTCTTTGTGCCGACGAACAGAACTGGCTTGCCGGATGCTCCAACTTCCTTCATGAACTCATAAGCTTCATCGATCTTCTTTACTGTTTTCTGCAGGTCGATGATATAAATTCCGTTTCTTTCTGTGAAGATGTACGGAGCCATTTTCGGGTTCCATCTTCTCGTCTGGTGTCCAAAGTGTACACCTGCTTCAAGTAATTGTTTCATTGAAATTACTGCCATGTCATTTTCCTCCTGGTTTTCTGCCTCCACCGTATGTTTTCCTGAAAGAAACCGGACTGGCCGGCACCCTCTGCCAGGTGATTACGGTGTGCGTATTTCATAAAAATTTCAGTCTGTCCCAATTATTTAGCCAGACCACAGATAACTATACTATAAATGCGTTGAAATTACAAGTTTTTTTCTTGATTTTCCCTATTTTTTTGTTGTTCTAAATAGCGATCGAAGGCACGGCGGCCTCTGCGGAAACTTTCCCGCCCTAAAAACACTTGATCGCCATTTTCCATGTAGATGGTTTGGTCCGACATTCGAATAATTTTGTCCATATTGAAGAGATAGCTTCTGTGGCAGTCCATGAAACGCTCATCGGTATATTGTTTCATCGAGGCCATATCGCAATAAATCGCAACAGTCCTGCTCTCTGTAATCAGAAGTGTTTTCCTCAAATTTTTTTCAATGTAGATGATCTCATCCAAATAGACTTTACTTGTTTCTTTTCTCGTTTTTATAGGTATGTATTTTCCGTTCATTCAGCAACAACTCCTTTCCTTATATCTTGTTGAATCTATTTTTCCACAAAAAGAGTGCGTTGTCTGACCGGAATCTGCAACATTTTGTCTGTATTTGCAACAAAATGAAGAAATTGTTTTTTTGCAGCGTTGCAAAGGAGCCCTTATGCCCATTAGTTTACCATAAATAAAACAGGATATTTTGATCGTGATTCGTATAAAAGATGCACATCAGCCGCCGCAAAAAAAACAGAGCCGCCCAAGGAAGCAAATGTCTTGTCTTCATTGGGCGGCCCCATTTTCTGCATTCATACGGTTTTACAGTTCTTCTCTTCGGTAGGTAATCAAATCCTCTGCGATCTCATTGGCGGCGATGGATACAGGCTTCTCAATATCCACTTCCGTCAGTTTGGGCTTGCCTTCAATAATATCCCTTGCCCGTTTAGCAGCCAAAATCACCAGCGTATATCTGCTGTCCGCTTTTTTTCTTATCTCATTAATGGATGGGTATAACATTCAAATCTCCTCCTTATATCGTTCTATGATCTTATATACATCTTCCGAAACTCTGGAATGCTCGGCCATGATGATCGCCGCCACCCGGTCGACCGCTTCCTTGAGTTCTCCGTTGATAACACAGTAATCGTATTTATCGATGTAAGAAATCTCTTTCAGCGTCTCGCCCAGTCTTCGCTCCAGAGACTCTTCCGTCTCCGATCCCCGGCCGGTAATCCGCTTTCTCAGCTCTGCCATTGACGGCGGCAGAATAAAGATAAAGACTGCTTCCGGATACGCTTCCTTGATCTGCAGCGCTCCTTGAATATCGATTTCCAGGACAACATCGATGCCGTCGTTCATCATGTCCATAACTTCCATCTTGGGAGTTCCGTAATAGTTGCCGTATACCTGGGCGTATTCCAGGAATCCTCTTTCCTCGATAATCCGTTTAAATTCTTCTTCATTAACGAAAAAATAATTGACTCCGTGCATTTCTCCGGCTCTGGGTTCTCTAGTAGTCATGGAAACCGAAAGCCGTATGTTTTCGTTTTCCAGAATTTCTTTACATATCGTCCCTTTTCCCGCACCGGAAGGCCCGGAAATTACAAACAATCTTCCTTTGTGCATTTGCTTCTCCTTACTTGTTATGCAACTATTGATTATAACATGGTGGAAAAAGGCTATCAACTTAAATTTTCGCCAACTTCTCCAAATTCTAACCCTCTATGTACGCTATTCGATGTTCTGAACCTGTTCGCGAATTTTCTCAATTTCGCTTTTGATCTCCAGCATGAAATTGGTGATTTCGATATCATTGGCCTTGGAACCGATCGTGTTGGCCTCTCGGTTCATTTCCTGAACCAGAAAGTCCAGCTTCTTGCCGGCAGGCTGATCGCTCTTTTCCAAAATCCGTTTCAGCTGGATCATATGGCTGTCCAGACGAACCAGCTCCTCCGTAATACTGCATTTATCAGCAAAGATCGCCGCTTCCAGCAAAATGCGGTCTTCGGGAACTGTCACATGATTTCCAATCAATTCCTTAATCCGCTCTCTCAGTTTTTCCGAATAGGCTTCCGTTACTAAAGGCGAACGTTCTTCGATCTTTTTTACCAGACTGCGGATAAAATCGCCCCGCTTGAGCAGATCCTCCGCCAGCTTTTCCCCTTCGATCGTCCGCATATAATCCAGATTTTCCACCGCCTGCTTCAGCGGAACCTGAATGGCCCTGCAGACCTCATCCTCATCTTCAACGTCCGGGACTGCTTTCATGACATCCGGAAGCGTAGCCAGAAATTGCAGAGTTATCTCCCCGCTCAGTCCGAACGTTCCCTGCAGCTCACCCAGATTGTCCACATATTGCTTGGCAACCATTGTATTGAGCTTAACGGTCATATCGTCTTCGGTGAGATTTTCCACAATCACCGAAACGTCCACCTTACCCCGACTCACCGTTTTCTTTACCGTATTTTTAATTTTCTCTTCCGCAAAAGAGTACCGTCTGGGCATCTTGACGCTGATATCCCCATAACGATGGTTAACCGATTTAATTTCAACGGTAATGCTCCTCTTTCCGTCCGAATGTTCACTCCTCCCGAAGCCTGTCATACTTTTTATCATCTAATTTATTCTCCTCAGTTCCTCAAAACTATGATAATATATCATTATACTATAACTTACGAGCTACGTCGAGTAAGTTTCAGCGTGTGCGCCAGTCTAAACTGTGATTAATCCGACTTCTGGTACACATGAACATATAAACGCAATAAAACGAATGAGGTAATAAAACTATGGCATTTGACGGAATTGTCACCTGCGCGGTGGCACAAGAATTGAAAAACACCCTGCTTATGGGGAAGATTGAAAAAATTTACCAGCCTGAATCCGATGAGCTGGTCTTTCATATTCACACAAAAAAGGGAAACCGGAGGCTGTACGCATCGGCCAGCAGCAACCATGCCCGTATCCATCTGATTGAAGAAAACCCTCCTAATCCCCCGGCCCCGCTACCATTTTGCATGTTCCTAAGAAAGCACTTGCAGGGTGGGCGCATCACGGATATTGCCCAAAAGGATTGTGAGCGAATCATTGAATTCCAGCTTGAGACCATCGATGAACTGGGCTTTTCTGTTAATAAAAAGTTGATCTTTGAGATCATGGGCAAACACAGCAATATCATACTGATTGACCTAAGCACGGGGAAAATCATGGACAGCATTAAACGGGTTTCCATTGATGTTAATCGTGCCCGGCAGATCCTTCCGGGCAAGCTTTATGAATATCCTCCGCTGCAAAATAAGATTCCGTTCAAGGAAATTACGCCCGGCCAGGCAGCATCTTTGGATAAAGATCCCAAGTCGCTGCTGGCATCCATCGGCGGTATTTCCCCTGCAGCGGCTCAGTTCCTGGCCGACGGTCCTGACCTCTATACCAGACTGAACGAAATTAAAGAGGCTTTGAATCAGGGCCGATTAACACCTGTGGTTTATTTAAAAGAGGATAAAAGCCCGGGCGACTTTCATGTTATACCTTTATCCTTATATCCGGAAAGCCTGAATTTTGACACAGTGAGCCAGGCCCTGGATTACTATTTTGTCCACAAGCAGTCCTCCAATCGGGTCAAACAGAAAGCCGCTGATCTGGAAAAAACGCTGAACGCGGCTCTGGACAAATTATACCTAAAGCGGCAGCGGCTGGGCGAAGACCTGATAAAAGCAGAAAATTCTGATAAGTATCGACTTTACGGCGAATTGCTTACTGCCAATATCCATTTAATCCGTCCTGGAGCCGACGCTGTAACCGTGACCAACTATTACGACGGCAGTCAAGTAGACATACCCCTGGACCCCAAATATGCTCCGCCAAAAAATGCCCAGCGCTATTTTAAAAAGTATGGCAAAGCCAAAACCGCAGTTAAGGAAAAAAAGGTTCAAATGGAAGAGACGGATCAGGAAATCGCTTACTTGGAATCGGTAGCCGCATTTTTGGAAAACGCATTGACAGTAGAAGAGGTGGACAGTATCCGAGAAGAGCTGGTTGAGTCGGGTATCCTCAGAAAGCGCAAGACCAGCGGTGCACCCAAGAAAAAAGGAAAGGCTCAGCCTTTCCAGTATATTACGGAGGATGGATTTCGCGTTCTGGCCGGACACAACAACAAGGAAAACGATCTTCTTACCTTTAAAATGGCCGGGCCTAAGGACTATTGGTTTCATACCAAAGATATTCCCGGCTCCCATGTTATTGTATTTACAGATGACCGCCTGCTGACCGAAGAAGCGATCTTCGACGCTGCAGCCATCGCTGCTTATCACAGCAAAGGACGTGCGTCCGAAAACGTGCCTGTGGATTACACCCAGGTCCGCTACGTAAAGAAACCTGCTGGAGCAAAACCCGGCATGGTGATTTTCACCCACAACCGCACGGTCTATGTTACACCGAAAGTTCCCCAATCCAGCGAATCATCTTCTCGATAACTTCATCGCCCGTACTATCTGCTCCTCCATTATGAATCTCATGATATAGTCCGGGCCACTCTACGTATTCACAGTCTTCCACGGCAGCAATTTTTTTGCTGCCGTTTATGCTGCATACTTTATCGTCCGTTCCATGCATCAGCAGCATCGGCTTTCCTGCAGCTCCTCCGTTATCAGGCAAAGCTCCTTTTGCCAGCTTTGCTCCAATATCGAACCCTTCCACAGCGCAAAGGGCTGTAATCTTTTTATGGACCAGCGGATCCTTCTCATAATCGCCAACCGAGTTGCGATGACCCAGATCACTTGCCGACACACCCGAAGGAATTGCAAAGTGAGGATCGATTCGGGACAACAGCTTAACGGCCGCATACAGCGGTGCCGGAATCGCACGGACCAGTTCCACCCATGGCGCGGAGACAATAAATGCCGCAGGGACAAAATTGAGCGCTCCACCCTTTCGGTAATCCAAAACAAGATTGCCGCCCATGCTATGCCCGTACAAAATGACGGGGGCTTGGGGATACCGCTTACGCGCACAGGCGATCAGTTCATCCAGATCCGCCCGCACCTCCTGCCTGGGCGCACAATGGCCCCGTTTGCCAAAGGATTTGCCGTGCCCTCTAAGATCCATAGACAAAACGGCAAATCCAGCCTCATTCATCCTGGTCGCGACCCGATCATACCGGCCTGCATACTCGCCGATTCCATGAACGATGCAGACTGTATGGGAAGGATTTTCCCGCGGCCAATGGTATCCGATGATAGCTCCATCCGGTTCCTGCGCCTTTTTTAACTGAAACTTTTGATACATGGCGTCTCCTTTTATCCTACAATATTACATTTTATGCTCTTTTTGTTAAAATTTAACAAAATCGATTGCTTTGCACAAGAGATTGTTTTATTATATATGTACTACCCGCTCTTGACTCCATGTTCCACGATTTCAGCTCGTTTCACAAAGGAGGAAAGGTTATGGACAAAACAAAAATAGAAAACAAAATCAAAAAAGAGAATTCAGAAGCGGAACCTTGTACTCTTTGCGGACAGCTGTACCACAATTTCGCATTCAAAGGGGGATATATCTGTGAGAGCTGCCTGCGTTCGATCAAAGATGAGAAACAAGAAGATCCCAAGTCTTCTGAAGATACTTGATCCATCCCTATTGATCAATGGATAGGGCTCTGCATCTTCCCCAGGTCCCTATCTTTTTTTTCGAAAATGCTGCTTGCGTGCCTCTCCCGCCAACCGCTTTTTCGTCTTAGTTTTCATTACCGAGTAGCCGAACTTACCAAGCGGCTGTCTTTTCAAGGCAAAATATTCGCCGTGGTTATAGCATACCAGACCAGCCTGATCCAGCCGCAGTCTGCCCTTCTCATCCATCAGCCCATCATCAGCGCGGACATTGACGATTTCGGCCACAAACATATCGTGGCTGCCGTATTCGTGAATTTCCTTAACCTTGCATTCCAAATTAACCGGAGATTGGGCAATGACTGGACAGCTGATCTTCTCACCGTCAAGGGCCGTCAGCTTCTGTTCCTTGAATTTATCCACATCACGGCCGGATTTAACACCACAGTAATCGGTGGCAAAAACCAGCTTTTCCGTGCAAAGGTTAATGGCAAATTCACCGCTTTCTTTGATTAATCGGTGAGAATGCCGCTCTTTTTTCACTGAAACATAGGTCATGGGCGGCTCTGAATTGACAATACCGGTCCAGGCGACCGTAATAATATTTTTTTCGCTGCCGCTGGCACAAGAGACCATGACCACCGGCACTGGATTGAGCATGGTTCCCGGTTTAAAACGCAATTTCTTCATTCTATACGCTCCGTCTCAATTTTTCTAAAATCTGTTCAAATTCATCGGGCAGAGGACTTTCAAATTCCATGTAAGTCCCAGTCCTTGGATGGACAAAACCCAGCAATCTTGCATGGAGCATCTGCCCCTGGACGCCGAAGGAATTCTTGGCAGGCCCATAGACCCCGTCACCCAAAAGGGGGTGTTTCATGTAAGCCATATGCACCCGAATCTGGTGGGTACGCCCGGTCTCCAGCCTCGCCTCAATATGGGTGAACCTGCCGAATCGCTCCAGCACGCGAAAATGGGTTACCGCCCGCTTGGAATTCTGCTCCGTCACGGCCTGCCGCAGACGATTCTTTGGATCCCGCCCAATGGGGGCATCTACCGTTCCCTGGTCCTGGGCAAAGTTATGATAAACAATGGCATTATAGGCTCTGGTGATACTATGCTTTGCCAGCTGTTCAGCCAAAGTGACATGTGCCGCATCGTTTTTTGCCACCATTAAAAGGCCGCTGGTATCCTTATCGATCCGGTGTACAATTCCCGGCCGTATAACGCCATTGATCGATGACAGCTTTCCCATGCAATGGTAGAGGACAGCATTAACAAGCGTGCCCGATTCGTTTCCTGCTGCAGGATGCACCACCATGCCTTTGGGTTTGTTGACCACTAAAAGGTCTTCATCCTCATAAACAATATCCAGCGGGATATCCTCTGCCTCAACATTGAGCGGCTGGGGCTCGGGCAGGATGATCACAACTTCCTGTCCCTCCTCTACCTTGCATTTTTTATTCCCGCAGACCGTCCCGTCTATGGTTACAGCTCCCGAACCAATCAGCTTTTGCAAATAGCTCCTGGAGATTTGGGGCAGAGCCAGAGAAAGTACCAAATCAATTCTGGTCCCTTGCTGCTTCTTTTCGATTTTTACTTTGTAGATCGTTTCCTTTTCCATGCTCTCTCTTTCCGTCGATAAAAATAATGTAGATGATCAAGAGGCCGCAGCCCAGACAGACGAAAATATCCGCCACATTGAATACCGGGAAAACACGAAAATCCAAGAAATCCACCACATAGCCAAAGACCGCTCGGTCGATCACATTGCCCAGTCCGCCTCCGGCGATAAAGGAAAGCGATGTCAAAAGCAGCGGATGGGCACGTTTTCTCTTCTTAAAGATATAGATGAGGACTGCCAGAATCAGAACCGTCGGCAGCAATATCAGAAAACCGCGAAACCCTTCCATCAGGCTGAAGGCTGCTCCCTGATTTCGGATATAAGTGATATGAAACACTTGACTTAGTACTGGAATCGATTCTCCCAAGGCCATGAAAGAAGTCACAACTTTTTTGACGATCTGATCCAGTATGATAATCGCCGCAATCAGAATATAATACATGTAAAAATTACGGGGCATGATCTGCCCCGCCTCCTGTCTTTTATTTTATATGGACCATGGTCTTTTTTCTGTCATTGGGGTCGATATTGGGCTTTCCCGACCTGCTGGTCTTCCTCTGCTTGGGAGCCGCTTCCGGCAGATCGGAAAGATCGCTCACTTCCAGCTCCGGGAACAGCTCTGACGCCAAACTGTCAAAGCGCTGCAGTTCTTCTTCCAACATCCGCTTGTACCGCTTTTGGAAGCTGGTAAAGCGGCTGCGAAGCACTGCGTTTTCCTCCTGCATGCGTTCGATGTTTTCTTTTGCCTCCCGCTGCATCCGCTGAGCATCCAGCTCGGCATTTTTCAGCAGAATTTGCGCCCGCTTTTCCGCGCTGGCAGAAAGTTCTCCCATGAGCGCTTTAGCGGTCTCCAAGGTCTGCAGTACAGCGCCCTCAGAGCTTTGATACTTTTTTAAATCCTCTTCCATCTGCTGTTTTTCCGCCTTCAGCTGGCGGTTTTCCTCCAGCAAATGTTCCAAATCCAATGTAATCTGATCTAAAAATTCATTTACTTCATCTTCTTTAAAGCCTTTAAGTCCTCTTGAAAATTCTTTTTCCTGTATTTCTAAAGGGGAAATCATACCGCACCTCCATTATTTCCAGGGATTACTGTTCTTCTTGTCATTATCGAATGAAAAGCCCTTGTGGTCTACGCCCGCGGCGATGTCCACATTTTCAGGTGCAAAGACGAAAATATTGTTTGCAACCTTTTGAACATTACCATTGAGCGCATATGTAGCGCCGCTGAGAAAGTCAAAAATCTTTCTCGCTGTATCGGATTCAATCCGTTCCAGATTGATAATGATCGGTTTTTTGCTCTTCAAGCTGTCCACTAATTTGGGGCATTCATCAAAGCCGGAAGGTTCAATTACCACCAGTTTGAAGGCACTTGTAATCGCGCTGACCGTCCGATTCTGCATTGGGATGACCTTTCCGTCATTATGCGGCTCGGGTCTTGGTGCCGAGAAGGATGTCCGGTTCTCCGCCGGCCTTCTCTCAGCCGCCTTTGACACTGGCTGCACTTCTTCATACTCCTCATCCTCATCGTAGTCTTCAATTCCTACCAGATCTTTAAATTTTCCTAAAATTCCCATAACAACCTCCCGTTATTTCTGTTTGCTGTAATCTCTTTCGCCAAAAATGGCTGTTCCCACACGAATCAGATTCGAACCCTCCTGAATGGCAGCCTCGAAATCATGAGACATTCCCATGGAAAGGTATTGGAAGTCGAGCCTTTCGTGATCGATTTTTCCATATTGATCGTATAATCGTTTTACTTCCGCAAAATAGATGCGCACATCGTTTGGGTCCTCTGCAAAAGGCGCGATGCACATCAGTCCCCTGATCCGAATGTTGGCACAATTTTCTATAATTGTCCGGATCAATTCTTCGGTTTCATCCATGGAAATACCGAACTTGCTTTCTTCCTGTGCGGAATTGACCTGAATCAGGATATCCATAGTAATACCATGCTGACCCGCCCTTTTATTGATTTCTTCCGCCAGCTTGTACGAATCCACCGAATGGATCATCGAAACCTTATCAATAATATATTTTACCTTGTTTGTCTGCAAATGTCCAATCATATGCCATCTGACAGGCTTTACAAAGTCGTATTTATCCATAATTTCCTGAACTTTGTTTTCTCCGATATCGGTCAGCCCCGCATCGATACCCTCGTTGATCTCATCTGCAGATCGGGTTTTGGTCACTCCCACCAGCAGAATATCATCACCGCTGCGTCCGGTCTTTTCAGCAGCAGCAGCTTTCAACCCGTTAATCTTGGCAATATTCTCTTTAATCCTTTGCATGCTCACATCTCCTCATCAAGTTCCCTTTCCGGGATTCTTCAATATTTCATCGTAAACATTGACGGTATTTACGGAATTGCCGTTTTCATCGATAAAGGAAACATCCTGCAGCACAGTATACTCTCCATCGCTGGCAATGACCTTTACCTGTGTAAAGGCGTATTCACCGCTGGTCTGTCTGACCATCACCCCCGGCTTTCCGTCTTTTGTAGTAATGCTTTTGCTCTTGGCGATCAATCCGTTATAGTCCTGGGAAACAATCGTTGCTTCTTCAACTCTACTCTTAGCAAAAGCTTCATAATAGCGATTAGAACGGAAGATAATTCTCCATCGATCTCCGTCCTCTTTGATGCTGCGGACAGTAGCCTGCACATCCCCTTCCGGCAGCTGGATCGTTACCGCTTTTCCCTCTTGGTATTTGGCTATGCTGGCAGCTTCCACCCAGCAGACCATATACCAGTTGTCGTTATCACAGATTTTAAAAATTGGTTCACGCTCCAGAGTACTTTTTCTTTTTGTGTCTTTTGCTTTTACTTTCAGGTCCTCCACTTTTTCATACTTCAGCTCGTCCATGGTGCTGGGAGAAAAATAATGTTCGTATCCATCGATGTAATAACTGAGTATGCCGCTGGACTGGGCTTTGCAGTCCGCAGACCGCACCACATAATCCGAAAGCCTGGTAATGATATCCTTGTAATCGGACTTATCGGTTGTCTCTTCCTCGCTTTTGGCCTTATCCTCCGTAAGTTTGAGGACTTTGGTGCCTTTCCTGATATGTGTACCCTCATCGATCAGGTAATCGAGGCTTCCTGCGCTTCCCGCTTCATATACCGTTTCCTCCCTGACAAAATAACAGGTTGCCTCTTCTGTCACCTGCAGGGTGCCGGCCTTGAGCGTTTCTGTAGTTTCAAAAACGCCCGTTACTTTAGGAATGATGTAAATAACAACATATAGTATGATCAGTGCAAGAATAAAGATATATATAGGTTTCCTATTTTTTTTCGCCATAATCTCTCTCCACTAGTACATTTTACACTAAATACATATTTCTTTCAATGTACTAGGTGTGTAATTCCAATATTTTCTCTAAGATTTTCTTCTCCTCTTTTGATAGTTGAGGTTTCCCTTCTATAAATTGATCAAAAAGATCAGGCCTCCGCTCTTTTGTCAACAGCAGGGATTGTTCGAATTTCCAAAGATGGATTTTTTTATGATCCCCGCTTACCAGAACTTCCGGCACCGGTAAATCCCGGTATTCTCTCGGCTTGGTGTACTGAGGATACTCCAAAAGTCCGGAATAGATGGATTCATCCAGCGCCGCATGGCTGCTCTTTAAGACCTCCGGAATCATTCTGGCAACTGAATCGATCAATACCATGGCGGGCAGTTCTCCCCCTGTGAGAACATAGTCGCCGATGGAGATCTCCTCCATATTCCAATAATCCAAAATCCGCTGGTCTACGCCTTCATAGTGGCCGCAGAGAATGACTAGTTCCTTTTCTCCAGCCAGGTTGCGGATCATATTCTGGTCCAGCATCTTCCCCCGCGGGGACATGTAGATAGTCTTTTTTCCACTGGCTCCGATCGCTTCCATAGTTCGAAAAACCGGGTCGGCCAGCATGACCATGCCTGCTCCGCCGCCGAATGGGTAGTCATCCGCCTTGTGGTGCTTGTCCGTACTGTAATCTCTGATATTGGTCAGCCGGATATCCAGCAGACCTTTTTCACCTGCTTTCCCCAGGATGCTGCTGTCAGTTACGGCAGTAAACATCTCCGGAAAAAGGGTCAAAACATCTATCTTCATAACGCTCCTCTACAGGTCCAAAAGGCCTTCCGGCAATTTGACGTTCATAGTTCTGTTTTCCATATCGACGGAAAGAACAAATTCCCTAACCGCGGGCAGCAAAATCTTCTTTCCGCTTTCCAGCTTGATTTCGTATAGATCCTGTGCGCTGCTTTGCACCACGTCTGATAGGCTGCCCAAGACGCGGCCTTCTTCGTCAGCTACAGCGATCCCCAAAAGATCCCGCACATAATATGTGTCCTCTGGCAGCCGTTCCAAATCGGATTCCAGGATGGATACATTTTTTCCCTTCTGGGCCTCTGCCTGATTGCGGTCGTCGATGCCCTCAAGTCTCAGAATCGCCACGTTGGCTTGGTAGCGGACGTTTGCGATGGGGTATGGTGTGTCTTCCACGTATACCCGCTCCAGCTCTTCAAAGCGCTCTTTTCTGTCTGTATAGCAGTAGACTTTCACTTCGCCTTTCAGTCCCACTGCGTTGACAATTTTTCCAATGATGATTTTCTCCATGTCTCTCCTTTTAAAATGTTGTGGTTGGTATTATTTGCCCGGGGCTCTCAGTTTGGGATTTGGCCCCCGGCCCGGGGGGGCCGGTCCGGTGTGGCACGGGGCCGGGGCCTGGAGCCCGGAGCCCGGAAAATTATCATGAGATTTTTCATTTTTTACGCAAATTTGTGGGGTTGCGGGCCTTCATTCTGCGGGAAAGCGGCCGCATCTCCTTCGGCTCCAGTTCGAAGCCGTTCAACCGTTGAAAAATGCGTAAATTTCTCAAATTTTTTCCTATCTTTTCGAAAAAATGGCGATTCCTCTCTTGCAAGCCCTCCGGGGCCCAGACTGCTGAGGCTGCCTTAACCCGTCATCCGATAAGCAGGCGCCTAATATAATTGAAGCACATCCTCCCGCCTGCGGGAGGATGTGCCTTATCTTTGCGATTTGCAATCTGTCATTATTGAACGATTTCAACTACGACTTTTTTTCCTGCCTTTGTTGCCGCAGCCTTGACGACCGTGCGGAGCGCTTTGGCGATCCTTCCCTGCTTTCCGATGACCTTGCCCATATCTTCAGGCGCGACCTTAAGCTGGATCACAGTGGTCTTGCTTGCTGCGGATTCCGTAACCTCTACAGCATCAGGATTGTCAACAAGTGACTTCGCAATTGCGCTAACCAATTCTACCATCAACTTTCACCGCTTTCTTATAAAATGCCGGTCTTTTTGAACAGGCTTCTGACGGTATCCGTCGGCTGGGCGCCGTCACCTAACCATTTTTTCGCTCTTTCTTCATCGATTTTGATATCAGCCGGATCCGTCAGCGGATTGTAGTAGCCGATCTCCTCAATAAACTTTCCGTCTCTGGGGCTGCGGGAGTCTGCAACAACGACTCTATAAAAAGGTTTCTTGTGCGCACCCATTCTCTTTAATCTGATTTTTACCATTTCTTCTTCCTCCTAAAAAATTCATTTTATATTTTAAACTCAAGATTTCCCTGAATTCTAAGCATGTTTAAACGTTTACATTCCCCGGAACATC
The DNA here is from genome assembly GCA_902363595.1 of Clostridia bacterium. Taxonomy (GTDB): domain Bacteria; phylum Bacillota; class Clostridia; order Peptostreptococcales; family Anaerovoracaceae; genus Hominibacterium; species Hominibacterium faecale. Next base: position 385,688 of record CABJAP010000002.1, on the reverse strand, counting down.
CGGTTCATGCGGCTGTTCCCGCCTTTTCCGGTAAATTGCTTCATCATCTTTTTCGCTTCCGTGTAGCGCTTAACCAAAGTGTTGATCTTACTTACCGGCTGGCCGCTGCCCGCCGCGATCCTGCGTCTTCTGCTGGCATTGAGAATATTGGGGTTCTCCCGCTCATCCTTGGTCATGGACTGAATGATTGCTTCCATTTGAACGAACTCTTTTTCACTCTGAGCCATATTGACGTTTTTCATGGCCGCCGAATTCATACCCGGCATCATGCCCAACAGCTTGCCAATTCCGCCCATCTTTTTGATCTGTCCCATTTGATCCAGGAAATCCTCCAGCGTGAACTGGTTCTTGCGGATTTTCTTTTCCAGAGCAGCTGCCTGCTGATCGTCATAACTGCTCTCCGCCTGCTCAATCAGCGTCAGCATATCGCCCATTCCCAGGATTCTACTGGCCATTCTGTCAGGATGGAATGGCTCCAAAGCATCGAACTTTTCGCCCATACCCACGAACTTGATCGGTTTTCCCGTAACCTTTTTGGCCGACAGGGCCGCACCACCTCGGGAGTCGCCGTCCATCTTAGTCATGATGATGCCGTCGATGCCCAGCTTTTCGTTAAACCCTTCGGCAGCGTTGACCGCGTCCTGACCGGTAAGGGCATCCACAACCAGCAAAATTTCATGGGGTTTAACCGCTTTCTTGATGGTAACCAGTTCCTCCATCAGAGCCTCGTCGATCTGCAGCCGTCCTGCCGTATCGACAATCAATACATTATAACCTTTCAGCTCGGCTTCTTTCATAGCAGCCAGAGCGATCTTTTCCGGTTCCTTGCAGTCCCGCATGGTAAATACGGGCGTATCCACCGTTTTACCCACCACCTCCAGCTGGTCGATGGCCGCCGGACGATAAATATCGCAGGCGCAAAGCATGGGCTTTTTGCCGTTGTTCTTCAAATAATTGGCCAGCTTACCGCAGGTCGTCGTCTTACCGGTACCCTGCAGGCCTACCATCAGCAGCACCGTAAACCCTCTCGGGGAATAGGTCAGCTTGCTGCCAGCTCCGCCCATCAGCTCCGTCAGCTCCCGGTCAACGATTTTGATGACCTGCTGCGCCGGAGTCAGGCTCTTCATAACCTCTTCACCCAGAGCTTTTTCTTTTACCGACTGGACGAACTCTTTTACCACCTTAAAGTTAACGTCCGCTTCCAAGAGCGCCAGCTTTACTTCGCGCATGGCGTCGTTAATGTCCGCTTCGGTGAGGGAACCTTTTCCCTTCAGATTTTTAAAGACGCCTTGCAGTTTTTCCGATAATCCTTCAAATGCCATTGGCTTCCTCCTATTGATCCAATTCATCGATGATGGTTTTTATGCTCCTGAGCCTTCCGGTCAGCTGTTCGTCCCGGCTCTCAGCCACCATCTCATCGATGATCCCGTCTATCTGATGAATGGCCTGTCTGCTTTTTTGAAACTTCTCTACAAGCCGTAATTTCTGTTCATAGTCCAGCAATGCTTTTTCCGCGTTTTTCAGCGCGTCGTGCACGCCCTGCCGGCTGATGGAAAACTCCTGGGCAATCTCGGAAAGGGACAAGTTTTCTTCATGATACAGTTCCATGACTTCCTGTTGTCTCTTTGTAAGCAGCTGCCCGTAAAAATCGTGGAGCAGGCTGATCTGTGTGATTTCATCCAATTTCATACTGGTTTTCCCTTCATCGACAAGTCCTTTTGCTTGACACTTGGTTAGTTTATCGGAAAAGCTTCCTCTTGTCAAGTGTTTTTGGTTGACGATCCGGCATTTTTACAAAACAGTTCCGCTACGAAAAAAGCAGCTCACAAATCATGGCTGCTCTTTTTCCTTTTCCGCAAGTTGACGTTCCAGCTGCTGCTCTGTCAGGTAATCCCACATGAAGCCGCAATCCCGGCATTTGGTCCGGTGCCCGGTCTGAAAGCCGGAGCATCCGCAATCCACTTCCGCCAGCCCGTCCTCCACTTCCTTTTTCAGCTCCGGGATCACCAGTGCTTTGGCCGGAATTACCTTGATCAAATTCTCCGAACCGCATCTATAACATTTTTTTCCCACTGCACAGTACCTCCTTCATAGTAATCATTATACCCTGTCCGTCCCACATAAACCAGAAAATTCTGATTTTAATCAAATTTGACAAAAAAAGTGCTGGTGGGTATGATAAAAGACAGTGAAGTCAGAAAGGAGTTTTCACGATGTTTGAAATTACGAGAACCGTTGGCAGCAGCCATCTGGATACAAGCGGAACCCTGCGTTTGTCTGCGGCCGTGGATTTTATGCAGGATTGCTGCTGTTTTCAACTGGACAGCGAAAAACAGCTGACGGAATATTTCCAAAAACACCACATCACCATGTTTCTCATTTCCCGTCAGATCGACCTGCTCCAGCCGGCCTTTTATGGGGACAAGCTGACCATCCGCACCTCCATCTACCAGTTCCGGGCAGCTTACGGTTATCGAAACACCCTCATATATAATGAAGCCGGCGAGCTTTTGATCGCCAGCTATGCGGGCGGCGCTTTCATCGATCTGAACAAAGGCGGCGCCACCGTCATGCCCAAGGATGTGATGGCAACGGTGCCTCTGGATCCCAAATTCCCGGATATGGAATATCTGCCGCGGAAAGTGTCCGTCCCCAAAGGCCCCTGCGAAAAAGTCTTTGCGCCCGCGCCGGTGCTCCGCCATTACATCGATCACAACCATCATATCAACAACGCCCGCTACATCGATATCGCAGAAGAATACCTGCCCGAAAACTTTCAAATCAAAACCTGCCGCATCGAATACAAGACCGCTGCAAAATACGGCGATCAGGTTCATCCGTTCCGTTATCAAACGGCCCCCGGCATTTGGATGATCTCTCTGCGAGGGCCGGACGGCCAGGCCTATGCCAACGTGGAATTCCGCGGAAAAGAAAAGAATGCGGCGTCTACCCGATAAGGTGCAGCAGCCCCATGTAGAGGATCGTTCCTCCTGCAATGCTGAGAAGACTGTTCCGCTTCCAAGTATGGAGCCCGCAGATTGCCAGGATCGCCGCAATCTCCGGAAGGCCGAAGCTGGCGTGAAGAAAATCCACATTGCGCAGACAGTAGACCACCAGCAGCGCGATGACCGCCGGCGGGAGCACGCTGCCCAAATATTCCACGGTTTTGGGCACCTTGCGGTTTTCCGGGAAAAGGACAAAAGGAACGAACCTGGTGATCATAACCCCTGCCGCCAGGGCCGCTATCATGATCAGAAGCTGGGGAATGGTCATTGGTCGTCACCTGCCTTTTCTGATGTCTTTTCCAAATGATACGCTTTTGATAGTTTGCTCTTGGCGCCCAGCAGACTGACCGCCAGCAGGACCATGGCCGGGATAATAAAATTATCCGCTCCGAAAACCGCCAGGCTGATCACCGAACAGATCACGCCCATCGCCGCAGGAATGCGGTTTTCTTTTTCCCTCCACTGTTCCAAAAACAAAACCACGAACAACGCTGTCAGCACGAAATCCAGCCCTTCCAGATCCAGCTTAACAAGGCTGCCCAAAAGACCGCCGGCAAAGGATGCGATCACCCAATAGGCATAATCCAAAACCGTGATCCAAAAGTAAAACCATTTTGCGCTCACGCCTTTTGGAGGCTCTTTGGTGCTGGTGAGGGAATAAGTCTCGTCGCACAGCGCAAAGATCAAAAAATATTTCAGCTTTCCCGTGCCGCTGTATTTTTTCAGCATGGAGATTCCGTAAAACAAATGTCTGGCATTGATGGTCAGACTCAAAATCAGCGCCTGGATCGGATTGAAGGCCGCAGTGAGAAGTGTCACCGCCACATACTGGATGCTCCCTCCGAATACCACCATGCTCATCAGCAGAGACCACCCGGCTCCGTATCCCTTGCTGGCCATGAGCATTCCGTAGACCAGCCCCAGGAACGTGAACCCGGTGAGAATGGGAATGGTATGTGGAAACGCTGCCTTCAGCGCTGTAAATTTTTCATGATTGCTGTTCACTTTTCTTCCATTGCCTCCTTGATAATCTGGGCCAACCTGGTGCTGTGTACCACATACGAACCGTGGGACTGGCCGCTGAGCAGCATCAGCCTGCTATCCGCTATCTGCTCCGCGATTTCCCGGGTATGGGATTCCCGAATCATATCCCTCTGCCCGGCGGTGACCCACACCGGTATGGAAATCCGCTCCAAATCCCCTTTGCCGATATGAGGCTCGGTGAGCATCATTTCCATGGCCGGATCCTTTTTAAAGAGAAACAGCGTGCGGAAAAACCAATAGATCGGCGCTTTCAGTCCTTTGGGATTTAAGTTTGCTCCGCTGACCATGAGCCGGGACAAAAGGTCCGGGTGCTGAGATGCCACGAGAAGCCCGATGATCCCTCCGTCGCTGAAGCCGTAAAAAAACGGCTGAGAAAGCTCCAATTCTTTGATAAACAAGACCATATCATCGGCCATGTCCTGATAATGAAGCTTTGGCACCCGGCTGCTTTTTCCGTGTCCCCGGCTGTCCGGCCGATAGACCGTGAACGATCCGCTGAGGGCTTTTGTGCATTGGTCAAATATAAAATGATCCTCCCCATTTCCGTGCACCAGCACAAGGGGAGGACCGCTTCCTTCTTTCTCATAAAACAGCTCGACGCCGTTTACTTTGATATACATGCCGACTCCGCCTTTCTTAATCATGTATCATTTTACACGATAAGCGGGTGAAAGGGAAGTCCGGCTTTTTTCTTTACAGCTCTTTTACGTGTGCTTTTAAGGCTTCTTTCAGGAACTGGACGCAGCCTGGTACTTTTGCGTCGTAGTAGTCCTTGAACCGCTCGTCCGCCGTATACAGTTCCGCCAGTCCCAGATGGGCCTTGCTGGTATAGTCTTGCCAGCTGCAGCAGATCCACTGCTTATGAAGGGCCGCGATTTCCCTGCCTTCCGGGCCTGCGGGAAGCTTGCCCGCCTTCACAGCGGCTGCAAGGCGTTCTTTGATCTCCTCTTCCAAACGCTGCATCCGCTCATATTCCTCTTCTGTCAGATTCAGCATTTTCTTCTGGCTGGCATCGATGGCAGCATCGCCGTAGCGCTGTCTGGCTTCAGCTCCGTAGGTTTCTTCATTTTCCTTGATCCGCTGCCTTTTCAGGCCCTCAAACTTTTCCTGATCTGTCATGGTTATCATTCCTTTCTTACGCTTGATCGTTTTGTTCACATTGTCGATCATGATCTCCAGCTGTTGTTTTTCGGTAAGAAGGCTTTTCAGGTGATCTTCCATAACACGCACTTTATCTTCATCGGACATTTGCAGACTTTTCCCGATCTGGGAAAGCCCCATTCCCATCCTCTTCTGCAGCAGAATCTGTTGAAGGGCGTCCACTTCCTTTTGTCCGTAGATGCGGTACCCTGCCCGGCTGATCCTGGCCGGAGCAAGCAGTCCGATCTGATGGTAATAGCGCAGCGTTCTCGTACTGATGCCGGCCAGCTCCGCCAGCTCTTTGATCGTGTATTCCATCATCCTTTCCTCCTTACAAATGGGATTATAGGCTTTGACGCTGCGTAAAGGTCAATCTTTTTAATCATTTTCTTCCTCATCATCAGACTCGGCTTCATCATCTGCATCCGTATCATTGTCATTGCCATCATCGTCGTTGTTTTTTTGCGGTGCGGCTGTCGGCTTTTTACTCTTGTCCGTTTTCGATGTGGGGGCAGCAGCCTTTGATTTGCTTTCGACAGCGTCATCATCGTCATCCGTATCATAGTCGTCGTCATCATCGGCTTCTACTTTGCGCTGGTTGGATTTCTTCGTTTTCTTAGCTGCCTTTTCGTCCTTCTCCAAAGCTTTTCTTACGGCATCATTTTTCATCAGCGCCGGCTGCTTCTTCACCATTTCCAGAACATCTTCCCTGCTCATATCATCCACAACCTCTTCAATTTGATCTTCGGTAAGCGCTTTTTGAGCAATGTACAGGCCCAGTGTTTGTTTATCCCGCTCTGCCTGCTTGATATCGTTTTTGCTGCCTTTCAAATATAGCGCTTCATCCGTAGAAAACAGCTCTTGAAGATGGGTTTTCAGCTTTCTTTCCTGCTGCTGGTCATTTTCCTTTTCCAGTGCGTACCCAATCAGTATGGTATTTCCTGTCTGCGGCTGGTTTACCCCCAGCTCTTCTGCCGCCTCATCTATTTGCAGACCCTTGATCTCCTTTAATTGCTCCTCAGATACGGAACCTTCATAAGAAACCGCTTTGCGGATCTTGTATTTCTCATCCAGCTGCACCTGCAGGCTCACGCCGCTGTCGACGGAAACGACGGCATAGACCTTATCTGTGATCCTGGGTATGATCAGCGCGGACAGACACAGCATCAGCGCGGCCGCGACGGCGATGATGGAGTTGAGGGTCTTTTTTGATATTTTGATGGCCTGCATTTTTTCCGGCTGCTCCTCCGGCTTGCCCGAATAAAGGTCTTCATTGAGAACGTAAATGCAGTCCCCTTCCTTCATTTCACCTTTTTTCTTTATCCGCAGGACCTGGCCGTCATCTGCCATAGCCAGACAATAATCGGCCTTTATCTCTAAAACCATTACTTTATAATACATCCGTGCACCTCGCTGTTTTGATCCAATAACAAAGCTTTGGGAAACGTTTGACAAAGACGATCATTGCCGCCAGAATAAACGTTTTGCTTCGTTTTACTACCTTCTCTGTAACATTGGAAAGGCGCGCCACCTGCCGGATCGGCAGCTTCTTTTTCCGATAAGTCGTTTCCACGGTCGCTTCGTCCTTGCTGGCCGTATCGGCGATATGTATGGCATTCTTCCTGGTGTCGCTGTGTTTGGGCGCTTCGTCCGCCAGCCGCTCCAGGGTCAGTCCGAATTTAAAAAGCTCTTTCCGATAGGCCAGAATCTCTTCGTGGAGACCGGCATCGTTCTCCTCTTCTTCTGAAATGTCATAGCCCTCTTCCTGCAGCTGTTCCAGCGAAGCGTGCCTGGGGCGCGAGCTCTCTCTGGATAAAAAGGTTTTCAGCCTGCTTTCGATGACCAGTCTGGCAAAGGTAAGGAAATTCCCCCGTTCCGGGTCATATTTCTCAACCGCTTCTGCGAATGCGGACAGGGCAATGCTGAATTCTTCATCGTTTTCAACTGAAACATACCGTCCTGTCACTCCGCTGACGGTTCGAATCAAAAATGCCATATGGTTTTCGATCAGATTTTGTAAATTGTCAATTTCTATTTTCTCACCTGGAATCAATGTCATCACCTTCAATATTTTCTGCGATCCGGCCGATTGCACAAATGTCTGCTGCTTATACCTTCATATTATTCTAACCCATTTGCGCGTTTTGCGCCAATAAATTCACACTGTCGATTCCTCCAAGTTCAAAGATCTCCAGGATCATGCTGTTTTCCTCCTTCTGAGGCAGCTGAACTTCATACACCAGCTCGAAGGATTCTGCCAGCACATTTTTTGCCTTGACTCTGTTTTGGCCTGGAGCACGGTCCATAACGCCCTGAATCTGCTCGATATCCGTGTTGCTGCCCCGGATGACCAGAAGCATGGGGGACTGGAGGCCGGTTTTGTTCTTTGAAACGATCATGATCACCGACAGCACCAGACATCCAATGGCCCCGATCACATAGCTTTGGGTGGCGGCCGCAATGCCGATGGCCATGCTCCAGAAAATAAATCCAATGTCCCGCGGGTCGCGAATATTGGTGCGGAAGCGGACAATCGACAATGCTCCCAGCATTCCCAGGGATAAAGCCAGATTACTTTGTATCAGATTCATCAAAATCGTGGACACAAAGGCCAGCACGATGAGGGTCACTGCGAATTGGGGCCGAAAGTTCATTTTAACGTTGGCAAATCGGTATGCGGTGCACATGATTGCGGCAAAGAGCAGGGCAGCGCCCATGCTTGCCATCATTGCGTTCATTGTCCCAGTGCCGCCTGTCAGTCCACTGATCGTTTCTTGAATTTGTGTAGTCATATCTGTTTTCCTTTCTCTGCGAATGATTGTATGCGGTCCTCACGCCACTTTGCTCTGGGGCGCCAGTACGTTCACATCGTGGATCCCTTCCATGGTGCTGAACATGGAAAGCAGCTGCTGTTCTTCTTTGCAGGGCACTTTTAATTCATAAACCAGTTCAAAGGTATCGGCAAACACATTCTTGCATTGAATGGAGCTGCCTTTTGTTTCTTGAAAAACCTCCTGTACCCGGTCAACCTGGGCTTTGGCGCCCCGGACGACCATGGTCACAGCCTTTCTCTCCCTGACGCTGCGGTTAAAAAGGATCAGTATCATGGACAGCAGCGCCGTGCTTGCCAGGCCCACAATAAAAGCTCCTACTGCGGAGGAAATCCCAATTGCCAGCGCCCAGAACACAAAACCAATGTCTCTGGGGTCTTTCGTATTCGTCCGTATGCGGCAGATGGACAGGGATCCCAGCACGCCCAGAGACAGGATCGGGTTGTCCTGGACCAAGGCCAAAAGAATCGTGGAAATCAGCGCGATCATCAGCAGGGTAATATTAAATTTTCTGTTATAAGTCAGTGAATCGTGGCAGGCGCGATAGGTGGCAAACATAATCGCTCCCAGGAGCATGGTCGCCATAAGGCTGACGGCCAGATGGGATGGTGTCAGCAGGCTGCCGCTTGCTCCGCCTGCCGCTTGTCCTGTAAAACTGTTTAAAAACGTATTCATCTCAAAGCTTCCTTTCTTTTCAATAGTAGTATTGGCGCAGCAGCTGCCTGGAGGTGCCGAATTTACTGGGCGGTTTTTTTGTTAAATCGCATTCAGCCAGAACCTGCTGGATTTGTTTAAATAAGAAACGGTCGTATTTTATTTCCAGAATGGTCTGGTCGGCCGCCATGCCGGCTTGGAAATTGGGCCTGCGATCAAACAAATTATAGTTGAAGTCGCAGTATCGCAGGTTGTTGTCCAGCGTCACTCTGGTGTTGAAGTGGGGATGGGTGTAGGCTCTGCGGTCGTACTCGATCATGGCCGCCGGCCGGTACAATCTGGAGGTCATCAGCTTGTAGGCGTACTTGGCCATCTGGCTCTGGTATGACAGCAAAACGCTGTAATCACCCTTTAACAGCTTTTTTGCGTCTTCCCTTGTAATCACCAGGCTCTCTTTTAATTCTTGTCCATAGTATTTTCGCTTTAGTTCAAATTTTGCGGTTGAATCCTGGGGGTGGTACACGCGGATGCGTATCCTCTTTTTTTCTGCCGCTCCTTCGGATTTGTCTATGTAATCATCGTTGGCGATGCTGTCAAAATAGACGCTGCGCACTGTGTAGCCGTTGTAGCCTCCGTATGTGTCGGGAACCAGGATGCGGTCCAGCGCATCGAGTATATACAGACGGTCCGCAAGGGAGAGCAGATATTTCACTTCTTTGCGGGCAACGGACAGAACCGTTGGTTTCGGCGTTGTTTGTATCGACATGGGTAGGTCCTCCTCTCGCTATAATATACGAGGTGGTTTTTTCGTTTGGGGCCCTTTTTGGCAAAAAGATTTCGTTTTTGATTCTGAGACTCGGTCCACATCAGCGGCGGCTGGTTGTGGCCGGTTGACAGGGGAGGCCGGCTGAGACAGTTCTGACAGCAGAGAAATCCGTTTAATATAATCAGGAAAATTTTATTGAAAAATTTTATTTTTTTCGCAAAGTTGTGGGATTGCGGGGCCTGATTCTGGCAACTTGTGGTCTACGCAGCCTCATTGCGAATTTGAGAGTGCCTGGCCGTTGAAAACTGCGTAAAAAGTGAAATTTCGCTTCACTTTTTTCCCGAAGATCCCCACAGCCTCTCTTCAAACCGCATCTGCCTGGCATTCCGGTAAACTTCTGTAACAAATTTGTAGCTTTCACGAAAAGTTGCGATGCCTGATCTGGGCAACTTGCGGCCTGCACGGCCTCAAGACGAAGTTGAAAGCGCCTGGCGTTGAAACTTGCGTAAAAAAGAAAAACCTGCGCTGCCTGGCGCACTCCCGCAAACAAACAGGGCTGCTGCATGAAATATAATTCATTTCATACAGCAGCCCCTTCGTATTCATATGTAGTTTTACGGAATTGGCTCAGCCTCAAGTGCAGAACGATAGCTTCTCTTGATGCAAAAGTTCCGTTTCTTAAAAACAGCCCTGTCGATGGGCGCAAAGGTCACAGCTTCACTGTAAACACGGTCTCTTCCTCGTCGCTGCGCACGGAAATATCTCCGCCGTGGGCATCCACGATCTCCTTGGCGATGGCAAGTCCCAGGCCCGCGCCCCCTGTCTGGGAGGACCGGGAAGAATCAAGCCGGAAGAACTTTTCGAAAATCTGCTCCTGCTGATGCTTTGGTATGGGATCGCCATGGCTGGCCACCTCGACGATAATCCGATCTTCCTGCCTGGCTGCGATGCGGATCACCGTATTTTCATAGCTGTAGGTGACAGCATTTTTGATAATATTATTGAACACCCTTGCCAGCTTGTCCCCATCCCCATTGTAAATGAGCGTATCAGGCGTTTCCACCTCAATGGATTTTCCGGCCGGTTCCACCAATGGATAAAACTCGTCGGCCATCTGCTGGAGCAGCAGCTTTAAGTCCAGCTTCTGCTTGGTGAGCACGATCGTCTGCAGATTAAAGCGGGTCACATCGAAGAACTCCTCAATGAGCTGTTCCAGGCGATAGGCTTTATCCAGAGTGATGCCCACATATTTGGCCTTTTGCTCCGCAGGCATTTCCGGCACCTCATCCAACAGGCTCAGATAACCGATGATGGATGCCAGCGGCGTCCTCATGTCATGGGCCAGATAGGTAATCAAATCGCTCTTGCGTTGAGACTCCATCTGCAGCAACTGCTCGTGGCGCTGCCCTTTCAAACGCATACTTTCGATGGTGTTTTTCATTTCCTGAGATTTCCGGTTGTTGGAGTAATTCATAATCAGGATAATCACCGTGCTAACCACCACCAGCGCCACCACAACCACGATAATGATAAAGCTTTTAAATCCAGCCCAATTATAAAAGACCGAGTAACTGGTTGTCTCATCTACGGCGATCTGTTCGATGAAGCGGTTGTAAAACCAATCCTTGAAAACGCCGTTGCCGAAGGAATCGATGAATTGGGCAAGAATCAAGGCCGTCACTGCAATAGCCGCTCCGATCAGGATAATTTTTACTACGACTTTTTTCTTATTTTTCAATTTTATACCCTACTCCCCAGATGGTTTTAATATACTTGGGCCGCTCGGCAGAATCCTTCAGCTTCTGCCGAAGATGCCGCACATGGACCATGACGGTATTGTTGCTGTTTTCAAAATACTTCTCCTGCCAGACAGTGCTGAACAGTTCCTCAGATGTAATCACCTTTCCCTGGTTTTCGGCCAGGGTCCAAAGAATGGCAAATTCAGTCGGCGTCAGGTCCACCGGCTCTTCGTTGAGAAGGCATTCGTGGGTATCCCGATTCAATAGCAGCCCGCGGATCGTCAGCACATTTTCTTCCGATGTTCCTTTGTTGTACTGGGTAAACCGCCTCAGCTGAGCTTTGACTCTGGCCACTACTTCCAGCGGAGTAAAGGGTTTTGTGATGTAATCATCGGCGCCCATGGTCAGGCCGGTCACTTTATCCAGCTCTTCTCCCTTGGCCGTAAGCATAATGATAGGGAAATTATGATTTTCCCTGATGCGCCTGCAAATTTCCAGTCCATCGATATCCGGGAGCATAATGTCCAAAAGCGCCAGATCGATTTTCTCATTTTCCACACATTCCAGCGCCGGCTTTCCCCTGTAAAATTTGGATACTTTGTAGCCGTCGTTTTTTAAGTACAACTCCAGAAGATCCGCGATCTCCTTCTCATCGTCCACTACCAATATATTCATGTCCATGCTAATCACCTCTCCTTTTGATATTGTACTACAGAGGCCGCCCTTTCCACACCACTTTTTTCTGGAAATTAAGCAAATTTTAAGAGCAGGGCCCGAATTCCGGGCCCTGCAGGTTTGCCCGGGAGAGGGCGCTGCCGGCGGGATCGTTAGGGCAAAGGAGCAGAAGAATAGGGAAAAGTATCACGATACCCAGCTTTGCGGCTAAGCTGCAAGTAATGGGGAATGTCGTATGCTTTTTTGTAAAATAGCATTGTAATTTGTTTTATGTTTTTATATAATAAAAGCAAGAAAGGCGCACCGTTGAAAACGGTTAGCCAAGAATACAGCGAAAAGTAACCGTGTTCTCAGCTACGATAGGCGGTTACTTTTTTGTGTATTCGATCAAAATACTTACCACAATACCCACAAATATGAACATTAGTGACAAGATTTCAAAATCTGACATAAAACTTCCCCTCCCTTCTAAGATTTCCACAAGTGGAGGTTCTTATAGATCGGGGACATTCCCTTCTTTCTGAAGGCTAACCGCTTTCGTCGCCTATTCTAGCTTGAGGTTATTATAGAGCACATCTAACGAAATTACAATATATTGCAGTAAAAAAATGTATTTCAATAAATAAACGCACTTAAAGAAATCTGTAAAACCTTGCGCTGCAAGGAACATTTAACATAATAACCGACAAAACTGGGCAATCTATTCCTATCTTACTGCCAAAAAGGAGGCATTGACATGGTATCGTTTTTTGCATGTTTAGCCGCGCTTATCGTTGGCTACATCCTCTATGGAGCACTCATCGAAAAAGTTTTTAAACCGGATGACAGAACTACCCCTTGTTTGGAGCATTCCGACGGAGTGGATTACGTTGCTCTCAAACCCTGGAAGGCATTTTTGATACAGCTGCTCAATATTGCTGGACTGGGACCGATCTTTGGCGCGCTGTCGGGAGCGATATGGGGACCTTCCGTGTTCCTGTGGATCGTCCTGGGCACCATCCTCGCCGGCGGAGTCCATGATTTTCTGTGCGGCATGCTTTCCATGCGTCATAACGGCGCCAGCATTTCCGAGCTGGTCGGCATCTATCTTGGGCCGGTCATGAAGACAGTTATGCGGATTTTTTCCGTGGTTTTACTGGTTATGGTCGGGGTTGTTTTTATGGTAGGCCCGGCGGAATTGCTGGCAAAACTGACGCCTAATGTTTTTACGGTAACCTTTTGGACCATCGTCGTTTTGGTCTATTATTTTTTCGCCACCCTGCTTCCCATCGATAAAATTATCGGCAAGTTTTACCCCTTCTTTGGTATTTGCCTCATTATCATGGCGCTGGGAATCGGCGGGGCCACGGTCCTCAACGCGGACACCCATCCCATCGCAGAAATCACCCTCAGCAATCTTCACCCTGAAGGTAAACCAATCTGGCCGCTCATGTTTGTTACGGTAGCCTGCGGCGCGATCTCCGGATTCCACGCCACCCAATCGCCCATGGTGGCCAGATGCCTGACTTCAGAACGGCAGGGACGGCTGATCTTTTATGGGGCTATGGTTGCCGAAGGGATCATTGCCCTGGTGTGGGCTGCTGCGGGAGCCGCCTTTTACCAGGGAACCGCCGGCCTTGCAGCAGCAGGAGGAGGCAGTTCCAATACGGTTTATGACATGTCCATCGGACTTTTGGGTCCTGTGGGCGGCGTGCTGGCCATGATTGGGGTCATCGCCTGCCCCATCACTTCCGGCGACACTGCCTTTCGCAGCGCCCGCCTGACCATCGCCGATTGGTTCAGAATCAGTCAAAAACAAAGCCGCAACCGCCTCATTTTGGCCGCTCCATTGTTGATCGCCGGTTACTTGATTTCACGGATCGATTACCAGGTTGTATGGCGGTATTTTTCCTGGTCCAACCAGACGCTGGCGATGATAGCTCTGTGGGCCGGCGCAGTTTATCTGGCTGTAAAGGTGAGTCCAATTTCCAGCCTGATGGCTGCCATCCCCGCCGCCTTTATGTCCGCCGTTTGCTGCACCTATTTGATCTATGCCGAAGAAGGCTTTCATTTGAGCGCATCCATCGCCTATCCGGCCGGAATTATTTTTGCAGTGCTGTGCATCATTGTCTTCATATGGAAAGCTTATCTCCCAGGAATGAAGAAAGACCGCCGGCTTTAGAAGCAAGATTTACCCTCAGCTTTTACAATAAAAGACGCACCTCCAAGGCTGTGCTGCAGCCCTGAAAACGCGTCTTTTATTCTTTTCTTAGATCAGCTTGATTTCAATATCTTGAGCACCTTCCCACAAGACTTTTTTTCCAAAAGCTTCAAGGTCTTCGAGGCCTTCTGTGATGGTCAGAAAATGATTTCCGGACAGCTGGCCGTGCTGGCTGGCAAAGCAGCATCTGCCATAGGCCATGATCAGTTCCATTTCACTGATGCCGCCCGGGTAAAGCAGCATTTCCCCCTTGGCCGGATGGGAAGTATGGTTTTCATAAGAAAGGCCTGTCCGCTGATCTCCATAAGGGATCCAAATGCCTTCTCCGCTCCAGCGAACATGGATAAACTGGCTTTTTAAGGGCAGCATTTCCTCAAAGACACGGCAGGTTTCAGGCGCTTCATCCGTGAGCAGCCTGCCTTTGAATGTAAATGATCCGGCTTTAATTTCTACATATTTCATCGCATGCCTCCTCTGGATTTCTTAAATCCCCTTATAATATCTGCCCAGAGCATCCGCCCCCATAATTGCCGCATACACATCCTCCGGCGTCACCTCAAAAGGCATATTTCCAAGGGTGTCGTTTTCCGCTGCGGCCAGCTGGGCCACTTCCATAATCTGCTCCGGCTTTACTTCCTTGATTCCCAGATCCTCCAGGGTAACCGGAAGCCCTGTTTCCAGGCAGAAGTCAATCACTTCATCCAGCTCATCTTCTGGAGCATGCTCTAGAACAAGCTGGACAAGCGTGCCGAAGGCTACTTTTTCGCCGTGGTAAAGCTCATGGGTTTCCTCAATAGCTGTCAGCCCGTTATGGATCGCATGGGCGCCGGCAAGGCCGCCACTTTCAAAACCGATGCCGGACAGATAGGTATTGGCCTCGATGATGTTTTCCACTGCCTTTGTACAAATGTTTTCTTTTACTGCCAGCATTGCGTTGATACCGTCTGTGAGCAGCGTATCGTAGCATAAGCGGGCCAGCGCCATCGCTGCCATCGTGATTTTTCCGCCTACGCAGTTTGCCGCGTCGGATCTCTGACAGGCCCTGGCTTCAAAATAGGTGGCCAGCGCATCGCCCATTCCTGCGATTAACAGGCGTTCAGGAGCCTTGCTCACCACATCCGTGTCCACCAACACCATGTTGGGGCTGGCCGGCAGGAAGAGATATTCTTCGAATACTCCATCGTCCGTGTATATGACGGACAGAGCGCTGCAGGGAGCATCGGTGGAAGCAATGGTGGGCACGATGACTACCGGCAGACCCAAATAGTGAGCCGCTGCCTTGGCCGTATCGTGAATCTTGCCGCCGCCGATGCCTACGATCACATCGCAGCCCGCTCCCTTACAGGCCTCCATGACCCGGTTGATCTCCGTCTTGCAGCACTCACCGTTGAATACTTCATAAACAATCTGTGCATCCCCCTGCCCTTCTGCAATCGCCGGCTCCACTCTCTTTCTCCCCGACACGCTGGTCAGGACGAACAGCTTCTTCCCAAAATTAGCCGCATGACCGCATAAGTTCTTCATCTCTCCCTTGCCCTGAACATACCTGCTCGGGCTTCCGATAATCTTTGCCATGATTTTATACCTCCTTGTTGTGTATACAGTATTCGTTTGACCTCTTCATATTAGCACAAGCCTTTGGCAGTTGGCAAGGACGGGATTCCTGCGGGGTTTTGTATGGTGAAACGTCGGGTTTATTTTATTGGTGGTCAATCGGGGCAGATTCTTCTTTCATCCGCTCCTCCAAATATTGATATCCTTTTTGGAAGGCCTGCCGGTTCACCTCATGCATGCTTTCCGGAAAGTTTTTAAGGATCTCCTGAAGCACCGCCGGATAATGGAGCCGAGGCAGCATTTTTGTCAGAGCTCCCAGCATAACCATATTGACCACAAAGGGCTTTCCCATGCTTTCAGCGATTTCCGTGGCAGGGACTTGGTAGTGATCCGCCTGGCTGTTTTCAACCAGAGTGCTGTTGACCAGAACCTTAGCTCCCTTTTTTATCGTATTTTTATATTTATCATATCCCACCTGATTGTAAGCAATAAAAACATCTGCATCATCTACTTTCATATAGTCGATGTCCTCGTTGGAAACCACCACTTCCGCTTTGCAGGCTCCGCCCCTGGCTTCGGGTCCATAGCTTTGCGTCTGTGAAACATTATAATCTTCACCCAGCCCGTAAGCCTTTGCCAGCAGCACGGAAGAGAGGATCACCCCCTGTCCCCCTGCTCCGGCAAATCTTACATTTAATTTCATTTTAATTCTCCTCCTTTTTTACATCGATGGCTCCGTCCGGGCATTGACGTTCGCACATCCTGCAAAAGACACAAGTTTGTTCTTTCGATGCCTCCGGCATATTGGTTCCATAGTTATTTCTTTTTTTACTTTTGATAAAAATTCCTTTGGGGCATATTGCCAGGCAAATGCCGCAGCCCTTGCAGCAGTTCTTATCGATGGTTATTTTCATGCTCTTCTCACCCCTTGATTACGTCCCGGGCCAGCAGCTTTTCTCTGACCTTTTCCAGATATTCCGCTGCTTCCCGTTCATGCTTCAGCACGCCGATTCTGGTTTTGCCTTCAGGAATATCCATGCCTTTTTGATATTGATAGGTATTTTCTTTGTACATCTTCAAAATCTTGGCAGGATCCTTCTGGCCGTAAACGGTTTTTCCGGCTTGAACAGGACACTGGCATAGCACCTCGATAAAGGAAAACCCTTTGTGAGAGATGCCTTGAGCAATGGACTTTTCCAGCTGAACAGGGTGGGCCGTCGTCCATCTGGCAACGTAAGTTGCGCCCATAGAAGCGGCCAGCTTGCATCCGTCGATCGGCTCATCGATGCTGCCGAAAGGAGAAGTTTTGGTTACAGCTCCCTTGGGGGTGGAAGGAGATTTCTGCCCTCCTGTCATACCGTATATGTAGTTATTGGCCATGATGACCGTCAGATCAATATTTCGCGCGCAGGCGTGAAGGAGATGATTGCCGCCGATTGCAAGACAATCGCCGTCTCCGGTAAAGACGACAATGTTTTTATCCGGCTGGGCCAGCTTCAGCCCCTGGGCAAAGGCCAAGGCTCTCCCGTGCATGGTATGCATCACATCCATCTTGTAATAGCAGGGGATCCAGGAGGAACATCCGATTCCGCTCACGCAGGCCGTGTCCTCCTTGATACCCAGGCTGTCGATCGCTCCTATGGCCGCATACTGGATGATGCCGTTGCCGCACCCGGGACAGAAAAGTGTGGGCAGCAAGTCGGTCTTAATATATTTCTGATAGAGCCGATTCATCTTTTCCCACCTCCTCCAAAATCTCATCCAACAATTCCTTTGGCGTATGGATATCTCCGCCGCATTTGGGCATTGAAATCACCTTTATTCCATCCAGCGCCCGCTCAATCTCCCGCACATACTTTCCCACATTCATTTCTGGGACAATGGCAAGAGAGATATCTCGGGCCGCTTTCTTGAGCGCTTCTTGGGGGAAAGGCCATACCGTATTAATCTTAATCAGGCCCACTTTCAGATGGCTGTAATCCGTATGGATCACGGCCGGAGCGCCTTTTTTGAAAAAATCGCGGAACATGTTCAGTTTCGCCCTAAGGCGGTGATCCTTAATACCTCTTGCCAATTTGATCGCATTCATGGCCGGACGTGCAACGGAACCATAGGCAATGATCGCGATATCCGCATCCTCCATGCAAAAAGTATCCAGATCAGCCAGCTGGGTGCGATGGTCTTCTATCTTGCGGTTGATCTGCTCTATGAAATGCCCGCTGCGGTCGGCCATGTGTCCGATTCGCCGACCTTTTTCATCGTGAAGCTGCCCTTCCACCAGAGAGCTGCTCCCTTGAAAAAAATCCTCTTGGGGGGAATGGGCAAATCCGGGCCCGGCCTCATTCTTTTTTTTCGTACCACTGTATATGGTAATCTTTTCTCGCATATGTCCCACCACTTCATCGGACAGAAGAATGACCGGGCTGCGATACCTTTCCGATAGTTCAAAGGCTTTGATGGTAAAATCGTACATTTCCTGAACCGAGGAAGGCGACAGTACGATGATGCCGTAATCTCCATGGCTTCCATAGCGGGCCTGGTAGATATCCTGTTGGGAGGACAGGGTGGGCTGTCCGGTGGACGGCCCTCCCCTCTGTACATTGACGATGACTGCCGGCGTTTCCGTAACCGCAGCAAAGCCAATGGCTTCCTGCATCAACGTGTATCCTGGTCCCGATGTGGCAGTCATCGCCTTCTTCCCGCCCCACCTGGCACCGATGACCGCGCATGCCGATCCGATCTCATCTTCCATCTGAATGAACGCGCCGTTGTTTTTCTGCATTTCTGCGGAAAGCATTTCAATGATCTCTGTGGAAGGAGTGATGGGATAACCGGCAAAGAACCGGCATCCCGCATAGATCGCCCCTTTGGCGCAGGCCTCGTTTCCTTGTAAAACCGCCTGCTTTTGACCTTGTGCATCTGGTTCCATTTTCTTTTTCTACACCTCACTTTATCTTGTAAACTTCCGGTACTCTGTTATGAAAGGTACCCACTGCATCCCCAATTTTCTTGGGATAATCCGGATCCACATATGCTTGTATGTAACCGGCCTTATCCGCAGCGATGGCCTCGGGGACGCCCCATGGATCGCAAATGAGGCTGCGCCCGCAGAAAATATTGTCTTCGTTGAGCTTTCCAAAGAGGTTAACCCCTACCACATACATGGAGTTGTGCAGCGCTGTGGCAGTGAGGATATTCTGCCAGTGGTCGCTCCTGGGAGAATAGAAGGCCGATGGGATAAATAAGTATTGAACGCCTTGCAGCGCCATGGTCCTTGCCGCCTCCGGAAAGCGAATATCGTAGCAGATGGAAATTCCCATCTTTCCAAAATCCGCATCATAGGTGAACAGCTTGTTTCCTGCTGTGATCTGGTCCGATTCCTGCTCTCCGCCCATGGCGTTCAAGGCATCGAACAGATGAATTTTGTCATATCTGCCGACGATTTCTCCGCTGCGGTCGAACAGCAGGGCCGTGTTATAGATGTTTCCGTCTTGCTGTTTGTGGGCCACGGTCCCGCCGATGATATAGGTATTGAACAGCTTGGCCCGCATGGAAAATTCGTCGATGATTTCCTGGGGATATTCCTTGATCAAAGGGGTTTCGTCCAGATCCGGCGCATAATAGAAATATTCCGGAAGTACGACCATATCCACGGTTTTATAGGCTTTCAGCGCCTCATCCATCAAGTCCAGCGCCTGTTTGAAATTTTTATCCTTATCCTTTGTGGGCGTAGTTTGAATCCCTACAAAGCTTAATTTTTTTGTCATGATTCCTCCTTTATCAAATCGGAAGCAAACGTTGCGGCAAATGGTTCTCTTTCTAATGGATAATCGGGAACATAGAGCTGCTGCAGGGTCTTTCCCTGTAACACTTCTTCCCGTTCCTCCGCTTCCGTATCCTGATCGGCTATGGCTGTATTAATCAGCTCCTCTGCTTCGAATTCCCTCAGTACCAGGACTCCGTTTTGATCCGCCAGGATCAGGTCGCCCGGATGGACCGGGACCCCTCCGCAGGAAATGTCAAAATTAATTTCCCCGGAATCCTCGATGAACTTGGTCGTTAAAGGACTGGTCCCAGCAGCAAAGATGGGGATACCGATTTCCATGATTTCTTCATAGTCTGTCATCGGCCCATCTACGACGATCGCTGCCAGTTTGCGCACGCTGGCGCAAAGGGCGACCATTTCGCCCACACAAGCGTGTGAAACATCACCGCAGCGGTCGATCACAAGAACATCTCCTTCATGGGCCATGCTTACAGCCACATGCAGCGCCTTTGATTCCTGCGCCGGTATGCGTACGGTAACCGCCGGACCAAACACGTTTCCTGTATTGGGATTCATGCAGCGTATCCGCGGATTCATAAAGCCGAATTCCGAATAATGGCCGATGGCTGCGATGCTCACTTGTTCCAGCTTCGCTTTATACCTTCCTGTATTGACAGGCTTTCTTTGATTAATTCTTAGTTTTGCCATTGGCCCCCGCTTTCTCTGCCTCTTTTATGCTGGCAGTCATCATTTGATCCGCATGGATAATGGCCTTGATGCCGTACCATAAAACGATTGCCGCCGGTATGATGAGCATTGCTGCGCATTCGTATGCCAGCCAGTCCCACCGATAGACGAAACCAAAGATGATAATCAAGGACTGTACCAGAATTACGATCAGCGAAATCGCTGTTACAACTGTATCTTTGCCGTCATCGTATTTGCTTGAGGTTTCTTTTTTCATTGTTTACGCCTCCAATTTCTTCATATTATCGTTTTGACCGTCTTTATAGGTAAACTTGGCAACAATCATGAATACAAAGAACGCTGCTACCCAAGTGATATTGTTGGCAGGTATGCCTGTCGATTCTGCCAGCACATAATTCCAGAACAGCCAGAATACATATCCGAAGGCTGTGCTGACCCAGCCGGCTGCCGGAGTTCGTTTGGAATAAAACAGGCCCACAACCAGGGGAATGAACAGACCTGCCACCTGAAAACCGGTGACAAAATACAGACCGTCAATAATGCTGGAAAGCCAGGCCTGGGTGCTGAGCATGGAGAATATAATGATTGCCACGGTGGCAATATTGTTCCAGCGGATCATTTGAGCGTCCGACAAAACTTTTCCCGTTATGCCCGTATACAAATCCTTGGTGCAGGCTGCCGCTTGAACCAGGATATAACTGCTGAGGGTGGACATGACCGCCGCGATCAGGCCGGCAACGAACAAACCACGCAGACCAGTGGGAAGAGCAGCCATAACCGTATTCCAAAATGCCTCATAGAAAACTGCATCCGGATACAGGGTCTTGGCGCAGAAGCCCATCATAATGACTGCTGTACTGAATACCAGCCACATGGGAATGCAGAACATGAACGAGCGCTTGGCTGTTTTTGCCGAATCCGATGCGGAAAAGCGCTGATACATCATTGGTTCGGTATAAATGCTCAGTCCAATGAGGGCCCAGGAAAGGGCTGTGGCACCGTTCATCCCTCCGGTGGGCTCGAACAGGGTCGGCTGACTTCCATTCAAGGTTCCGAAAATCGCATCCCATCCACCTGCCATATTCATAACCGCGATTACGCCTACGCCTACGGAAAAGCTGATAAATCCCAGCTGGAATACATCGGTCATGGTTACCGACCACATTCCGGATGCCAGCACATAGATGCCGACGATGCAGCCGGAAATGAGGATTGCCACAAAGCTTGGAAAATCGAACATCATCTCCAGCAGCTGGGAAATGACCAGAAAGTTTACGCCGTTGTAAAGAACTCCCGCCAGAACAGCCACAGTTCCAAGGACCTTTGATTTCCGATCGTATAAAAATTCCATCAGATCGGGTACTGTCATCACGTCTTCAGGGATTTTTCCCCTCACTAAAGGGGCGATCCAAAGAGCAAAAGGCACCCGGGAGAGGGTACATGGGATAACATACACGATCATTCCGGCAATACCGATGGTTGCCCCATATTCCGCCACTCCAATCACGGAATATCCGTCATACCAGGATGTCATCATAGTTCCGATGACCAGAGGCAGAGTCAGGGACCGGCCCGAAAGGAAATAACTGCTCATGCTTTTTCTGGCCTTGCTCCGAAATCGCAGCCCGATAAAAATCATTAGAAAAAAGTATCCGATCAGGATCACCGTATCGGGAACGGCCCAGGGGACATTTACGTGTAACATTGCTTTCCTCCTTTATTTCCTCTCATCCGCTTGCCACTGGTCAATGAATCCGCTGATAACATTGACAGCATTTTCGATCATAACTTTTCCTTTTTCTTCGCTTCCGCAAAAGGGATCTCCCAGAACAGAGGTCTCGGTCTCCTTATCAAAGTACTCATAAACATACAAATCCGGGATTTCCTCTTTTTCCTCCTTCTCATTGCGGATCATTTTCTCCTCATTAACCAACTGGGGGAACAGATATTTTAAGATGGACGTTCCTGCCTCCGCAGCATGGCCCAGCGGAAACTTGCTGTCCATCAGCTCCTCGTTGATGTGGTAGATAAAGCGCCACCAGTCGATGTGGGCGCATTCCATGCCGTAATCCCGCATGGCCTCCGACGCTGCTTGATCGATGGCACCCAGATTACCCACATGTCCGCATAGAAACAAGACTTTTTTCATGCCCTGCCGATGAAGGCTTTCGAGCACATCCCGATACATGGCCAGGATGGACATGGTGGATACAGAGAGGGTTCCCGTGTAGCACATCAAATCCTCTGAAAAGCCGTATGGAATCGGCGGAGCTACAAAACAGCCGGCCTTTTGTGCTGCTCGCTTTGCCACTTCATAAGTCACCAGCCAGTCAGATCCCATCGGCAAGTGATGCCCATAGGCTTCTGTGGCTCCCACCGGAAAAATCGCTGTATCGGATTCTTTTATAAACCGTCCGAATTCTTCCAGGGTCATTTCTGCAATCAAATGCTTATCCATTGGTACGTTCCTTTCTTGTTCAGTTGTAAACAAAATAATTGGAAAAATCGTCTGCCGCTATAAATTGAGTCTGGGTTTTACCGGCAAATGCGACGCGCACTTCATAATAGGGCCGGTAAAATTTTTCAATATGGTCCGTTTCCAACTCAGGAGGCCGCTTGTATTTTGCCATCAAAACCTTCCACCTGGCGTCTACAATGGCTCTTTTCTCCGCCTGCGCCCGGGTCAGGGTATCAGCCACCAGCAGCTCGGGTTCAATCGCCTTTTTCACCAGCTTGAGATTGAGCTTTTCCTCATTGGCGCCGCATCCTCTTATGGGATCTACGATAAATTCGATGGTCCCGTCATCTGTCCGGTTCTTTTTAAAATAGGATACGGAATATTTAAGAACGACTCTCCAGCAAGGCAGATAGTGAAATTTAGCAGATAAAACCTTCGGCCGAATCAGGAAGAGGCGCTTTCTGACCAGGTAAGGCAGGTCTTCTTCCGATATCGTGTGCAAGGTTACCTTTACTTTGACACCTTTGCTTTGTTTTTCCTTGTCCGTCGGCGTGGAAGCCTTAGCAGCCTTGAGCTGTTTTACTAATGTTTCTTTTTCCATTTCGTTTTCTCCGTAAAACGTCTTTATTGATCCTGCATGCAACTCAATAGTAGCAAATTTTCGAAATATTACAACATGTATATGACACTTGTCAGTCAATGCTAATTGACAAAAAATTGACACCGTAATACAATAACTGTACTATGGTGCTTGAGCGAAATGGAGGTATGAATATGAAAAGCAGCGTTTCGTCCCTTTCTCCCCTTTCCCTTATTCTGGATCACTTGCATATTTCCGCTGTGGACTTGGCGGCAGGCATTCACGTGGATCCATCTTTGATCAGCAGGTGGCGGAACAAAAACCGGAAGTTCAACTCCTCTTCCGCCCACTACTCCAACACTCTGAATTTTATTTTGGATCAGGATGAGCGGATCAACTATCAGAATATCGTCATTTTCCTCATGGACTATATGCCGGAAGCTGCCATCACCAACCGGGAAGAAGCGTATAAGGCTTTGGATTTGTGGATGAGCGGCCATTTCAGCGTTTCTCCCTACGAAACCCTTCCTCCTTCCGTAGATAACGCCAATGTAGCTGATGTGGGCATCATTAAGGGGGAAAGGCAAAAAAAAGAAGCCCTGCTCTATGCGCTGGACACCACTTTGATGCTGCCGGAGCGAAAGCATCTCTATCTGATGTTTGATGACAGTACTGACCGAATATTGGAGCAGGAGTCCTTTTACATTCCCTGGATTCAGAGACTTCACGAAATTATTAAAAAGG
The DNA here is from genome assembly GCA_902363595.1 of Clostridia bacterium. GTDB lineage: Bacteria > Bacillota > Clostridia > Peptostreptococcales > Anaerovoracaceae > Hominibacterium > Hominibacterium faecale. The sequence goes on along the minus strand of CABJAP010000002.1, from coordinate 361,824 downwards.
GCCATGAAATTTCCTTTATATACAGCAGCGATTTTTTCCGCTCCTGCATCGTGGATTTGGATAATTTTCTCTCTCTATGTTTTTCACCCAATTTCCACGCTTATTACATGCCCAAGGGAGCCATCCCCGCTTTTGATTTGTGCATCTTGGAAGATGTCTTAGCTTTAACCAACTTCACCCCTTCCATAGGTGATAAAAAAACCACCCTCTATTCCTTCACCCATCCGGACATCGTGCGCCGGCTCCAGCTCCAATATGAAAACCAGCTCAATAGCTGCGAATTGCTGGTAAATCACGATGATAAAAAAATACGGCAAGTCGCTATAACGCTCAAAGGAATTCAACATATGGGCCAGAAACTTTCGGTGTATGACAGTACGCCCTTCGTCTTTCCCATAAGGCCGGAAAACTTTCAGAAAATATTGGTTTACAATGGTTTCAGCGCTCCAGAGATCGAAGCGATCATGATGCGCTATTTAACGTTCATTTATCATCCATGCCTGAGCTCCAATTTCAATGACTGCCAGTTTCTCTTGAATATGGACGGTATCTTTGACGCCTTGGACCAGTATCAGTGTATCTTCCTGCCAAAGCTGCTTTCCAACAAAGATATTGTCATTCCCAAAACCCTCTATTATCTTTATTTAAAGGAGATTTTCGATTATGTTTCCAACCCCGAATCTTCTGAGATCAACGTTGAAATCGCCATGGTCACCGATTCCTGCACCGGACTTCCCAGAGATACCACGGTCTACGCGGTGGATAATCTGTGTGCCTATATCAATACCTACTCAACTCCCAACGAGGCCAAACATCTGCTTTTCACCAACCCCTTCGTCGCCGCAGACGCTTATCGGTATCTGGAGAACCTGCGCATCGGTCTTCCGGAAGAAAATAAAAATATGACGCAGCTCCTATTGATCTTGAATCAGATGTTTGAAAAGGTCCCTTCGGGTGCAGCAGGCTCTGATTCGGGTTGATTTGTTAGGTTTGAACCCTAACGCAATCCTGCATTTTCCTCTCTGGTTTCAGCAATAGGATTTTTCGGACCCTCTAGCCGGGGCGGGGAAAAGATTAAAAAATCCTTGGTAAATTTACACGTTTTTCAACGGTTAAACCCTCTTCGACCGGCTCTGGAGCAAGTAAGATCGCTTTTTAGCAATATAAGGTCTCGCAAACCCACAACTTTGCGTAAAGAATGCGAATTTTTATGAAAATTTTCCTGATTTGGCGATAAACATAAATTTATATATTAAAACCAGGGCTGTAGAAGTTTGCGGATCGGAGCATTGGTGTGGCCCGGGCCGGGCCGGATTTTGGAGGCCGGGGCATCAATATGACCCCGGCGCGCAAGCCAGACTGGAACCGGCGCTGAGAGCAGATTATCGCGATCCGGTCCGCCAGGCCTTTTCCACGATGATTTTGGGCCATTTTCACCGTCTATCCACCGAAAAACAGCGAAAAATCATCGCTGATCCTTCTTTTTTTAATCTTCAGCGATGAGAATTCATCGTAAATCGGGCTCAAAAGAGGCTCCCACGATGATTTTATATTTTATCCGTAATCCGGGGCCAGAACAAATCTTTAGCCCAGGCCCGGGTCCGAGCCAAAAGATATCCGTACCCAACCCAAAAATCCGGATCCGATTACAATATGTGCCTTTTGTATTACAACAGCTTGTAATTTGCATACAATAACGATATAATTAAGGTGTACAGAATACAGAAAGGAGTTGATTTTATGGCACAGTCAACCATAACTGCGCGAGTAGACGAAAAGGATAAAGCCAGATTTGACGCTTTTTGCTCCAATGTGGGTCTAAACACCTCCACAGCCATCAATCTTTTTGTGAAAGCAGTTTTACGCGAAAACAGGATCCCATTTGAAATTGCAGAAACCACTGATCCATTTTTTTCTGAATCGAATATGGCCTATATAAAAAAATCCGTTCAGGAACTTCGTGAAGGGAAAGGGACGGCGCACGAACTGATTGAGATAGAAGATGAGTGAAAAAATTTGGTCAGACGATGCCTGGAAGGACTATCTCTATTGGCAAACCCAGGACAAAAAAACAGTAAAACGCATCAATCAGCTCATTAAAGATATTGAGCGTAATGGCTGCATGGAGGGCATCGGGAAACCCGAACCCTTAACCGGTGACTTGCAGGGCGAATACAGCCGCCGCATCAACGAGAAGGACCGATTGGTCTACCATATGGAAAACGGCCGCATCTACATCGTGCATTGCAGAGGACATTATGGAGATAAGTAACCGCACATGATGCCCTCGTCTTGAAAGAGAAGCGATTCTTGCCCGGGCCGGGGCATCAATATGACCCCGGCCCGCAAGCCAGACCGGGACCGGCGCTGAAAGCAAATCATCGCGATCCGGTCCGTCAGGCCTTCTCCACGATGATTTTGAGCCATTTTCACCGTCCATCCACCGAAAAACAGCGAGAAATCATCGCTGATCCAACTTTTTCTAGTCTCCAGCGATGAGAAATCATCGCAAATCGGACTCAAAAGAAGCTCCAACGATAATTTTACTTTTCACCCGTAATCCGGGGCCAGAACATATCTTTACCCCAAGCCAAAGACCCAGGCCCAGCTATAAACAGCACCGCCCACCCCAAAAAAGCAAAACAGAGCCATCAACTCAAACGGCTCCATTTTACAGTACACATTAATCCATTACTGCTTGGTCCGCTGCAGGACCGGTTTCCTTTTTCTCGCTTCGGCCCCGGGCGATCATTTGCCGCCACTGGCCGTTCTCCATGCAAAGGGTTACGATCCAGCCGAATACAATGGCCCACACAGGCGCACCGATTCCCAGAATACTCACTTTGGACAGGCCGATGAGAAAGGCTGCCAGCGCGCCCATCTGAAAGCGGCCGGTCCCAAAAGCACCTTGTAGCGAGCTCACCAGCAGGCCGGTCATGGCGATCCCGCAAATGAGATCGATGATCGTTCCCGGCAGCTGCATGATAAACGGGATCAAAATGCCTGAAAGTACACAGACCACCAACACGCCGCCGCAGTAGATGACTGCTCCTGCGAATCTTCTTTCCCGTCTGCCCGCATCCTCTCCAGCGAGAATCGCCATAACCGGGCCGGCAAGGGAAATGGTATGCCCCAGGCCAAAGGCCGCCAGTATGGAACCCAGCCCGCTGAGTACGGTCACACTATTGAGGGAAAGATCACAGCCGTTGGCTTTTAAAACCCCGTAACCTTTGAAAACATCCGCCACAGCCATAATCACCAGCGGCAGCGACACGGTCAGAAAAACATTGCTGGTAAAATCCGGCCCTGTGAAAACCGGCAGCGACAGACCGTAGGAGCCTGCCGATCCATCCGCTTCTCCCGAATGGAGAAAAACAGCACATGCGATGCCCACAGCCAGCGCTATGATGTGAGGCGGAACTTTCTTCGTCACCAGGGGAAATGCGACAAAGGCGCCTGCGATCAGCGCTCCCGAAAGAGGGTCTGATGCTATGGACCTTACGATATCCAGCCCGTAGCTCATAAAAACCCCTGCCACCATCCCCAGAATTACTGGAAGGGGCAAATACCTGCTGATCCAGCCGATCATCCCCGTATATCCCACCAGGAAAAGCGCAACCCCGGCTGCGATGAATCCGCCGACCATTTCCGGCAGTGTAAACTGATCGAACATGGGTTTTAATACCACGATCGCAGTCAGGGAACCCGCAAAATAAAAGGGCGTCCGGTAATAAATGCTGGCAAAGATGGAAATCAGTCCTCCCACCGCCATACTGCACATGACAAAGGATGCGGCCTGCGCCGAAGTCATCCCCGCGCTGGCAGCCACAGACGACAGCATGGGGATAGCGCCCGCCAGCACGAAAACCATGGAGGTCAGAGCCGCAAAGATATTGCGGCTCTCGCACTTAAACTCCTTCTTTAGATTGTGAAAGCCATTTCCTGATTCAATGAGCCTGCGCATCGTAAATCACATTCCCTTCTGAAACCGTCATCAGGATGGGTATTTGCCCGATGGTATCCGCCGGCACCTCAAAGATATTTTTGTCCAGCACCACAAAGTCCGCGAATTTGCCGGGTGTAATGGAACCGGTGATGTCCTCGGCAAAATCGGCATAAGCCGCATCCAGAGTAAAGGTTCGGATCATCTCTTCAACAGTCAGCGCTTCTTTGGCGTTTAGCACATTGGACGGGTCGTCGGCGTCATCCCTGAAATCACAGCGGGTCACCCCCATTTGAATGCCCAGCAGCGGGGCCGGCGGCTGAGTAACCGGAAAATCACTGCCCGAGGACAAAACGAGTCCTGCTTCTTCTGCCAGACTCCTCATGGGATACTCGTTTTCCGCCCGCTCCTCACCCAGGAACGGCACCTCCAAGCCGTAGAAATAACCTTTTTCTTTAGCAAACCAATAGGGATTTGCCGAAACCACAACCTGCCGCTCCCTGAGGCGCTGGTAATCATCTTTATCCACAATCTGCATATGAGCGCCGATGGGCCTGATATTGGGCTGCCCGTTTTCCGCCGCGGAGCATTCCAGCGCAGTCAGCATCTGATCCACAGCCGCATCTCCGATCACATGAAAGTGCATCTGAAAACCGTGGTGCTCCGCCCAGGAGCACAGCCTATTCAGCGCGGCCTGGCTCCAAACCGGCTCTCCGTAATAGTCCGGCCGATGAGCATAGGGCTTTTTCAGAAAAGCGGTAGCGCCCTCCACAACCCCGTCCACCAGCACTTTAATGCTGTTTGCGGCAAACCGCGTGCCGGCACCGGCGGCCGTTCTTTCCGTCTGATAGTCCTCCAGCATTGAATCCACCGACTCGGGTCTGGCCATGAAGGATCCACGAATTTTCACCTTCAGTTCTCCTGCCTGGTCCATCACTTTATAGGCTTCATAATAATTGGTATAAAGCTCAACCATGGGATCGTGGACCATGGTCAGCCCCAGCTGGCCCATCATCTCTTCCAGATAGCGCACTGCCTTTTTCACCTTATCTACCGAATAGACAGGCTTAATGGCATGAAAGGGTTCCTGAGCGCACTCCCGGAAGGTTCCGGAAAGCTCCCCTGTATCCGCGTCCTTTTCCAGAACGCCCCCTTCGATCACCGTATCTTTTGTAACGCCGGCCAGCCGGATCGCCGCTGAGTTTGCCCATATACTGTGATGATCTCCCGAATCCAGCACAATGGGAATATCCGCCGCGATTTCATCCAGCCATTCCTTTCTGGGGCCGTGGTCGTCAAAATACGTGTTAATCCAGCCCGCCCCTTCCAGAAAATCAATATCCGGATGGGCTTCATAAAAATCCCGGACAGCGTTCAAACAATCCTCTTTCGACTGGGCCCGGGCCAGGTCCACCTTAAACAGCACTTCCGCGCAGCCCTGTACCGCATGAATATGGGAATCGATGAATCCCGGCAAAACCGTTTTTCCCTGCAGATCGATATACTCTGCATCTGCTCCCGCCTTTTCAGCGACTTCTTCTTCCGTACCCACAGCGATAAATTTCGTACCTTCCACACAGAAGGCCTGGGCCCAGGGACAGCGTTCGTCCACCGTGTAGACCCTTCCATTTCCGTAAATCACTCGTTTATCCATTTCTTCCTCCCATTTCCTCAGATGACACGTTCCAGTCCTTCTTCCTGATAGTCCTCACCCTTCTTTTTGGCTTCCATCACGGCTTTCAGCTGGTCGAATTTCGCTTTGGTCAGCGGGAAGGCTATCGCCATAACGCCGGACAGAATCAAGAAGCTTGAAGGTATGATCGTAAAGGCATTTTCGATACCTGCTACAGCCGATGCGGACTGCTGGGGCAGCGTAGGATCGTATCCTGAAACGGATAGGATGATTCCAAGCACCTGGCTGGAAATGGCGGCGCTGAACTTGGCGAAGAAAATACCTGCTGCGAAAACCGCGCCTTCTCTGCGCTCACCGTACTTGTATTCATAGACTTCGCACATATCCATGTTGATGGCCGGAATCAAAGTCCAGTATGCTCCGTTGGCAATGCTGAAAATCGCCATATACAAAAGGAGCATGCCAAAGCTTTCAATGGATATAAATTTGAAACAGAACATGACTGCGCCTGAGCCTGCGATGCATAAGGCCGCGGCCGCTTTCTTGCCGATCTTCATGGAAATGGCCGAAACGAGGGGTACTGCCACGATGCCGATCAGAATGTAAAGGAACATAACCAGCGCCAGCGTTTCTTCGGTGGACTGCATCTTGTGGTATACGAAATAGGCGATGTCCGCATTGATCATGCTGTATCCGAACATGAAGGCCATGAACATACCCAGCAGGAATTTGTAAGGCTTGAGCTTGAGGATTTTCAGATAGGTCTTGAAGCCGTTTTCTTTCTTTTTCTCTGTAATGGCTTCTTCCCGAACGTTCATGATCTCGTGGCCTCTGGTGGTTCTCCAGGTGATTAAAATACAGATCATGGCGATTCCGCCTGCGATCATGGCCATGGATTGCCAGGCCCGTCCCGGGGCCATTCCCTGACCGATGAACATGGCTACCACCAGTGACGGAGCCGACATACCTACGATGTTGCCCAGCAGGTTAAAGATAGTTGCCGGCGCGCGCAGCTTGGTTCTCTCGTCGTAATCCAGGGTGAGCTCTGCGCCCAAAGCTGTGTACGGAATGTAAAACGTTGTGTAAGATGTCCAAAATACCATGGCCATGATAACGTAGTAAACATTCTTGGCGTTGCCATCCAGGGGCACGTTGGTAAACAGCAGGACAAAAGCAGCGGCCAGCGGCACGGCGACCGCGATCAAATAGGGTCTCCTTCTTCCGTACTTGGATCTGGTATTATCGGATATCTGTCCCAGAATGGGGGTCGATACCGCATCCCAGATAACGGCGATGAGGGAAATGCTCCCGGCCAGGGCCGGACTAATCCCAGCGATATCCGTCAGGAAAAATAATAAAAACATAAAGACAAAGTTGTAAGTGATCGCATCTGATGCGGAAGCAGTTCCATATCCCAGGATCACTTTCCATGATAATTTTTTCATATTCTCGTCCTCCTTTATTTTCTTCAGTTTAACTGAGAGGGCAAATAAGAAATAGGCGGTTTCTTGGTACAAATTATACAGTTTATTGGCAACTTTCTGTTTTTTCAGATTTTTTAGGCCCATACGCTTTACCGCAAGCCCCTGTCATTCTATAATAGAGAAAACAATCCAATTCAGAAGGGAATGATGATCTTGTCTCAGACCGAAAACATCAATATTTCACTGGCGCAGCCTTTGATGCAGGAATTTCCGGAAGGAATCCGCCTCTCACGCTTTTCCTTTTTTTCTCTGCGGGAATATCCGATCCACACCCATCTTCATATGGAGATCATCTATGTTTTGGAAGGAAGCCTCTCCATTAAGGTGGGAGTCTCCAATTATACCCTCTCCGCAGGGGAATTTACAATCATGAATCCATTTGAACTTCACGGTTTATACTGTACCGATGAGCCCAACCGCGTATGTCTTTTAGAGATCAGCCCCCAGTTTTACGACCCCTGTCAGGAAGGCACCATCTTTGTATCCGAGTATAAGCTCTACCGGGACGCGGCCAAAGACGACTTCTCGAAGATTGAAGAGGTTCTGCGCAAGATTTTTCATTTACACCTTTCGACCATGCTGGCAGAGGACAGTCCTGACGGCTATCTTCCGGTTTACGCAAGCGCCCGCAATGAGGAATATGAAAAAATCCTCCTTCGTACCTTGATTAATTATTTTGAGCTCCACTTCACTGCGGAATATTTTCTCCTCAGCGATCATAAAGAAAACACGCTGCGGGATAGCTTTGTCCAGGCCGACCGGCTGAAAAACATCCTCTCTTATTTTTATGAAAACTTTCCTCAGAAGATCCAACTGCAGGATGTGGCTGATCGGACTTACGTCAATCGCTACCATATTTCCCATTTGGTGAAATCCGGGATTGGCTTTACCTTTTCCGAACTGCTGCAGCATATCCGTATTGAAAAGGCGGAAATATATCTGCTGGGAACCGATCTGCCCATCAGTCAGATTGTCTTTGAGCTGGGCTTTTCTTCTTATCGGTATTTTAATCAGCATTTTAAGAGCCTGTTCCATATGACGCCCAACGCATACCGGCAGAAGTATCAAAAAGAAACGATTTTACATAAAGAAATTTCCGTTCTCTCGCCCATTCCCCAATCTGCCGCCGAGTCGCTGCTGATGCGTCTGGACTCGATTAAGACCACTGCTTCCATGGGCGCCGGAAAGCCTGAAATCCGTTTTATTGATCTGAAAAACGTCCCGGACCGGCAGGACGGACACGGCCCACTTCCATCCGGCGCAGACGCTTATTCCGATTTGAACTGGCCCGAATCCCATATTTTGTACGATTCGCCCTACATGGCTTCTTTGCTGCTTTCACAGATCGCTTTGGTAGGCCCCGGCCCTTTCTTAAAAAAATATCCCTGTTTTGCATGCAGGGATGAAGATTGCTCAGGGAATTCTCTGCCCTTTAACGGTAAGCCCGGTGCTGTCACCCAGCAGGGACTTTGTAAAGCTTCGTTTCATACGCTGGAGTTTTTAAAACACTTTGAGGGTGATGAATTTCCCATTGACGCCGGCTCTTTTCTGGCTTGGTCAGGACCGGATTCTGAAAGGATCCTTCATCTGCTCCTTTATTATGCGCCTCTGGATATCGGCCAGCTGCTGTCCCGCAGCTTTCACATGCCGCAAGCTCTGGCTTCCTACGTGGAAGAGCGCACCCAATCTATGGCAAATCGAACCTTTGTCGTTGAGCTTCCTCAGGATTCTTTAGCTATGGAGCAGAAGCTGAAGCGTTCCATGGATCCCTTTGTCCAGTGGCAGAGGCTGGGTTGTCCTCCGTCTCTGGATCAGGAAACCGTTCAGCTTTTGAACAGTGCCTTTCAGCCGGACGCTTACTTTTTCAAACCTCAGGAGCGTCTGGAAATTACGCTGGCGCCTTTTGAGGTGAAGTATTTTCAGTTTACATTTCCGCACAAATAAGAAAAAACGGCGGGGCTTCTTTTGCAGAAGCTTGCCGCCGTTTCATTATGTTTCTTTCTTACCGGGGCCGGACACTGATTTTTTTGCTGAAGGCGCCGTAATAGGCCTTGCCGCCCAGATACCGGACTGCCCTTATTTTATAATAGTATCGCTTTCCCTTTTTCAGCTTTTTGTTGGTCCAGGAGGTTTTCTTTCCTGAAACCGTTTTTACTTTTTTGTATGATCCGTTTTTCTTCACAGCCCGGTAGATCTGATATTTATCAGCGCCCCGGACTTTTTTCCACCTGACCGCCGCCTTTTTCTTTCCAGCCTTTGCTTTTTTCATGGCAGTCTTTCCCGGCTTGGTGGTCGCTGCCGCAATGTTTGAGAAATCAGCGTCATATCGTTTGCTGTCTTTCACCTGATACGCCTTAATTTTGTAATAATAACTCTGACCGGAAGTCAGCTTTGTATCGGTAAAAGAATTGTTGGATGCTGCTGCGGTTCCAACTTTTTGGTATTTGCCAGAGGCGGAAGTTGACCGGTAAATATCCCAGCCGCTTATATTGGCTGCTTTCTCCCAGCCAATGCTGATCGATGACGTGGAAGCTTTCGTGAAGCGGATGCCCCGGGCCGGCTCAACGCTCACGGGCGGCTCGGGTGCAGGGGGCTGGATTACAGGGGGATCGGGCTTTTCGGCTACCGGTGGTTCTTCTGCCCCTGGCAGCTCTTTATATTTTACAATGGGATTGCCCAAGCCGTTAATATAGGACAGATAGATGTTTCCCTTGGAGCACGTCAGGTCTATGCTCCTTATTTCTTTTACTTCCGCATCGGTTCCCAACTGCTCCCAGGCATCGCCCTTTCGCTGCCAGACCTTGGTTCGGTGTGTTGTCTGGTTTTCGCTGGCCGCAAAAATTTGGCTGCCACAGGCCGCCAGCTTTTGATTCAAGGAGCCTGAATCTGCCAGCGGCGGGCTCTCTTGTTTCCAGCTGCTGCCGTCATAGGACCATACTGAAAACCCTTCCTCAAAAGGTGCTCCAAGATAAAGCTTATCGTTGACCGCAAGGGTATCAAAGGAAGAAGCTTTCATCTCTGTCGGAACCGGCGCTGCCTTGGATCCGGTAATTTTTTTAATGACTAGCTCATTTGTTCCTGTGCGCATGGTCATGTACATGGAGCCCTTTTCTCCTGTAAGCTGCATGTTGTTGAGATCCCCTGCCGCAACGTTCTCCGCCGCCAGAGTCAGGGTGTTTCCGTCAAATTTTTTGATTCCATAGATAAAGGAATTCCCAGTCTCGCTTGAGCTTTGGCTGTACCCGATGTAGATGCCGTCGTCCCGCACCACTGCGTCCGTATATTGGGTAAGGTCTCCATTGATCAACGCAGCCTGCTTCCAATCCCCGCCCTCATATTTCAACAGCTGACCGGCATACTGATCGCCAAAACTGCAAAGGAGGTAGGGCACGTCTTTATAAATCAGAATCTTTCCATCATGAATAGTCTGGCCGGTTCCAAGTGTTGTCCAGCCGTCTTTCGTATACTTGCGTACATAGGTCTTAAAATCACCTTTTTGGTAGGCCGCATATAGATTGCCTGATGAATCGGCCGCTGTAGAGATCTCATTCGCTTCAGAGTTTTCTATCTTTCCAGGACCCAGATTCTTCCAAATTCCTTGGTCGGACACATCTGCAAATTCCACGTCAAAGGATATGGTGTCCCCTGGGCTGCCGATGTTTTTGAGAACGATCCCCGAATTCCTGCCGTCGGAGTAGCTCAGTACATTGGTTTTCTGGTCCAAATCTTTGCTGCCAAAGGAAGACCTGCCTTCTTTTGCGGAAAAAAAGGAATCCTTTAGCTCGTCACGGTTTTTGGCAGGAACGTCAATGTCTTTAGCAAAAACGACGATCCCTTTTTCCGAACCCATATTGGTTAGGTTTTCCACATCCGTATTTACACGATAAACGATCAGGCCGGTGCCGGGAATCTTTGCATCCAGGCTGCCCGGCACCAGCGAGTCGGTCTTTTTTCGATACTCCACCACAAAGAACTCCGTGTCGGACATGGGGGACTTGAGGATATAGGCCTGATCGCCTGCGGGTTGATCGGCCGGCACCAGGGTCAGTCCCGTTCGGTCGCTTGCGATGGTATCAATGGTAAGCCAGCCGCTTTTGTACCTCAAATAGGCCAGCGGATACTGAAGGTAGGTAGATGTTTTGGACATGATGTCCCAATCGCCTACAGGGTCCGTCCCGTCATTGGAATAGAGGTCGGGAAATCCGATGCTATGCAAAAATTCGTGGGCAATGACCCCTTCTTCTGCTCCTTCAAAAGCGGCGCTGGAATTGATGATGTTGTAGTTGCCGATGGTTTTACCGGCAAAAGGTGTGTGACCGTCCCAGCTTTTATGCGGATCCGTGGCATCGTTGGTGGCTTTTCCCTGGACGATAACCGTCACATTGTCAATAAAGCCATTACCGTCTCGATCCAGATCGCTGCCCTGAAGTGAAACGTTCGCTTTCACGGCCGCGCTGATCAAGTCATAATCCGTGCTGCCGCTTCCCATGACCGGAACGATCGTTGTGCCATTGTCCTGGGGCAGGTAGCTGGTAACGTGAAATTGACCGTAGGAGATAGCCGTTAAGTAGGATGGCAGGGATTTGGCATAGCTTTCATCCAGCCAGTATTTGCGAGCCAGCTGGGCATAAGTAGGCGGATTGTAGCCAGTGGTCCTGGTTTCCATAAAGTTCTTGGATGGATCGCCGTCCAACTGAACGAACAGCACCAGATTGGCGAATTCCTTTGTTTTCTGATTGGCTGTCTGACCATACGACAAACTGCCGCTGCCGGCCAAAAGTGCAGCAATCAGGATTAAGCACATGATACGGTTTTTAGCCTTTCCCTTTTTCAACATCTTATTGTCCCTTCCCTGGTTCATAATTGCTTTTATTATATCATGTATACGGGCCTTTGGATATAGTTATTATGGGATTTTTTTACATATTTCACTTGACTGCGCGGCGTCGTAAACTTACAATATATGTAAAATATATTGGAGGAGCTATGATTAAAGTTTATGAGGAAATGATAAAGAGTCTGGAACATATGCGCAGCCTGGCCGAGTCATTTGAAAAGGAAATACTTTCTCTGCCGCCGGGCAGTTTGTCGGTTTCAATACAGAGTTCAAAGCAATATTATTATCACAACTATAGTGCTGACGGGAAAAAGCAAAAGCGTTATTTAAATCCGGACAGCAAATACGATCAAAGGCTGCTGAAAAAATTGCAGCGGCGGCGTTTTCTACAAAAAAGCCTGTCTGTGCTGAAAACCGATATTTCAGCCTTGGAGCAGGCAATCGCCAAATTTGTTCTTTATGATCCTGGGCGTATTTGTACCCAGCTCACGTCCGCCTATCAGGATATTCAAAAGGATCCCGGTTTATAGCTGCCGGCTGAACCGGACTTGAGGCGATGGGCCAAAAAGTCCTATACCCAATACGCAGGACATCCGGAGGGCCTGATCCACGAAACATCCACCGGTCTGCTGGTCCGCTCCAAATCGGAATCCATGATCGCGGACACGTTAACCTTATATGGGGTGCCTTTTCGCTACGAACAGGTCTTGATCATAAACGGAAAATCTTACGCCCCCGATTTCACCCTGCTGCACCCGCTGAACCGGGAAATCTTTTATTGGGAGCATTTCGGAAAAATGGATCAGCCGGATTATCTTCTCAGCGCAGGAGCTAAAATCATGGATTATCGCCAAGCCGGCATCCGCACCGGCACCAATTTTATCATGACTTTCGAGGACCTCCAGAATCCGCTGACTATGCGGGAAATCCAGGACGTCGTTACTTCCCGGCTGCTGACTCGGTGAAGGGGTGCCGGGGCGCTTTACAAATAAAGATGCCGGGGCGCTTTAGGCGGCCCTGGCTCCCCCGACGCCCCAAAATCAAAAATTTTCGCCATTTCTATTCGAAACCGGCCTTTTCGCAGTCAAAGTCCATAGAAAATCATGCGAAATTTCGCTTCAGGCCGGTTCATCCCGGTTGTTATTTGCAACTAACCGCATACAAATTGCTCGCTCGTGGCTATTTGCAGCAAGTAAATAGCATCCTTCGAACCGCCGTGGTTCAAAAACAGCAAAATGCCCTGTTTTTCTATGGACATTGCTTCCAAAACAGGGCATTTCGAATAGGATTCGGCAAAAAAAGTTTTTTCCCCGGGCAAAACTGAGCCCAGGCGAAGCTGGACCCTAACAAGGCCAACTCGAGCAGGTAAAGCCAACCAGGGCCGCCGGCCCCTGGCAAAATCAGGCCGGCCCGCCGGGCCCCGGCTCCCAGCTAAGCCCCGGCGGCCTAAAAGGGCGTCACCTGCGCCAGCAGGTTTTCCAAATCCGCCCCGGTTGCCTGCCGGGGATTGGTCGTTGTGCAGGTGTCCGCCAAAGCGGCCTCAACCATCTCATCCTTTAAAGCACAAACTGCATCCGGATCCACATCCAGCTTTTTCAGAGTAGAAGGAATGCCGAAAGTAGCCTCCATCTCCCGGATCCGGCGGATCAAGCTGTTTACCGCCACTGCCGTATTGGCATAAGGCAGCCCGATCAGTTTGGCCATCCGTTGATATTTCCTGGCCGCCAGCGTTATCTCCCCCGACTCCAAGTTCGCGTTAAACGCCAACACATGGGGCAAAATCATGGCATTGCTGCGGCCGTGGGAAATATGAAACTTGCCGCCCACCGCATGAGCCAGACTGTGGCAGATCCCCAGGCCGGCTGTGTTAAAGGCCATGCCCGCAAGGCAGGCTGCATTATGAACCTTTTCTCTGGCGACAAGATCATTGCCGTCTTTATATGCCTGGGGCAGGAAGCGGAACAGCAAAGTCGTCGCCTTTTCCGCCAGCGCATCGGTAAAATCCGTAGCCTCTGTGGAAACATAGGCTTCCAGCGCATGAGTCAGAGCATCCAGACCCGTATCGGCTGTAATGGCCGGCGGCACAGTTTTCACCAGCTCCGGATCCAAAATCGCCACCATAGGCTGAAGGGACTGGCTCACAAGAGGATACTTAATCCCTTCCTCCGCATTGGTAATCACAGAAAACTTGGTCACTTCCGAGCCGGTGCCGCTGGTAGTCGGTATGGCATAGCACTCTTCCACATCCACATACTTCATCTGTCTGGACAGCTCCCGAATAGCCTTGGCCGCATCGATGGAGGAACCGCCGCCCACTGCGATCATAACCTCAGCCTTGCACTCCGCCAGACACTTGATCCCTTCCGCCACCACTTCCACCGGCGGATCGGGAATAATATCGCTGAACACAGAGACGGAGCAGGAATCCAGGTGCGACTTAATCTTGTCCACCATGCCCGACTGCTCTATAAAGCTGTCGCAGACGATGAGCACACGCTTATCCTTTATCTCATCCAACCGGCCGAGAGAATTCTCGCCGAAAAACACATTGGTACTAATACTGAATTCTTTCATTACAAAATTCCCTTCTTCTTTAGTGGGGCGTCCCGAATAAGTTTAGAACAACGACGCCGATTAAAATCAAAATAATCCCGAAAATCCCTGCCGGAGTAATAGCCTGCTTGAACAGAAACACGGAAACCAGCGTGGCCACCACGATTCCCAGTCCGGACCAAATCGCATAGGCAAAGCTGAGATTGATATGCTCCAGGGCCCGCGCAAAGCAATAAAAACAGATGCCGTAGGACGCAATCGTAATCAGGGACGGCCACAGCTTGGTAAAGCCTTCCGTATATTTTAAAAAAGTAGTTCCAATCAGCTCGCCGCCGATGGCAATGGCTAAAAATAGGTTGTACATAAACTTCCTCCCATATACCTACCGGCTCCGATAGGATGTATGCAGCAGCTTTTCGGCCAGCGGACCCAGAGGCTCCCCGTAAAATTCCCGATAAACCTGTGCTACCTGGGGATTATCGATGGAATTTCGCAGAGACATCCTGGCATCCTCTGCATACATGCTGCTGATCCTGCTCCTTCTGATATCATCCACAACCGGCACGCAGTGCATCTGGGGCTGTCCTGCACCGCTGATGCAGCCGCCGGGGCAGGTCATAACTTCCACAAAATGATAGTCCGAAATGTCCCCGGCCAGGAATTTTTCCGCATTGGCAGTGCCGTAGACAACCGCCACATTAATTTGTTTTCCAGCAAGCTCCACTGCAGCTTTTTTCACCCCCGTAAGGCCGCGGACTGGTTCAAAATCCAGCAGATCATTAGCAGGAGGCTGGCCGGTCAAGCTCTGAAACGCCATGCGCAGAGCCGCTTCCATCACGCCGCCGGTATTTCCGAAAATAACCCCCGCGCCGCTTCCTTTGCCCAGAATAGAATCAAACTCAGCATCGGCAAGCTCCTCAAATACGATATGTTCTTCCTTCATCCACTGGGCCAGCTCTTTGGTGGTGATCACATAATCGTTATCCCGCATATCGCTGCGGCCTACAAGATTTCCCGCATCCGCCAGCTCCGATCTGCGAATCTCCGCCTTTTTCGCAGTGCAGGGCGTCACATTGACTGTCACCAGCTTGGCCGGATCGATGCCGGCCTTCCCGGCAAAATAAGTCTTGATCGTCGCACCCTGCATACCGATAGGGCTCTTGGCCGTGGATAAATTGGCGATCCGCTGGGGATGATAGGTTTCCACATATTTTACCCAGGCCGGACAGCAGCTGGTAAACTGGGGCAGCGGCCCGCTTCCCGAAAGCAGACGGCTGAGCAGCTCGCAGCCTTCCTCAATAATGGTCAGGTCAGCGGAAAAGGTCACATCGAACACATAGTCAGCGCCCAGAGCCTTCAAGGCAGCCACCATTTTACCTTCCGCCCAGGTGCCGGCTTTATCCAGAAACGCGTCCCCCAGGCCTACCCGCACAGAGGGCGATGTGGAAAAAACGACAACTTTTTCCGGATCCCCAATCGCTGTACGGACCAGATCGATCTCCGAACGGAGGGTAATGGCCGATTCGGGGCAGGCAGCGCTGCACTGGCCGCAGTTGATACAGGAAAGCTCCGCCTCCCCACCGGCCCCCAGGGCCTGAGTCCGTCCGGCCACGCCGATCTCTTCCTGGCACACAGCCAGACAGTGGCCGCATTCCACGCATAAATCCTTATCCTTAACGATGGCCGGATTATCCTCCGCTACTGCGACGCAGCGATCATATGAATTCATGGTCATGATCTCCTCCTCACATCTACAGTCCCAAGCCATTGCGCTTTTCCAAAATGACCGCTTCCAGCGCTTCCGCAGAAGAAGACACATCCGTGTCCACCATCAGGCGGCCGCCGGTAATCTCCTCCATCTGCCTGGTTAAAACATCCAGCGCGATCGGGCTTCCGGTCACAAAAGGCGCCAGGCCAAGATGTACCGTAAAGCCAAGAGCCAGCGCGAATGCTCCGTCGGCCAATGCCTGCTCTTCCAGCCACTGGGGCGCGGAAATTACGATGGGCAGCTGTGGGATATCGATTCCCAGCGCCTCCGCGATTTCTCCTGCCACCAGTTCCATACGGCCAATGGCCAGGCATGGGCCGAAATTGAGAACCGGCGGAATTCCCAGGGACTGGCAGACCTCTCTCAGGCTGTCCCCCGCAAGAGCCGCAGCCTCAGGGCTCATCAGTCCGCAGTTCTCCAAACCTCCGCAGGTACAGCCCGCCGACAGCACCAGAATATCCTTTTTAATCAACTCTTTTGTCAGCTCCACCGTAAAGACATCGTGGCCTTTGGCCCGCAGGTTGGAACAGCCCACGACTCCGGCGATGCCCTTAATCTTACCCTGCTTGATCAGATCGATGAGCGGCGCGTAGCTTCCGCCGAGGAATTTTTTCAAAGTCACTTCCGTAACGCCGGTGATGGCATTGGAATATCCATGGGAAACCATGGGGTTCTTTCTCTCTCCCCAGTCCTGCTTTGCGGCCGCCTGGGCCAGGACGGAATCCAGTGCCCGGGCTTCCTCAGAATCCGCGGCCATCTTGCCCAGAGCATCGGAAAGCTGCACAAACAGACTTTGCACATCGCCCGGCACGCTGACCTTCCGCTTGCGGAAGGATTCAACTGCTTTTTCCACCACAGTCTGGCTGATTTGTTCCCGCTCCTGATAATGATACGGTAGATATTCAGCGTTAGCCTTCTTAGCCACATCATCGAGACAGATCTGGGGAATTCCCAGCTCCTGGCAGATGGGCTCGATCCCAGGGATCGTACAGTTGAATTCGGAGAGTACCAAATCAATGCAGCCTCCGGCCAGAACCGCTTCGCTGGTATAGTTGTTTCCGGCATGGCCGCAGAATGCGTCGGTACCGGCTGCCTTGCGCAGTTGGAAATCCTGGCCCACGCAGGTGCATCCCACGATTTTGACAGCCTTAGCGCCCGCCTGCTCCGCCAGGGCCCTGACCTTTTCCGAAGCCAGATACTCCTGTAAGTGACCGAAGAAGGCATGCTGATGGCCGGTAATCATAATATTGATGCACTCCGGGTCCACAACCTGAAGACCCACCGGCTCAAAGCCAATCTCCCCTTCGCCCATCAAAACATCGTTGATCAGGTTGGTCAGAACCAGTCCGTATACGCCTGTGGAAATCCCCAGCCGCAGACATTGGAGCAGCATATCCGTGGGATCGGAGTTGAGGTTGGTGGAAGTCTTAACAAGGGCATTAAAAATTTCATCTTTGGCCCCTCCCGGCATGAGTCCGGTCTCTTTCCAAAGCTGGGTCCGCATGGGATAAGCGATCTTTTCCACCAGCTCCATCTGCTCGTCCACGGGCCGCCTCAAATCCGAAAGAACCGCATCGGCTGCCTTGGCCGCCCGATCCCAATCGCTGAATCCGCTGATATTCAACAGTTTGCAGAGCCGGTCCAGGGCCCCGATACCTTTCAGCTCCGCCCGGTCTTTTGCCGTCTGCTTCAACTGCCTGGCCGCGTTTTCCACAACGTGAATATAGCAGCCGGAACCGGCAGCCACAGAGCGGAGAAAATTTCTGACCGCAATGGTATCCGCATCAGCGCCGCACACGCCTTTGGACCTGGCAGGTGAAATACGGCAGGGCCCGTTGGAACAGAGACGGCAGCAAACGCCGGAAAGCCCGTATCCGCATTTATTTTCTTGCTGTATCATTCTATGATGAGATGTTTCCACATCTAACCCTTCAATAAATTGTTCCAGAACCGGATCTGCATCCGGACATATTGCTCGCTTATCTGCCATAAAAAATCCTCCCTTTAGTAAAATGCCCGCGGCCTGCCGCAAAAGGCAAAGTATGGTGATTGATGTTGCAAATTGACCCGCTTTCATCAACTTGAAACAGCAATCCGCATAGTTCTCAACATACAGCACCCCGCCCTATGCAGAATTTAAAATGGGGAGGCGGACATGATATCCACCTCCCGCACTTTTTCTTTGGGTTTCTTTCCTATTTATATAGGAGTGTCAGGAAAGCCCTCCCTTATTTTGCTTCCTTCTTTGCAGGCAGAATGTCTTCAACTTCTGCGTGAGGGCGAGGAATTACGTGTACAGAGATCAGTTCGCCTACTCTCTGAGCAGCAGCAGCGCCTGCATCTGTAGCAGCTTTAACAGCGCCCACATCTCCTCTTACCATTACTGTTACCAGTCCGCCGCCAACATGTTCTTTACCGATCAGGTAAACGTTTGCAGCCTTTACCATGGCATCCGCAGCCTCGATGGAACCTACTAAACCTTTCGTTTCGATCATTCCTAATGCATCATACTTAGTCATCTTTTTTTCCTCCTAAAAAATTTTATGGTTTTATTTATGAATTTTAACTTTTGATAACGAATTGAGATTCATCGCATTGGCTTCTTCCGTGTCAACGTGACATTCCAGAGCCGATGCGTCGTTTGCCCTTATGGCGACATTGCTGTAACTTCCCCCTCGCGGACCTTCAATCTGGATATCCACGATCTGGCCGTCATGCACGCCGTAGCAGGCGGCATCCTGCGGTGTCATATGAATGTGCCTTTGAGCGACAATCAGACCTTCCCTGGTCTGAACCGATCCTTTGGGACCGATAATCGTGATCCCCGGTGTTCCTGCCAGGTCTCCCGACAGTCTGGCCGGAGCAGTAACGCCCAGTTTAAAACCGTCTCCTGTCAAAATCTCGACCTGTGTCTTGCTGCGGACAGGTCCCAGGACCCGAACCTTTTCAATCGCCCCTTTGGGGCCGGCGATGGTTACGGTCTCCTTACAGGCAAACTGTCCGGGCTGAGACAGATCCTTGATCGGCGTCAGCTGATAGCCGGCTCCGAAAAGGGCATCCAGATCTGCCTGGGAAAGGTGGAGATGGCGGTTTGAAACTCCTACCGGGATCCCGTCAGGTTCCTGCTGCACTCCGGAAGCATTGGACGTCGAATTGACTGCTTCCAGGAGGAGCTTTAGGACAGCTTCATAATTTGCGTTTGCCATCTTCTATTCTCCCTTCATCGCACTGACCAGTGCGTTGATCATGTCCTTGAGCTGCTCGGTATCGATAGGCTGATCGCTGGCAGCCGGAGCTGCCGCAGTATCGGCGCAGCTGTTGCAGCCTGTGCTGTAGGAAATGCCGCTGTTCTGGTATTCAGCAGGGGAAAGATATCCCGCTGTGCTGCCGCAGTTGGGAGCCGACGTAGGTGCAATCGGTGCCGCTGGTGCCGGTCTTCCGCAGCTTGTCGTCGTCATGCCGCCCGCCGGAGCACATCCGCCCTGGCCGCATGCCGCCAGTTCCGGATGATTAAAGGTCGGGTCATCTGCTGCCAGTGTAGCACAATTCTTTGTTCCGTAGGCAACTTTTTTGATATTGATCAGATGCAGCGGGCTGACGTTTTCCGAAACTGAGCTGCCGCCCCATGTTCCGCATCCCAGAGTGAAGGATGGGAGCAGACCGGTGCTGGCTCCTGTGCCGCCCATGCTGCTGCCGGTGTTTACCAGAATTCTGGAAGCCGGCTTTCTGGTGAATTCCAATACAACGTTTCTGTCTTCTGTATGCAGGCTCATGGTATGGCCGATCCCGTTCTGAAGAAGCTCGATGCTCAGGTCGCAGGCTTCGTGCCAGTCTTTTACCACATAGAATGCCAGTACAGTCGTCAGCTTTTCGTAGGAAAGCGGATATCCGTCGCCGACGCCGCCCTGAGGTCCGATGAGAACCTTGGTATCTTCTGGAATGGTAATTCCGGCAGCGGTAGCAATTCTAAACGGTGATCTGCCCACGAACTTGGCGTTCATGCTGTGGCCGTTTTTGAAGAGCAGCTTGCATACTTTTTCTGTCTCTTCCGGTGTCATGAAGTAGCCGCCCTGTCTCTTCAGTTCTGCAATAACCGCATCTTTGTTGCATTCTTCGCAGATGATGGACTGTTCGGAAGCGCAGATGGTTCCATAGTCAAAAGTCTTACTGGCAATAATGTTGGTTACGGCCTGCTGCACGTTGGCGGTCCGTTCTATGTAAGCCGGTGAGTTTCCCGCGCCTACGCCCAGTGCCGGTTTTCCGGCGCTGTAGGAAGCTTTTACCATTCCAGGTCCGCCCGTAGCGATGATCATCTTAACTTCCTTGCTGTGCATCAGCTCGTTGGTAGCCGGCATGGACGGCATGGAAATGCATCCGATAATGTTTGCCGGTGCTCCTGCTTCAACCGCTGCTTCGTACATCAGGCTGGCCGCCTTCTGGGTACATTTTGCAGCCGATGGATGGGGCGAGAAAACGATGGCGTTCCTCGATTTAATGGCGATGATGGATTTGAAAATCGTTGTGGAAGTCGGGTTGGTGGAAGGTACGATTCCCATCAAAAGTCCGACCGGATCGGCAACCTCGATGATCTGGTTAACCGGGTCCTCATTGATAATGCCCACTGTTTTCATATCCTTAATGGCATCGTACAACAGCGTTGAAGCCATGTGATTTTTGTATGTCTTATCCTCTACTTTACCAAACCCTGTTTCCTCCACGGCCATCTTTGCCAGGGAAACGGCGTTGGCTTCCGCCACACGAACCATGTTTCTAATAATTTTGTCTATCTGTTCTGCGGTATAATTTGCGATCTGTTCAGTAGCGATCTGTCCCAGACGGGCCAGATTTCTTACTTCCTGTACGGACCGTAAATCATAATCCATATTTTCCATATTGTGGCACCTCCTTTTTTATTTTGCTATTTCTGACTGTAGTATTTTCTGAATTCTTCAATCAATGCAGTCTTGTTGGCCTTCGAAATCAAACGTCCCGCAATGCCAAATTCTTCATATTCTCTGGCCAGGTTTCTCAGTTTGACTACCTTGCAGTTTTCCAGTACTTCCACTGCTTTTTCCGCGCCTAGTTTGGAGACCAGCTTATCCATATCTTCTTTGTGCATCGTAGTTATGTCCGCTTCGATCTCTTCTTCTACGTTCTCTGCAGGCTCAGCATCTTCCGGTTCCGCCTCTTCTTCAGGCTCGGCCTCAGCCGGGCTTTCTTCCTCCTGCGGCTCATCCTCTTGCTGATGAAGCTCGCACAGCGGTATGGGAGATACAATGGTTTCGCCCAGTTCAACGTGGGGTCTTGGAATCACATGCTGAGAAACGAGAAGCTCTGTTCCCAGACGGGACACCGCCGCAGCTGCCGCATCGATAGATGCTTTTACCGCTGCCACATCGCCGGTAATGGTTATGGTAACCAGTCCGCCGCCGACAAAGGTCCGCTCCAGGAGTCTTACCTCTGCTGCTTTGAGCATGGCGTCCGCACTCTCAATGGCTGCCAGAAGCCCTTTTGTTTCAATCATTCCCAGTGCTTCCATCGGTTATCCTCCTTGCTATTAGTGAGTCGCGTAGAATACTTTGACTTTATCAGGAGAGCCGAAGGTCAGCTTGGAACCGTTCTGGAAGAACAAGCAGTCTCCCGGATGAGCGGTAAAGGTTCTGCCGTCCAGTCCCACCGTCAGCGTTCCTTCCACAACGTAGTAGATCTCTTCGCAGGCTACATCCCATGGGAACTGACAGTTCTCAATGGTCATAAATCCCGCGTTCATGGAAGAACCGTCGTCGGCTCCGATCAGCTCATTGTAGAATACCTTGTCCGCCGGATTTCCTGTGTCCAGAACTTCCCATTTTGCGGTATCGCCGCGGACCAGCTTGACACAGCCGTTTCCGTCGCTTTCCGCCACATAAGGAACATCCTGCCCCAGGCTGCCAAGTACAGCCCCCAGCTGGCCTTTTTCCATCAGTGCGGTCAGGGCTTTATAGATCAGCTCGCTGTCAATACCGGCTGACTGCTGCGGTGCGGCGTCTCCGCAGGGAGCAGCGTCCTGATTACAGCAGCATGCGGGTTCCGGCTCTGTAGAAAATTCGATTCCACAGGCGCTGGCCGCATCTTTGGCAGATGGAGTGATAATGGTATCGGCATCGATGTACATTACCTTCTTACCCTCTTTGTCCAAAGCCTCGACTTCTTTTGCACAAATCAGTCTTTTCATGCCTTCACATCCTTTCATCTATTTGCACAAGAAATATCTTCAATTTATATTAATGCTCTGCCCTCTGTTACAGTAGAGACGGCACGAGTCTGTCGGATGGTGAAGGAATTACTTCTGCGTTAACCAGAAGTCCCTTCTCTTCTGCGATGGCCTGACCTGCTGCCGTTCCTGACTGCACGGCGGCCACATCGCCGGTGTAGGTGAAATATGCTTTTCCGCCGAGCCCGTTGCCCAGACGCAGTTCAATGGGTTCCAGCTCCGCGGCCTTTAAAATCTGGTCCGCACAGATGATCATGGTAGCCAGTGAAAAGGATTCCATGATGCCCACCGCCTGAATGCGCTCCGGCATGGTCGACCCTGTGATCGCCGGGAACACACCCGGATCCACATTGGGGATCACGATGGAGTCAACGAAAAACTCTTCTGCCATCCGCTCGCCGATCTGCACCGAATCTTCCACTGCGGCCACATCTCCGTGAACGATGGCGATATATTTTCCCGGGCAGGTGGACGCCGCTGTAACGATCTCTACTTCCGAAATCTTTACCATCTGGTCCGCTGCGTATATGCCCCGGGCAATACTGTTAAATTCAACCATTCCTATTGCTCTTTGCATTTCAGTTCCTCCTTATCTCGATATAATCGGCAGTTACTTCCGAAACAACCCCCGAAATGCTGCTGTGAATGGCAGCGGACAGCGCGCCTTCCGGAATTTTTCCGATCATCTGACCGGCCTCTACGCGGGTTCCCGGCGCAACGATGGGTTCTGCCGGAGCACCAACGTGTTGTCTGGTTGCGATTCGGATCATCTGAGGAACAATCCCTGCCTCCGCCATGGGAGCCGGAAGGTCGAAGTTTCTGAGTCCAAGCCTTGCGATCAGCCGCTTGCTTGGCACCAGCCGGTAATTGCGGATGGACCTTGCTTCAAATTCCGTCTTATCCGGCGTATACTTGATCTTCTGTTCCGCCATCATATCCTTGAAATGCAGGTTGGCCATCTTGGGATGGAGTCCCGCCGGACAGGAGAACAGTTCGCACAAGTTGCACTGGCAGCACAGCTGGGCCATTTTCTGCCCTTCCAGATCATCGATGGAGTAGTTCAAAACCCGCATGATCTTATGAGGCTGCATATTGTGCCCCAGCAGATATCTGGGACAAAGGTCCGTACACATCCGGCACTGTTCACAAGTGGCTTTATTCACTCTCCTGGCCTGATCAGGCGTAACTGATTTTTTGCGGATCAGGAAGTGATCTTTTTTCAGGACCACGAAGCCCTTGTTTTTCTTAGTGATAAATCCGCCGATATCCGTCATCACCGGCCCCATCATCGGGCCTCCGTCAATGACCGCGTAATCGGTAAAATCTTCGATGCCGGAAAGTCTCAGCACATCGATAATGGGTGTGCCCACCGGCACCTTCACCGTCACTCGGTTTGGTACGTCTCCGGCTACTGTGATATATTTTTCTGTGACCGGCTGCCCCTGAGAAGCCTTGAAAATATTCAGCGCTGTCTCGGAATTGACAACCACGCATCCCACCTGAATGGGAATGCCGGTTTCGGGAACGACTCTGCCGGTGAGCTGATAAACCAGCACCTGCTCGTCACCCGCCGGATAGATATCGGGAAGCTCGCTGACTTCCACGAAGTCTCCGACTCCCAGCACCTGTATCCGTTCCTTTAAGAGCGCGATCACCTTTCCGTGTTTCTTTTTAATTCCGATCAGCGCTTTTTTTGCGCTCACCAGTCTGCCGGCTGCTTCAAATCCTTTGATAATTTCATCGGGATAGTCTGCCATCAACTGCTGGTCTACCCGCAAAAGCGGCTCGCATTCAGCCCCGTTGAGAAGGATGTAATCGGCTTTGGACGTGAGTTTTGCGTGGGTTGGGAATCCCGCTCCGCCCGCTCCGATAATACCGGCATCCTTGATCTGCTCTAGAAGACTCATTCTTGCACCTCCCCTTTATTCAAAGCTGCAGTCCTCATCTATGATGCCGACTACGACTGCGTCCACCGGGATATCGTCATCTCCCAGCATGCGCCGGGCCGAAGAGCCTGTGGTTACGATCACCCGGTCTCCTATGCCTGCGCTTATGATATCCACTACGATGATCCTGCGCCCCGCATCCGAGCCGCCGCCGATGATTTCAGCCTGCATCAGTTTGAGACCATTGAGTGAGTCTGCCTTTCTCGTGGACCAGATGTGGTCCACCAGTCTTGCTGTTAACATATATCCTTACCTTCCTCTGCTTTGCGTTTGATCTCGGACAGCGCCGATTCCACCGAAGCCGTGTCACCGAAGATCGCCAGCAAAATCATGTTCTGGGGACAACTGCCCCGGATATCTTCCACAGTAACGCCGACGGCCTTTTCCGCCACATCCGCGGCGCAGACCATTTCAATCATACGTCCCTGCACCAGACCGATGGCATCGACGCACTCGGGCATCTGGGTTTTCCCCGATCCCTTTCTGCGCATCAGAATGTCGATGGTACCTTGTGATGGGGATTTTATGATTCTGATTTCCATCGTCAGCCTCCTGCTTACATTTCCTCCTGTTTGCAGCTTAAGGCAATGCCCAGCGGCGTTACAAACATCGGATTTTTTGGTTTGTGGGTGTAAACCCCGGTTTTTTTCTCTATGATATCTTCAATGCCAGTCAGACAGCAGGTTCCGCCTACTAGAGAAAGCTCCTGTACATCGTAGTCCTTGATGTGCTGGGAAATAATCGATGAAACCTTTTCGATCACCGGCTGCAAGACCGGAATCAGCTCCCTGTGATTCTTTTCATCCCGCTTGTAGAGCTCCGCCTCGTCAAAGGATTTGCCGTAAGCCCCTGAGATGACCAGGGAAAAGTGGGTTCCGCCCGTAGGCTCATCGGCTATGTACACCACTTTACCATCCCTGAGGATGGAAATACCGGTGGTGCCGCCGCCGATATCCACCACAGCGCCATTTTTCATTTTCAGCACTTCGTTGGCTGCCGTAGATTCATCCAGCATGTTGGTCAGTTCAAATCCGGCTCCCTGAATGACGTTTTTCACAGCTCCCGAATCCAGCAGATCAGTCCCCGGCGGAATGGCTCCCGCGGCGTAGATCAGTTCGGTATCCAGTTTTTCTTCGATTTCTTCCTTCAGCTCGCGGACGATCTGTACGGCGCCGATGTAGTCCACTACCATGCCGTCGCGGACAACGTCCGCATAGCGATAGGCTCCGGCTACCGGCCGCTTGTTCTCATCCAGCACTGCGACCACTACGCAGGCCGTTCCCAGATCCACTCCCGTATAATAGACGGAGGATTTTTCTCTGATTGGACGATCGATGACCTTTTCAAAATCTGCGACCATCTGATCGCAGTAATCAAAGGTTACATGCTTCTCTGACATTCTTTACCTCCAAGCGCACCGCATATCATCTGCGACAGGCGGTTGATAATCTGATTAAGCTTTCCTGAAACCTGGTCTGAAAGCTGGGTGTCCAGGAAATCCGGCAGATCCGCGTCCAGCTGGGCAAGCTCACTGCGCAATCTGTGAAGTAGGAGCATTTCGCGTCCTTTCTCCATCTGCATGTGAAACTCTGTGATTTCAAAGCAGTCGCCCAGGTTCTGGGAGAAATTTCCGCTGTCTATGCCGCTGCAAGGGCTCAGGCACAAGTCCTTTGCCTCGCATTTGCCATCAGCGGCGCTGCCCAGGCAGGCGAACTGGCGATAAAGCTCCGTCAGCTGCTGAGATACGCAGACATCCTTTTCCAGGAGCTCTTCTGCCGTGAGGAGAAACAATGCCTGCATGGATTTCATCCTGCTGCAGAATTTCCTCTTTTGGTGTCCGTCTCCCGCCGGTGCCTCCGCCTTTTTTTCTCCAGGCGGCGGAGTTTCTTTTCCTTTGCCGCTTATGAAAGGATCCGATGGGTCATACATGTTGATGCCCCGGTCCACCAGGAACTGTCTTGCTCCCGGCGTCAGCCTTTCTCCGGGCGAAAGGTCGTAATTTGTAAAGGGCTGTTTTCTATACAAATCCCGCAAGTCTTCTTCGGTTATGAACTTCATGATAGACCCCTTACCTTTCTTTTAACTCTGATAAATAACGTTTTAATTCTTCAATGCCTGTTCCATTTGGAACACTGACCTTAAAATAAGGTTCTGCTGCTCCGATCATCTTCAGCTGCCGGATACAGACGGCTTCGTTCTCCGGAGCAAGGTCGCTCTTGCTGATGATCCCGATTACCGGGCATCGAAAGGCTCTTGCAAATCCGTGGGAGTAAACCTCCGCGCATCTGGACTGGTCCACCAGCGCCAGCATGCACCATGCGTCCTGCGCCAAAGCAATCATATGTTTGTACATCCAGGCGTTTTCAATATACGCGCTGGGTACGTCGATGGTATTGGGCCCGTAGATCGTGTCCTGCGTCCGCCGAAGCGGCCCGTCGTAATCGTTGATAGCATTGACAAGCGTCGTCTTGCCGCAGCCCTTGGGTCCGACCACCATAATTCGCTTTTTTCTCATGTTCGTGTAATTGGTACGGTGGTAAAATCCAGCAGACTGCAGAGGGTTTCGGTGACAGCCTTGAGGGCGGTCTCCACGCTCTGCACGTCTCCGGAAATGACCACGGACCCTGTAAAACGGTCCAAAAATCCGATTTCCACGTCAGCAGTTTTGGTGGCAATGTCGGCCGCGATAATGGCGGTCTCATAGGGGGACAAAGTTAAAATTCCGATGGCGCCCCTGTCGTCGATCCCAAGCCGCTCGTAAATGTCGGACATGGGGGAGGCGATGACATGGGCAATGGTGACCTGTTTACCGGGCACCGATTCTTGTATGATGCGTTCCATCGCTTTTTCATTCATAATTCCCATAAGTTTTGCCTTTCTGCCGGGTTTCTAATGTCTGATGATTGAAACCGGAAAATCATACTCTTTGATCCAGCCTTCGATCCTGTCCAGGTCCTCATCGGTAAGGCTTGGGTCTCCGTCAATGGGATAATCCATGCCCAGCTGTTTGTACTTGTTGACTCCCAGCTTGTGATAAGGCAGCAGGTCGATTCCTTTAAAGTTTTTATAATCCCTGTAGGGCATCAAAAATTCGATCACGCCGCGTATTTCCGCTTCGCTGTCGTTGATGCCTTTCAACATGGGCATTCTGATTTTTATGTTATATCGTTTGTGAAGAAGTTCTTTTAAGTTCTCCAGAATCATTTCATTGCGCACGCCGGTCAGCTCGAAATGCCGGTCCGGATCGATGTGCTTCATATCGAAGAGAAACAAATCCACAAACTCGGCGATTTTAAAAAGGTTCTCTTTTTTCGCATAACCGCAGGTCTCAATCGCCGTATTGATTCCCATCTGTTTACAGGCCATCAGCAGATTTGCCGCTGCCTCCGGCTGAGAAGTGACTTCCCCGCCTCCTAAGGTGACGCCTCCTCCCGACTGTTCGTAGAAAGCTCGGTCTTCCTCGACATATTCCAGGAGCTCGGAAATCGTATGCTGCTCACCGGCGATGGTCAAAGCCGAATATGCACAGGCATCTACGCACTGGCGGCAGCCCAGACAGTCGATGCTCCGATCGATGATGTGCTCGCCGTCCTTGGAAATGCTGTGTATTCCCGCCGGGCAGACAGGTACGCAGGCACCGCAGCCTACGCACGAGCCAGCCTTGAGCATGACCTGGTATTTTTTCTCCAGCCCTTCCGGGTTGGAACACCATTTGCAGCGTAGAGGGCATCCCTTGAAAAAGATCAGGGTACGGACCCCCGGCCCGTCATACATGTTATATTTTTGTTTGTTGAAAATGAACGCTTTTCTTTCGATCATATTCATATTGTTATCGCTCATCTCTGTCTCCTGCTTTCGGCTTCTTGCGGTTTGTTTGCCGCTGCCTGAAAATTAATTTGCTTTCTCAGGCAGCGTTATATGGGTTTAAAGCCAACTTGGTTTCTTGTTTTAGAGCTCTGTCAGCATGGTTCTGCTGATGATTTCATCCTGTACATCCTTGCACAGCTCTGTGAAGAAGGCGCTGTATCCGGCTACACGGACAACCAGGTCCTTATAGTTCTCAGGATGTTTCTGCGCATCGATCAGCGTATTGTTGTCCATGTAGTTGAACTGCATTTCGCCGTTGCCAAAAGCGCATGCCGTACGCAGCAGGGTGATAATGGCGTTTTCCCCTTCCTGGGTGTCCAGTAGCCCTGCCATCAGCTTGAAGTTGTGCACAAGACCGATGTTCATGTTATCGTTGGCCATCTTGGAAACCGACTTGATGATGGCCGTCGGGCCCTTAAAGTCCGCACCTTGTGTCGGGCTGATTCCGTCGGAAAGCGGTGACCATGCGGCTCTTCCGCCTGCCGATGCGCCGGTCAGCTGACCAAACGGAGTGTTGTTGGAAATGGACAAAGTTCCGTGGCTCAGAGTCGAGTAGAGCGTCTTGTACTTTCTGTGCTCCATTTCTGTGAAATTGATCAGATCAGCTGCGATCAGGTCGGCATAATCGTCGTCATTGCCGTATTTCGGCGCTGCCAGGCAGTCTGCCTTGGCCTGGTCATATCCTACAAAGTCCGCTTTCAGGACTTCGTTAAGCTGCTGCAGGGTATATTTCTTATCATCGAATACCAGCTTTTTAATCGCTGCCATGGCGTCCGTATAGGTTGCCAGTCCCGACCAGATTACGCCAGGTCCGAAGTTATACATCGCACCGCCCGAGGAAACGTCCTTACCTTTTTCCATACATCCTTCATACATGATGGACATAAGCGGTTTTGGAGCCAGATCTCTGTGGACGCGCTGAGAAATAACCGTAGCCACACTGGTCCACTTTGTTATGTACTTGATCTGTTCCTTTACTGCGGCATCGAATTGTTCATATGTCTTGAACTGATCCAGGTCTCCCAGATCCGGTGTAACTTGTTTGCCATACCAGAGCGGAACACCGTGGTTCAGCACCAGTTCAATACAGATCGGCCACTGAGTATAGGAGGTTGACGTCCACTGATAGAGTCTGCCTGCTTTCTGCGGTTCAACGCATCCCATAAGGCAGTAGTCTCTGGCATCCTCAATGGAAACGCCCTTGGCCAGCATCATCTTGATATGAGTATCGTCGAAGTGACAGGCTGGGAATCCCATTCCGGAACGAATAACGTCTACGATTTTCTTTAGATATTTCTGCGGTGACTTGTTATGAATACGGCAAGCCAGCGAAGGCTGATAAATCTTTACGTGTCTTACGGCATCCATCAATAAGTAGGTCAGTTCGTTGGTTGCGTCCCGGCCGTCTCTTGTGATACCGCCCACGCACATGTTTACGAAAGGCTGGTAGCCTGCGAAGAACTTGGAACCGCCTTCGCTGGTGATCCACATCATCTCCGACATCTTGACCAGCATACAGCCTGCCAGATCAAACGCTTCGTAATTGGTCATCCTGCCGGAATCGATATCAGCCTTGTAGTATGGATACATGTACTGGTCCACACGTCCGATAGACATACCGGTCTGGTTTTCTTCAACCGGCAGCAGGGATTCGATCGTCCATACGGCCTGAATCGCTTCCCAGAAGGTTTCCGGTTTATGAGCCGGAACTTTGGCGTTGATTTCTGAAATTTTCTGCAGTTCGCATTTTCTGGTCGGATTGGTTTCTTTTGCAGATAATTCCGCTGCATACTGTGACATACGTCTGGCGTAGGCCATAACACCCTCTGTTGTTTCGATAACGGATTTATAGAAATAGATTTTATCCAGGTCATCCGGGTTCTCGTAGTCCAGCTGAGCCAGGTGATCCCTTGCTTCCTGCTGGATATCCAGCATACCTTTCTTCATCAGAATAACATCGTATCCAGGATTGGAGTCGCCGCCGCCGTTTACTGCGTGATATGAACAGTCGGAAACAAAGGATTCTCCTGACAGTTCCCATACGCCGGCTTCGCGGTACTGACTCTCACAATATTCATCGACAGATTTTCCTTCCCAGAACGGAAACAGTTCTTCCCTCATATACTTCTTGTCTTCTTCGGAAATGTAAAACGGGTCCTGGGGACGGTTTCCGATGGTATCGATTTCATCTACCATCCATCTCCATGCGATGTCAGGGGAAAAGGCTCCTGCACGAGGTGCTCCGTTGGGTGCACCGACAATCAGCTCATTATCCTGAATAACCAGGGGGGCCGTTTCACAGCAATAGCGGAAGCATTTTGCTCTCAGCAGGATTTTCGGCATTCCCGGGTTTTCCTTGGTGATTTTGGTAACGGCCCGAGCTCTATGTGTAGTGATGGACGGAACCTGTTCCAAGAAGTTTGCCTTTAGTTTTACCAGACGTTCGGTCGGACCTACCGGTACTCCGTCTTCATCCACCTCAGTGGTTGGCGCCGCTGTAGACGAATAATAAGCCGGGTGATCGCCGGTCGCTTTCGCTGCGCCTGTCGCCTGCGGAGGAACCTGAGCCGGTGTCATATTTGAAATATCGCCCGATACGGCTTCAAACATCTTCATCAGAGATGCGCGTTCTTCATCGGACATGTTTTGTGTAGCTTGTGCAAGCTTATTTGAAAATTCACGAATATCCAAAACTCTTACCTCTCTTCTTTCTTCAATACTCTAAAAAATAACCATTTCTATCACAAAGCATCTGCTGCTTTATCCCAGATTCTTCAGAGCCTCCTCCAGGATTTTCTGCAGCACCTGCAAGCTTTCATCGTTATTTGTGCCTGTGTTTTCAGCGCTTTGCGCCTTGGCTGGGCTGCCCTGGGGAATTCCCAGGCCGATCTCTTCGATCTGCCTTACTCCATATCCGACTTTTCTGATATAAATCAAATTCATCGGTGAAACGTTATCGGAGGTGATTCCCTTGCCGGCCGATCCGCTTCCCAGGGTCATAGCCGGGAACAGATTGGTGGTCGCTCCCATGCTTCCGAAGACTGCCGGCGTATTCACCAGCATTCTGCCCACTGGTTTTTTGAGGGCGAACTGGCGGATTACTTCCGGATCCTTGGAGTGGATGACCAGCGTATGTCCGTGACGCTCTGACAGGAGTAATTCAATACATTTCTCACAGGCATGCATCCAGTCGTCTTCAATGTAGTAGGCCAGTACCGGGCAAAGCTTTTCTCTGGAGTAAGGGTTGTTTTCCGATACGTATTTCTGCTGGGAAATCAGCACCCTGGTGCCATTTGGCACCGCAAACCCTGCCCGCTTTGCCAGCTCGGCCGCGGTTTTACCCACCAGCTCCGGATTGGAACTGCCGTCGGGATAGTAGAACATCCGTCCCAGCAGGTCCGCCTCCTCATCGGTCATGAAATAAGCGCCTCCTGCAACCAGCTCATGTCTGACTTCTCCGGCAATACAGCTGTCAACCACGATTGATTGTTCGGCAGCGGATACCACGCCGTTATCAAAGGTCTTGCTGGCGATGATATCAGAAACAGCCTGGCGGATGTCGGCGGTCCGTTCGATAAAGGCAGGACCGTTGCCCGTGCCTCCATAGATCACCGGCTTTCCCGATTGGTAAGCCGCATCCAGCATACCCGGTACTCCCGTATCCATGACCAGCGATGTGCATCTGTGATTCATCAGCTCTATGGTTCCCGCCGGTGTAACCGTATGCAGATAGGTCAGCGCTCCTTCCGGAAGGCCGTACCCTTCGGCGGCCTGGATCAGAATGTCCAGCGTCTTGCCGATGGTTTCTTTCGCCCTGGGATGGGGTGAAAAAATCACGGCATTTCCAGCTTTGATTGCAACCAGCGCCGTATAGATTGTCGTCGATACCGGGCTGGTGGCCGGAACTAGGGATGCGATCACTCCTACTGGAACGCCCACGTCCATCATCTGTTTTTCTTCGTCTTTCTTGATAATGCCCACACACCGCATGCCCCGCAGCTTTGTCGGCAGATACTCACAGGCAAACCGATTTTTTATGTATTTATCCTGCCATATTCCATAATCGGTCTCTTCACTGGACATCACGGCCAGCTCTTTGGCATGCTTGGCGATTTCTTCCGCCATGCGCTCCGTGATCTCGTCCAGCTTTTCCTGGGGAAAGGTCGCCAGCGTCTGCTGTGCTTCATGTGCGTTCTCCGCCAGGATACGAGCTTCTTGGATGGAGAGCAAATCGTAATCAATTATATTCATTTGCATCTCTCCTTTTCTTTCCTCGTTTTCGAAACGATTTATTATTCAGTATAAGGAAGTAGTTTTTCCATATCATACTGGCTGGTAATTTTTTTCAGATCCTCGTGGGGTCTTGCAATAACAATCGAGCTGTAAACTTCGGTTCCCAGTTCTTCGACTGCTTTAATTCCTGCTTCTACTGCTGTTTTGCAGGCTCCAACGTCACCTTCTACCAGCGCTGAGATATATCCGGAAGCGGTATTTTCAAATCCTACCAACTCTACGTCCGCAGCCTTGCACATAGCATCAGCCGCTTCGATACAATAGACGATTCCAAAGGTTTCAATCATTCCCAACGCTTCTGTCTTAATAGCCCCCGGTTCTAATAATTTTTCGTCGCACTGGGTGTCAATGTCATAAATGGATACCACATCGCCGATGGGTTTGATCGGACGGGGAATCACATCGGTAGCAGTCAGTTTGCCGATGGCCTCTGCTGCCTGAGCGCCTGCCTTGATTGAAGATTTGACAGCTGCCACGTCTCCTTTGATGAACATGGTTACCAGGGTGGAACCTACGTTTTCATAGGAAAGCAGTTCAACCTCGGCAGCCTTCAGCATCTTGTCGCATGCTTCCAGAGCAGGAACCATTCCCACTGTCTCCAGCATGCCAAGCGCCTGTTCTGCATAATATCTTGCCATAACAAGAATCTCCCTTCTTCATGTAATATTGCGGGGAAGCCTTGGCCGCCCCGCAGCTTATTTAGTGATGTAATTAGTCTTTGATATAACTGTTTATTGCATCGATGCCGTCCTGAGGGGCACGATAATAAATAACCAGGTTACCCTTTTCATCCAGGTCGACCCTGCTTTCTTCAATCAGGCCGTTGGATGCAGCTGTCATCAGCGCTTCATCCATTTGTTTGTCCTTGAACGCCCGGAATCCGCTGTAATCAGCCTTCAGCGCTTCCTGAACATCTGCTCTGCAGGCTTCAACGCCTGACGCAAAATATTTTAATATTGCAAAGTTCAAAGGTTTCATACTGTTTATGCCTCCTTCCTTGATGCTCTATCCTGTGAAATAGCCAGGATAACAATACCGATTACCATTACGATGGCTCCAACCCATCCCTGCCATGGGATCGCGTAGCCTTCGGTACCAAAGATCAATCCGCATACGATGAAGCACCAGAATGGTCCCCAGAATGCATATGTACCGTTGCAGCCCATGCCCAGCGCTGCGCCGCACATGGAAGCGCCTTTGTACCAGAACTTGAAAGAGAAGGATGCAAATACACCGCCGATTACAAACATCCAGATGGATGGAGCATCTACCAGCGCCTGGCCCACAAGAGCAAGTCCGGAACCGATTCCGTCTCCGCCGATCAGGGAAAGGAAGCTGACGAGGATTACCCCGTTGAT
Organism: Clostridia bacterium; assembly: GCA_902363595.1. Taxonomy (GTDB): domain Bacteria; phylum Bacillota; class Clostridia; order Peptostreptococcales; family Anaerovoracaceae; genus Hominibacterium; species Hominibacterium faecale. Next base: position 327,889 of record CABJAP010000002.1, on the reverse strand, counting down.
CAGACCGGATGTGCACTGACGAATAACGATCGCTACTTCGTAGTCAACCATGCTGCATGCGTATCCGCCGACAGCGCCTTCGATCCCCCAGCCCAGTGCCGCGCAGAAACCAGCGATGATACCGATGATCGTTGTTGCGCTGAATCCAACGCCGCCTTCAAATCCTGTGCTTCCGATAAGAACGGCAGCGCCGAAGCAGACTACGATACCGCAGATCATGCCGCCGGATAGGGCTTGTTTGTAAATAATTCTGCCGATGATGGCTCCGATTGCCGCGTTCAGTGCCGCGATGGGGATGATGATGGAACCAGCCATCTGCAGGCCTACTACGTAAGCCGTGGATGCCAGCGGTCCGCCGATGATCGCTGCCACGATCAGAATCTTACCAGGCTTGGAACGCAGGGATCTTCCGAAATCTCCCAGTCTGCCGATGATAGCCGCATAGATGATGGACCATACGGCGGAGCAGATGTCGTTAACAGCTGCGCCTGCGGAACTGAGGGTGTAGACCAGCGCAAACGCGGACAGCGTGCTGGCTGGGCCGTACCAATCCGCCCACACGCCTGTGGCCATACCCTGTGTCATGAAGGCGGTGTAGCCTCCGTACAGGAAACCGGACATCAGCGCGATAAAGATACCTTTGATTCTGAATGACTTTTCCATTTGTCGTTTTGCTTCCAGAGCACCTGCTGGTGCACTCATAGCTCTCTCACTCATAAGTTTCTCCTCTCATACTTTAAGATAATTGCTGCTTTATATTCAAATTGAATAACTGCCTGTATTTATAGGAATCGTCAATCGCAGCATTCCGCCGCATTGTCCATTGTAGTATTTCTTTCTTTCTTACCTCTGGTCTTTCTGCTCATAATCAACCCCAAAACTGCCAGGATTGCCTGTGTAACCGGAACCGAGAACCAGACTCCGGTGATCCCAAAAATCTGCGGAAGTACGGCGCTGGCCAGAATTCCCACTAAAACCAACTCTCCATATATGAGGATGTATGCGTTCAGGTTCTTGTTTTCCGCATAGAAGCAGGAAGTTCTCACCCTTAAAAAGCCGATGAAGAGAAAGCCAAAGGTGAAAATCGGCAGGGCCACAGATACATCCTCGATTCCCTGTGCTCCCATTCCGAAGAAAATGGCGATTGATCTGCGCAGTACGATCAAAAGACTCATGAATACTGCCGCCAGAATCTCTGCCATCACGTAGGCCATGCGCCTTAATTTTTTTACCGCAGCCTCATCTCCTACACCGTAGTATTGGCTGATCAGCGGCTGGGATCCGTCTCCCACGCCCTGCAGCAGCATCTGTACGATGTATACCACATAGCAGACGACCGCATAACAAGCCGCTGCTCCGGCTCCTCCATGTATAATTGCATTCTTGTTGATAATGATCAAAATAATATTGGGCGATAAGGTCAGGCCAAAGGGCGATGCCCCTACCAGCAGGACTTCCTTGAGTTTCTTCAGTTCCGAAGCCCGTTTCATATAGCCGAATAACTTTTTTTCTTTGAGGAGGAATACCAGGCTTGGAACGATAGCCAGCCCCTGGCCGCATACCGTAGCAGCTGCTGCGCCAAACATTCCGTAACCCAGTATAGCGATGAACAGCCAGTCTAAAAGAACATTGGCCGCAAATCCCAGTACCATGGAAATCATGGCAATCACCGCTCCGTTGTAATTTCGTACGATCGGCACCAGTCCGGTGCCAATAATCTGAAACATCGTTCCGTATATAATCCAGCGTATGTATTCACTGCCCAGGTCCATGATCTCGCCCGACGCTCCGAAAAAGTGAAGGATATTAGGATAAAACGCATACATGGCGATCAGTTCCACAATACCAACGCCGATCAAAAGACCCATGGTAATTCCCAGATATTCTCTCTGGGCCTCCGGTTCCCGCTTGCCTCTGCTGATGGAAATAAGGATGGCTCCTCCCATTCCGATTCCCGTACCCGTAGCCTGAATCAAGGCCGTGATTGGATACGCGATGTTGATGGCGGCCAGACCTGCCTCGCCGATATTATTTCCAATAAACCATCCGTCGACGATCGAATATACCCCTGAAAACGCAAATGCGATCATGGATGGTATTACATAGCGGAAAAATTCTTTGTGCAGCATGCCTACTCCTTTATTCCTGACACATACCCGGTTGTCTAACAGCAACTTTCTTTTGCGAAACCGTATCCGAAAATCTCTCTAATCGTTAACTTCTTAACAGGTCATCCCCTACCCCTTTCTTTCAGCTCAAAGTATATCCCATACTCTATAGAGGAATGTCAATAGCAAATTTTTTTGTTATATTAGAGCATTTTAGTTCAAGATTATTGTGGAATGAAAGCAAAAAAGTGTTTTTTGGACTCAATTATTTGCTTTTAAAAATCGTCTGAATTTTCTAATAAAATTCGTCGTATAAATGCTCCCGACCAAAAAAGAACAGGGCTGCGGCGGTCCGATTCCGCTGCAGCCCTGTTCTTTTTTCGTTTTTGATGCTCCCGCAACTTTTGCTTTATTTTTTTCAAATCAAACATTCCCCTTAAGGGAACCCTTTTTTTGCCACAAACGTTCATCCTGCTCTTTGGCCTCTTCCCAGGGGAGGACATCGCCCTCTTCCTTCAAGTACTCCAAAAGCTCCGCGATTCCTTCTCCTGTGTAGGCACTGACAAAGAAAATTTTTTCACATCCCGCCAGGCGCAGCCACTGGGCGGCCTGCTTGGGACTTCCCATAGGATGTTCGATCTTAGTGACGATGCCCACCACCTCCCGGTTGCAAATGGAGCATACATTAGGCGGATACAGAGAAAATGGCTCAATAGAACTGAGCAGCAGTCCCACTACATCCGCTTCGTAAGAGTAGACGGCCAGAGCGCCGCCTAACGTCTTTGTTTCCGCATATTCCCCCGGCGTGTCGATGATCACGTCGTAATTGTTGACATACTGGGTCTTTTGATAGGTGATGGTTTCTCCCTTCAAAGCCTGTGTAAGGGTCGTTTTACCCGCTTCACTGCGTCCGATAAAAATAATCTTTCGCATAAGGATTACCTTCTGGTAATGTCGCAGACCGCATAGCCCAGATCGTCCCGAAAGTAAGTCACGATTTCATTGATGGCCGTGTCCACCTCTGACAGGCGTCCGGTAATAATCAGGGTGCCGCTGAACCGGTCCACAAATCCCAGATAAACGTCGCCGGCCTTGATGGAAATATCACTGGCAATGACCGCCGACTCGGGCGGACTCATGTTGAGAATACCGATGGCTGAATTGGCAAAATCCACCTCCGGATTCAATCCTAATTTTTTATATACAATGGGTCTGGGCCCTCCGATCACATGGGCCAGCGTAATCTGTTTTCCTGGGACCAGTTCTTGTATGATCCGCAGTCTGCCCTCCGCGTCCTGGGGCAGTAAATCTTTTATGTCCATTTTTTCCTCCTCTGCCTATCTTGTCACTTTAATCAATACTTCTGTGACGAATTCTTCCGCATTGCGAATGGTCCAGTAATCGGTCACATATCGCTCGATGGAATCCTCGGCGCACTGGTACCCGTGGGCATTGGCCCATTTAAAGATTTTCTCATATGTATCGTTTATTGTCTCGTGGGGACCGATATGGTAGCAGGAAGCCGCCATGTGCCCTCCCAGAGTCATGGTGGGATTGTCACCGCAGTCAGTAATGATCTTCTGCAGGATGCGGACCCTGGTCCGCTCTTCGGCCATCTTTTCCCGGTAATTGGGAAACCAGTGAATCACTGGACCGGTTATGGCCCGGTCAATTTCTTCCAAATAGTTGGTCCATTCAATATTGATGACGGATTGCATATAATTATAGCTGAACTCCTGCTCCAAGTAGCAGGTGGTCATGGGATCCTGGTATTTGATGGAGACTTCTGTAACATCGTTTTCGATAACGCTTTCCGCTTCCAAAACCAGATCGTACCAGTCCCGCACGGAAGTATAGGCGATATGGATTTCTTCCTCCATCAACTTTAATTCGTCGATTTTTGCGCGGAATCCCTTCTCATGGGCCTGATAGGAACTTCCCTCCAGAAAGTCCCGCATCTCTTCCAGCTTAAATCCCATTTGTTTGAAATATTTAATAACCGGCACCGAAAGCAGCGTCTCTTTGCTGTAAAATCGGTAATTGTTTTCCTCAGAAATTTTATCCGGGGAGATGATGCCGATTTTATCATAAAAGCGCAGCGCTTTTTTTGAAATGTTGCAGATTTTACTCACTTCTCCGATGGAATAATACTCCTGTTCTTTTGTAGACATTCCTTCCTCCTAGATTCTTAACGGCTTTTGCTTCTCAGGCTTGCTTCTGCTTCTTCCAGGCTTTTGTATCCATAAAATTCCGCAGTAGTTTTGTGGATTTGAAAGGATACGTTTTCCTTCCTTTCGCACGCGCTGCGGACAGCCTCCAGATAAAACTGCAGGGTCCGCTGGGAGTAAGTTTTTAGTTCTCCGATAGTATACACATGAAAGGACACATTGCTCCCATCGGTTCCCGTAAGTGGCCTCCCCGCTTTTGCAAAAACCGGATAGGCGGCTTCAAACTCTTGTTCACAGCGGATCAGCAAATTGGCGATCCGGTCCACCAGATCGGCCTTTTCCGGTGAAATGGGCGGCAAATGCTCCTTCAATCGATGGTCAAAATAGGCCGGATCGGTGAATTCCATCATATAAGCGTATTTTTCTGTCAGCAGGTTGCGTCCGTCTCTGTCCGCCTCCTGCAAGTCCTGCCGGTAACTTTTCAGTGTATCCATGTTCAAGGCGCTATGCAGGCTGTACCGCATGGCATAAAAAGTCCATTCGTCGTCCTGGCAGCCTGCCCGGCCTCCCTGATTTTGGACTTGGTCGAACATCCTCCACTCGGCTTCGATGATGCTGTTGATTAAATCATCCTTTTGACCGTTTTTTCGTTTTATTTCTTCTCTCATGCCTTCCTCCTAACTTGAATGTCCTCCGGGCCAGGCCCGATAACCGTTCGTTCACAATTCGCAATCCGCCATGATATGGAGATTTTTCAAACGGGTGTCACGGATGCCGGACATTAGTTCCTGCCCGTGGCTCTGCAAAAAGCTGTCAGTGGTGCGGGTAAAGCCCCGTTTGTTGAGTTCCCGCCCCGTCTCAATGCAGATGTTTTCGATCAGCCATTCCTTTTTACCGCGGTGCTCTGTGGCATCATTAAGCATCACCAGCTCTTTCAGATCGTGGAGGGCATTTTGCAGAATGCGCAGATCCTGCGCCCCGCGAAAGGCCCATTTATAAAAGGGCATGTATTGTTCGTTCAAAAGATAGATCACTGACAGAGCCGCCCGCGCGAATTCGCCGCAGGCCAGATAGGCAGCGTGGAGTTCTCCCCGTTTCATGCATCTGGGGTAGTTGTACTGACCGGATTGGGCCATGATGACCGTTCTGGCGGCCAGCTTTTTCTTAAGTACATCCTCAGGGTAAAAGCCTTTCAGCGTGCTGCGAATTTGTGAAAAAGTTCCAGGCTGGTCGAAGAAAACCTGCCCGTTGGTGGCTGTGGCTAAAAAGCGCTCCGGTATTCGAAACCATTCCAGATTGTCCTTGGGCGCTCCAGACAGCCCGGTGTATTTTCTGTAAAAGCTTTCAATGGAGAACACGCCTACCCGGCCGCCCCCCTGGGCCGACTGAATACGCCTCATACCCCGGTATTCTTTGGGCAGAGCGTCATAGGCCTGCTGGAGCTGTGCTCCCATCTGCCGGTAGATCGGATCGGGCAGCCAGATGCAAAAACCCGGTCCGAAATCATGGTCCTGGGAAAATTCGTCGTCATAGCCGAAACACTCGGAGCCTTCTCCCACCAGACCTGCTGCCATCTGTTCTTTATATGGAAAAAACTGGCTCTCGATCATCGGTTTTCCGTATTCCTCAAAATATGCTTTGGAAAGTTCCATTCCTTTCATAAATCTCCGTTCCTTTCATTTTCATCTGCCTGCAAGTATAACTGTTAACGGGGCTGCTGCAAGTTTTCCCGTACCCGCTGAAGGTTGCGGGCTATCAGCTCGTAGTAAGGTGTTTTCCCAAAATCCCGTTCGATCAGTTCCAGCGCCTTTGCATAATATTTTTCCGCCAGAAGATAATTTTTCTCGCAGTAAAAGACCTCCCCCAGGCTGGCGTTGGCCGCGGAATAGTGGACGTCTTTGCCTCCGGTGTTTTCCTCATAGATTTTCAAGGCAGCGAAAAGGCTCTCTTTGGCCATTTCCAGTTTGTTTTGGCGGATCTGCAATTCGGCCAGGTTCACGTAGGTCGTGGCCAGCTCCCCTTTAAATTGGGGAAGCCCCTTGATAATGCGAAATGCGGTGTCCAAGGCTTGTTCTGCTTTTGCATATTCCCCCAGCTCCCGGTAAATGGCGCTGATGTTGTTGCACAAAGCCGCCATTCGGTAGTCTCCGCCCAGTCCGCAGTCCTGCAGAATCTGCTCTGCCTGCAAAAACAGCCGAAGCGCCTGCTGGTATTCCCTAGCATTAATATGTACATCTCCGGTGTTGATGAGCGCCGTCGCATAATGCTCGGTGGAGGAAAGCCCCATCCGTTCCAGATTGTTTAAAACATTTTTGTAAAGCTCTCTGGCCCGGTCCAGCTCCCCGGCAGCTCTGCACAGGCCGCCCAGCTCGTTGGCCACCGCTGTCATTCCGGAAAGGTCATTTTTTTCTTCTGCTGCATTGAGCCAGCTTTCCAGATAACGCTTTGTTTCCAGGCTGTTCTTTTTCTCGAACATGATGTCCAGCCCGTTGTAAAATTCCTGTAAATTTACTCTGTCGTCCATCGAAAATCCCTCCTGAAATTGTTTTCTTAGTATAGACCTTTTGTCCACCGTAAGTCAAGAGGGGCGGCCTGGGGTTTTTGGTTTGTCAGCGCGGGCGCGTCCGGCAGTAGGGGAACTTTTTGGTTTACCATAATGAAAGCGATCGTTTTTCATTAAAAACAGTGTAAATTTTGTGGGTTTGCGGGCTTGAAATCTCCCCAAATATGAATTTTCAAGGATTTTGACACAATTTGACCCCTGAAAACCTTGGAAAGTTACACTAATTTTGGGGAAACCAAAAATTAGTGTAAGGCAAGGCAAATGCGCTTTTACACGGGCGGTAGGATGGATCTTTCCTAGAATAAAAAAAGTGTGCATAATGGAGGCCAAACCTCCTATGCACACTTTACGCCCCGCAGAAGGGCGGCGCTTTACAAGGTATATTCTACACATATTTTCGCATGTACTTCAATGCGTTCTTTTCCAGCCTGGACACTTGCGCCTGGCTGATTGAAATTTCTTCCGCCACCTCCATTTGGGTCTTTCCTTCGAAAAACCGCATGGTTAGAATGTTCCGTTCCCTGGGCGAAAGCTTTTTCATCGCTTCGGACAGAGAAATATTTTCGATCCATTTTGCATCGGTATTTTTCATGTCCTTGACCTGGTCCATCACGTAGACCGCATCGCCATTATCATGAAAGACCGGTTCGAAAAGTGAAATCGGGTCCTGGATCGAGTCCAGAGCCAGCACCACATCTTCCCGTTTCATTTCCAGCTCCTTGGCGATCTCCGTCACATTGGGCTCCCGCTGCAGCTCCCTGGACAATTTTTCCTTGGCCTGCAGCGCCTTGTACGCCGTGTCGCGCAGGGATCTGGATACCCGGATGCTATTGTTATCTCTCAAGTACCGTCTCACTTCTCCGATAATCATCGGCACCGCATAGGTGCTGAATTTGACTCCGTGGGAAGTATCAAAATTATCCAGAGCTTTGATCAGTCCAATGCATCCCACCTGAAACAGATCGTCCGGGTTTTCTCCCCGGTTGTTGAACCTCTGGATCACAGAAAGTACAAGACGCAGATTCCCTTTTATAAATTCTTCCCTTACCTCTTCATCTCCAGCCTTGACCTTTTCGATCATTTCCATCATCTCTTTGTCTTTGTAGCGCGGCAGTTTCGCCGTGTTGACACCACAAATTTCAACCTTGTTAGCCATAAATAAGGTCCTCGCATCCTCTTTGCTCCCCTAAAGCATTTGGTGCTCATCCTGCATACCTTATTTATGCGCAAACTAAGGCGGTTTTATTCTGTTTGGCTGAAAACTATTTTAAGACATCTTCCAAGATTTTTAGACCTTTGTCTATTTCCTCGTAAGTGATGGTAAGAGGCGGCAAAAGCCTGATTTTATCTTTGGCCGTCAGGCTCATCAAGCCTTTTTTCAGGGCTTCAGCAACCGCGGTTTTCGCTTCTTTCCCCTTGATCTCGACACCAAGCATCAATCCCAGCCCCGATATGGAGACGACCGCGGGGATGGCATTCAACTTTTTTTTCATATATTCGCCTTTTTCCGCAACTCCTTTGAGAAAGGCATCATCCATGCGGTCCAGCACTTCCAGCGCCCCGGCGCATGCTACCGGATTGCCTCCGTAGGTCGTGCCGTGGCTTCCCGGTCCCAGCACATCGCAGACCTTTTCGTCGAACAAAGCGCCGCCGATGGGCAGGCCACCGCCGATGCCTTTGGCAAAGGTTACGATATCCGGTTTTATGCCGTACTGTTCATAAGCAAACAAGGTACCGGTCCTTCCAATTCCTGTCTGTACTTCATCCACGATCAAAAGCATATCCTTCTGGCGGCAGAGGGATTCCACTTCCTGAAGGAATTCCTTGTTCAAGTTGACCACGCCGCCTTCTCCCTGAACCACTTCCAGCATGATAGCGCAGGTTTTATCGTTGATGGATTTATGCAGATCGTCGATATCATCCGGTTTGCAGTAGGAGAAGTTGCCCAGGAACGGGTAAAAATCCTTATGGTAATTTTCCTGTCCGGTAGCCGTAATGGCCGCCATGGTGCGACCGTGAAAGGAGTTTTCCAGGGTTGTGATCCAATTAATATCATTGCCGTATTTATTATTGCTGTACTTTCTTGCCGCTTTAATGGCCACTTCATTAGCCTCTGCTCCGGAGTTGGAGAAAAAAACTTTGCAAAGTCCGGTGCGGGCAGTCAGTATCTCCGCCACCCGAGTCTGGGGCTCAGTGTAGAACAGGTTGGACACATGCTGTAATTTCTTCAGCTGCTTTGTCACCGCCCTGACCCATCCATCGTCGCAGAATCCCAGCGAATTGACGCCGATTCCCGCTGTAAAATCGATGTATTCTTTTCCTTCTTCATCCACGCAGACCGCGCCTTTTCCGTGATCCGCCACCATATCGTATCGGGCATAAGTGCCAACGATCTTTTCCTGATCCGTTGTCTTTATATCAATCTTCTTCATTGTAATATTTCGCCTCTCTTTCACACAAAATCGCCGTACCGGCGCCCCGGTCGGTAAAGATTTCCAAGAGCATGCTGTGCGGGATACGCCCATCTAAGATATGCACTCTTGAAACCCCCTGGCGGATGGCATCGATACAATTTTTCAGTTTGGGCAGCATGCCGCCCCCGATATATCCGTCCTCGATGAGTTTTTCCGCCTCATTTACATAGAGCTCGGCAATCAAAGTCTTTGAATCGCTGGGGTCCTTGTAAACGCCGTCGATGTCCGTTAGAAATGCCAGCTTTTCAGCGCTGACTTCCTTGGCGATGGCGCAGGCTGCATCGTCGGCATTGATATTGTATGTCTGAAAATCATCATCCATGCCCACTGGAAATACGATGGGCAGAAAATCCTTTTCCAGCAGATCGTGGAGGACTTTAGCGTTGACCTCTTTGATCTCTCCCACATAGCCGATATCCTGGCCATCGGAGGTTTTTCTGGTCACATTGAGCAGGCCGCCGTCCTTGCCGCTGATCCCTACTGCCTTGACGCCCAGGGATTGAACCAGGCTCACCAGTTCCTTGTTGACCTTGGCAAGAACCATTTCCACCAGCTCCATCGTATCCTCGTCAGTGACACGAAGTCCGTTGATAAACTGCGGTTCCATGCCCACTTTTCCGACCCATCTGCTGATTTCTTTGCCGCCTCCGTGGACGATGATCGGTTTGAAGCCGACCAGTTTGAGCAGCACCACATCCTCGATGACTTTTTTCTTCAGTTCCTGGTCCAGCATGGCGCTGCCGCCGTATTTTATAACGATGATTTTCCGGTTGAAACGCTGTATGTATGGCAGCGCCTCGATCAATACCTCTGCTTTATCCAAATATTTCTGACTTACCACTTTGGCCCTCCTCTAAGAACGGTAGTCTCCGTTTATTTTAACATAATCATAGGTCAAATCACAGCCCCATGCTGCGGCTTGTTCTTGTCCCTGATTGAGATTAACATCTATTTTAATTTCCGTTTCCGACAGGATCTCCGCCGCTTTTTCTTCGCTGTGGGGATACAGGGCGGAATGCTCACAAACCTTGATGCTGCCTTTCTTCGAGCTCATCTCTACGGTAATATCGTCGGCGCTGAAATCCGCCGGCGCGTAGCCAATGGCGCAGAGAACCCGGCCCCAGTTGGCATCTTCTCCGAACATAGCCGATTTGAGCAGGTCCGAGCTGATGACGGATTTTGAAAGGCTCCTGGCAGTTTCTTTGTCCGGGGCTCCCGTCACCTGACATTCGATCAGCTTGGTGGCTCCTTCACCGTCGGCGGCCAGCTTTTTGGCCAGTACCTTTGTGACCATGGCCAGAGCCTTGCAGAACTGCTTGAAGGCTTCTCCGTCTTCCTTGATTTCCGGGTTGCCGCAGAGTCCATTAGCCATAATCGCTACCGTGTCATTGGTGGAAGTATCGCCGTCAACGCTGATTTGATTGTAGCTGTCTTTTATATCCTGGGAAAGGGCTTGCTGAAGCATGCTGCTGGAAATAGCCGCGTCGGTTGTGATGAAGGAAAGCATGGTCGCCATGTTAGGGTTGATCATGCCGCTGCCCTTTGCGGTTGCTCCGATGTGGCAGGTTTTCCCGCCTAGTTCAAACTCCACAGCGCACTCCTTGGAAACGGTATCCGTGGTCATAATCGCTTCTGCTGCCAGGGTTCCGCCTTCATAACTGAGGGCTTTTACCAAAGGCTTCATCCCTTTTTCAAAGGGCTCCATGATCAGCTCTTCGCCGATGACCCCAGTGGAGCAAACGATAATATTTTCAGCCTTGATACCTATGTGCTCCGCCGCTAAATCGCAGGTTTTTTTTGCGATTTCCACGCCGTTTGGAGCACAGGTATTGGCGTTTCCGCTGTTGCAGATCACAGCTTTTGCTTTGCCATCTTTCAGATGCTCCCTGGTGACTGCAATCGGTGCTCCCTTTACTTTGTTCTGGGTATAGACTGCTGCTGCCGTGCACAGTTCATCGCTGACGATCAGCGCCAAATCTTTCTTATCCGTATTCTTGCTTCTGATTCCGCAATGTACACCTGCGGCCTGAAATCCTTTGGGTGCGCACACCCCTCCATCTATGTATTGCATGTATTCTCCTTCCTTTTATCCATGAGTTGTTTATAGTATAGGAACTATCCTATACTTCAAAGAACGTACCTTGCGAAGCGTCGCTGCCTGTCAGCGACATGTGTGCGTAGGAATCATCTTTGATTCCGTCATGCACACGTTTTTTATAATACAGGAAATATCAATTGCGTGGCATTTCCTGTATTTCAAAAAAGTTTACCTTATGAAAAACGGTTCCGATGGAAACTTTTTTATAGTAAACCGGTCGTTTCATCCAGTCCGATCATAATGTTCATGCACTGAACCGCAGCGCCGGAGGCTCCTTTTCCCAAATTGTCCAGACGGGAGGCTACCAGTACCTGGTCATCATTTCCGCAGACAAAGATCTCCATCAGGTTGGTCCCGGCCAATGTGTTGGCTGGCAGAAATCCATCCTCCAGCGTCTTGCCGCCGCCCGGCTCTCTGACTTTGACAAACTTGCATCCTTGGTAATGGACTGCCATTGTCTCATGGATTTGCTCCAGCGTAAAGGGCTTTGTCAGGCATCTGGTATGGAGGGGAACCGATACCACCATGCCGCTGTAGTAGTCGTCCACAATGGGGTTGAACATGGGCCTGTATTCCAAACCGCAAATCTTCTGCATTTCCGGCAAGTGTTTGTGGGTTTGACTGAGGGCGTATTGGCGGGGCGAATAGCACGCCTCCGGTTTTTCATCGCTCTCCATGACTGCGATCATCTTTTTTCCGGCGCCGCTGTAGCCGGACACCCCATGGCAGGTGAGCGGGTAATCGGTCGGCAGAATCCCGGCCTTGACCAGGGGATACACGCAGGCGATAAAGCCGCTGGCATAGCAGCCGGGCACGGCGACCCTTTTTGCTGTTTCAATGCGCCGGCGATGATCTTCAGAAAGTTCCGGGAATCCGTATGCCCAGTCGGGGTCCGTTCTGTGGGCGGTGGAAGCATCGATAATCCTGGTGCGGTTGTTTTCCACCAGCGCCACGGCTTCTCTGGCCGCCGCGTCGGGCAGACAGAGGAAGGTAATGTCCGATTGGTTGATCAGCTTCTTTCGCTCCTGGGGATCTTTGCGTTTTTCTTCATCAATATGTAAAAGTTCCAAATCCTGGCGGCCGGCAAACCTTTCGTGGATTTTCAGGCCAGTGGTTCCTTCTCCGCCGTCAATGAATATTTTGTAGCTTTGTTTCATCCCTATTCTCCTCGTCGTCTTACATGCTTTAGCCGATGAACAAAGTCGGCTCCGCTCTATTCTTAAAGGAAGCAGGCTTTGTTGGTACTCCGAAAATATTGCTTATGATATTTCCGGCAAAATAAAAAATATACATCCTATAATAAACCTTTCCTGTGTAAAAATCAATAGTTTTTTGGCATTATTATTATGTTGGATGTATATTTATTCGAATTTGTATGTATATACGCTATATCTCAACGTTTCGGACTTTTATTTGTGAATAAATCACAAATTTAATTGTGGGTTTTTGGGCGATTTATCTAAAATAGTTTCCCTTATTTGCCGCCGCCGCAACAAAGTATTATGATTCGCCGCAACTTTGTTTTGGGTTTATTCAATTTATATACGTATTTGGGATCGCCGCCTTTTTTTCTGCACGTCCATGTGTCCGGGGCTGGTGTCTCACTTAAATGTAGAAGCTAAAATGCCGGCGAGGGAAAAAATTTCGCCATTTCTATTCGAAACCGGCCTTTTGGCAGACAAAGTGTATAGAAAATCGCGCTCCAGGCCAGGTTATCCCGGTTGTTGTATGTGGCTAACCGCATATAAGTTGCTTGTATGCGCAAGAGTTAAGCAAACCAATCCTGCTGATCCTCTCAGCAGGCTGTGAAAACAGCAAAATGCCCTGATTTTCTACGGACATTGCATCCAAATCAGGGCATTTCGAATAGGAATCGGCGAAAAAAGTGTTTTTGGCCATTAAGTCGGCGGGCCGGCCCGCCGCGGGCCGGGGCCGAAATGGTGAGAGGGCTGGCGCATGGCAAACTAATCTGCTTCATGCGGCTGCCGTTGCTCGGAGCCTATAATTTTTTTGCCATGACGAAAAAATTTCACGATATTCAACTTTGCGGCAATGCCGCACTCAATGGAGAATATCGTATAGTATTTTTACCATTTAATACGGCGTTGCCGCGGGGTAAAAAATACTGAATCTTGCTGCGACGTGGCTTGCAAGGTATAAAAACAATACACATCCACTAATAGCCAGGAAGGACTCCCGGCAGCTTCCGGCCCCCTCGATGCTCCGGCCCCTTATCCTAACCTTTCGCGATCCCCAGCTGATGACGCATCTTGGCGCAGGTAATACGGTAAACCGCGAATACAATCAGGCCGAAGAGAACTTCCACTCCCAGGCACACGCCCAGTCCGGCGATTTCGCTTTTGGAAAAGCCGCCGTCATTGGCATACATGATCATTATATAGAGCAGATACATCATGGACATGCCCACGATCGCCGGAACCGTAAACACCTTGCCGGCCTGGCTTCTCAGCTCTCTGCCCAGGAACTTGGGGGACGCGCCCAAGCGCTTCAAATCATCAAAAACATAGCGATTATTGATGGCAATGGTCATGCACCGGGTGTAACAGATCACCAGAGCCGACAACATGCAGATGATCGCGATAAATAGGAACATCATCAAGAATACGGCAAAGGTCTTCATATAATCGTTTTGGTCCATTATTCTGATTTTCGGCATATATGCCCAATACTGGCGGAATTCTGTGGAGTCCGGATTATCGAAGGACAGCCGGGTCATTTCATCCGTATCGCCCCAATAGACCTCTCCTTTTTGATTGCGGCTGTATTTATAGACACGGTCATAAACGCTGTTTGTCGGCTCTTCCTCATCCATAGAATCGATAAACCCATGGTAAAGTTCTCTGGCAAAGCTGTAATCGTCCTCTCCTTTGATGTTGAAAAAGGCTGCGCCCTCTTTCCACTCGCCCGCAAGCCCTTTGGATATGGCTGCGTAGTCCCGGTCGTCCAGAACATAGTAAGTACGGTCCGATCCGATGTAGAGTATCCCGTAGGGCACGACGCCTCCATACTCCACCGCAATTTGCTTTTTCGTCGTCATATTGGTCAGCAGACCGGTATCCTTTCTGGCGTAGAGCGCATTGCCCTCACTATCACCGACGGTCATGTACTGCCCACGCGGGACCTCCGCTTTTTTCCCGGTCACCCTGGAAAAATCGCTTTCGGAAAAAAATCGCCCTTCCGAAAGAAACTCTGTATACTCTATATGAAACTTCTGTCCTTCGTCCTCCACTTCTTCCTGGCCGTCCATCCCCAGGGCAATGTAGGCCGCCTTCTCATAATCCTTTATGGCCAATTCCCGCTTTTCCGCCATGGCTTCGATGTTTTCCCGTTCCGCAAAGTGGTTTCCCTGCGGATAAAAAAAGGCGTAATCGTAAGGTCTGGAATTGGTTTCGAGGATCTGTCCGGTGCCCATCATGGGAAGATAGAACGCGCCGAAGCAGGCGCCTGCAATGAGAACCGTTACTACCAACATATTGTTGACCGTCTGCCGGCCCTGGAACTTCATCATGCTCCTGGATATGATCCCCTTGTAATGACTCCTGCGCTGCCGCCAGCCATTGACCACAGTATGGAGAAGGATCATATAAAGCCCCAAAAGCACCGGCGCATAGAGAACATTGAGCCACTCAGGCGCATATGCCTGGAAGAGTTGTTTGTAGATGCCGCTTGCGCTGTATCCCACAACTGCGCCGATCAGCAGGATCACGATCCCCAAAATGCCGCACTTTCTCCCTACCTGCCGTACCGGCTCATTCTTGTGTTCTTCGTGAACCACGTCCATGATATTGGTCCGGTTGAGATAGCGGATACCCAAAATAATGGCCGCGCCGATGACCAGCGCCATGAATAAGACCGAAAGCAGCAGACAGGAAAAGTCAAAGGTCAGTTTCATTTCCGCGCTGTCCACCACAAGCAGGCGGAAAGCCTGCCAGATCAGCCACGCGAAGGGCATACCACAGACTGTCCCTGCCAGTGCGGAAAGGCCGCTGACAATGGCAGTTTCTGAAATCACTCCCGGGGCCAGCCGCTGCTTGGATGCTCCTAGAGCCATCATGATCCCGATTTCCTTGGACTTTTTCCGAAAGAACAGCCCTGCGGAATAAATGGTAAAGACCACACAGCCCACACAGGCCAGGACAAAAATGGCGATCATCTGTTTTCGGCTGTCTCCCCCTTCCGGAAGCACGCTCAGCACAGTGGGTGAAAACATCATCGCCGAATATGCCGTGATCAGCATTAAGGAAATAAAATTGCAAAAAGCATAGAGGGAATATTGTTTTCGGTTGTGTTTTCTTAATTTTCTCTGTATCGCTTTCATGGTCATCATTTGGTATCACCGCTCATTTCCTTAATCGCAAGCAGCAGCTGATCGTGGAACGCTTCCCGGCTCTCGCCCTTTTCCATGTTCCGATAAACAGTCCCATCCTGCAGCAAGACCACCCGGTCGCAGAAGGACGCGGAAAAACTATCGTGGGTCACCATCAAAATGGTGGCATCCAGCTTGTTGATCGCTTCCCGGAAAGATTCGATTACCGCCCGGCTGGATTTGCTGTCCAGGTTTCCTGTCGGTTCATCGGCAAGGATCATCAGCGGATTGTTGATCAGCGCCCGGGCCACCGCGGTCCTCTGCCGCTCCCCGCCCGACACGTCGGCAGGAAATTTATCCTTGATATGCTCGATTCCAAAGATGTTCAAAAGGTCATCGGCCAGCTTCTCTTCCTTCTTCCCCACATTGCCGTTGATGATGCTGGGCAGCAAAATGTTTTCCCGGATATTGAGTCCGTCCAGGAGCATGAAGTCCTGAAAAACGAACCCCAGCTTTTCATTGCGCACCTTCGCCAGCTCCTCCTCGCTGAGATTTTTCAGCTCCCGGCCGCCGAGGACGATCTTTCCCTCATCAAAGGGAATATAGCAGGAAATACAGTTGAGCAGCGTGCTCTTTCCCGAACCCGACGGCCCCATAACGGCCACGAACTCTCCCTGAGCGACGGACAAATTGATCCCTTTCAGCACCGGGTAGGTTTCCCGGCCCACCATATAGGACTTGCGCAAATCTTTTACATGCAGCATATTCTAACTCTCCTTTTTCTCTGTTTTGATGTCCTTACCTTACCACAGAAAAACAGCTGCGGAATCTGCCATGTCATAGTTTGCAGATTGGGTGTAATCTTTGGAATCTGCCTTGCAGGCTTTGCAAAGTTTTGTTCTTTTCATGTAAAATTCAGCATCTTTGTGCTATACTCATACTCAGAAAATATAGAGGGAAGGATGGAATGAATATGCTGAGAATCGCCTTGTGCGACGATGAAACAAAGGCAAGAGACGCCCTGCGCTTTCAGCTGGAAAAAATTCTTTATGAAGGAGTGGAAAGCATTGTGTATGAATTCAATTCGGGGAAACGGGCCGCAAGCTGGCTGGCCAAACACCCCGGAGAAATTGATCTGCTGTTTTTAGATGTGGAGATGAAAGAACAGAGCGGCATGGAAACAGCTCTGGAAATTCGCAAGTTCAACCGGAAGCTTATGATCGTTTTCGTCACCGGTTACCCGGACTACGTTTTTGACGGCTACCGCACCGGGGCCCTGGATTACATCCTCAAACCCGCTGACCCGGAAAGGCTCCGTGAGCTGATGGAGCGGATCCGCCGCATGGAGCAGGAGCAGGCAGATGCCTTCTTTGCTTTTCACAATATTGACGGGACCTTTAAGCTGGCCTGCAGGGACATCCTCTACTTTTACAGCGAAAAACGGCTCGTTCACCTGGTTACTGCTGAAAAAGAATACACCTTTTACGACAAACTGGACCTTGTGGCGGCAAAGGTGGGAAACGATTTTGTGCGAATCCACCAGCGCTATCTGGTAAATGCTTCCGCGGTGGAACATATTTCCGCATCCGCAGTCACCATCTCAGGAATCCAGCTTCCCATGAGCCGGGCACTGAAAGAAGAAGCCTCCAAAAAACTGGCCCGCGCCATGCTGGGAGGTGCGTTCTGATGTTTCTGACTCACCCCATGAATTTCTTTCTTTTTCCCACTGCTTGGCTTGCCATGAAAGCTTCCGGTCTTCTGCTGCCAGCCGGCAGGGGGATTTGGCGGATGGCACTCCTGTATCTGGGACATTTCGTTTTGGTTTCCATGGTCATCTTTCTTGGCGATCCTTTCAACCTGCCGCCTACACTTCTCTTTTTCATGGCCGCGGTCCTTCTTTGCTGCAAAGGGCCGCTGCTGCAGCGGCTCACCATTGGGCTTATGTTTGCCAGCACGGCTCTGGCACTCAATGCCTTCCTGGATGAAACAACGGATGTCCACTTCAAGACCTCCATTATCCTGCGGCTTTGCTTCTGGTGCCTGCTTTATCTTGCCATGCGGCGCGCCGCTCCTCCAAAGGACTATGAACTGTCCCCCGCGCTCTGGAAGCTGCTGCTTCTTTTAACCCTTACGCCCCTTGGCATCACCTGCTCTCTGGTTTTGCTCATCAGTCCTTTTTATATATCGACCCCTTCGTTTTCCTATGCCCCTCTTGCCTGTCTTTTCATCGCCTTCCTTTCCTTTGTTGGGCTCCTGTGGGCCATCACCGTGCTGGCTAAACAACGCCGCCTGGAAAGGGACAGCATTGTGGGGGAAATGAACAAACGCTATTACGCCTCCATGGAACAGCAGCAATTCGAGGTCAGAAGGCTGCGCCACGATCTGTCCAATCATCTGCAGGCTTTGGCCTCCCTTCCGGATGAGGAAAAGGACGCTTATTTGGCAAAGCTGATCGAAAGTCCTGCCATAAAGGGGACCCTTCATTATTGCGGCGACCAAACCGTCAATGCGGTACTCAGCACCAAAGCCGCCCTCATGGAGCAGAAAAACATTTCCTTTGATGTGAAAGCAGATATTCCAGACCCTCTTCCCTTTGAAAAAGCGGACATCTGCGCTCTGCTGGCCAATGCTCTGGATAATGCGGCAGAAGCGTGCCAAAAGCTGCCGCAGAACCAGCGCCGCACTGTCCTCAGGCTGCGTGCGCAAAAAGGCATTTTCGCGGTCAGTGTCATCAACCCCCTTCCCGGTGAAACGCGGGCGGACGGAGAAAACGCCCTGCCGGATACCAGCAAGGCAGACAAAGAGAAACACGGCTTTGGGCTGAGAAGCATCCGGGAAGTCGTCACCCGTTATCAGGGAAGCATGGACATACAAACCGAAAACGGGGAATTTCAGCTGTTTTTATATATGCCTTTGGATCAGGAACAGGTTGCAGATGGGTAGCGCTTGCATGTTTCTGGATTTTAACTTTCTACAAAAGGCCAGTTCCTTTGAAAGCACTTTGATTTCCAAACATCTCTATCAGATTATCCATGCATTACCTCTTCCCAACAGTTCACAAAATGGAATCGAAAAAAGGGCCGTCGCATTCATTTTCACGAATGTGGCAACCCCTTTACTCTATACAATAGAACCTCGCTGCTTAGGAGAGCTTTGATAAATCCAACTTTTCAATCAGGCTTTCAAAATCCTGATTTGATAAATCGCTGCTTTGCTTTTCTGGCGTGAATTGATATAACAGCTCTATCGTATGCGTCTCAGTAATGATCAGAGCTTTGAAGTTGCGGCCAGAGTTGCTTTTATAAGAATTTGCTTTAACCTGATATCCGTCCATTGTTGTAAAGTTCCACTCCGTATATTCAGGGCGTTCCTTTTCTTCC
The DNA here is from genome assembly GCA_902363595.1 of Clostridia bacterium. Lineage (GTDB taxonomy): Bacteria > Bacillota > Clostridia > Peptostreptococcales > Anaerovoracaceae > Hominibacterium > Hominibacterium faecale. The sequence continues at coordinate 308,771 of CABJAP010000002.1, read as the reverse complement.
GGAAAGGTAAAAGCACTCCATGGAGAAAGATACACATTTCTCGGAATCATATGCAATTCCCAATATATTGGAGCTTCAGGAGATTCACCGCCGCCAATTATGGTTACGGTTCCTTTATCCGTATAGATATATCCATCATTATACACATTATCATCCTTTGATTTCAGCTCGTTAATATCCCAAAACTCCCCCAGGATATTTCCGATTCCAACCTGATCTAATGCCTTCTTTGCCGAATTCACATAATAGTGAGTCCGTACAAATTCAAGTCCATATTTTTCGAGTACAGCCTTCTCTTTTTCCGTAGGAGCTCTGAACGTGATCGACTTTTCTTTTTCATCTGTTGTTCCAGTATCCTCAAACGTTCCATTGTCAAGCGCAATAAGTTCCTCTTGAGAAAGACTGTTATAATAATCCATCATTTCTTTTGCAGCTTTATACTGTGCAGAATCCTCTACTGCAGTCAATTCATATTTGTCATACTTTGTATTGATCACTCCCAGATTAAACCAACCGGCTGCATAAGCAACCGCACCGAATGACAAAATCATTACCAGCGCTGCGGCCAGAACTATGAACTTGCGGCTGAATCGTCCTATTGCAGGTTTATGGCCTGTCCCTTCGTTCTGTCTCAGGGCTGCGCGTTTGTAGAAATTCTTAATATAAGCTTCTTTCTCAGCTTCTGTCAGTATGTGGTCCTCTTCTGTTAAAAAGGCGTCAAAATTTATATGCGAGTAGTTATCCTTCATTTTATCACACCTCCGCTTTGGCACTTCATTTGATTTTTGATTTTTTTCTTTCCCCGTGAAATGCGAGAGTATATAAGACCAGGTTTCATGTTTTTCGCTTGGGATATCTCCTCGATCGATTGATCTTCCATATATCTTCGAAAAAACAGGTCTTTATCTTCCTCAGACAAACAGCTCAAAAGCTTTTCAAGCTCGCCAGTTGACTCATCGATACCATCCATGCCGCTATCAAAAGGATGAAAACCATTCAGCCAATCGATATCCTGCTGATCTCCAATGCTGACAAAACGTTCACTGCGTTTCTTTTCTCTGCGAAGCGCATCGATCGCCCGATATTTTGCGATTGCACAAATCCAGTTCTTGAAATTGCTTTTCTTATCATCGAATTTATCCGGATTATTCCAGATGGCAAGCAGTATATCATTAAAGCATTCGTCCAGCGCTTCTTTGTCGCTGTACAGGTATTTGTAAATCACACTTTTGATCAAAGAGCCATATTCATGAACAATAAACTCGATGGATTCAGGGTTTTTCCGTCTGAGCTCAGCGAAAAAATTATCATGATTTATATCCAATATTACTTCCTCCCAATTTCTGACCGGCCTGTTTGATTAATCACTTATTACTACGAAACAAAACAGGAGAATCTAACAATCTCATGAAATTATAACAGAATGTGCAGGTGCTGAAAAAGAAATCAAAGGCAAAAGGGAGCATATCACATCAGATAAATGTTAATGGATATGCTCCCTTCTGCACCTTTTTGGCGGTGTATCTGTTTCTCTTGATTGGTCTTTTCGCTTACAACAAGGTATTATGTTAATATACATTTATATAATGCCAAAACGTACTCATATGTAGCCGGATAGGGATACTCCGGCGTCAGATGATAATCTGGAAAATAAACTCTCTTTACGAGTGCCCGCCAGGGTCTGATCCACCTGTCAGCAGTGAGGCGAAGCCGCTTTCTCTTCTGTTAAGGAAGCCCGCAGACTGTCCGCTGTCAGCGTTTTCGCGCTGCGCAGCATTTCCATTGGGGTTCCCGTGAATACGACTTGGCCGCCGTTGTTTCCGCCGTCAGGTCCGATGTCGATGATCCAGTCTGCCTGCTTCATCACATCCAGGTTATGCTCGATGATCACCAGCGTGTTGCCCCGGGAAACGATCATGTCGAACAGCTTGAGCAGATTTTGAGTATCGGACATGTGCAGTCCGGTTGTCGGCTCGTCCATCACAATGATGCTCCCCTTCTTCCCCAGTTTTTTTGCAAGCTTGATTCTCTGGCGTTCGCCGCCGGAAAGGGTACTGAGCGGCTGGCCCAGGGTAAGATAAGATAATCCCACCTGCTCCATTACTTTCAGCCGCTTCTTAATCTTAGCATCCTCAAATACCTCCATCGCCTGAGATGCAGTCAGGCTCAGCAGTTCAACGATGTTTTTTCCCTTGTAGGTGCAGGCTAGGGCCTCCTGGTTATAGCGAACGCCGCCGCAAGCCTCACACTCAGTCACGATGGGATCCATGAACGCCAGCTCGGTAACAATCACGCCTTTGCCGCCGCACACCGGGCAGGCCCCGGCAGAATTGAAGCTGAACAGGCTGCGGGGCTTGCCGCTTTCCCGGGCCATCAGCCTGCGAATCTCATCAAAAAAGCCCAGATAGGATGCGGGCGTGGACCGGCCTGTCGCTGTGATAGGGCCCTGATCGATCATCACAACGTCGCTCTCATACTGTTTGGCAAAGACTTGCGAGATCAAAGTGCTTTTTCCAGAACCGGCCACGCCGGTGACCACAGTCATGACCCCCAGCGGAATATCCACATCTGCATGCTTTAGGTTGTGCAAGCAGGCATCCCGGACCGGCAGGCTGCCTCGAGGACGACGGGGCTCCTCTTTTACCGGCAGGGACTGGAGCATGGCTTTCCCTGTCAAAGTGTCCGCCTGGAGAAGTTCTGCGCAGCTGCCGGTGAACACAATTTCCCCGCCGTTCTGTCCGGCCCCCGGCCCCACGTCGATCACGTGGTCCGCAATGGAAATCACATCTTTGTCGTGCTCCACCACCAGGACTGTGTTACCCTTGTCCCGCAGCTGAAGCATCAGGTTGTTCATGCGGTAGACATCCCGAGGATGCATCCCTGTGCTGGGTTCGTCAAAAATATAGGTCATCCCAGTCAGACTGCTTCCCATGTAACGCACCAGCTTGAGCCGCTGGGCCTCACCTCCGGAGAGAGACGGGGTTTCTCGGTTCAGATGAAGATAGGGCAGGCCGATCTCGATCATCCGATCCAGGCCCTCGATCATCGTCTGCACCAGGACTTTTACCGTTTGGTCCATAATCTGTGATAGGACATCACGAAGCTGGGTCAGCTCCATGGCGCACATATCCGCAATGGACCAGTCGTTTATTTTGCAGCTTAAAACAGCCTCGTTGAGCCGTTTCCCATGGCAGTCGGCACACTCCATTTCGACAACCAGGCTTTGAGACTTCTCCTGTGTATGCCTGCTTTTATTGCTGATATCCCTGTTTAATAGGGTCTTTGTGTATTTGTGGTACAGCCCGGTCACCTTTGGGTTCTCCGGCTCACCTTTACCGTCGCGGGAACCGTATAGAAGGAGGTTGTATTCCTCGCTGGAATACGCTCTGATCGGCTTGTCCAGGTCGAACAGGCCCGACTGCGCATACTGCTTCCAGTACCAAGAGCCCGGCCTGTACAAAGAATCCTGCACACAGCCCTCATTCCAGGACTTGTCCAGATCCAATATGGCTTCCACATCCACTTTTGTGATCTTTCCAAGGCCGGAACAAGTTTTGCACATGCCGTTGGGGTCATTGAAGGAAAAATGGGAGGCTGTGCCTGCATAGGGCTTTCCAATTCTGGAAAACAGCAGCCGCAGACTGGCATAAAGCCCGCTGATGGTTCCCACTGTAGATCGGGCATTCCCGCCCAGGGGAGACTGGTCCACCACCACGGCCGGCGTTAAATAGTCGATACGCTCCACTGCCGGTTTGGGATACTTGGGGAGCCTGGACCGGACGAAAGGCGGGTAGGTCGCATTCATCTGCCGCTGGGATTCAGCGGCGATGGTATCAAAAACAATGCTGGATTTGCCGGAGCCTGACACACCGGTAAACACCGTGATTTTTTCCTTTGGAATACTGAATGTAACATGCTTCAAATTGTTCTGAGTCAGCCCATGGACAACGATATCTGCCATCTGATTGTACCTCTTTTCGCTTTTGCTTCCTATCATATCATGGTTTGACTATGTCTGCCTCTCATTTCGCGTGCGTGTTCTGTTGTGTTACGGCGAGCAAGGGATGCCTTTCCCAAGGGACTCCGGAAAATTTTTTTTAAAAATCACGATTTTTGCGCAAAGTTGTGGGTTCGCGGGGCCTGATCCCAGCAGCTTGCGGCCCGCGCGGCTTCTAGGCGAATCTGAAAGTGCCCAATCGTTGAAACTTGCGAAAATTTCATATCACCTTTTCATTCTTTTCGCAAGAAATCCCATTCCTCTCGTAAAACACCTGTCCATGATCTATTGTTCCATAGATTTATACTCACCCCAGTTTTTTAATCTCCCGCTGCAGCCTGCTGATGATCTTTTTTTCCAGGCGGGAGATATACGATTGGGAAATGCCCATGCGGTCGGCCACTTCCTTTTGGGTCATCTCTTTTCCGCTGACAAGGCCAAAACGCATTTCCATGATCTCCCGCTCCCGTTTGTTGAGCTTGTTCATGGCGTAGTCCAGCAGGCTTTTGTTGACCTCTTCTTCAATGTGGGTGTAAACCACATCGTTCTCCGTGCCCAGAATGTCGGACAGCAGCAGCTCATTCCCATCCCAATCCACATTGAGCGGCTCATCCAGGGAAACATCGCCTTTGGTTTTATTGTTGCGCCGAAGATACATGAGAATTTCATTTTCAATGCACCTGGAAGCATAAGTCGCCAGCTTGATATTCTTATCCATTTTAAAGGTATTCACCGCTTTGATCAGCCCGATGGTTCCGATGGAAATCAAGTCTTCCACATTGATACCCGCGTTTTCAAACTTTTTGGCTATGTAAACCACTAGGCGCAGATTATGTTCGATGAGCAGGGCCCGTGCTTCTTCGCTCCCTGCCATGAATTCCTCCAGTGCCTTGTGTTCCTCCTGGGAATCCAAAGGCGGCGGCAGCACATCGCTTCCCCCGATATAATGGATATCCGGAATTTCATCTTTGCCCTTAAGAAAGTTTTTAAGCGCTTCATAAGCTTTTCTCAGCTCCTCCCAGAACGTCCTCACGCTCATAAAATGATCATTCTGCATTCTCTAATGCTCCTCCTTCTATAATCTGCTGCTGCAACAGTACTTCGTAAGCTTCTTTTCCTTTCCAGCAGGCAAAATCTTCTTTACTGATGGCCAAAACAATATTTTCAATGGGCCTGCCCTCTACGATCACCCGATCCGGCCGCAACCCCTGCAGAACGCCCTTTTGTCCCACGCTGCTGTATGGAATCACGCAGCTTCTGCTCAAGATGGCATCTTTCAGGTCATCCAAGAGGCGCTGGCCGCAGGAAGCCGACAGGACCGCCGCCGGATTTCCGGAAACCGGATCCCGCAAAAAATTCCCCGTATCCACAAAAGCCCGCATTTCCCACTCTTTTTCCGCAATTTCCACTTTAATATCCGTAAATACTTTTTCTTTTGTAAGTTTTCCCCGAATAAACTCAGCCAGCCAGCTGCCCAGTACCCAGGTGACGAGCACGCCGGCCGCCACCTGCAGATACGTGATGCTGTGAAGATAAACGCTTCCGTTGGCCGACAAGCCGGGAACCTTGGTCATGTACATGAGTCCGACCGTGATGCCTCCCATGAGGAAACTTACTATGTAAAAAACCGCTACCGTTTTCAGGTAAACCGGCTTGCCTCCGTAGCCGAAAGCCGCTAAAATTACGGCAAGGGAGAAGATCAGCTTGCAGATCAGCGCCGCCGGCCATACCATGGGAAGGAAGAGCACGAAGGAGTATGCTCCGCACATCAATCCCCCTAAAACCATGCCGGATTTGGCCCTCTTGCGTCCGCACAGCCTGCCAGTGAGAACCAGTATTACCAACCCTGTTATGAAGTTTTCCAGAAATAAATATTCCCCGTAAACAGTCAACGAAAAAACCTCCCTTGGACTCTTTCTTTCGATTATAGTCCTAAGGGAGGTCGATTTGTGTCAAAACGCAATGTCGAATCTTTTCTTTTTTAAATCTCTTTTCCGTGGAATCTGCGATAGAGGTGGTACCACAGGTACAGATTGCCCAGAATCACGATAAAGACCACGCCGCTGATGACATTATCCAAGCGGCTTAAAATGGGAATCTGCCAGACCAGGTCTCTGCTGGCGGCCCATAAAACCAGCACCACCGCTTCCGCAGCCCCAGTCAGAGTAATGATTTTTTTCAAACCATCTTCTTTCGCCTTCTCTGCCAGCCTTTTGCAAATGGATGACATGCTGAGCAAGTAAATGACCACACATACTGTCATCAGGCACAAAACCACTTGCAGCAGAAGGAGCAGCTGGACATCCATCATATCGCTCGTGAGAAAACAGCTGCCCGCAATACCGGCAAAGATCACTGCGATGGATGCGGTGATCGGTATTGTTTTATCAGCAAGGAATTTCAACTTCCGCGCCCCCAGCCAGCACACTACCCATGCGGGAATGGTGATGATCCACGGAATGAGCAGCAGCGCTCCGTCATACTGGTATTCATATCGTTTCCAGATAAATATGAAACCATTGAGCAGCAGCCAGATCCCCGTTCCGGCCATGCTGTAAAGCAGCCCCTTCAGATTCAGGCCGATATCGGCCGTGTGGAGAATTGGCCCGATCTTTCCCGTTTGTTTCGTCTGTCCCGCCTCCTGGTCCGGGATCCGGATCCAAAAGGCGACGCCGCCCTCTTCATTTTCACAGCCGCAGGTTCCCCTGTGAATCAGGCTGGTATTGCGCACAATGGCAAGTCCCAGGCCGGTTCCTCCGCTGCTTCTGTTTCTCGCCGAATCGCCCCTGTAAAAGCTGTCCCAGATCCGCACCTGTTCTTTGTCATCAATCTGCTGACCCTGGTTGTGGATGGTAAAGCGCATGCCCTGGGGTTCTTTTTCAATGACAATGCGGATCCGGCTTCCCTCCTCGGCGTGGGTGATGGCATTGATCAGCAGGTTGCAAATGCTCTGGGTCACCAATTTCTCATCGGCCAGGATCTGGCGTTCGTCATCTGCTTTCAGTTCAACCTCCAGCTGCTTGTTTTTAGCCAGAATCCGGGTACGCTCGATCACTTTTTCGGTGATCCCAGCCATGGAAATCATGCTCAATTCCATCGGATAGGTGCCCGCTTCCATTTTAGACAGGTCCAGCATGCTGACGACCATCTCGTTCATGCTGTCGGTTTCCTCAATGATGGTATTGAGATATTGCTTTCGTTTTTGTTCGTCCCCTTCTTCCAGCAGCGCCTCGCTGTAGTTTTTGATAATCCCCAGGGGAGTCTTCATCTCATGGGCCATGGCATCCGACATTTTCCGGCGCTTGCTCTCAGCCTCGTATTCCCCATCGATGGTCCGGCAATAGCTTCCCACCAGGACAAGGCACGCCGCAGTGCAGATAATGGCCATTATAAAGTACAGCCAGAGCGTGCTTGCGATGGTTTTGGAAAGAGGATGATCGACTATGCTCCAGCCCAGAAAATAGTCGCCGGCAGCAAGCTTGGTCACACAAACGGACTCCGACCGGAGGATGCTCTTGTCTTCCTCTTGCAGGGGGATATAAGTGGAGCCGTCTTCTCCAAGTTCAGCCTGATCAATGCGGGCATCGACCGCGCTTTTCACCAGCACTCGCCAGGTTTCATCCTGCTCCTGCCGGGCTGTGGTGTCAATGGGACTAACGCTGACCTCTTCGAATTTCAGGGTGGTAAGCTTATTTCCATCAGGCTTTTTCACAGGAATAAAATCCTTTTTCTTAAGGGCTGACCCCTCTTCATCTCCCGTATAAAGGATCTGTAAACTGACAGGTTCAAAGAACTCTTCCGTATCATAGCCTCTCACTTCAGCCGAAGCCTCCAAATAGCAGCACTCGCTGATTTCCTGAATCTGCTGCGGCGAAAACCAGTCGTCCAGTATCACCCGTTTTTTATCGCTGTCATCTGGGAACGAATTGTTGGATAAAACACTTGCATTGCTGCTGACCATCTTCATTCCGATCACATTGCCTTTCGGATCTTTTTGCGCCCGAAAGAGAATCAGACTGTCCGTCCTCCCCGACGCATCCCAAATCCCAAGATTCCAATCGTTGCGACTAATGGCACTGGTGGCTTTTGCCAAATTCATTCCATCCTGGACGCCTTTACTGGATGCGGATGAGCGGCACCCGTTCAATTCGTTGATAAGATTGCCGATGACGCCCCAGCTGTACGTTGTTCCTTCCATAACATTCCGCTTTGCTCCATAATAGGTCACACTGCCGACGATTAGCACATAGATGGCTACAACCGCCGTTACTGCCCGAATCACGAAGCTGCGTTTGGCTTTATTTTTGTTCATCCGTTACCTCCTGGAATTTGTACCCCACCTTGACAATGGTGCGGATACATCCTGCCCGGCGGCCCAGCGCCTGCCGAAGCTTTTTAATGGTGGTATCTACGGCCCTGTCGTAGCAGAAGGCGTCCTCGCCCCAGACCTGATCCAAAATTTGTTCTCTGGTCAGGATCCGATTTTTATTTTCCATGAAATAGACGAGAAGATCGAACACTTTGGGCGGCATGGCGGTCTTTTCTCCGTCAACGGTAACTTCTCTGGCCCGAAGATCGATCTCGATTCCGCCGGAGCGCAGCTTTCCGCTGTCGCTGATCATTCCCCGGCTTCGTTCCAAAATCGCACAGACTTTGGCGTGAAGGACCGGTAACGAAAAGGGCTTGGTTACATAATCATCCGCCTTTACCTGAAACCCACGCAGCTGATCTTCCTCTGCCATGCGGGCAGTCAAAAAGATTACCGGCGTATCCCCTTTCCTGCGGATTGCCTTACAGACGGCAAAACCGTCCAGTTCCGGCATCATCACATCCAGCAGAACCAGATCAAAGGTTCGTTCCCCCAAACGTTTCAGCGCTTCCACTCCGTCCTCCGCTTCCCATACCGCGAATCCTTTTTTCTCAAAATAATCACGGATAATGATTCTCATCTTCGGTTCGTCTTCCGCTACAAGCAGGTTATACACAAATACACACCTCCTACAGTTTCTATTTTACAGATCCGTGTGTCGTTTTTATGTCCTCTGAAACATTTTAAAGGATCGGGTAGCTTCGCCGCAGGGCCGCCATCAGGGACATGCTCCAAATAGCCAGCCCCAGATAGAGCAGCATCAGAAGGTTGATCATCCAGCCGCCGATGACGACTTCTCCGCTGCCATAGAGTTCATCAATCATCATGGCAATAGTGCCGGCCGCGCAGCCACCGGCAAAGACAGCCGCGCACCTGGTATAATAAGTCTGGCTGCTGCCTCCCAATAGTTCTCCCGCGCCGATCAGGATATGACTGTATATCTGGATGACAATAACCGCGCCCAGAAAATAGGAAAGAAACCGCAATTCCCAGGGAACGCGTTGGATAAAAAAGGGAACGACGACCAGTATTTGCAGGATCCAAACACCAATGCCGATCTGAGTCCATCGCCGGGCCAGGAAAAACCGTCTGTTTTCTGAAACCGCGCAGATGATTCCCGTACCGCTGAGACAGCAGCATAGCCCAATTATCCCAGGCAGAAAGGGCAGCGTGGTGTCGCTTCCGCCCCAAAGCAGCATGAAAAACGTGCCCCAGAACAAGCGCCGGTATCCTTGATTCATTGCCTTCGGATTCATCGTATCACCCCTCTTTCTTTCAAATAGGCCAGGGTCTGCATGAAGGTCGGTGCGCTGCCCATATCAAAGGCTTCGCCGAATTCGGTGAGCAGCTGGGTATCTTCCTTTCCGTCAGCTGTTTGATACGTGACCTTGATCATTGGCTGCCATCGTACAAAAGGACTTTGCCGTTTTAAAGAAATGGTGATGGAGTGGTCTTTGAGAAGCATCGCCCCTTCCAGCTCTGCCGGCTCTTTGCCGTTGATCTTAAGGCCGCTGTTTTTTTCGTCCGGAACGCACTGTACCTGTTTGATGGTCAGATCCCGATCCGCCATATAGCTGGCTTCCCTCACTTCCTCGGAATTGTTTTCCCCCTTGAATTTCAAATCCTTTTCATCCACATCCTCCCCCGGATAGAGAACGATTTTTCCGATTTCCACCTGGTCCTTGGTGCCATCCTCATAGGAAACCGTCGCGGTAGTCAGGGCAATGGGTTTTTTCAACCCTTTAAAATCTTCGTCATCGATGAACAAAGAGATTTGCGAGGCTTTCCGTATATAATATCCATTCGTATCGTCGTAGGAAAAATCCATATTTTCTCCATTGTCGGTAAACGAGTAGTCCGCTTCATCTGCGTTATCCGGATCGTCTGGACCTGTCAGCGCCAGCTCCGCAAAATCAACGCCTGTGATCTGGTGGCGGCCGGCTTTGCATTCTATGTAGGGTATCTCAAACGGTTCTGCCTCGTCCTCATCCCCATAGATTGGATATGCGCCGTATACCCGGCAAAGAACCGGATAGTCCAGGCGAGCGTACTGGCTGATGCCAAAGAGAACTGCGGCCAGAAGAGCAATCAGGAAAATGGCAGCAGCCGCCGCCCTGGAAGCAGGTTTTAATGTCTTCATCATAGCGCCTCCTTCTGCGGTAGCTGCATCTGTCCAATCCTTTTGCGGCACTGGTAAAGCTGGATCAGAACTGCCAGCTGGATGAGCATTTGCAAGGCCCCAATCACCATGTATCCGTTGACAAGGAAAAGGATCATTGCCGCCAGTGCCACGACGGCCGTTGCGACGGCATACAGATCGGCTCTTTTTTTCAGGTCGCCGAAGGCAGCCGGAAACATTGCGCCGATTCCCACCAGGAGCTGGGTATAAATGCAGATCAGCAACAATCTGGCAATGACTAGTTCAGCAAGGGGCACAGCCATGGTCTGCGGTATGGCTGCGTTTAGTATAAGGAAAAGCACATAGCAGCCTCCGTTTATCCAGCCGAAGATGGCTGCTGACCGGAAGCGGGGGTTTTTGGTCACCCGATACAAATCCTGTGTTCCTGCCAGAATTAGAATGACAAATAAGATGCTGGTGGAAATCCGAAGATTGTCCAGTTGAATATGGAATTCTATCAGGGAAAAAATGGTGGCCCAGAAAAGCGTTCCCAGATTGGCGTGAATTGATTTGATATCCATTATAAGCTCCCCCTTTCTTTCAAGTATGCGGCGGCTTTGGAAAAGGTGGAAACAGGGTCTTCCTCCCGAAGCATGTTGTTGCCGCCGGGAGGGTGAAAGGTGAGCGGTTCCATATCGGCTGTTTCTTTTGAGCCGTCTGTATAGTGGATAATCGCATTTTTCACCGTGATTGAGACTTGGCTTTTTGCAAGAAATTCGTCGGTCCGGGGGTCCAGAATAAGGCTGACCCATCCGCCCCGATAAAGTCCGATTCGCTCGCCGAAGCCCTCCTCTATTTGGAAGCCGGTATCTGAATCGTATTCGTCATATTCGCCGAAAAATCGGATTTCCGATGCCTCGGCAAACTCAATTTCCTGGATGGCCCTGGTGTCGCCGCCGTTGGTTAGAAAGAAGCATAGTAAGCCTCCCGGCCCTTCGTCCAGGGTTTCTTCATCTTCGTCCTCATCCTCATCGTCCGGCAATGCCTGGGCATACTCGGTCTGCCATGGAATCAGCACTGGTTTTTGCAGGTGGTAATGCCCCAGCAGATAAAAACAAATAATCGCTGCTAAAGCGATTATTCCTATACAAAGCGCCGCTACTTTGGTAGCGGGTTTTAGGCTTGTCATATGATTGCCCTCCTTCTTTGAAATTTATTGAATAAACACTTTTTCTTATTGTACCATGGGGAGGGCGGGCTTTCAAGGAGAAGGAGGGCGGCCGGGCAGTGTCTGGAGATTGGAGATTAGATTGCACTAACTTAGATCAAAATGTCCCATCTTCATTAATTGGCCCGGCTTTGCCAAGAGATGTAATATCGGAAAAAGATTAAAATGAAATCTTTCAACAGAATTTTCCCATTTAAGACAACATACTGCGAAAGCAGCCCCGCCGCACGAAAAAAGGAGCCATTCTCAGACAGAAGCTCCTTTTTTGATTCATATTGAATTCGTCCTTATTTTGCCTGTGCCTGCTTAGCAGTCTCGCACAGCTGAGCAAAAGCAGCTGCATCGTGGATTGCCATTTCGGACAGCATTTTTCTGTTGATCTCGATGCCGGATTTCTTCAGACCGTCCATCAGTCTGCTGTAAGAGATGCCGTTCATTCTTGCGCCGGCATTGATTCTTGCGATCCACATACGTCTGTACTCTCTTTTCTTGTTCTTTCTGCCAACATATGCAGAACGCAGAGCTCTCATTACCGCCGGATTAGCAGCTCTGAACACCTTGCTCTTCTGACCGTAAAATCCTTTGGCCTGCTTTAAAATCTTTTTATGTCTCTTATGCGCGTTAACGCCTTTTTTTACTCTTGCCATGTTTCTTACCTCCTAACTTACTTGCTTAAAACAGATTTGATTCTCTTCAGATCCGCACTTGTTAAAGTTGTAGCTTTTCTCAGTCCTCTTTTTCTCTTCGGGCTTTTCTTTGTAAGAATATGGCTTTTGTATGCCTTGTTTCTCTTTACTTTACCGGAACCGGTTAACTTAAATCTTTTGCATGCGCCTCTGTGAGACTTCATCTTGTTCTTTGCCATGGTGATCTTCCTCCTATGTTAAATTTCAATTTGTTTCTATTTATCCGTCTTTGGTGTCAGAATCATAATAAGGCTCCTTCCCTCAAAGGAAGGTTTCTTTTCAACGTCACCAACTTCTTCAACGACTTGGGCGAAACGTTTCATAACGTCCATGCCTTTGCTGGTATAATCCCTCTCCCTGCCTCTGAACCTCAAGCTGACCTTTACCTTATCTCCGGACTTCAGGAATTTGGATGCGTTCTTTGCTTTCACTTCGATGTCATGTTCTTCGATAAAGGTGCTCAGTCTGACTTCCTTTACCTGAGTTGTCTTTTGCTTTTTCTTCGCTTCCTTTTCCTTTTTTTGAAGTTCATATCTGTATTTTCCGTAATCAAGGATTTTGCATACCGGCGGCTTTGCCTTAGGGGCGATGTTTACCAGATCCAGTTTCCGCTCCGCGGCCAAGTCCATTGCCTCGCTCCTGCTCATAATACCCATTTGGGTACCGTCGCTGTCGATCACTCTCAGTTCTTTATCACGAATTTCTTCGTTGATTTGGTTTTCCTTACTAATTGTCTTGTACCTCCATACATTAAAAAAAGCGGATAATCCGTTATCCGCTCCAAAAAGACACATTGCATGTGTGTTAACCTTTTATGAACCCTGCCAGCGCGATTGCCGAAAAGGTGAGAAGCGGATGACTTCTTCTTTACTACCTAAGTAATATATCAAAATTCTGCCTGGTTGTCAATGGTGTTTTCCCTTTGAGTGTCCACTTTTCTTTTGCAGTATTTCTTTTATAATTGTCTTCCTTTCAGCTTACGAATATATTTTAACAAGCTTGGCACCTTGGCAAATTGGCTTTTGCTTTCATCAATCATATAAGTCCATGTATTTGTAGCTTTTATCAGACCTTCTCCTCTCAGATCTACGCCATGCTCGGTAATTTTGCATGTTTTCAATTTGCTAAGCACATCCTTTTTTATATCTTCTTCCATTTCCGCAAAAGCTCTGACCGCGAATCTCTGATAAACGTCCACTGGCTCTTCACCGCCCAAAATAGCAAAATGGATGCTCTCGCGGGCAGACTCCATTGCAGCTAAGTAATCGACCCAATGCTGATTGATGTAAAAGAGGAGAAGCTGCTGCTCAGCACATAATACCCCTTGAGTACCTGACTCAGCAACGCGCTTTTTGTATAGCACAGGCGCGTTTGTTTCAAAAAAATGCACAGATTTTATATCCCGCAAAACCACTTCTCGATATTGGGTAATCATCCGCCTATGCTTTTCCAGAATCAGTGAATACTTTTCCAAAAGATAACGCATCTGTGCATCTTCTCCTTCCGCCATGCGCTGGATTCGGCGGATTTGCACCTTGCCGGTATTCTCAATTACATGTCTTTTGATCAACGGCTGTTCCATACTAATGAAAAACTGGCTTTCCCCCGGTTCTCCCTGGCGTCCGGTCCTGCCTCTTAATTGCTGATCAATCCTGAAACTTCTGTTTATGCCTGTACTCAATACAAAAAGGCCTCCAGCCGTCGCCGCATCTTTGTCCAATTTTATATCAACGCCTCTGCCTGCCATATTGGTTGAGATGGTAATGCGATACGGCCTTCCCGCAAGTGCGATCAGTTCTGCTTCCTTTTCGTCTTCTTTTGCATTAAGAACAAAACAAGGCAAGTTTCTCTTTCTCAGCGCACCGGCCAGCGCTTCTGACTCTTCTACACTTTGAGTTCCAATCAGGATCGGTTGTCCTGTTTGATGTATTTGCCTGATCTTATGATATACCTGTGTGTAAAGCGCCTGATTCGTAGACAGTATCACATCCTCGTGGTCCCTGCGAATACAAGGAACGTGTGGAGGAATCCGTATGACCGAAAGGTCATACATGTTTTTCAGTTCTTTTCTAGACGACCAGGCCGTACCGGTCATGCCGCACAGCCGGCGGTATTTTAGCAGATAAAACTGCAGCGGCATCATATTATAAATCTGAGATCCTTTCCGAGCCTTCACTCCTTCCTTAATTTCAATTGCAAGGTGGAGATGATCCGGGAAACGCCGTCCTTCCGCAACTCGTCCTGTCGTATGTTCAATTACGAAAACGGTTCCATTCTTTACGATATAATCACGATCCTTTTTATACAATAACCGCGCTTCTAAAAATGTATGAATCATCTCCAAATAATGGGCATTTTCCAGCTCATACAGATTGTTCACTCCCAACAGCCGTTCCGCATGCACAGCGCCCCTTTCTGTCAGCCATACCTGATGCTCCTTCTCTTGAAATTCAATATCTTGCGCATCGAGCTCCTCCACTGTTTTCCAAACCGTCATATAATTCTTGTCTATAGTCGGCTCTTCGCCCGCAAGTACCAGGGGGATACCAGCCTCATCGATCAGAATAGAATCCGCTTCATCTACAATGGCTGTATGAAAATGCTGGCGCAGCAAACCACTTTCACGAAAAGCCATGAAGTTTCTTAAGTAGTCAAACCCTGCTTCCCTGGCGGTGATATAAAGGATATTGCAATCATAGGCAGCCTGCCGCTGTTCTCTTTTGGTTGTCTGAAGAATACATCCGCAGGATAAGCCGCAAAATTGAAAGACCTCCTTGTTCTCTTTATAGTCTCTTGCCGCCAAATAGTCATTGAACACCAAGATCTGGACCTGCTCGCCCGACAAAGCCAGACTCAAAGCAGTAACTACTGCCGCCAGCGTTTTGCCTTCCCCAGTAGGCAGCTCCGCAATCATTCCTTGTTCCATGGCGTAAGCCGCGGATAGCTGGGTATCGAACAAAACCATTCCTTTGCACCGTATGATAGTTTCTTTTATAAGGCCATAACGCCTGGGGCAGTGAGAGGAGTTTCTCAGCTCTTCTTTTAGTGCAGAATCAGAAAGCCCGCTCCCATCAAAAGTATTGACCTTATCAACAAAATCTCTGTACGGTAAAATAAACCGTCTATGAAACGGCATCTTTTTTTTCATATTAAATTCTCCTTTTATTGTCTCGTCGTATCTTTTAATAAAAGGAGTTCATTCAATCTTGCAAATCGTTTGGGCTATAGATATATACCGGGATAAGACTGGCAGCGCTGCCGCGGTCAGAGCGCCCGTAAAAACGAACAGGGGCAGGAAAGAAAGTAAAACAGCAGGAAAAAGCAGCCGCATAAGAAACGCGACTAAAGAAAGCGTATATATGATACCTACGGTTCTGTCCTTCATAATACATCAACCTCTCCCCAATAATTGTAACTCCCTGTGTTGGCTGTGTCAAATACCTCTGGCGTGGAAAGATTCGGCTTCCCAGCATCCAGCACCTCGTCAGAAGCGATGGCCGCATAAAGCTCCGTATACGTTCGATCTGTATGCCCAAGCATATTAAAAAGGAGTTGGTTTCCAACTCCTTTTTATCATATAACTTTTACAGTTCCTTTTTCCAGAGCCCGTGCAGGTTGCAGTATTCATATACCGCTAACGGCTTGTCCTCTCCCAAACAGAATACAGCCTTCGGTTCGTCCGATGCGGACAGCTTCTTAATCTGGCAGCCCTTATCTGTTTCCAGCAAAATCCACTGGATCAGGTGTTCTTCGCTCATGGGATGGGTTACGGACCCCACGTCAACCTTCACCTTGTTGTCAGCTACCTCTACAACAGGAACGTGCTTTTCTGTCGCAGCATCCGTAGTGTTGGCCTTCAATTCCTCCATTGCTTCTCCGCAGCATACAAGGGGAACTCCCTTGTCATCAATCAGCGTCGCAATATTTCCACAGTGGTTACATCTTAAAATTTTCATACTTTTACCCTCCATAACTTTTATTTAAACATTTTTTCAATCGATTCCTTCGGAACCAGCCCGATCGAAGAATCTTTCGGCTGGCCATTCTCAAACAGAATCAGCGTCGGAATACTCATAACTCCATATTTGGAAGCCAGCTCCGGCTGTTCATCAATATTAAGCTTGCCTACTTTTATGTCCTTATGTTCCTCAGCAATCTGATCAACCACCGGACCCATCATTTTACAAGGTCCGCACCAGGCCGCCCAGAAATCGACCAGAACCGGTCCATCCGCCTTCAGAACTTCATTTTCAAAATTATCTTTTGTAAACGTCATCACTGCCATCTCTTCATCCTCCCTGCATATCTATCACATCATTATAGTCTTATAGTACCCATATATTTACTGCTTAATCAAATTCTTTAGACAAAACTTTTTATTCGGCTGTAAAAGTTCTCCTTACCCGCCCTATTGCGCGGTGAACACTGTGCGTCAAAACCCATCAGCTCCTGCACCCCAATCCCGGCTTTTTTCCGTCGATTCCCACCTGGCATACGGTTATTTTATAGGGAATCTGCACGCTAGTCAACTGAAAGTTACAGGCACATTCACGCCAATGTAATAATCAGCCGGCTATAGCGATACAAAGTTGCATCATTGCTGCTTGCAGAATCGTTTCTTACATTATATAATGTAGTTACTTAGTTGAACAGCCGGGTCGCAAAGCAAAAGACAGGGAAAGATACTCATCCTTGTATTGCAACATACCTAGCGCTGGCCTGGCAGTCGTACAAGCCCTTGGCGGCGGACGAATAATACTGCTGCTTTTATTCTAAAAGGGGGTATAGAATGGAAAAATTCCTGGATACACTTTCAGCAAGCGAGCTGATTCCCATTTTAAACAGCATCAACGATGCAATCTTTATCGACAGCAGCGACGGATATTCTTTGTGGTGCAACGAAGCTTGCCGTGAACTTTATAAGGTCAATCCGGACGATATTTCCGGCATGCACGTTTCTGAACTTGAGGAAAGCGGCGTTTTTACACCTTCTGTGGCTAAGCTGGTCATGGAAAAAAAGGAAGAGGTTACGATTATTCACGAGAATAAGGAAGGCAAACGGCTTCTTTCCACTGGCACACCCATTTTTGACCATACGGGAAAGATGAGCAAAATCGTCACCACATCAAGGGATATTACCGAATTGACCAGCCTGCAGAATCAGCTGGAATCGGTCCAAAAAACGCTGAAACAGATCGAATCATTGGAAAATTTTTCAAGCGTACACGTAGTTGCGTCCAGCCGTTCCATGCGCAATGTACTGCAATTGGCCAAGCGGCTGGCGTCGGTTGACTCAACGGTTTTAATCACTGGTGAATCGGGCGTCGGCAAAGGTGTGATCGCAAAACTGCTCCACGAAAACGGTGCCCGAAAGGATTACCCCTTTGTCACAGTAAATTGCGGCGCTATTCCTGAAAACCTCATTGAGTCAGAACTCTTCGGCTATGAGCGGGGCGCTTTTACCGGCTCTCGGGCGGAAGGAAAAAAGGGACTCTTCGAAGCCGCGCAAAATGGTACCATCTTTTTAGACGAAATCTCAGAGCTTCCTTTAAATTTACAGGTGAAACTGCTGCAGGTCATCCAGGATCGGGAATTAATTCGGGTCGGCGGCGTCAATCGTGTTCCCATTGATGTGCGAATTGTTTCTGCCACCAACAAAGAACTGCTCCAGCTTGTAAGGAACAATAAATTTCGTGAAGACCTGTATTACAGACTGAACGTGGTTCCCATCAACGTGCCGCCCCTCCGGGAACGTCCGGAGGATATATTGCCTCTGATCCAGACCAATCTGGACAAATGCAATAAAAAACTCAATGAAGCCAAAAAATTGGATCCGGCTGCGCTTTCCATACTGCTGCGCTACCCTTGGCCGGGCAATATCAGAGAGCTGCAGAACATTATGGAGCGTCTCATTCTCACCACCAAAGATGAATTTATTACTGAGGACAACCTCCCGATCTTTATCAAAAACTCTGCACAGGCACAGCCTGTGGAGGCAGTACGAACCTTATCCCTCAATGCAGCTTTACAGAGGGCGGAAAAAGAAATCCTTGCCAGGACATTAGCTGAATATAAATCGACCCGGTCCATGGCCAAAGTCCTGCAGGTCAGCCAGCCTACAGTCGTTCGAAAGCTCCAAAAATATGGTCTTTCTACAGCTGATACAAAATAGCATCACCGATTCAATTTTGTATCATCCAGTCAATCCCTTGATTTTAAAAGCGTTTCGAACATTTTTACTATCTTAATTTTGCTTTCGATTCAATTTTGTATCGCATTTCTTGTCTTTTTTGCTTTATTCCTGGCATTATCTTGCCAGGCCGATTCATGTATACATTATATTTTTTGAAACTGACTTATTCACAAACGTTGATATTTCAATGTTCTAATTTTAGAACAATCTTCAAACATAGGACTTCACGGAAAATTCACACTTTTTCTTTTCATTTTGGCACGCTGGTTGCTCTATATATAGCCGTCAGTAGTTTTGCTGCTGGCGTTGAACATAGTTGATACGATTATATTTACAAGGAGGACTTAAAAAATGTCAATGAATGCACATGATTATGTTGCTGCTTTAGTTGAAAAAGGCAGAAAAGCACAGGCGATCGCTAACAATTTCACTCAGGAAGATGTTGATCTTCTGACCGCTGCTGTTGCTTACAACCTGACCAAGGATGGAAAAGCATTAAAGTATGGTGAAATGTTAGTTGAAGAATCCGGCATGGGTATCGCTCCTGATAAAGAGCAGAAAATGTACGGAAAAATCTGGGGTTCCTATATCCAGATGAAGGATGAAAAGTCTGTAGGTCTGCTGGAAGACAACAAAGAAACCGGCATGCAGAAATGGGCTAAGCCAATGGGCGTTGTTGCCGGTATCATGCCTGTAACAAACGGC
The DNA here is from genome assembly GCA_902363595.1 of Clostridia bacterium. Classification (GTDB taxonomy): domain Bacteria; phylum Bacillota; class Clostridia; order Peptostreptococcales; family Anaerovoracaceae; genus Hominibacterium; species Hominibacterium faecale. The sequence continues at coordinate 289,474 of CABJAP010000002.1, read as the reverse complement.
GAAGCTACTCCTGTGGTAAAAGCCAACATGGCTCTTAAAACAAGAAATGCCATCATCCTGGCACCCCATCCGAAAGCAAAGAAAACAAACTGGGAAATCGTTAATGATATCAGAGCTACCATCAAAAAATTAGGCTATCCGGAAGATTTAGTTCAGACTGTTGAGCCTGAATGGGTTAAGATCGAAGTTTCCAAAGAATTAATGGCACAGTGCGACTTCATCCTGGCTACAGGCGGAGAAGCTCTGGTTGAATCCGCTTACTCCTCCGGCACTCCGGCTATCGGCGTAGGCGTTGGTAATACAGTATCCATCATCGATGGAACCACCGATATGGCAAAAGTTGCAGAAATGATTGTTAGGTCCAAGGCTTATGACAATGCGACTTCCTGCTCAACAGAAAACAACATCATCGTATTCGAAAGCTGCTACGATGAGTTTGTTGACGAAATGGCAAAACACGGCGCCGTACTGTTCAAGGAAGGCTCCGAAGAAAAAGCAAAATTGCAGAAAACCATGTGGCCGAACACTCCAAACGACCACGTGCTCAATAGAGCGATTGTTGCACAGAATGCAGAGCAGATTGCAAAACTGGCTGACATCGACGTTCCTGCAGGCACAAAAGTGCTGATGGCAGAAGAACTGAACGGATTTGGTCTGGAACACCCGTTCACAGGCGAAAAACTGTCACCAGTATCCGGCATCCAGAAAGCAAAGGATTTCGACGATGCGCTTGACAAACTGATGAAAACATTGGATTACATGGGTAAAGGCCACTCCTGTGGTATCCACACAACCAATGATGAGTTAGTTGCAAAACTGGCCGCTGCTGCTCCTGTTACAAAGGTCGTTGTCAGCCAGCCGCAGTGTCTGGTTAACTCCGGCGGCTGGACTTGCGGATTCCCGGTATCCATGACTCTGGGCTGCGCAACCTGGGGCGGAAACAGTGTTTCCCACAATGCAACATGGAGAGACCTGCTGAACTTTACTTATGTTTCCAGAGAAATTCCGAACTGGAGACCGGATCCAAACGAATTATTCCCGGCTGATCTGAGAGCGAAAGTAGACGACTAAACAATCGAAAGCCGACTGTATTAAATTTGAGTGTTGGGAGCAGGAAAGCTTCACAAACTTCCCTGCTCCAGTAGAATCCAAAAAAGGAGATTAAAAATGTCAGCAATTAAAGAAAAAAGTTTAAAATATAACTTACACTCCTGGAGCGCACAGGGCAATCTGAATCCAAAGGTGATCACTAAAGCCGAAGGCATCTATTTCTGGGATGAAGAAGGCAAAAAGTATTACGATATGTCTGCTCAGCTGGTAAACTCCAACCTGGGCCACGGCAACAAGGCCATCGTCAATGCGATTAAAGATCAGGCGGAAAAAATTCCGTTTATCGGACCGGGATTTGCGATTGACGTTCGTTCCGATGCTGCGGAAGCAATTGTTGAGGCTTCCGGACTGGAAGGCGCAAAAGTATTCTTCACCAACGCTGGTGCGGAATCCAATGAAAACGCCATCAAAATCGCAAAACAGTACACCGGAAGATGGAAGATCTTCTCACAGTACAGATGTTATCACGGTTCTTCCGCCGGCGCTGGAATGCTGACTGGTGAACCAAGACACTTTGCCAATGAGCCGGGACCTGCCGGATTCATTAAATATGACGGACCTTACGCTTACAGAGCACCAAAGGCCTGCAAATTTGAAACTGAAGACGATGTAGCTGATTTCTATCTGGAACTTTTGACCAATCAGGTTAAGTATGAAGGACCGGAAAGCGTAGCTGCGATCTTCCTCGAAACCGTAGTTGGATCCAACGGAATTTTGGTTCCTCCTGCTAAATATGTAACTGGCGTTCGCGATCTTTGTACAAAATACGGCATTATGATGGTCTGCGACGAAGTTATGGCAGGCTGGTACAGAACCGGCACCTGCTTCGCATTCCAGAACTTTGGAATCAAGCCTGACCTGGTAACCTTCGCAAAAGGCGCAACCTGCGGCTATGTTCCTCTGGGCGGCGTAATCGTATCCGAGCCGATCGCTAAATACTTTGACGATCACAAGATGATGTGCGGACTGACTTACAGCGCTCATCCGATGGGCTGTGCTGCTGCTGTAGCTACCATCAACGAATACAAAAACCTAAACATTGCTGAAAATGTAAAAAAACAGGGCAAAGTTTTAGGCGAACTGCTGGAAGATCTGAACAAGAAACACGCTTGCGTGGGCGAAGTTCGTTACATCGGCCTCTTCTCAGCATTTGAGCTGGTAAAAGACAAGGCTACAAAAGAACCGATCGTCGGTTTCAACGATGATCCGGACGGCCTGATGGCAAAAATCGTCGGCATGCTGGTTAAAGAAGGATTCTGGACTTACTCACACGAAAACATGATTATCGTTGCACCTCCGCTCATCATCACTGAAGAAGAGCTGAGAGAAGCAATGGCAATTTTGGATAAGGTATTAGATTCTGTTGACAACATGATTAAATAAGCCTGTTTGATCATGTAAAAGTACTCCTTGGGGGTGCCTCAAAGTTCTCTTTGAGGCACTCTCTTTAATTGGCGGGGATTCTGCGCTGGCTCGGCATCATGCTCCCAGTAGGCAAAACACCCTGCACCGTCTCTTTTTTTACATCACATAAGCAAATCAAGAACATCTGTTTACATTTTGTTCTTTTTATGGTATTCTAAGGTTGATGTTATAGACGGGTTTCTCCTTTGACTGACGATTACAATTGGTACGCCGCGGACTGTATCAGAAAACGGTATTTTTTAGTGAATTACGACATTCTGACGGCACGTTGCACCAATGGACGGGCTTCCTTCATGCAAAATTGTCAGTATCTAAAAAGGATAGTTCTTTTATTGATACTCTTTGGGGAAACGCTCATAGAGAAGGACGGACTAATATCAAAATCCAAGGTTTTTGCAAGGAGTTTTGATACTGAGGCCCCTCACCTGGCTTTTATCCAATCGCTCCGGGACTACAAAGTATCAAAATTGACATTTTTTTGATACCAGCAGCGATACTCGAATGGTTTGGATGCATAAGGCTTGATGTTGGCGGTGATGGCCGTCCTACTGCAAAACAGAATACTTTATACAGGATAAAAACAAATCCGGGAGGAATGGATGATATGTTAAAAGAACGGGAACAGAAAATCTTAGATTACATGAAGCAGGAAATCCGGCAGAAAGGATATCCCCCTACTGTGCGGGAAATCTGCAATGCGCTCAATATTAAATCCACTTCAACTGCTCATAAGGATATCGACAATCTTGTAAAAAAAGGCTATATTATCAAGGATCCATCCAAGCCGCGCGCTTTGATGGTAGTCGATCAGGAATTGGAGTCAGTACCGGCAGAACCGATGCCGCCTATTGATAATGCCCAGCGGACCGACGTTACCGACATACCGGTTATCGGACGCATTGCCGCCGGCACGCCCATCCTGGCTGAGCAAAACGTGGAAGAGACCTTTCCCGTTCCATCGCGCTTCCTTGGAAACGGTACCAATTTTATGCTGACGGTTAAGGGAGAAAGCATGATTGAAGCCGGAATTATGGACGGTGACTACATATTGGTTCAGCAGCAGCAAACCGCCAACAACGGCGATATCATCGTCGCTATGGTAGACGGCTTTGAAAGCGAAGCTACGGTAAAGACTTTCTATAAAGAGCAGGATCATATTCGGCTTCAGCCGGAGAACTCATCCATGAGCCCTATCATCGTACAGGATGTGAAAATTTTAGGCAAGGTCAAAGGCGTCTTTCGATATTTTTAAACCAACGCGGGTATTGTACCCGCGTTTTTTTCTGTATAAAAGTGATGGTAATCCCAGCATGGGACAATTCGGCTAATACATCAATTATTCTTTTTACAGGAATCATTGTTCTGCATTTGACAACTGGCCGACCGCCGTATTATGATAGATCCAGTATATAACTGGAAGGGGTAAGATTCATGTTTGTAATACTAAATAAAATCGCAATTATTTTCGCTATGGTAGGAGTCGGTTTCATTGCCAATAAAGCCAGAGCCCTGCCGGATGAATCCAACGGTTATCTGATCTCGCTGCTCATGAATATTACGGCGCCCTGCATGCTCCTCACCTCCATTACCGGCAAGCAATTGACGCCGGATACCCTCAGTTCTACCCTGGAGGTACTGGCCGGCACCATCATCTTCTTCCTTGTGGGGATGGCCGTTTCTTACGGGATCGTCAAGGTGCTGCGCATCTCTTCTGCGGACCAGGGCGTTTATATGAGTATCCTCACCACCGTAAACACTGGCTTCATGGGTTTTCCCATCACAAAAGCGGCGTTCGGCAATGAAGCGCTGTATTTCATGGTGGTCAGCAACATCGTCCTCAACATCTACCTCTATTCGCTGGGGATTTTACAGATCAATATGGGCGAAAAACGTCAGTTCAAAGGGCTGAAAAAGGCCCTCAAACCAATGCTTAACATGTGCTCGCTGGCAGCGGTTTTAGGAATCATTATGCTCTTTTCCGGATTCAAAATCCCTTCTTTTTTCAACGAACTCCTTACGGGCATCGGCGACATCACCATCCCCCTCTCCATGATCGTGGTCGGGGTCCAGCTGGGCAGCAGCAACATCCTGAAAATCATCAAAAACCCCAAGCTGATCGTCATATCCCTCATCAACCTGATCTTATGGCCCGCTCTGACTTTTCTGGCGGTCAACTGGCTGCCCATCCATGAGATGACCAAGCTGATACTGGTCTACGGCGCCGCTTTTCCTACAGCAGTCATTGTAGTGGCCCTGGCGGCCAAAGAGCGGAAGAATTCCCAGCTGGCGGCAGAGGGCGTGGCCATGACCACTCTTTTTTCCATGGCCACATTGCCGTTCATCACCATGCTGCTGAGCACCTATTACGGAATATAAAACAGGTGCTGCCGCACGAAGCTAATTTCTTCATGTAGACAGCACCTATCTATAATCTAAAGGTTTACATTTTTATTTTCCATCGATCCAGAAAGGATTGGTAACCGCGTAATTGCCGTTCACATCCATAACCAGTATGGATACCCATGTTTTCTTGCCGGAATCCACAGCAAGCGACAAGTCAACAGCTGCCGTCTTTTTATCACCTGCGATTGTTGCAGCCTGATCGGTCAGTGCTTTATCATACTTAATATGTGTTCCATATGAATCTTTCTGATAGGCTCCGATCAAGGTCTCACTTTCATAATTGTCTTTGCTGTCTCCGGTCATAATGATCACTTCTTTGATGTCTGTCAGCGATTTTGCATCCAGCTTGAGATTAAACTTTTGATCGCTGTTCACCTGATAAATCTCTCCCGGTTTTTGATCCATTTCCAGAATCGGTCCGAAGGAAACATAAGAATGTCCTTCAGCGACAGCCTTTGTAAAGGTCAGTCCTGTATCCACCACGTTCTTGCCTTCCGTGCTTCCAACATCGGCTATGGTCCTGACCTTGCCCGAATTGTAATGCTCCGATTCGCCTCTTGCAAATTCGCCTTGGTTGGTAACGCCTGGAATCAGTACATCGTGGGTATCCGAGCCGCCCAGCAGATAATGCGGTTTTTCAACCGTATCCCCCATATATTTTCCGCCGTCCAGATATGCGTTCCACAGAGCCTGGGCAGAAATCAGCACATCCGCATTTTCCTGATCGCTTGAGCAGGCATTGATTTCGATGTTATCGTAATCGTCCTGATAGCCGCCCGGAACGCCGCCGTCCTTACGGGCCGAATAATAGAGGCCGTAAGAATACCACGGATGGTTGGCTGTAATGGTCGCTCCTTTGTCATGGGTCTGCTTTACAAATTCGGGGAACTTGGAGAACTGATCCATAACATGGTTTTCCCGGTTTTCATCGAGGAAGAAGTTATAGGAGCTATGATCCTGGGGAAGGACATTGAAGTGGGCCCATGAGCAGGAAATCTCTTCCGATGGAACAAAGCCTTTCATTTGGTTTTTATAAGTCTGTGTCACCAGATCATACCCTTTTTTATTGTTTACCGTAAAGTCGTGATCGGTGATAAAGGCAACGTCAAGGCCGGATGCCAGGAAGGATGGTATTGCATCTTCCGGATCGGCGAAACCGTCGTTCTTGTTGGCATGATGGTGCAGATCGGCGCTGAGCCATCCATCCTGCAGAGAATATTTTTTATCCGCCGTCACGGTCGCCTTGGCATTTCCGTCACCTTGCAGAGATACTGTATCCGTGTAAAAATAGTATCCCTGTGGGTAAACCGTCGCTTTGTAGCTGTTTAGATCAGAGACTTCTGCCACGATCTTGCCTTTTTCTTTAGCCTGATATACGGAGTTGCCTGTATATCGAACTTCCGGATACTCATTGAGAATCTCTGCTTTTCCCCAAAGCGGATTGTCATTCTGATCCTTCAATTGAATTTCCAGTTTCTGTTTTTGAGGGCCAGTCTTCAGATCGACCGATCCTGCTGCTTGTACATCGACGAGTTCTCCTTTGCCGTAGCCCTTGCATTCGGCGTAAAGCTGATAACTTCCCTTTGGCAGATCGATCGAGTAATTGCCGTTATTGTCCCCGCGGTAGAAACCATAGACTTTCTTATCTTTATCTTTTACAATCACGACCGCATCGGATACAGCACCGGATCCGCCATTATCTTTTATTTGACCGGCAACGGTCATTGTCTCTTCCGCATTTGCTTTGTTGAGGAAATTGGTCAGCGTCTTGGTATCCGCCTTCTGTGAGGCCATAAAGTATTCCTGATAAACGGTGGTTTCTCCAGGGGCGTAAGCAGCGCTTGCCCGCAGCTCTTTGTATCCCAGTGAACCTCCGAATTTATCGATCTTCACTTTTTGATCTGATTGTACTTTCGGTACCGTATGGCAGGTGGCGTATTCTTGACCGTCTTTGTTGCCGTAGCTCATGATCGTATTCACCGGCTGAAGGGTTTTCATGGCTCCGCCGTCATCGCCCTTATTGGTCATGGCAAAACGGGTCCTGTTGCTCTTCGCCGTATCGACCGCCGCCGCTCCGTTATTGGTCACCGTATCAAACATATATGCGTGATCGGCTCCCGGGGCCAAGCTATAGTAGGTTACGACGTCCAAGCTGCACATCTTGCCGCTTTCATCCGCCAGCTGATTATAGATACGGGATACCTTTACTGCTGGAAGGCCGTCCTTGCTTTCTTTGCAGGCCGTAAAGTCGTAATTAGCCAGATCAAAGGTTACAGTACCGCAGTTTTCCGGAGCCCAGGAGTCCCAGCCGTTCATGAGGAATTCCAGCGACCATATGGTATCTCTGGCCGGCGTTCCATTTTTCATGTAGCCTGCATCCAGTACCGATCCTGCCGGATATCCCCATGGATTTCGCGTTCCTACTGCCAGTACAAATCCCATTTTACCGTTGCTGACGATAATATCATGGTCGCTCAGAGCTTCGCCGTTCTGGAAGTAGGTCTTGGATTTGTCGCTGACCTTGTTTACCTTTCTCCAGTCACCTACGGTTGCGATGTACAAATCATCCGTCTGCTTATAGTTCAAAAGATCGGCTGTGATTTTATATTGATTAGCGCTGCCAGGATCGGATGTAATCGTCTGGACTTTATCTTCGCCCGGCACTGGTGCTGGCTGCTGTTCTTTTTTGGGGACCGTTACCTTACAGGTTGCTTTATATTTGCTGCTTTCTTTTGAGTAAACCGTTATCATAGCGGTTCCTGGGTTAACAGCGGTCACAACGCCCTTTGAGGAAACTTTGGCAACTCCCTTATTGCTGGATTTCCATTTTACACCCTTATTATAGACGCCTTCCGGCCCGACTTTCACTTTTAAAGTCTTCGTTTTACCGGAATCTAAAGTTAAGGTCTTCTGGGAAATAGTCAGCGTGGGCTTAATGTTTCTCACTGTAATGGTAATTCTCTTTTTCACCTTTCTGTTTTTCTTTGAAACAGCAGTGATTTTTACTTTGCCTGACTTTTTACCAGTTACCACCCCTTTTTTGGATACGGTGGCAACCCTCCGATTGCTGCTTTTCCACGTTACCGCTTTGCTGGCGCTTTTGGGCGAAACCGATTTAACGGTAATTTTGGCTTTTCCCTTGATGTCTACTTTCTTCGTCGTTGCCTTTAAAACGATTTTTTTCGGAGCCTTGCTCGCTGCGCTGACTGTTGATGTGGTCATCCACACGGAGGTGAACACCATAGCCAGTGCGATGAGAACGGCAAGGCATTTTTGCGTACTTGTTCTCTTTGTACTCATAGCGCTTCCTTTCTCTGCAGTCTTCCGCCGCAGTTTGTTTCTGCTCTAAGTATATAGAAAACCGATTTTCCCATCTAAAATGTTTCCGCTCTCTTTCTTGTAGATTTTGTGAATTTTATCTGACTATTTGCACATTTTTATGATAATCTGGCATTTTCATGTCCAATTTTTCACTTCTGGGCAGCAGAGGTATTAGCTGCTGACTTTAAATCCTTGGAATTCACACAAAAAAATGTGAACAATGCGACTAGCGCCTCTTTGTTCACACCTTGATCTTTGAAATCGATCCCTAATCCTTTGGATTGTCTTTCAGCTCTTTGCGGTAACCCTGGGGAGTCATGTTCATCCGCTCCGCAAAGACACGATTAAAGTAGGATGGATCTGAAAATCCGCATTCTGCTGCAATTCGATATGCCGGATATCGGGTTTCTTTCAATAGACGGCAGGCATATCTGATTTTCAAATCTGCAACATATCTGGAAAAGGTTATTCCCATTTCTTTTCGAAACACACGGCTAAAATAAGCCGGACTCATGAATTCTTTTGCCGCCACTTCTTCTAACGTCAATTTCTCGCAATAATGGTCTTGAATATACAAAACCGCATCGGCGATCATGGGACTTCTGGCATCTTCCATCCGCTCATACCCTTCTGCTGTTCCCCTCGCCTTGACTGCATCTTTCATTCGAAGGACCAGTTGGGTTAAGTCCGAAGGCCGTACAGGTTTGACCAGATATTCAAATACGTTAAACCGTATGGCCTTTTGGGCACAGGTAAAATCCATATGTCCGGTAAGAATACTGATACAGCTATTTGGCAGGATTTCACGAATCCTGCCGATGGCGGAGATCCCGTCGAGGCCTGCGATCCACAAATCCATCAGCACCAGATCAGGCCGGTGCTCCTTTGCCAGCGCAACAGCTTCGTATCCATCCCTGCTGGTAAGAATATCGCCCCCCCCCCCCCCCCCCCCCCCCCCCCCCCCCCCCCCCCCCCCCCCCCCCCCGCATAAATTTTGCGATATGATGGTTTTAATAAATTCCTGCTCGATGGGTTCATCTTCTACGATTAAAACCGTATATGCTTCCTCAGCCATCCTGATCACGCCACGGAACAGAGACAACCGTAATACTACCCTTGCCCAGCTCCTTCCTTTCTGTCCGGACTCCATATTCGTTTCCGAAATAGAGCTTCAGTTTTTTATCAATAATATAGCGGTCATCTTCCCCATATCCCTGGTTTTCCTTACTATAAGAAACATTATCTTCAATAAAGATTTCCAGATTCTTTCCCATCTCTTTTGCACAGATCAGAATACACAGACACTTCCTGTCATTGGTCAGCCCCTGCATGACAACGCTTTCAACGATCGGCAGCAATGTCATGTTCGGGATTCGGCAATCCTCGGCTGAATCCGGGACCACAATCTGAAAGTCAAAATGATCCTTCAGGCGTATCTTCTGGAGCTTCAAATAATTCCTTACTGCGGCAAGCTCACCCCTAATGGTTTGGATTTGATCCTTTTCTGCAAGGGCGCACCGGATCAGCTCGGAGAGATTATAGACGGCTTCCTCGGTAATGGGGGCACCTTCCACGTAGGCTGTCCTGGCAATGCAGTTCAACGTATTGAGCAGAAAATGGGATCTTTTCATCATATTCATACAAGTCCCTCCGCACCAATTAGATTTTGCTATAACCATTAAAATATTCTGATAATATTATACCATTTTCCCTATAGGGGAATGTCAACACGAACCTTTATCCATTAACGTGTTAAAGAATCCAACCGTTTATTCCGTCGAATCTGTTATTAAGCTGTATTCTATTCTCAAATCACAGCTCTATTTTGGGTACAACATTCCATTATAGGGCAATCTTTGGAAGCTTTTCTTCTCAGCCTGCACAAACATAGGTACAGCAAAACGGCTTTACCCTGCATGCAGGATAAAGCCGACTGTATACGATATTATACTTTGCCCGTCATGACAAAAGCTCTAAAAAGCGATCTTTCATCCGGCATTTCAATGGAACTCCCAGTTCTTGCAGCGTTTTATCCATTGCATCAAGGGTCTGCGCCATATCTGGTATGTTGGCATTTTCGCCCATATGCCCGATACGAATCACTTTGCCCGCCAGGATGTCAAAGCATCCGGAAATCATCACCTGATACTTGTCCCGCATGATGGATAAAATCGCCTCATCCGTCACGCCCTCCGGCACCTGAACAACGGTCACCGTATTGGAATATCCGCTTTTAAGGTACAACGAAAGTCCTGCCTCCGTGACTGCCTGTCTCGTTGCCGCAGCGATCTTCTCGTGGCGCCGGAAAATCTCCTGATCGGCTTTCACATTGTCCACAGCAGCCGCCAGCCCCTGGATGTCGCTGATGGGCATGGTATATGGGAACCATTTATCTTTATAGTAATTCTTGAAGGTTAAGATGTTGGCGTAAAAGGATGCAATGGGTGTGCTGCGATTTTCCATGGCCTCTATAGCCCGGTCGCTGACCCATAGGAGCGTTAGTCCCGGCGGAGCGGACAATGCCTTTTGGGATCCGCCGCAGAGAATATCAATCCGGCTTTCATCCACATTGAGATATTCGCCGAACATCCCGGCCACCGAATCGACCACCGACAAAATCTGGAACTCATCCAAAAGACATCCCAGCGCCTTTACATCGTTGAGCACGCCGCTGGGTGTATCACAGTGAACCAAAGTCGCATATTTAAAATCCGAATCCTCTTCCAGGAATTCGCGGAGTTTGCCGCAATCCACCGGCCGCTTGTAATCACAAGTATATAAAACAGGCTGGCCGCCATACAAGGTTACAAAATCGGCAAAGCCTTTGCCGAAAATTCCGTTATCAATCACCAGCACTCGGTCGCCCGGCTCGGTCAGGGATGCACACGCTGCTTCCAAGCCGAGAATGCCCTCTCCCCCAAGGATATATGCGCTGCCGCTGGAATGAAGCAGCCCTTTCAGGTCATCACAGGTCTGTTTATAGAAATCATAGAATTCCAAATCCAGATCCGGATTGGTGGTTTCCAGGCTCCTGGCCATACGAACATTTTCCCGAACCTGCGTCGGACCCGCTGTCATTATTTTATACATTTACGTTCTCCTTTTAAATCTTTGCAACTAGCGTTCTCAATCTGCCGGCAATGGGAACGACGATGATTCCGGCTACGATCACCTGGACAAGGTTACCCGGTATGGACCCCAGAGGAACGATCCAGTTTTGAAACAAAATCACCTCTGCAAAATAGTACCCGACCACTTTGATCACCAGAGCAGCCACAACAGCCAGTCCATTGAATAAAACGGGCTTATTCTTTCCTTTTTCAGAAATAGTACCAGCCGTGAAACCCATCAAGCCGACAATAACGAAGGTAAAGGGCGCCCAGGCCGTCCAGCCTGAGATCAAGTCGAAAAGCCCCATACCGAATGCTCCCGCAATGGCCCCGGTCTTTCTTCCAAAAAGAAAGGCGGCTAAAAACAAAGGGACATTGCCTAAATGGATCAGACCACCGTTACCGATCAGGGGAAGACGGATATTGATGAAGGCTGTTGCTACCAGCGTTAATGCGATAAACAGACCGTTGATCACCAGGGTTTTTGTTGTACTCATTGTTTGAACAGTTTCTACACTACGCAATTCAGATTCCTCTTTTCTTCAAAAAACAGCCCCTGGCGCCAGCTGCTGCGCGGGGACTCCTTATACTCTTAACGTTCTTCCTTGCGATCGCTCTTCTATTATATTCAAAAACTATCCATATTAAAATATGCAATTTTAATTAATTTTATAATAACAATACACCAATAATTGATGAATTGTTATCGATAAAGGTGCAGTTTTTTCAATACAGTTAGTTGCCCGAGTTTTACGGGGCTGAAAGAATTAGGTTAACCCCCCCGCATCACCAGCTTGTTGGCATATTATCAAAAAAAGAGACAGCCCTGCTGTAAGTTTTTGCTTACACAACCATTCTTGAAAAATCTTATATTTCAAGAATTTTCAGCTCATTTTTATCCTGTCTTTTTAAACTTACACTGTCAGTTTAAAAAGATATATCTCGATTGGTAATATTCAAACGTTTCATCTTTTGATAGAGCAAGGGTCTGGCAATCCCTAAATATTGGGCTGCTTTGGTACGATTGTTGTTGAAACGTTTCAAAACATTGATGATCAATTCTCTTTCCGCATTATTGCGAACCTGTTCGATCAGATGTTTTCCGTTTTCCATATGGTAGAAAGGATGTTTGCCATTGTTGTTACGGAAGAGAATTACATCCAGCACCTCTTCTGTCAAAATTTCTCCGCTGACAAAGTTCATCGCCCGTTCAATAACATTATATAATTCCCGGATATTTCCAGGCCAATCGTAATCACATAGGCGCTCATAAACGTTTTCATCCACCTTGGTAATATGCTTTCCCATCTCAATATTTAAAGAACGAATTTTATTCTCCACCAGCGCAGGCAGATCCTCGATCCGCTCCCGCAGAGGCGGTACGATAATAGGAAACACATTCAATCGATAAAAAAGATCTTCCCTGAAATCTCCTTCTTTGACCAGCTTACTTAGATCCTGATTGGTGGCAGCAATGATCCTGGCATCCACGCTGAGACTCTTTTCACTGCCTACCGGATCAATCTCACCTTCCTGCAGTACCCGCAGAAGTTTAGGCTGCAGACTCAGAGGCATCTGATTAATCTCGTCAATAAAGAGTGTACCTTTATCTGCCAGTTGGAATTTGCCTTTTTTGCCTCCTTTTTTCGCGCCGGTAAACGCCCCTTCCACATAACCGAACAGCTCAGATTCAATGAGCGATTCGGGCATTCCAACTGAATTGACTTTGACAAATTCGCTGAAGGCCCGCACGCTCAGGTTATGGATAGAATGGGCCACCAGTTCTTTTCCGGTTCCGGTCTCACCGGTGATCAATACGGTCGAGTTGGACATGGCTGAAAGTTCAATCTGACGCTTGAGATCGCGGACTTTTTTCGATGAACCGATAATATTGTTGATGGAGTACTTTGTACTCTTAAAATCGCGCACCTGTTCCCGGTAATATTTCATCTCTTCCCGCAATGATTTGGCGTATTTCTCCAAAAGATCGTCCAGGGACTCCAAGTCTTGGAGCATATCGTATTCCAGAACGCCGACAACGGTTCCCTCCTTTTTAAGCTGCACCTGCGTGCTGACACTCATTCTGCCCTCATCAAAATAAAAGTTCGTATGGTATGCTGTGTCTCCCTGCAGCAGCTTTTCCATGGTGGAAGGCGCGAAAACCTTTTTAATCGGCTTTCCGATTGATCTTTGAGCGTCCACTTTGATGTAATCCGCACATTGATCATTAATGTAGACCACCTTTCCCTGCTGATCGATCACTATTAGACCGCAGATGTGGTCTAAAAACAGTTTATAATCTTTTCCCAAATCCATATCACACCTCATTTTTTCAATTCTTGTTGTTAACATACGAGCTGAGTTAAGCGGGCTTCTTAATTTTCTATGTTTTTCATAAGGCTACACAACCATGAAAATTTATACGAAAATAAAACCCACGGCAGCACAGAGGCGAACCGTGGGTTTTATATAAAAAATGTCAGAAGAGCGATATTATAGGTTGCTTATGCCTGTTTCTTCGTATCGCGCACGGATTAATTCCCTCTGTACGCTTTGAGAATAACGGACATATAGCCATCGGCATCGATGTCTCTGGCGTTATCCTGCGACAACGCGTTTTCTGCCGACCGTTCTGCAATAGCTCTGAAGTTTTCTTCTTTAATGTAATCCAACTCGATCAGTTTTGGAATCTTAACCTTAGCATTCAGCTCTTTTACCTTTTCTACACCGGCCAGAGCCAGTTCTTCTGTGGTTTTTCCCTCGGGATCAACGCCCAGATATCTGGCTACAGTGGCGAATTTTTCCGGGTTAGCCGGGATATTGTATTCCATAATATAGGGCAAGAAAATTGAATTTCCTACTCCATGAGGTGTATCATACCATCCGCCGACGGTTTCTGAAATCGCATGTACAGCACCTACATTGGAATTGATGAATGCCATACCGGCAATCAAGCTTCCCATCAGCATGTTGTACCGAACCTCCAAATTGCTGCCATCCTCTACCGCCTGTACAATATTCTTGGAAATCACATCAATGGCATACAGAGCCAGCGCATCTGTGATCGGCTGGGACACCTTGCAGGTGTATGCTTCGATGGCATGTGTCAGCGCGTCGATTCCTGTGGAAGCGGTCAGTGACGGCGGAAGGCTGGTCAGCAGTTCCGGGTCAGCGATGGCCACGCTTGGTCTTAATTTAATAGGATCGAAGACGCTCATCTTATATTTTCTTTCTTCATCGGTAATCACCGCTACGAAGGTTACTTCGCTGCCTGTTCCCGATGTAGTTGGAATACAGATAACCGGCAGCATATATTCCTTCAATTCCACGTAATCCCAATCAACACATTTTCCGCCATTGGTTACCAGAGCGGCTGTTGCCTTGGCCTGGTCCATAGAACTGCCGCCGCCCAGGCCGATGATTACATCGACACCCTCAGCTTTGGCCATCTCTGCGGTAGTATCACAGTCGGTCGTTCTTGGATTTGGTCTTACTTGATCGTAAACGATGTATTCAATCGAGGATTCCTTAAGGCTTGCCGTTACCTTTTCCATAATTGGGCTTGCAGCCAAGAATCCATCGGTTATAATCAATACTTTTTTTCCGCCCAGAGCCAGAGTTTCCTGTCCTACGTTCTTAACCGACCCTGCTCCTGATACGACTTTTGTCGCGTGAAAAAATTCTCTCATGTCCATATTTTACCTTCTTTCTAAAGTCAATCTATTTTCGATACCCCCCGATGCCTTTGTTCACCAGGAATACTTTTGCTAAGATGTAGTAAACGATCGCCACAACGACGAATACGCCTCCTGACGCCGTACAATACATGAACGGTGTCTGATATACCAAGGTAGCCGGGTTGAGGAATACCAAATAGAACGGCATTGCCAGAGCAAATACGATAATGGCTACCCAGTTAAATCCGCCCCAGAACGAGTATGCGGATGTGGATGTTCTGTCATAGAGACCTCTAATGTCCAGCTTCTTCTTTCTCAGTACAAAATAGTCGATGGTACTGATGGTTACAACCGGCACATAGAAGGTGCAGGTCACGCCAAGCAGAATGTAGAAGTGGTCATAAATCTGATTGGGGAACAGGATCAGGCCGATTGCTACCGGAATCAGGAAGATCAGTACAACCAGCGCCCATTTTTTATCTCTAAAGATTTTGATATCTTTCAGACCAAGACAAATGTTATATGCTACAGTTGCATTGGACGTAACGTTGGCAATGGCAACGAACACCAGTGCAATGACACCGAATACCAGGCCGCCCAGAGGAAGCATCCACTCCGTCGGATCGTCGGATCCAATGGTAATGGCAGCAGCTACTCCAAGAGCCGTACCTACGGTTGCAGCCAGGATCAGACCAGCTAAATTTGCCCAATAAGCGGCTTTCGTGGTTTTACACAGTCTGGACATACCGCCCATGTTCGGCCACCAGGAGAGGCCTGCGCCAAAGCTCAGCTCAACTGCCAGCAAAAAGTTTACCCACTGATTGTCATTGGGCGCAATTGGATCCGCGCTGGTGATGACATCCCATCCGATGTTTTTGGACAGAATTACCAGCAGCCCGATAATTACGACAACCATCATTGGTGCAACCACATTGTTGAACCGTTTGATTACTAAAGGACCTTTCCATACTACTAAAAATACAATTGCAACCGCAATCAGCGAAATCACCATGGTAAAGCCGGATCCCATGGATTCGACGCCCATAAAAGCAGCGGTTACATTGCTCACCGATCTGGCGAACATAATGGAGAGAACGATCAGCCATGCAATCTGGAAGACTGTAATGAATGCCATCAATATGTAACGTCCGTTTCTTCCCATATAGCTTGCTGCCAGCGTGTAATTATCAGCGCCTGTGGTGGCAGAAGCCGAACAAGGCATGATCGCCATAACCAGTACCGAAATCATATTGCCGACCAATGTGGCGATTACGGCCGGCCAAAAGTCTACGAACAGCGCTACCGATCCGCCGATCATAAAGCACCAGGTGGCAATTGCCAGACCTACATTTATACATGAATTATCAAATAAATTATATACCCTGTCCTCTTTCAGGACGGGCAGCACACCAAATTGTGATTCTTGGTTCGCATCAAATTTTGCCATTTTAAATTTCCTCCTAATAAGCGATTACTGAAATCCATAACGGAATGCTTCAATAATAATTGGAATAATTCCGGTTACAGCGATTAAAAGCCAGGTAGCGATCCAATCGCCTTTGGTCAAATGGGGTACAATTTCCCCGCCGGACTCTTCGATAACGGAAATTCTGCGGCATAGTTCTTCTTCTATATCAGGGTTCAGGCCAGTTCGGCCTTTTAGTTCTTTGTATACCTCTTCATGACTTGCCATTTTAAGACCTCCTGTCTTACAAACAATACAGACGATAAAAATAAAATGGTAGAACAAATTTAATGTATCAACAATAAGACGCAAGAATTATGCCAAAATATATTTTTTTCAGAATTCTGTAAATCTCTCATTTACACGACTTACCGTTTTTTCGTTTTATTCACGTTCGAATACAGCTGTATTCGGCAAAATTCTACCCTCTTGTGTAAATTTCATTTTTTATCGACTGCCATTTCGCATTTATACCAAAACGAATACCTATTCTAATTAGAATAAATCTATTCTTTTGTTTCATCTTTGACATATTTTTTGATTTTACGAAATGCCGTAGGCTGGCTGATTCCAAGCATTTTAGCTACGCCAACCGTGGTTTTGCACTTGGCATAACTATCTGTTATCATCTCCCGTTCCAGAGCTTCGACAGCTTCTTCAAGCGTCAGGTGTTCATGGTTCTCAAAGTGCTTCACCTCCAAAGCTCCCTTCATGGCAACATCCAGAACATCCACATCGATCATCTTCTGATCGGAAGTCAAAAGAACCCGTTCCACCAGGTTTTCCAGCTCTCTGATATTTCCCGGCCATTCCTGATGTTCCAGAACGTGCATGACTTCTACGGAAAAAGATTTTTCCATATTATATTTGCGATTGAATTTGTCAGTAAAATAAAGAATCAGCGGAATAATGTCGTCTTTTCGTTCTTTGAGCGGCGGTATATCGATTGGTATGACATTGAGACGGTAAAACAGGTCTTCTCGAAATAAATTTTTTTTCACCAGAGATTCAAGGTTTTTATTGGAGGCAGTAATCAGCCTGAAATCCACCTGGATTTCCTTAGTGCCTCCTACTCGTGTAATCGTTTTATCTTGAATGGTTTTCAGAAGTTTGACTTGTAAGTTTAGAGGCATTTCGGATATTTCATCCAAAAACAGCGTTCCGTTTTGGGCTACCTCAATTAACCCCACTTTACCCTTTTCATTGGCACCTGTGAACGAGCCTTTTTCATAGCCGAAGAATTCTGATTCCAGCAGGTTTTCAGGGATCGCCCCGCAATTGATCTCAATAAAGGGATAGTTCCTCCGTTCGCTTTTGCTGTGAATGATCTTTGCCAGCATACTTTTTCCGACTCCGGATTTTCCTGTCAAAAGGACCGAAGCATCGTAAGCCGCGATTCGGTTTACCTCCTGCAGCACTCGTTTCATTTGAATGCTCTCTGCAATAATTCCATCGACTTCTATGTTTTCATTTCTCAGCTTCTCCAACTCCTCTTTGTACAGCGCCATCTTATCTTCCAAAGATTTGTACTCATTTTTTAAATTAATAAAATCCGTAACATCTCTGGAAAAGGTGACTACCAATTTGATATTGCCGTTTTCATCTTTAACGGGGATGCCCGTGACGATAATCTCTCTCCCCTTGTTATTTCTCTGGTGCATTGTGACCTTTTCTTGGTTTTCCAGTACAATCGCGGCAATGGATGGTTTAAAATAGCCCTCTTCCTCCAGGTCCTTTACCGTCCTTCCTATGGCGCTGCCCGGATCCAGCCCATACTCCTTTTCAAAATCCGTACTCACTTTCAGGACCACGCCTCGATTATCTGTGATCAGGATTTCGTCATAGATTGATTCAAAAATATTGTCCATGTTCTTCGCCAGCATATCTGCGACAAAGCCGTCTTTAATCGTATTCACGCTCATCACCCCCTGGTAAACTATATAACTTCATAAAACGAGGCGTTCCTGATCAAATCGTAATATCCCCGGCGCATCTTTTTCACTTCATCTAAATTCAGAGTTCCGATTATCGTACATTCTTCATCACCGCATTCTTTCAGTACCCGTCCGCCCGGCGCCACCAGTTTGCTTTTTCCCAGATAGGACAAAGTCCGATCTGTTCCTGCGCGATTGCAGGCTGCGACGCAAGCTACGTTATCAAATGCTCTGGCTGCCAAGGTCAGATCCCAGTCAAAGGCATGGGGCTTTTCCCAGGCTGCCAAAACCAGGATCAGTTCTGCACCCTTTAGTGCCAAAAGCTTTACGGTTTCAGGAAAAGCCGCGTCCCAGCAGATCGCCATACCTACTTTTCCCCACCTGGTATCAAAGACCGGGTATTGGCCGCCTTTTGTAAAGTTATCTGCCTCAAAGCCTTCAACCAAGTGAGACTTGCGATACGTTCCAATGATCGCGCCTTTGTTGTCCAGGAGCAGAGCCGTATTATACAGCTGCATACTGTATTCACGATCTTCCCGCTCAATAAAGCCAAAAGCAATGTGCACATCCCAGATTTGCGCAATCCTGCCTATCTTCCTTATGTAGGCCCCGCCCGGACACACTTCTGCCATGTCTTCAAACAGCTCAGGGCATTCATATCCATTGAGGGCCAGTTCGGGAAAAACGATCAGCTCTACAGTCGGATCATCAGATTTGATTGTTTTGACGCTTTCTTCCATCTTTTTAAAGTTTGCTTCTTTGTCCCCCAGTACGCAGTCTATCTGGGAGCATGCTACCCTTATTTTCATACAACGACCTCCTATTTATTCTTTTTTATTTTAATTCCGCACTGCAGACGGTTTAACCCTGTTTGGCCACATCCTCACTGACAAACGCTGGCATCCCAAGTTTGCTTTTCTGTAAAAAAACATGTCAATATTTAACTGGCTGAAAGCTTTTGACATGTTTACCGTTTTTCTACTAAATCATCCACACTGGTGGTCATATATCCGTGTACAATTTTCATTAGCTGGGCTCTGTTGGAAATGTTCATTTTTTTAAAAATGTTGTGTGTATGTTTTTTTACTGTATTTTCTGATATGAAAAGCTTTTCTCCGATTGCCCGGATCGGCAGCCCTTCGTATATGAGCTCCACGACCTCTGACTCTCTCGGGGTCAGTCCATACAGATGGACCATTGTATCCGTATAATCATTTTCATTATTTCGTTTGATGCCGTTGGGAAACTTATTGTGGAAGTGGCACGCCAGATGTTTATTGATTACACCCAGGATATACACCTCTTCATCGGTAAAGTCCCCATGCTCCTTGCTTCGCCAGAGATTAATAGACCCGTAGAGCACTTCCTCAAAGGCAACCCTTGAGCCCATGCTGTAGCGGATGTCCTGCGGCTTCATCCACTCTCTGTAGAATACGGATGTTTCTTCCATCACATCGGTCACATAATCACTTTCCCTGTATATGTTCCTCTGCGTCTGGGAAAAGAACCAGAACATAATATCGATGGACTCATATTTATTGAAATAAGATGTCAGATACCCCCGATCCATGTTATCAGACACCGGATCAAAGAAGACCACCTTGGTATCCTTTTTATATCCCAGGTCAAAAAACGATTTGTCGTGGGGAATCAGCTCATCCAATTTCTGCAAAACGCTTTTCCTCAATCGGTATATATCACCTTCCGAATGAGCCTCCAGAATCAGCCGGTTTATTTTTTCCCATTGTTCATGTGTCAAATTCATCATTATCATTCGCACCTCCTACAATTAATAACATGCAAATTTCATTCCACCCGGATGATATTTTTAGTACTACTTTTGTAGTATGCTCCCATACACCAAGTGCTACTCCTCCTACTACCTTTTACCTGAGAGCAATTACACTTTAGTTGCAATCGCCTGATTTCACTACGGAAGGTAATTGTAATCTGAAAATTCCGAAGCTATCATGTAAGCACGTCCTCTGGGTGAGTGGTGTAACGCGGCAGGAATCAAAACAGCGCGTTACCGGACGGATATTGAACATTGTATAAACGGAAAAAAGAGAATTAAAAGGAGAATCAAGTATGACTAAAGAATTAAGACATTTTATCGACACGTGCGATTTTACCAAGCAGGAACTGATGGACATCATCAATCTGTCCCTGAAAATTAAAAAATGCATCAAAGCAGGATACAATCCGCCGCTGATGAAGGATAAGACACTGGCTATGATCTTCCAGCAGTCCTCCACCAGAACAAGAGTATCCTTCGAAACAGCCATGGAACAGCTGGGCGGACACGCACAGTACCTGGGACCTGGAATGATCCAGCTGGGCGGACACGAAACAATTGAAGATACCGGAAGAGTTATCTCCCGTTATGTAGACATCATTATGTCAAGAGTTATCGAACATGAAACCGTTGTTAAACTGGCCAACTCATCTTCTGTTCCTGTATTAAACGGAATGTCCGATTACAACCACCCGACACAGGAAATCGGCGACATGATCACCATGATCGAGCACCTGCCGGAAGGAAAGAGCATTGAAGACTGCAAGATCGTATTCGTAGGAGATGCCACTCAGGTATGCGCTTCCTTAGGATTCATCGTAACCAAGATCGGCGCCAACTACTGCCACTTCGGACCGAAAGGCTTCCAGCTGAGACCGGAACACACCGATATCTACGAAGCAAACTGCAAAGAATCAGGCGGAAGCTGGATGGTAACCGACGATGTGGATGAAGCCATGAAAGATGCTGACTTTATCTACACAGACGTATGGTATGGCCTCTATGAAAACGAGCTGTCACCTGAAGAAAGACAGAAGATCTTCATGCCCAAATATCAGGTCAGCAAAGAACTGATGAACAAGGCAAACCTGGGAGCAAAATTCCTCCACTGCCTGCCGGCAACAAGAAACGAAGAAGTTACAGACGAAGTTCTGGACTCCGAAATTTCCATCGCTTGGGACGAAGCTGAAAACAGACTGACTGCAATGAGAGGTCTGCTCGTATACTTCACTCGTTACCAGAAGGAAGGTTCCGAACTGGCTAAGGCTGCCGTTAAGGAAGAATTAGACGAATTCATGGCGGAAGTATTCGGAGAATAAAGAAACGATACAAGAAAGAAGGCTAAAATAGATGGCAAAGAGAATAAACTCAACTCCAAAAAAAGACGGCTTTAGAATGCCCGGCGAGTTCGAGCCTCATGAACAAGTATTCATGATCTGGCCGGAAAGACCGGATAACTGGCGCAACGGCGCTAAGCCCGCCCAGAACGCATTCAAGGCCGTAGCAGAAGCAATCAGCCAATTTGAGCCTGTTACTATGCTCGTATCCCCTGCTCAGTTTTCCAACGCAAGAGCCAGACTTTCCGATGACATTCGTGTCGTGGAGGTCAACACCAACGATTCTTGGATCCGGGACTGCGGCCCTACCTTCGTCATTGACGATCAGGGCCGCATCCGCGGTGTGGATTGGGAATTCAATGCATGGGGCGGCCTTTACGACGGACTCTACTTCCCTTGGGATCAGGATAACCTGGTGGCGCGCAAACTTTGCGAACTGGAGAGAATCGATTCCTATCATACGGAAGGTTTTGTCCTCGAAGGCGGAAGCTTTCATGTCGACGGTGAAGGTACGGTTCTCACCACAGAGATGTGCCTTTTGAGCGAGGGACGTAATCCTCACATGTCCAAGGAAGAAATCGAAGACATGCTGAAAGAATATTTGAACGCAGAAAAAGTTATTTGGCTGAAAGATGGAATTGATCCAGACGAAACTGACGGACATGTGGACGACGTGGCCTGCTTTGTTCGGCCCGGTGAAGCGGCTTGTATCTGGACTGAAAATAAAGAAGATCCGTTTTACGATACTTGCCGCCAGGCATATGATATCCTGATCAACTCGACCGACGCCAAGGGGCGCAAGCTGAAGGTACACAAGCTGACCTTACCGAAAGTGCCCGTTAAACTCAGCGGCGAGTTCGATATCGACCAGGTTGAAGGCACGATTCCCCGGGAAGACGATGATATCTGCATTGCTTCTTACATGAACTTTTTAATCGTCAACGGCGGTGTCATCGCTCCTCAGTATGATGATGAATATGACAGCTTGGCTTTAGAGCAGCTCCAGGAGATGTTCCCGGAACGTAAGGTAGTCGGCGTACCTACAAGAGAAATTGTTTACGGCGGCGGCAACGTGCACTGCATTACACAGCAGCAGCCAAAATGTCAGCAAGAAACCAAATAAAGGAGATATGGAATGACTAAGGAAAAAATCGTAATCGCTTTAGGAGGCAATGCCCTTCAGTCAGGCAAAGGCCCTGCTACTGCCGAGGCGCAGCTTGAGGTTGTAAAAAACACCTGCGAGCATATCGCGCAGATCAGCAAGCAGGGATATGAGCTGGCGGTTGTGCATGGAAACGGCCCTCAGGTGGGCAGAATCGTAATGGCCTCCGAAGCTGCGAAAGATGTTACCCCGGCGATGCCCTTTGATGTATGCGGAGCAATGTCCCAGGGTTACATCGGCTATCACATCCAGCAATGCTTGAAATACGCATTAAACCAGACAAATCGAAATATACCAGTAGTGACCGTAGCTACACAGATGATCGTTGAGAAAAACGATCCTGCATTTGAAAATCCCACAAAACCCATCGGCCCCTTCTATTCGGAAGAGGAAGCCAAGGTTTTGGAATCCGAAAAAGGATATGTTATGAAGGAAGACGCCGGCCGCGGCTTTAGAAGAGTAGTGGCCTCCCCTCTTCCGAGAAAAATCGTCGAAATCGACGCTGTTAAAGAGCTGTGGGACCACGCAATCGTAATTACATGCGGCGGCGGCGGTATCCCGGTTATTGAAAACGCCGACGGCTCCCTGGAAGGAACCGCAGCGGTTATCGATAAGGACTTCGCGGCTGAGCTTCTGGCTGAGCAGGTTGACGCGGACATTCTCATGATCCTTACCGAAGTAGAAAAAGTAGCAATTAACTTTAACAAACCAAACCAAAAGAACTTGGATGAAGTAACTCTCGCAGAGCTGGCCTGCTATAAAGAAGAAGGCCACTTTGCAGCCGGCAGCATGCTGCCTAAGGTAGAAGCTGCCATGAAGTTCGTACGGGCTTTCCCTCAGAAACGTGCAATCATTACATCTCTGGACAAAGCGACAGAGGCTCTCGAGGGAAAGACCGGTACGATCATCAAGTTCGCGTAAGACACTCCTTGTAATTTCATCTTTATTATTCTCACGAAAAGGTCCTGGCAGAATTTCTGTCGGGGCCTTTTTTTTCGCTCCATTTTGCAAACCTGCTGGAAAGGAGCGGGCCCTTCGGGCCCGGATTCATGTCGGATTCAGAAAGGATGAAACGTAAAATCATCGCTTGAGCTTGTTTCAGTGGCCTCCTGCCAGGCACAGATCGCGATGATTTGCGCATGGCCCGGCCCCGACATTCCGTTAACGTGACACTCAAGGATCCAGGGATCACGATGATTACGATTCCTGCGACAACCCCTTTTCTGTTCTTTCTTTCAGAAGATTCCACAGGCGAATAATTGGTTTGCCGTCAATTCATTTTTAAATAATAATTTAAGATTTTAATTTGTTGAAATTCCAGGCTTTCTCCTTATTCTCCCCTTCTTTTTATTCTCCATTGAATATCCATATTATTTTCTTATTATGGATTTTTAAAAACGTTGAAATTTCAACAAATATTTTTTATTTTTCATGCTGAATGTTGGCACGCAACTTGCTTTTATATAATAGTAAATTACACACGATAACCAAGTGGTAATTTATAAAAGCCATACCGGACGGCTCTTGCCTTCTTAATGGTATGACAAATTTAATGATACCACTCACCCAACTTGGGTTTGACCGCTTTAGGTATGGCTTTTAAAATTTGTATTTCGGTATGTGAACAAAGGAGGACATCACATGACAGTAACAAACAAAGAATTAGGTTTAGAGATTGCAAAACGCGTAGAAGGTTATATTCAGAAAGATCAGCTTTCACAGGAAGATGTAGATACGATTCTCAAGGAATCAGAAGCAAACTATAATGAAAATGTAAACCCTGGCTGGCTCCCATACAGAGAAATCATGTCAACTGACCCTATGTTTTCAGAATGGTCACAGAGAGAAGGCGAATTCTTCTCCGATGTTAAAGGCACTGAATTCATCGACTGTCTGGGAGGATTCGGAATTTTCCTGGCAGGCCATAAAAATACAGAAATCATGAAGACCGTTCATGCTCAGCTGGATCGTTACCCGCAGCACTCACAGGATCTGGTTAACCCGCTCCAGGGATATTTCAGCCACTTGATGGGACTGATCACACCGGGAGATCTGCAGGCAGTATGGCCGACAAACGGCGGTACAGAAGCAACAGAAGCTGCAATCAAGCTTTCCAAGCTGGCTACAGGCGGAAAATGGTTTATTTCTACTGTTAATGCTTATCACGGATTATCGACAGGCGCTCTGTCCCTGATCGGTAACGCTGATTATAGATCACCGTTTACTCCAAATATTCAGCAGGTTCAGCACGTAAAATACGGTGATGCGGAGCAGATGGAAAACGCAATCGTGAACCTGCAGTCCGTAGGCGAAAAGGTTGCCGCAGTTATCCTCGAACCGATCCAGGGCGAAGGCGGAATCATCATTCCTCCGGCCGGATATCTGAAGAAGGTAAGAGAGATCTGCGATAAGTACGGCGTAGCTATGATCTGCGACGAAATCCAGACTGGTCTGGGCAGAACCGGCGCTCTGTGGAGAACAGAAGCAGAAGGCATCGTTCCTGATATTCTGCTGTTCGGTAAAGCCATCGGCGGCGGTTGCATGCCTCTGACCGGTATCATCGCAAGACCTTGGATGGTAACAGAAGCTCTGGTTGAAAACCCAACACTGGTTTCCATGCCTACATTCGGCGGAAATCCTCTGGCTATGTCAGCAGGTATCGCTTCCATCCGTTACATCCTGGAAAACGACATTCCTCAGCTAGTTAAGGAAAAGGGCGAATATTTCCTCAAGAAACTGAACGAAATCCAGAAAAAATATCCGGAAATGCTCAAGGAAGTCCGCGGTACTGGTCTCATGATCGGTCTGGTTCTGCCTGACATGGATATCATGCACGATTTCTGCAAGGAAATGTTCTCGAGAAAGGTTATGACTTCTGCTACGATGAATGACGTAACCGTTGCTCGTATTGAGCCTTGCGCATCCATTTCCTATGAATCCATTGATAAGGTATGTGAAGTTATCGAAGAGTCCATCCAGGCTCTCATGAAATAGTATTTTCCAACATCGCAAAAGGGAGAACAGAAACTGTTCTCCCTTTTGTTTTGCCCATTTATACGGGGGCAGTCGGGATGGAGGCCGGGGAAAGCGTTCACCTTACTAGAAGCGGACTCTGCGGAAAATTTCTGGAAGAAAGCGAACTATTTACGCAAAGTTGTTGGTTTGCTGGGCCTGGTTCCGCAAACTATGGGGCCCGCACGGCCTCATTGCGAATTGACAGCGTCTGGCCGTTGAAACCTGCGTAAAAAGTAAAATTTTGTTTTAGTTTTTTCCCAAATATCCCCACATCCTATCTGCAAGCCGCAGCCGCCCCGCATTCCGGTAAACTTCTGTAAAAACGTTTCACTACCAAACGCCCCATAGCCCGGGGTTAAGCCTCGTGGGTGATCGTTCCATCCATCATGGTTAAAATCACCTTAGCTTCCCGAATTTCATCTTCCGGTACTTCGAATAAGTTTCTATCCAAAACAATAACATCGGCCAGCTTACCGGGCTCCAGCGTCCCTAATTCATGATCTCGATTATATACTTTTGCAGCACCTAGCGTGTTTGCTGTCAGGGCTTCCGCCAGGGTGATATTTTCGCCGTTTTCAACTCCTGCCAGAGTTCCATCGTAGTTCTTTCTTGTTACCGCCGCCCAAATTCCCGGGAGCTGATTGTAGTAAACCACAGGGAAATCCGTGCCAAAGGCCAGGTCCGCACCTGCGTCCAGCAGGGATCTGAAGGGCCATTCCAGCCTGCACCGATCTTTTCCCAGCCGGGTAATTTTTTCGTTGTGCTCCAGAGATAAATGTTCCCCCTGCATGGAAGCAACCACGCCCAGTTCCTTGAATCGGGACAGGTCCGCTGCATCAATCGTTTCAATATGTTCAATGGTATTGACCAGGCCATGATTGCCGTTAACCCGGATGGATTCTTCGAATGCATCCAGAGCCATACGCACCGCCCCATCCCCAAGGGCATGAATGCGAACCGGAAGGCCCGCCCCATTGCCTGCGGCAACGCTTGCATTCAATTCCTCCTGTGAAGCAAGGGGAACGCCGTCTCCGCAGGTATCAGGCCGGTCAGCATAGGGCTGGAGCAGAAGCCCGGTGTACGTCGAGGTAACACCGTCCAAAAACCCTTTAAGTCCGCTGATTCTGAATTTATCCGAACAAAATTCCTGCTTCCAGGCCCCGGCGGTTTGAAAGTCGGTATATCCCATGAATTTGGTGTATACGTGGACTCGGCTGGTCAATTCGCCCCTTTCATCCATTTCCTTAAAGACCTGGTAGCGGTCATGGAATAGGTCTTTATAATCATCGGCGCTCATTTCGCTGAGGGAAGTAACCCCCTGCTTTGCCAGGCCTTTCATAAAATTGCTGACAATGGATTTGATTTGATCCGGCGGAAATGCATACATCTTTTCCCAGCCGATCGCAAGGGCGTCAGGCTCATAAACCAGCCCGTTCAGCTCCCCGTTTTCAAAAGTTCCCAGATAGCCCGCGCCCAGATCCATATCAGCAGAGTAGCCGGATTCCGCAAGAGCGAGGCTGTTAAACCACCCTGTATGGGCGTCGGCGCAGTTCATATATGCCGGCCGGTCAGGAACCGCCTCATCCAAACTTATCTTCGTAGGCAGCGGCGCATCATTCCAATTGGCCGGATACCAGCCGAAGCCGCGGATCCGTTTTTCGTGGGGGTGCTTCCTGGCGTATTGCTTGATTTTTTCAATGGCGTCCTCCTCCGAAACAGAAGAAGTCAAATCCACCATATGGTCGCTGTCGGCGACCGCTCCCCACCACAAGTGATCATGGGCGTCCACAAATCCCGGCATAATCAGCTTATCTCCATAAGCATACACCTTCGTTTCTTGGGACCGATATCGATCGATTTCATCCCCCTTCAAAACATCCAGAATTTTGTTTCCTTTTATCGCCACTCCGCCGGCAAAAGGCTTTGCCTCATACCCGGTAAATACAGCGCTGCTTTTTAATATTTTATCAGCAAACTCCACGTTCACCCTCCTTTCATATCCATGCTTATAATTCGATGCTGACGCCCCGTTTCTTGTTGATGAGCAGAGCCGCCACGCCGATGGCCATCCAGATAAAGCCGATGATCATCGCCCACATGCCCAGATTCACCCAAAGGGCCATACATATGATGGTACCGCAGGCAGGCAGCACGATATATTTAAAGACAGCCGCCGGTCCCCGATTCCCTTCTTTTACCCAGTAATGAGCAAAGACCGATACATTTACCATGGCAAATCCCAGGAGTGCCCCAAAGTTGATCATTGTAGAGCCGATGTCAAGGCTGATCCAAATCGATAGCAGGGAAACAATTCCGATGAGAATGATGTTGTAATCGGGAACCTTATGCTTTTCGCTCACATGTCCGAAGAATTTTTTCGGAATCTGGCGGTCACGCCCCATGCCGTATAAAATTCTGGCGCATGCTGCTTGAGACGAAATGGCGGAAGCCAGACAAGCGATAATCATAACCCAGCAGAGCATGGTTGCCATGAATTGGCCTGCCAGGTATCCGATCAGCTGATAGGAACCGTTGTCCGGATCCAACTCTCTCCAGCCTTCCGGCCATGCAACCTGGAATAAAAAGGTCGCGATCACAAATAAAGCACCTGCACAAATGGTTATGATAATCAGCGCTTTGCCAATGGTCTTTGCCGGATCCTTGGCCTCTTCGGCCAGGGTGGTGACGGAATCAAAGCCCAGGAAACACAGGCAGAGAACGGCTGCGCCCGAAACAACGCCGCTCAATCCCACGTCGGACCATTCGGAAAGATTGATAAATCCATTGATATCAAATACAGAATAATCGTGCTGTCCAATGACCTTAACGGCAAAAATGATCGCCGTCAGTACAAAGGCAAACTGAATAATGATAAAGATATTATCAAAGGTTGACATTACTTTTACGCCAACAAGGTTGATCAAGGTTACGATTACAATCAGGATCACCATATCCAGCCACACCGGTATCCCCGGAAGAATCAGAGGAATAAACCCGGATGCGATAATGTAATTGATCATTGGGAGAAGAATATAATCCAATATAATTACCCACCCAGATAAAAAGCCCACACTGGGATTGATCGATTTGGAGGTATAGTTATAAACCGATCCTGCGATGGGATAGGCCTTTACCATCTGTCTGTAGCTAAGCGCTGTAAAAAGCATCGCCACTGTCGCAATCAAGTAGGCAAATGACATCATCCCGTGGGTGCTCCCGTTAATCAGGCCAAAATACGAAAAAATCGTACAGGGCGCTAAATACGCGAACCCGAATAGACACACTGCCGGCAAGCCGAGAACGCGATTCAGCTCTTGCTTATACCCGAATTGTTCTAAGGAATTCTCTGATCCCTTAGGATGTTCGTTGTTCATATGTATGACTCCTTTCTCATTAAATGATAACGATTAAACTCACCGTTTTCATCCTATGTCCAGGATTCACACATTATTCATTTTTGAATACTCTGAAAAATACCTGCGAAACAAAAGACAGACGCAAGTCCAACCCCGCAACTGCCTTTTCACAAAAGCCTGTCAGGCTTGATTTTCTATTTGACCAGCAGCTTCTTGATCCCCTTCTCCAGCCCGTCCAGGGACAGCTCAAACATGGGGAACACTTCCCCCACCGCCTGAATGGTCTGCGCGCCGTAAGCCCATTCCCACTCGGCCTCTTTAATGGGGTTTAGCCAGATTTTCTTTTTATATCTGCGATCGAACTTTTTAAGCCAATCGATGCCCAGTTCTTTGTTCCAAAGCCCAATAACCGAGTTTCCGCCCTTGCGGTAGAGCTCGGAAGGCGCCATGGCGGCATCGCCGACAAAGATCACTTTGTATTCACTGTCCAGATTGGAAAGCACCCAGCTGGTATCGATCCAGTCGCCCCGTTTGCACAGGGGTGTGTTGTACAGATTATCATAGATGCAGTTATGGAAGTAATACACCTTCAAATCCTTGAAATGACTGGACTTGCTCACCGCCTGAAAGAGCCGGTTGCAGAGGCGGCTGTAAGGGAGCATGGACCCGTCGGAATCGATGAGCAGCAGCAGCTTGACCGTATTTTTCCTCGGTTTATCGTAAACCAGACTCAAAAGCCCGGCGTTATCGCAGGTCTTATCGATGGTCTGGTCAATATCCAGCTCTGTCTTGGCGCCGTCCACTCTGGATGAATACTGGCGCAGCTTGCGGAAAGCCATCTGGAACTGGCGGATATCGAGAATATTATCCTGGCGGAAATCTCTGAAATTCCGTTCCCCGGCCACCTGAACTGCCGATTTATGCCGGCCTTTGCCGCCCACCCGGATTCCCTGGCTGTTGTAGCCGCCGTGGCCCATGGTGGATGTTCCGCCGGTTCCGATCCAGTAGTTTCCACCGTCATGCTTTTCTTTTTGCTCCTGGATCCGTTCATAAAACATTTGCAGCAATTCATCCAGTTCCCGCTGAATGTCTTCTGCATCGCCCTTATCGTTGATATCCCGCTCCCGCTGGTTTTCACTGAGCCATTTCCAGAACTCCTCCGGCAGATCCTCGGGAGTCTGGACGTTTTTAAAATACTCGGCAAAGACTGCGTCGAACTTATCGTAGTCGGATTCGCTCTTTACAAGAACGCTTCGGCACAGGTGGTAAAAGCCGGTCAGCGAGGATCCGCAAAGTCCCTTATCCAGAGCTTCGATCAGCGCCATCCATTCATTTATGGAGACTTCAAGGCCCTTAGCCCTGAGAAGATAAAAGAATTCTAAAAACACATTACCACCTCTTCAGCGAGTAGCCTTTTTCTTTGATTTCGTGCATAATATCGATGTCCTGGTTCTTTTTCAAAAGCACGCCCACAAAAGGAATCTCATCCTTGAGCTTGTTCACATTGACGCCGCTGATCATCAGCGCCTGCAGCCAGTCCAGCAGCTCGGACGTGCTGGGTTTTTTCTGCAGCTCCTTCATACCCCGGATCTCGTAAAAGGCTTCCAGCGCCTTTTGGCAGAGCTTGCGGTCGATATCCCCGTAGTGGACGCGGATGATTTCTTCCA
Organism: Clostridia bacterium; assembly: GCA_902363595.1. Taxonomy (GTDB): domain Bacteria; phylum Bacillota; class Clostridia; order Peptostreptococcales; family Anaerovoracaceae; genus Hominibacterium; species Hominibacterium faecale. The sequence goes on along the minus strand of CABJAP010000002.1, from coordinate 258,697 downwards.
TCTTGCCTGTATCCGGGAATTCGATGTAATGGAAAATACAGCGGCGCAGGAAAGCATCCGGCAGTTCTTTTTCCGCATTGGACGTGATGATTACAATAGGACGGGTCTTGGTGCGGATGGTCTCCTTTGTCTCATTGATATAGAATTCCATTTTATCCAGCTCCCATAAAAGGTCGTTGGGGAACTCCAGGTCCGCCTTGTCGATCTCATCGATCAGCAGCACCACCTGCTGGTCGGAAGTGAACGCTTCGCCCAGTTTTCCCAGCTTGATGTACTGTTTGATATCGGAAACATCTCCCTCTCCGAACTGGCTGTCGTACAGTCTTTGGACCGTATCGTAAACATAGAGCCCTTCCTGGGCCTTGGTGGTGGATTTGATCCCCCATATGATCAGATTCATGCCCAGGGCATCGGCGATGGCTTCGGCCAGCATGGTTTTTCCCGTTCCCGGCTCGCCCTTGATCAGCAGCGGCTTTTCCAGCGCAATGGAAACATTGACCGCGTTCATCAGCTCCGGCGTAACAACGTATTTGTCGCTTCCTTTAAAAACATCTAATTTTTTCATCGATTTCTTCTCCTTTTATATTTCAGCCTATACTCCGGCTATAAATCCCACTAAAACAGGTACTGCGATACTGAGAACCACTCCCGATAGAAAGGAATAGACCGCAATGTCCCCTCTTGTAGCTTTTTCAACGATGGGCAGGCACACATCCATGGCCGCAGCTCCCGGCAGCGCCACCGTTTCTATATACCCGATTTTTTTTGCAACAATCGGAATCAGCAAAATTCCAAACAGCTCCCGCATTACATTGTGCATGAAAGAAAGTGCGCTCACGTAGGTCGAATACTTGGAAAGCATCACTGGCGCCAGCGTATACCAGCCAAAGCCTGAACCAATGGCCAAGGCGTCACGGATGCCCAGGGACGGCAAAATCAACGCCCCTGCGAGAGAGCCGATCAAGGTACCAAAAATGATCACAAATGGAAAGATCAGAATACGCCATCCGGCTTTCTTGAAATTTTCTACTACGGTCCCTTCTCTTCCGATATCCATTCCCACAAAGAACAGCAACACGCAAAGGCCCGCAATCAAAACATTACCGGAAAGGTCAATGAACCAATCAGGGAGAAAAAAGTACCCGGCCAGAATTCCGGCGATTACGGAAATTAAAATTGCTCTAGTCATCGGTTTTCATGCCCTCCTTACTGAAGCCCAGCAGCTTTCTGGCGGCAAAAACTGCGCCCACGCTGCCCGCAAGGATCAAAAGGGTTAAAATGAACGCCGTAAGCCCAATCGACGAAAGGGATGCGATAACACTTTTATCAGCTCCGATTCGGCTTCCCATCGTAAAAACCAGGACGATAATCGCAATCAGCTGTACCTTTCCCGTCCACTTAAAGTCCTTTTCCGATTTTCTCAATTTGCTTCCGACGAAATAGCCGAAAAAGGTGATCGCCAGATATAATACCAATAAATTCATTCATTCTCTCCTTAAGTTTTCCCAAAACAAATCAAACATGCATATTATACCATCGATCCCTATCCCTTGTTAAGTCTTTTTCCAGATTGGCAGGCTGCCATGCCTCTTGGATCATGCCTATCAACAAAGCCTGCCGCGTTTCATAGTATATAGAAAGCAGTTTTAAATATGAAGGAGGACTTTTATGTTAGACAAATACCCTTTTACACCAATCACAATGCGTCACCCCTACTCCAGCTTTGTTCCATATCTGGATCCCAACACCATGTATTTTCATTATGATGTTATTTATAAAAATGCCGTCGAAACACTCAACCAGCTCATCGCAGCCAATCCCCAGTATGGCAGCTGGACGCTGCAGGACTTGATTTTAAAGGACATTCGCCAGGTTCCTGCTGTGACCGCCCAAAAGATGAAATTTTATGCAGGTTCTGTCTACAATCATGGCCTGTTCTTTGAGGGGCTTGATCCCAGCCGCGCTACTCTGCCCCATGGGAATCTTTTAAAAGCGATAAATGCCAACTACGGAAACTACGAAAATTTTAAGAACTTGTTTGTGGACGCGGCCAAAAGTGTCATGGGCAGCGGATGGGTATGGCTCAATTCAGAAGGCGGCGGCAAGCTCCATATTGCAACGACCGGTAATTGTAGCAGTCCTGCCATTGACAAGCTGATGCCGGTGATGGCGCTGGATGTATGGGAGCATGCCTATTATCTCAAGTATCCTGTACAGGTGGATCGTTTTGCGAGAAACTGGTTTGAGGTTGTTGATTGGGGCAAAGCAGAGGCTAGGTTCAATCAGAAGAAATAAAATTTCAGAAAATTGAAACTGTATATTGTACTGGCAAGCCGAATATAGTATAGTATAGTCAACCATATTGATTATACTATACTATTTACTTTTTGAAAGGACCAACCTATGGATAAACGGCAGCTGCGGGATTCCTTTTTAGGATCGCTGCAAAAAATGTATGACATGGAACTGGTTGCCCCATTGATGGAATTCTGTCAGGGAGAGATGCGGGTCCTTCTTTATCTGGACGCCCATAAAAAAGAAACCGTCTATCCCTCAACGCTGAGCGATTCCCTATTTGTTACCCGCCAAAGAATTACTACCATCCTCTCCGCTCTCCGCAAAAAAGGATACGTCATCATGGAGACGGCCCAGGAGGACCGGCGGCGGATGCAGGTTCGCCTCAGCTTGGCTGGCGGCCGCTATGTGATAGAAAAACGCAGGTTCGTTGAACAATATTTTGATATGCTGCTGGATGCCATCGGCGAAAAAAATATGTTGGAATTTCAGCGGCTGGTTCAGTTGACAGCAGAAAAGATGGAGGGGATTTCCAAATGAGCTATGTTACATTTCAGGATGTTTGTAAATATTACCACATGGGCAGCCAGACCATTGCCGCCGCCGATCATATCACCTTTTCCATCGGACAGGGAGAATTCTGCATCATCGTCGGCCCCAGCGGAGCCGGTAAGACAACAGTGCTCAACATTTTGGGAGGCATGGATTCCTGCGATGAAGGTACAGTCCTTTTAGATGATCGTATCGTAAGCAACATGAACGAAAAAGCGCTCACTGCTTACCGCCGCCATGACGTGGGTTTTGTATTCCAGTTTTATAATCTGGTTCAAAATCTGACTGCACTGGAAAATGTGGAGCTGGCCTCTGAAATATGCAGCGCACCTCTGCCTCCGGAAGAGGTGCTGCACTCCGTAGGCTTGGGTGAGCGCATGGACAATTTTCCGGCGCAGCTTTCAGGCGGCGAACAGCAGCGGGTGGCCATCGCCCGGGCATTGGCCAAGAACCCCAAGATTCTTTTATGTGATGAGCCTACCGGAGCTCTGGACTACAGCACCGGAAAAACAATTCTCAAGCTGCTCCAGGATTGCTGCCGCAACATGAATAAGACGGTAATCGTAGTAACCCATAACCAGGCGCTGACGCCCATGGCTGATCGGGTGATCCACATTCATAGCGGCAAAGTGTCCCGAACCGAAGAAAACAACCATCCTATTCCTGTAGAACAAATCGAGTGGTGATCTGATGAAACGCAATTACACCCGCACAATCACAAGAGAGATCAAACAGAGTTTCGGCCGTTTTGTGGCCATTATAGCCATCGTCGCTCTGGGAGTGGGCTTTCTAGTGGGGATCCTTTCCTCAACTCCTGATATGAAGGCCTCCGTAGATCAATACTACCAGGACAGTTCTATGTCGGATTTTAATATTAAATCGACCATGGGTCTGACCGGCGAAGATGCTGCGGCGCTTGCTTCCCTTCCCCAGGTGGACCAGGTGATGCCTGCTTATGTGACGGATGTGCTCATGTCCACCGGCGAGGACGAGGTTCTGGCCGGACGAATCTATGGCCTGGAGCTTTCCAAAAACAACAGTGCTGCCTTCATCAACGATTTGACCTTGGTTAAAGGGCGTATGCCGAAAAAAACTGGTGAGTGCGTAATTGAAAAACCCAACGACTATATGTCCCAGCTGTCTATTGGTGATACCCTTGCCATCTCCCCGGATACGGAGGATCTTTCCGACACCTATCGGCAGCAAAATTTCACCATCGTTGGAATTGTCAACAGCCCTTATTATTTCTGCAATTCCAAAGAACCAGCCTCCGCGGGCAATGGACGGGCGGGTGTCATTGTCTATACAGACAGCTCCGCCTACAAGCTGGATGCCTATACCGATCTTTTCCTTACCCTTAAAAATGCGGGAGCCTCTTTTTCGGACGATTACAAGGATCATATTCAGACAGTATCCGATGAGATCGACGACCTTTCTGCGGTGCGGATCGCAGCCCGCTATGACGAGATCGTTGCAAAAGCAGAGGATAAGCTCAAGGATGCCAAAGAAAAACTAGATAAGGAAAAGAAAAAATCGGAAAAAGAGCTGGCTGACGCAAAAAAGCAGATCGATCAGGGCCAGCAGGAGATTGACAGTGGAACCGCCCAGCTGGGCAAAGCCAAGGCGCAGTTAAAGACCGGCGAGGCAAAGCTGGCGGATGGCAAAAAAGAACTTAAATCGGGAAAAGCCCAGCTGAAAAAAGCGAAGGAGGCGCTGAGTACTGGTAAGACCCAAGTGGAGCAGGCCCGAAAGCAGCTGAATGAAAGTAAAAAGCAATTGGACGCAGTAAAGGATCAAGTCCAGCAGGCAAAAGAAGCTTTGGCTGCTGGATATCCCTTGTCCGATGAAATGCTGGCCCAAATTGCTGCCTACGATCAGGGGCTCGCCCAATATGAACAAGGGCTTGCCCAAGTGACGGAGCAAGAAAAGAAACTGGCTGGTGCAGAAAACCAGATTAAAGCCAATGAAAAAAAGATAACCCAATCCCAAAAGGAAATCACAGCAAACGAAAAAAAGTTAGCCGATGCCAGGAAGACTATTTTTTCCAATGAAAAAAAATTGGCCGATGCAAAAAAGAAGCTGGATAGCGCACGCCTTGCGTATAAGGATGGAAAAGAAACAGCCGCAGCCGAGATTGCCAAGGCAGAGAAGAAAATTGACAAAGCACAAGCGGATATTGACGATCTGGACAAACCTGAATGGTACATCCTGGACCGAAATTCCAATGTCAGCTACGCCCGCTATCAGGTAGATGTGGAGAAAGTAGCCGATGTGGCCGCAGTCTTTCCTATTTTCTTTTTCCTGGTGGCCGCTTTGGTATCCCTCACTACCATGACCCGAATGGTAGAAGAGGAGCGGATTCAAATCGGTACTCTAAAGGCGCTGGGCTACAATCGGCGCACCATTATGGCCAAATACCTGATTTACTGCGGTGCGGCCACGGTTCTGGGCTGCGCCGTAGGACTGGCCAGCGGCTTTCAACTGCTGCCCACCGTTCTCTACAAGGCCTATGCCTCCCAATACGAACTGCCGGAGCTGATCCTTCAGTTCAACGGAAAATTTGCACTCATATCCTGTGGACTGGAAATTCTCTGTACCCTGGGAGCGACCTGGTTTGCTTGCAGCCGCACGCTTAGCGAGAAGCCTGCCGCTTTGATGTTGCCCAGAGCGCCCAAGGCAGGAAAACGCATTTTGCTGGAGCGGGCAACGGCTCTCTGGAAGCGGCTTTCTTTCAGCTACAAAGCCACTGCACGAAATATCTTCCGCTATAAAAAGCATCTTTTCATGACCATCATCGGCATTGCCGGCTGCACGGCGCTGATGGTCACTGGTTTTGGGCTGCAGGATTCCATGTCGGAAATCGTTCATACGCAATATGACCAAATCTTCAAGTATGATATGAAGATTGAACTGGTAGAAGATAAAACCGACTCCACCCTCCAGGATTTTCTGGACGGAAAAGCGCACACCAAAGTAAGCAGTCAGGCTGCAGAGGCTTCTTCTGCCGGTGGCAGCGAGAAGATCAGCACCACCCTTTATATACCGGAGAACGATCAGGCTTTTTGTCAATTTATTCTTTTGCGTCATCCCAGAAGTAATACCGCCATCTCCTTTGATCAGGATGGGGTGATCATGACTGAGAAAATGGCCGATGTACTGGAACTTTCTCCGGGAGATCGCTTTACGCTGAAAAACATCGATGATCAGACTGCCGAATTTACCCTCACCGACATTACGGAAAATTATGTGGGCTGCTACCTTTATATGGATCAATCTGTATATCGGTCGGCTTTCGGCGGCTTTGATTATAACGGTTATCTGGTGCAGTCTGGAATAAAGGGCCTGGCAGCTCAGGATCAGACTGCTCAGGGGCTTCAGGATTCGGAATATGTGGCGTCCTCTGAATTTAATTCTCAATTGAAGCAAAGCTATGAGGGGATGCTGTCCAGCATCAATCTGATCGTCTATGTGCTCATACTGTGCGCCGGCGCCCTGGCTGTAGTGGTTCTCTACAACCTGACCAATATAAACATCAATGAGCGCAGCAGGGAACTGGCGACCCTACGGGTTCTCGGCTATTATCACAATGAGGTGGCTCGCTATATTTTCCGCGAGATCGGACTCTTGTCCATTCTGGGAACACTGGCAGGGCTGGCCGCTGGGTTTGCCCTTCACCGCTATGTGGTGATCACTGCCGAATCGCCTGATTTTATGATGGGACGAGAAATCTCGCCCCTCAGCTATGTACTGGCCGCCCTGATCACCCTGGCCTTCTCAGCGCTGGTGGACGTTCTGATGATCTTTAAGCTGCGGCGCATTGAGATGGTGGAATCGATGAAGGCTGTTGATTAATTTTATTTTTTCTTCATATAAACGCGCGAAAAAACAAAAAGGCGATTGCACGGTGACTGAAACCAGTCATCGTGTAATCGCCTTTTTAATGGAAAATAGAATAATATGATATGGGGTTTTTAGGGGAAATGAGGTTTCGGAAAAAAATGAAAACTAGTATGCTCTAATACTTATCTTTATCCGGCCTTGGGAGTTTCATAATAAATTTCGCCGCTGGTTTCTCAATTACGATCGTATATTTCATAGCTCTATGCCTTCCCGCTTTGCCAACTCTTCAAGCGTTATAGTATCATGCTTTTCCGGATCGTTATCATTCATATAATTGTCAACCAGCTTTTCATCTCTTTTTTACATTATATATGACTTCAATGTAAAGCGCAGGAACAGCAACGCATTCCACTCCCATCAATACCGCAGCGGTACGGAAGAAACCTTGCAGGTCTGAGGAAATCCGTAGTAATGAAGCATGTATTCAACTCCATTGACCGCCATTTCTTTATCCAGCGCAGGGCCGGCTGTTACGCCTGCAATCGCCCGCCCCTTTTCAAGAACGTCGATCACCAGGCAGGGAACTTGAATACCTCGAACCTTTCGGAATTGGTAACAGCACTCCGGTAAAGCATGGACCCGCTCATTTTCCGCGCAGATGACCAATCGAACCTCCCGCTCATGTGCAAAGGCGCTGTCTTTGTAGAATAAACTCATGGTTTCAAATGCCCGATCCAGCTTGGAAAGCAGCACCTCCCGTTCAATCTGAGACGGCAGTTTGCTCCATTTTGCCTGCGCTTGCCGCATGATTTGATCCAGGGCAGTCAACTTTCTCCGTTCATCATAGACAACGCCTCTGCACATGACGCTGCCCCGCCCGGCGGTGAGTTTTTCAACGATAGGATGTTCCCTCATCTGCCGGATCAGTTCCCGGGTATGAAAATGCAGATTATATCCGGCCGCATGGATACTGCGTGTATAATAATTCCACATAGGCAGGCTGTCCCGGTCTTTTGAACAGGACAGCACAAAGTAGCGCATTGCCCGCTTGTCGGACGGATTGGTATTGATCAGCTTATAAAAGATGGAATTGTTTTCCCCGAAATAGCGTCTTTCCACTTCTTTGATCCAATTCTTTTCCAGCGGAGCCTTCTGCAGATATTCCTTTAGGATCAAATAAAAATTCTTTCGTTCGCTCCTGTCGTTGAGGAAAAGACTATCAGTAAAGTATAAAGTCCCCGTCGAAAGAATCCCGCAAAGACCATCTGCGGAAGTGTAATGATAGATCCGATTATAATCGTCCATGCCTGCACCTTCTACAAAATAACGGCTAAACTGAGGATCACCAGCACCAGCAAGAACAAAATCAGCAGGAATTTCCAGACCCACTTGAGGTAAACGCCGTAGGAAACTCTTGCGATTGCCAGGGCCCCCATCAAAACTCCGCTGGTGGGCGTGATCAAGTTGACCAGTCCGCTGGCTGAAGCATAGGCAGTGATAATGACATCCCTGCCGACAGATGCGAAATCCGCCACCGGGGCCATGATGGGCATGGCAAGGGCTGCCAATCCGGATGAAGATGGAACCAGGAAGGAAAGGAGCAGAAAGAATAAATAGGACAAATCGACAAATGCCACCGAGCCCATGGATTTGAGGGACTCCTCTCCCCAGTGGAGGATAGTGGCTGTCATGCCCCCGTCATTCATCACCACAGCGATTCCTCGGGTAATGCCGATGATTAAAGCTACCCCCAACAAATCCTTTGCCCCATTGAGAAATAATTCAATGAATCTCAGCTCTTTCCATCTCCAGATCAGTCCGCAGATAAAGGACGACAGCAGGAAGAGGATCGTAATATCGCCGAACCACCAGGAACCCAGAGGCGTGATATGTCCCAGCACTGTTCCCAAGACCGGAATGCCTAGTACCCATTTGTTAAAGTCTTCAAAAATGGTGATACCGAACTTGTCCGCCCAGGGAATGACCCCCAATACCATGATAAAAAAGCTGATGGCAAACACCCACAGAATTGCTTTCTGTTTTCCGGTCATGGCCTGGCTGCCTTCCGTTTTCTGTGAGAGGAAATGCTGTTCATTGCTTTCTTTCATGTGGTAGACCAGCGATCTGGATGGATCGGCTTTCACTTTTTTCCCGTAGGACATGACAAAGAGAATCCCGATGATCAGTGTCACTACTAACAGGATTATCCTCAATACGATCCCCTCGCCAATGGAGATGCCGGCAAACCCGGAGGCAATTCCGGTGGCGAAGGGGTTGACCGTAGAACCCAGACAACCGATGCCTGCACCCAGAAAAATTACTGCAAACCCGGTGATGGAATCAAAGCCGGCCGCGATAAAGACAGGGATTACCAATACATAAAAGGCAATCGTTTCCTCTGACATACCAAAAATGGTCCCTCCCAGTGCAAAGATGCACATAAGGATGGGGATCATGATTGTTTCTCTTCCAGAGAGTCTGGTTACGATGGATCCAATTCCCGAGTCAATGGCGCCGGTATCTGTCACCAGGCCTAAAAATCCGCCGATAACCAGAATAAATACGATAATATCGGTTGCGTTAAAAAATCCTTCGATGGGCGCCCGCAGCACTTCCCAAAATCCCTGGGGATTCTGTGCGATTGCCTCATAAGTGCCGGGAACCGGTTCCAAAGGCGTAGCGTTTTCATCTACATACTGGTAAGTCCCCGCCGGTACGATCCAGGTCAGGACAGCGATCACAATGATGATCAAGAACAGTATGGTAAATGCGCTTGGCATTCTGAATTTTTTCATAATAAAATCCTCACAATTCCTGTTTTTTGTTAGCTTGCACAGGTGTGAGGATTTTTATTCTAGTACACGAGTGTACTGACACGTTGAAGTTTGGATAAATGACGCCGAAGGATTTTTATCTCACAAGGCGGAAGAATGAGGCGTAGCCGCAGCTACGGCGAACGATGACAACGCAGTGAGGGGAAAATCCGGCAAGTCATTTGCCGGATTTTCAGCGTGTCAGTACACTATGTTCGGTCAATAAAGGAATTTCCGCAGCTGGGACAAGTGATTTTGATCGTCCCTTTTCCTTTGGGCACACGAACAGTCTGCCCGCAATTGCGGCAGCGGTAAAAACTAAATTGGGCGTTTTCGTTTTCATTGCCGCCGGCCGCACCTGGACCATAACTGGTATTTGCGTTTCCGCCTTTCCAATTATTCACTGTGCCGCCGTTCTTCTTACGGCTGAATTTGGCGCGAAGGGCAAGATACTTCTGATTTTCCCGCTGTCTTTTGTATATATTTCTCGATATGATGCGAAAATATGCATAGATTAGCAGCGCGATTCCTGCCAAATAGACAAAGCGGAATCGAATGAGATTGGACAATAATATAACGACCATAGACGCAATGATCAAGAATTGTCCAAAAGCGTCAAACCCATATCGCCCCTGCATAAATTGATATAACTTCGCTCTCCAGTTGTTCATTGTTTAACCTCTTTTTCCAAATCGTTACTTTACATTCTAACACATTTCTCATATTATGATAGTGGTTTTATAGAAACTTCATCAAGACATCAAACGAATTTCTGGAGGTAGATTATGAAAAAGTGGATCAGCGTGATTGGTATTTTAGCAGGCAACTTAATTCTGGCCCTCAGTGTGGCAGCCTTTGTCATTCCTAGTAATCTGATGGCAGGAGGCACCACCGGGCTCGCGCTCTGTTTGGAGCATTACTTCGGCATTCCTATAGCTGTTTCTGTGGCCGCGGCCAATGTGACCTTGTTTGCCGTGGGACTGGTCTGCCTGGGACGCAGGTTTGCGGTGACTACGCTGATCAGTACGTTTCTATACCCACTGCTTTTGGACTTGCTGCAGAAGCTGGATGTTCTGCAGCATTTGACGGACAACCTGTTGTTGGCGGCCGTTTTTGCAGGAACACTTATGGGTCTGGGCGTCGGACTGGTATTAAGGGTCGGTGCATCCACCGGCGGCTTCGATATTCCGCCGTTGATCTTTCATAAAAAATTCGGAATTCCCGTCAGCGCCAGCCTCTATGCCATCGATACCCTGATCATTCTGGCACAAGTAACCTTTTCTTCTCCGGAAAAAGTCCTCTATGGAATCATTGTCGTCTTTCTCTGTTCAGCAACCGTCAATAAAGTGATGGTTATGGGCAGCAGCAGGTACAGCTAATGGTAATCAGCAAAGATTATCAGGCCATCAGACAAGGACTCCTTCAAAAGCTGGACTGCGGCGCTACCCTGGTAAACATCGAAACTGGATTTACCGGCGAAAAGCAATTAGCCATTATGAGCATTCTCACCGGCCGCAAGCTCAATGAAGCCAAGAAGCTGATTCAGGAAATTGACGGCAATGCCTTTATAGTCATCTCTTCCGTCACCGAAGTACGGGGACGCGGCTTTACTCTTGAGCGGCAAGCGAACCTTTTGGATGATCATCCAAAAGAGTAGTCTACTCAGCGCAGAGCCCATCATACAAAAGATTCCCGAAAATTCCGGAACTTTTAATCCTGTCAGCTCAATAAATCGATCAAGTCCGGCAGACGCAATTTCAAATCGCTCAACAACAATTCCATTTCCAGCATTTTTTCTTTTCGTCTTCGTTCCTGGTCGATACGGTCAATTTGCAGCAGCACAGATTCCAGCTCTTTTCGCATGTATTCTTTGAGTAAGTCTTTCATAAAATCATCATGCTTCAACATCCGCTCTGCTTCGTCATCGGTCACATCTGTATTCCACGTCATCAGATAACGTTTTGCCAGCGCCTTTTGACGGTCCGCCCTGCTGCGGTTCATCATAACTTTCGCAATATCGTTCATACCCAATGTACTATTTCCTTCAACCATGCTTCATCAATAGTTAAAGTTATCCTTTCTACTTCTATTATAGAGATCGAATGGATCAAGAAATAGTGGTAATATTCGGTAATTTTACAGTAGGAAGTGATTTTACCGGTTTCGCTTACAAGCGGATCGACACGTAAGTGCCGTCTGCTTCAACATGGACAAGCTCCAAGCCTTTATAGGGTTTTAGGCTGCCCCAGCATTCCTGCCATAAGAACGCAATCGTCTGCTTTGTGATCAACTGATCATAGGGCGGCTCTACCTTTTCGCGCATTTTGGCAAAAGCCGCTTCGGGCACAGCTCGCAATACCAAGCCGACCATGGATAACGGCGCCGGCATGGAAAAGTTCACGTCCTCTGTACGGATTCGAATCCACATGACACTTCCCCTCTATTTATCTACGTAAATGCGTACAATTGTTCCGTCCGCCGCTGTCACGTTCACAAAATCGCCTTCCACTTCATCGTCCAGGCATTCGCAAACTGCATCTATCATGGCCGAAAGATCCATGCCTTCCAAGTTCTTATCCGGAATTGGAAGCTTTCCGGTGGCCTTTAATATTTTCTTTACCGCCCCGACCGGGAATTGAATGTTAACCTTATCTCCTTTTTCACTATCTACAATAATGCGGAACATCTTTTTATCGTAATTGCTGTGCATTGTTACCGCATTCTCCTGCTGATCGTCTGCACCGACAGCCTTCATCAGTTCAGCTGCTTCATCGGCGGTAATCGTACCTTCTTCTACCATTTTTAAAATTCTTAGTTTTTCGTCCATTGTCTTCCCCTCTCTTCCTCATTACTTTAATTTTTCAATCGCTTCTGCTGCGGATATTTCACCTCGTTCCAACGAATTCAGAACTTCTTGGCGCCGGCTTCGTTCCTCTTCTTTATCCGCGCTGTTCTCGTACCCCAATTTTTTAATAATACCATCCAGTTTTGCACGCACGGTTGGATAGGAAATCTTCAATTCCTTTTCCACTTCTTTGATATTCCCCCGGCAGCGGATAAATGTTTCGGTAAAGTAAAGTTCTTCGCCGGACAGATAATCAAATTTGCTCAGTGAAAAGTCGTTTTCAATCACAGTTCCGCAGTCTCCGCATTTGAGCCGCGCTGCTCTTAACTCCCCCTGGCAGACCGGACACTGACTGATCACTTTGTTCATTCCCAGGCCCTCCTTTCCGATGTCTTTACTTTACACCCGCTAATTAAAAATGTCAATATATTAATTAATATTTTTAATGAACCGATTAATATATTTAAGTTTCCGAGCAAAATTCCGAATTTTAGAAGCTGCCCCACCGGGTTGTCCCGGGCCGCTCCAGACTTTCCGGATTTTCCGGAAAAGTTCTGCAAAAACGAAAAAAATTTACGCAAAGTTGTAGGGCGGCAGGTCCTCAAACAGAAAAAAGCGGGGGAGCCCCGCTTTGATCTGAATTTGAGAAAGCGCAATCGTTGAAACGTGCGTAAATTCGATGAATTTTTTTGGTTTTTTTCCGACAAACTGACAAACTGGCAAACCGGCAAGCAGCAAAACCCGACGATCTTCTCAAACTTCTCAAACTCATACGGGCGCCACTTCACAAACAATCAGCCGCAAATCCGCGACTCGAAAGCGGACTTCGAATCCAGCAAACTCAAATCCGTATATCCGATCCGGATCATTCTGGTAAGAAGGCCTGGGATCCTGGCGCAGCGCTCCAATCAGCGCCGCCTGTTTTTCCGCCGGAATAAGGCCCAGCCACTTTTCAGGAAAAACAACTTCAAGCCCGTAGTCCCTGAAAGCAGCGCTGAACCCGCCCTCAGCCTCCGGACAGCTGTCCGCATGGGGAATATAGGGCTTAATATCTAAAATGGGAGTGTGATCCATAAGATCAGCACCAAGCACGTGCAAGACCGGGCCCAGATGTGGATCAGCTTCAATCGCTTTCAGTTCCACGCAGGACAATCCGATAGGATTGGGCCGGAAAGGGGATCTGGTGGCAAATACACCCATTCTTTTGTTGCCTCCCAGCCTTGGCGGCCGTACGGTGGGCGACCAGCCCTGCCCCGCGGACTGGGAAAATTCCCAGATCAGCCAGATATGGGAGAATTCCTCCAGACCCCGCACCGCTTCCATTATGCGAAATTCCGGCTCAAAGATAATCCTTCCTTCCAGTTCCTTTACCAGCCCGCTCTGGCGGGGTATTCCAAATTTTGTAGAAAAATCGGTACGGATATACCCGATCGGTTTTACCTGCCGCATAATCGACCACTCCCATCTGATGTCTGTTTAGCTGATCTTACTGCAAGATGGGCCCTCTGTCAATCAAAAACACTAGTCAGAAACGATTACATTATAGGGCACCTTTTGATCACCCAGGGTGAACAGCAGCCGATACGTACCCGGAGCCTGGTCTTCCGGAATTTGAACAGACAGCTGTTGTGACCCGGAACCCGTTGTAATCGCTTCATTTCCAGTCACCGTCCACGGGGATGCAAGGGGAACATAATTTTTCTCTTCTTTCTGCTGAACAGCCACCTCAATCTTGAGGCCCTCGCCGCTCTTTTGGTTTTCAACTGAATAATCTGCCTTAAAGGAAAGTTTCGTACCACTGGCTGCTATGCGTTTCTCATCATCAGCAGCCACCTTGATCCCATAAACAGGGTTGGCCTCAACCGTATAGGTTGTGCTTGTTTTGACAAGCGGGGCCGCTGTTTTGCCTGTACTGTGCCCGGTTGAAAATAATTCCGCGTTTATCACTTGGTCCTCCGCCGCAAGGCCAGCCGATGCTGTGGTATCCATAATCACCTCCTGGGCATCAGATAGAGACAGATACACCTTCCCCTGATTGGGATAATAGGTTTTCCCGTTATATTTGAACAACGTCCCCTTGGGGAAAGATTTGCCCGCTGCTGGAGAAAGAACTGCTACTGCATCTCCGCTCAGCCGGGTATCGCTCCCAGCTGAAAAACTCAATGAAAAAGTATGTTCTCCCCTGGATAATCCATTACCGCCGGACAGAGAAATTGCTGCTGATCCTGGATTTATGGTAAAGCTTGCTCCTATGGAGTCCGCGCCGTCTTCCGTCCGCAGCCGCAGGCTATGGTCACCAGTTTTGATTGATTCTTTTGCTGATTCAAAATCGACAATCATTGCAAATGGCGTTGTGCTTAAATTTCCAGTGAGCGTTTGTGTCGTATCCGACCACATAAGTGTATAGTCCTTCAGCTGAATTTTGCTGTCTGTTTCTGCACCGGTCACTTCATAGGTATAAAAGTTTGCAGGTTGAATGAGTGTGATCCGAGTTCCTTCTGGCAGCGAAACCCTGGTCCCGCTATTGTCTTGCAATTCCAGCCACAGGCTGGCTACCGCCGTTTGCTGGCGAAGAGTAAATTGGGCAGTGATGGCACTCTTTGCATTGATGCTGACTGAATCAGACGGAGTCAGGCCGTTATACTGCCTCCCGGACTGGACATCGATTTTTGACACCGCCGATTCCTTCCAGTTGACCCTCAGCGTAACATCAAACGTCTCTGCAGGATTAACGCTGCTATCGCTCAAGGTCAGGACGATTTCATCTGCTGTATCTTTACCATGGAAATCCTTCACATTCTTTAATGTAAACAGAACCGGGGCTTCATAACGGCCATCTGTCTCTCCAATTACAGTCGCAGTGCTGAACGCTCCCAGATCCAAGGTTTTATTCTTTATGGACTTCCAAGCCTGGTCCTGTTCCGGCTCCATTTGAATCGCAAAGCTATGATCCGTAATTGTACCATTAACAGGTACCAGACTGCTGCTTCCCTTTGTTACCTTGGTTAAAGAAAATGTATGATCACTTCCTGAGGGAATGAGCAGCTTTCCGGTATAGCTTCCGCCCTGGGTCGCATAAAGATCCACTGTTTGCGAGGTAAGAGCTGTGGCCCTGGTAACGATCTTCACCTTCATTGTGGTCGTTTCCTGCAGCACATTCTTACTATCATAGCGGTTCAGTACCACTTCCACTGTACCGATTTCTTTACTGCTTGTGATCCCCTCATTATCATAGGTCAGATAAAATTGGATCTGAGGCTCTACAAGGGTCTCTTCAATCGAACCTATGCTCGTATTAATGATATTGTTCGAATCACCCGCATTCATTGAACGCTGCGAAACGACTTTCCCAGCAGCTGCAGTCCCAAATCCGCTGCCGCTTTTCATATATAAGCCAAACGAAGACAGAGGATCATCCTTAATCTTTTTTTGTTCCTTCTCTGTATCGATTGGCGTCGAAGCATTGTTATTCTGATCAGATGTGGTCCAGGCAGACGTTTCGTTTTTTGCGGCCTCTGTGAAGGTAACACCGCTTGGGGCAGTGATACTTTGAATCTTGTAGGAAGAATCTTTCGCTGCCGGCGGAAGATCAATCTCACCGGCCGCTACAGAAAATCCATCCGTACCATACCCGCTGTCACCAGACTGCAGGGTTCTGGCTGTCAGTACGGTCTCCCTCACCGCCTGAACCTGGGTGCCGTTGCGCACCTGCCAGTATCGATAAGTGGTGTCCACGTTCGTAAATGAAATCGTCTTGCCCTCCAAATCAATAAAGCCGCCGTCCGAATCTCCGGTATTTGGGTTTTGCCGCGCATATGCGTAAGCATCTGCCTTTTCTCCCGCAGCCAGATAGGCGTATCCCTTTACAGGGCCGTAATTTGAATCTGAATAAGCAACGCGGAAAATTGTGCCTGTATTGAGCAGCAATGTATTGGGGCAGCTTGTAATCCCCTCCTCCTTTACGTCCCGCGCCGACCCATCTAAACTCTGAAATTTTGCCAGTTCGATAACCGGAGATTCCAGTACCAGCGTACTGCCGCTCTGGAGTACCAGTCCGGTTCCCAAACCATCTGTTACCTTATCTTCTCCGTGATCACCAACCCGGTTCAGGGAGTACAGAGCAGTCTGATCCTTATTGGCTGCGTCCGATTGACCGGTCAGCTGTACATGCGAATTGAGCAGCAATACCCGGTCAGCCCGCTGGATCGCTTTTAAGCTGCGGGTCGCTCCGCTTGCGGCCTTTTTTTCATTTTCTGTCCGCACGCCGTAATTTTTCAGGGTGACCAGACGGGTTGAGCCTGCATCACAGGATGCGCCGCTGCCAAAGACCCCGCCCGCTATTGTCATCTGATGCGCATTATTATTTTGCCCCGTATCATAGTTCGTCCCATCAATATATACATGAGAAGTGCCTTTTACGGTGATATCATCGTACCCGGCAGCGCCGCCGCCATAATCGCCGCCGGCATAAACAGATCCGCTGACAGACAAAGCCGATGGGTTTAAATCAGGTTTATCCTCAGGATGTTCCTGATAATACTTACACTCTCCCAGAGCTCCCTCGCCAATATGTAAATGGGTCGAGCCATTGACCGTCCCCTTATATCCGCCTCCGAATACATTGTGGTCTACCGTACCGCCGACCAGGTTCACAAAGACCAAATCCGGCAGCGCTGTTCCCGCAGACACATCAGCACCATCGTTACTCAGCTCGCTGCCGCCATAAAGATTTTTTTGGACCCATCCGCCCGTCATATTGACCGTAGAACGTCCTTCAACCAGTACCTTATTCGTTTCTCCCAGAGCTCCGCCGTAGACCGAACCCTGTATGGTTGCCTGCTTTATATTGACCGTTGTTCCGCCCTTTACAGCGCCTTTCTCGCCGCCTCCGTAAACATTGCCTTCGATTACTGTGTTATTGTTCTCACCGGAAAGCGTAACCTCTGCGGAGCCTGTTACATCTGCAGTCTTGCCGCCGCCATAAACGTTGCCTTTAACCCTGCCCTTTGAAATCACAACCTGAGTCTTACTTCCCACCTTCGCAATCTCACCGCCGCCATAGATGCTGCCCTCAACCGTCCCGCCGGAAAGCGTAACCTTGGCCTCTGCCCCAGTGTCCACTCTGGCGCACTGTTCATAGCCAGTCTTGTTAATTCCCCTGCCGCCGCCATAAATGCTGCCTTTAACCGTGCCTCCCTCTATCGAGATATCAGCCTTTCCGCCCAAATAGGCATTTTTTGTGGTATCATATTTTTTATCCGATGCAGGCTCGAACCCACTTCCGCTGGCATAGATATTGCCCGTAACTACAGCATTGTCTGCAATGGTGATCGTCGCTGTTCCAAGCATGCTCCCAAACAGATCTTGAGATTCAGTAAATGATTTGCCGCTATCTGGGGCGACGATCGCTCCATCACCGCCCTGGCCCGCTGCAAAGACATCCCCTACCGTACCGCCGCTAATCTTAATGTCTACCTTACCGTCTTTCGTAACAAAAGCAGCCGATCCGCCGCCATAAATGTTTTTTGCGTTCCCGCCGTAAACTTCAATGGACAGATGGCCGGTATAGGTAGGAATACTTTGATTCCGACCCGTTCCCGCACCCAGGACATTGTTGACCGTTCCTCCTGAAATGCGGATGGCTGTATTACCCCAGAAATCGGACGGCGCAGCATTAAACCCCTGATTACCTCCAACCAGGGTCCCTACCTTCCCTCCAGCTACCGTAATCTCTGCCTCTGCATTTATTACCTGTCCGCTGGCATTGCCTGTAATAATGGTGTCTACCTCAGCCGTTCCGGATATTGTGATCTTTGCGGGCAGGTTCTGTGCATCAAGGCTTGGGTTACTTCTCACATAACCGGCAATTCTTGTTGTTTTTCCGCTCCTGACTACAATCTCCCCGACCTTCTTATTAAGAATCTCATTATTTCCAGCTCCATACAAATAGAAGTATCTTGCTCCGTTAATCCCTTCTATGTTCCCGTAATTATTTACCCCTTCCCCGATTGTTATGTTATGCCCCTGCCCGTATATATGTTCGATCCCGGTTGCTTTCATCTTTTGCAGGCACAGGTCATCGTCCAGATTAACAAAGGATTCCGTCTGATCCGTTGTCCATTTCTGACTTAACTCAGCATCCTTCTCAGGATCGCCCTCTATGGTTACCGGAACGGATTTATCCCTTGCAAATAATGTTATCTCCCTGCCAGTACCCAGACTATACTTTCCCTGGATTAGGATTTTATTATTCTCAACCGTCCCCCCATCGGCCGCTTTGGTCAGCTTACCAGCCGCCGCATCCAGAGTGTTAACCGGCTGGTCTTTTGTTCCATCATTGGTATCGACTCCAGTGCTCTGATTTACATAGACCGTCTTTTGTGAAACGGCAGCAGCCGCAGGGGATGACTTGACCGAAGATTTGGCAGCAGCCGCAGCTTTCTTTGGCTCTATGGGCTCCTTTGTCTCATCCCTGTCAGCAGACCGCCATACGGACTTCAGGGCAACCGTAGTTTTTTCACCTACTGGAAAAGCTGCACCTGCCTTTTGGGCAGCCACAGAATCATCAGCGCCTTTTTCCTGCCAGCCGGCAAAGGTATCCCCATCCCCTGCTTCCTGCTTGTGAAGCGCCGCGATTTCCGGAGGACATTCGGGCAGGAGGACCGCACCGTCTGATACCGGCAGCTGCAGCCGGACCGTATCATCCATGGTAATCAGAACGGTATGATCCTCTGCATAAACCTGCCTGCCTGCCATTCCCAGTGTGAACAGAAGCAGGCACACGGTCAGCAGTGCCACTAAAATGTCTGCCTTTTTCTTCTTTTGCATAACGGATATTTGATCTATCTTCATTCTCATGCCTCTCCCTCCGCCTCATCCATAAGATCAGGTTGCCTTCGCTGTCATATCAATTTCATTCTCAAAGGGTACCAGTTCTTTTTTTAAGTTTTGCTTCGTTTCCTTTTTCAGCAGTACCAGTGAAAAAACACCTTTTTCTGTTACCGTGAACTGATAGCTGTCCCCTGGCTTTGTTACCCGGCTGTCGGTGGCATCGGGGACAACATTTTCGGGAAGTTTCAACGTAATTGCCTGCGTTCCTTCTTTTGTGCAGGTCATCGTTAATACCGCAGCCGTGCTGCCTGCTGTATCATCCACCTGATATTGATTGCCCCCGGTCAATTGGAAGCTTGCTTTCAGTTCTTTTTTGTAAGGTGCCGTACTGGCAGCTGTCACCTCCACCCGATCCTTTCCTGAATCAGGTGTAATGGTGATGGAATTTGTAGTTTTCTGGCTCCCTATCAGTTTGCCTGTTTGTGGATCATTTACTGTTCCACCGGTTACCGTGACCTCGTATGTAATGTCTTCCTCCGTGATCCGCTTTGAATCCGCAAAATTGTGCAGTTCAATGGTAAAGCTTCCCGTCTGAGGGTCAATATACCGGATCAGCGCCTTTTCCCCTGTCTTTACCTCTTCCAGTAAATCGCTGGTGAAATAGAAGTCTGCCGCACCTGCCAGCTGGGAGCCGCTGTCCCAGGTCAACACGTATCTGGCTCCCGCAATACCGGCCAGAACGAGGATCGCGGCCAGGCAAATGAGAAGTGGTCGTTTCAGTTTGTCTTGTATTTTAAAGCATTTTTTCACGCTGCACCTCTTTTCATGCCCCGGGCGTTTTCTGCACGGCCTCTACGTTCAGATATACCGAGTCGATCTCGGCGCTATACTCAGCACTGTTTTTATCAGACGGCCATTGAACCGTCAGCGTATAGGAATGGGTTTCTTTTGCAGCTGCCGGCAGCTTGCCGCCGCTCCAGGTGGCTTTTTCGGATGGCGAGGCCGCTGGAGAATCAAGTCCGCCAGAATCTGCCTGTAAGGAATACGTTAAAGGCAGATTTCCTGTTGTCTCAATGGAAATCGTGTATTCCATGGCCGTTTCGCTGATTGCAGAGCCTTCGTAATTGACAACTGAAAATGGCAGCGTTTTCTTCTGTCCCGGCTGCAGGCCGGCAAGGGCTAACTCGCTGGTCAGATCCAGACTCTTCACGCCATCTTGATCTTTCACATGAAAGACAACCGAGGCCGCACGGGCTTTTTCTCCGGCAGTATCGGAGCTGACATATTTGGCCAGGGTCCCGGAAAGCGCCCACAAGGAAATCAAACACAGGCAAAACAAAACAGCGGCCGTTTTCCATGCCATATTTTTTTGCTTGTTCTGCCTCTGTTCCATGCCGGCGGTCTCCTTTCCTTATTTCTGATCTCTGTCCTTTTCCTGCTTTAAACGTTCGATTTCACTTCGGATGCGCTGCTGCTGCCGATCTGCGCAGGCTTTCTCCCGGCGATAGGACCATTCGATGAGCGCGATTGCGGCAATAAGAATTCCGATAATCGCCGCCGGAGTCTGCAGTGCGCTGACAAGTCGTCCTGCCCAGGGTATATGTCCAATCACCGTACCTTTGACCTGCGGCCGGTCAACTGGCGGGTCGGCTGCCTGGTTGGCATCGCCTTTGGTTCGTACGGTATTCTCATCCAGAGCGATGATCCTGTGAACCACCAGCTGGGCCCGATCCTGATACACAATGATGTCCCCCGCTTTCAGGTCGCCGGTCTTACGGACAAAAATCAGGTCATCGGTGGAGAGGGCCGGCTCCATGCTTCCTGACAATACGACTGCCGCTCCGTACCCGAAAGGCATCGGCAGGGAGTTTCCCGCCAGACGGTGCGCGTTAAAATAATATACGTTCAAACCGATGATCAGGGCGGCGACTGCCAGCAGACAGAGCCTCCCGATCCCGATTCGTTTATGATTTCTTTTGGCCTTCAGAATTTGTCTCCTCCTTCTTTTTGTCCCGTTTGATCAGCACCAGCACAGTTACCAGGAGGGCAGCCGCTGCCAGAAGGATATATGGCAGGTAACTGCGGTCGCCGGTCTTTGCCGGGCCTCCTTTGCCTTTTTCTTGAGTCGCATCCGTTCCGCCGCCAGAGCTGATTTTCTGACGGTCTTTCTCTGTCTGCGCAGGGTTTTTGTCCTGCTCCGGCTGGCTGCTTTCATCCGGTACTGGTGTTGTTGTTGGCTGCTGGGGGATCGTCTCTGTCGGTTCTGTCGGCGGCAGCGGATCCGGCGTGGGCGTGGCGACGGTCTTAAGCCTGACAGACAGAATAAGCTCTTGTTTCAGTGCCGTATTTCCCAATTGGGTATCGTAAGTGTCGTCGCCGGAATCAAAGGGCCACCGCCATTGCAGTGTGTATTCGTCCGCCTGGTTCACATCCAGGGTGGTTTTTCCTTCCGCCTCATTTATCTCCTTTAAGGAAACCCATTGATCGGGACCGCCGATCAGGTAGTCTCCGTCTTGCGTCCTCAATCGGATTTCCAGGGGAACGTCCGTTGAGGCCGGCTCTATCTTTGGCTCTGCGGTCACGGTATAGTCCATTGAAATGTCTTCCACGTTTCTTATTTGAAAGGTATGGTTTTTTATCATGCCAGGAGCGATGAGTTCTTCACCGTTTTCTCCCGCAGCCACGATTTGCCTTTCACCGTTTTTGCCGGATATGCGCAAAAGCTCCATATCGGTCACGTTTTTGGAGCCGTCTGAATTTGTGAGCGCGATTGTCTCCCGCTCCGCCGGGATGTGGTCAGCCAGACGGTCAGCCAAAGCCGCCGCACTGGACAACAGAGAAATGATCAGCAGTGCGATTACGATCATGAATCCTCTGCGCTTGTTTTTCTTTTCCTGAGTTCGCAGCTCAGCGCCGGATTGTCGTTTCATCGACAGCTACCTCCCTTTTCTTTATTCTCTGGCCAGACTTTTACTTTTTCGAAAACCCCTGGTTTTGCGGATTTTCGAAAAAGCAAAAGAGAACTCTGCCGGACCGGCCACGGCAGGCCGGCGGAGTTCCTTATGTATAAAAGCTTCCTTTGAAAACGTTAGTCGATCTGGGTTACAGACAGCTCGACGTTGAAGGCCAGCTTTGTGCTGTAGTCAGCATCAGCCACTGCCTGATAGGTTGCAGCACCTGCATCCTGCTTAACCACCTTACTATTTGTATTCATAAGATGGCCGAGAATTGTATCGGCGGCATCGTTGTTAGCAGCATCAGTACCAATCGGCCATTCCCAGGTGATGGTGCAGCTATTATCCAGAGCTACGCCTGCATTATTAGATGTCGAACCAAATACGGTTTTAATTGATGTCAAAAGCTCGGTTCCCTTCTTGATATTTCCAGCTGCAGTTCCTGTTTTCGGTGTAACTTTCCAGTTAATAGGATAATAGTCATTTACGACTGCAGCTTCATCAACCAGTTTATAATAAGTTGTGTCCGCATTAAAGGAACCATTAGTTGCTTTTGTATATGTGCCACTACTTTCAACATAATAGTCAGTCACATTAGCCGCTGTTACGCCGTTCGCTTCCGCCATCACCCCATAAGTACCCTCTTTCAGAAAAATGTCACTATTGGTCTTGTCTTTGGGTACCGCGGCAGCGACCGTATTGGCTACTTCCGGTGTGCCGGAAATGCTCAGGATCAGGCCCTTGGTGTTTTTCGTGCCTGGGGCTACTACATTGTCTGTGCCGGAGACGTTTGTGGAAGTGGCAGCAATCTCATCTCCGTCAGTTGCTGCTGTATTGATGTTATAGGCCTTTCCAAACAGCGAACCGCTGGCCTGGGCAGTTACACCCCACTTGGCGACCTTGGCCGTATCGCTGGTCGTGTCGCCGGACACATATTTGGCAAACGTCCCGCTGATCATGCAGGCCGTCAGCAGAGTGAGCACCAGCAGACAGGATGCCAGCCGCATTGCTTTGTTCTTTTTCATTGCATATTACTCCTTTCCTTCATCTTTTTGATCCGCGCCCTGTGCAGCAATTTTTGCGCACAGCTGCCCGGTAATGCGCCGCTGATAAAACATATAATTTCTTATACCATAAAACGCGGCTTTTATTCCATTCAATCTCCATCGTGGCATGGGGACAGACATGACAGTAAATGGTCAGCTCTTCCTGCCGGATGCCCTGTTCTCAGGGCCGGATTTCCCAGGAGGCGGACTGCTTTTTTCTTCTCTCAGCGCCTGCAGCTCCGCCAGCAGTGCATCGGTATCCTGCGCTTTTTTCTTTTCATATCTCCTGCGGCGGATAAAGTCGTATCCAATCAGCAGAATCAGAGGCAAAATCACGCAAACGATGAGTCCCGGTACAGTTTGTAAAAACATCGCCGCGTTTCCGGCCCCGGGGATCCGTTTCACATAGGTGCCCACCAGGTTTTCTGCGGGAACCAGCTCTGCATCAGCCGTATTGTTGGCATCGCCCCGGGTTCGGAAGAACAGCGCTCCATCCTTTTTCACAACCTTGACTACCCGGTGCGTGACTACGCTGCTGCCGTTTCCCGCCGGATCGAAGAAGGCGATCACGTCGCCTTTTTTCACGGTCTGCGCATCTGTCGTGCGGCAGATAATCAGGTCGCCGCTGTGGATCTGCGGATACATGGAGTCCGTCATTACGATCATGGGCAGATATCCGCCCACGCTCGGCACCTCTTCATCATGGATGTAGCTTTTGACAATTAGTGTAATGTTGATCGCAAGCACAGGTATCAGAATAATGCACAGCACAACACCGACCACCGTAAGCGCACGATGCCTTGTACCCTTCGCTGGTACTTGCCGCTGTTTGTTCGTAGACATAAAGCTAAAATCAGTCCCTTCTTTTTCACATTGTCCCAATCAGGCGATCCAAAGCCTGAAAACCGCCGCTCTTTTTTATTGGAAGTATACGATGTACGGGTTTCCTGTCCTTACCAAATATACGATAAAATCAAGAAAACAGCGGTATTCTGCTTAGCTTCCCCGCTGTTTCCCTCGTAGTGATTAATTTGCGCTGTCTTATCGCATAAAATGAGGTCGATATCTATTCTCAGCCGCCTTTACGCAGGCAAGATTTTGATACGCTCCGTTTCGGGTTACCACATAATCGAAATTATGTGG
>CABJAP010000002.1:0-234347 GCA_902363595.1 Clostridia bacterium | reverse complement strand
GAAGTATACGATGTACGGGTTTCCTGTCCTTACCAAATATACGATAAAATCAAGAAAACAGCGGTATTCTGCTTAGCTTCCCCGCTGTTTCCCTCGTAGTGATTAATTTGCGCTGTCTTATCGCATAAAATGAGGTCGATATCTATTCTCAGCCGCCTTTACGCAGGCAAGATTTTGATACGCTCCGTTTCGGGTTACCACATAATCGAAATTATGTGGCGGTACTCTTAAAGCCCAGACAGAATTAAGTAGTTTTAGTATAAAACCATCCTATACATTTGTCAATGGCTCGCCGTAAAAATCGCCTTAAACGTGTAAAGTTCTTAGTTTCTATCAGGGAAAATCCAATCATATCCATCAATTTCTTATTTATGTAATTATTTATTTTTTCGATTAAAAGTGATGTCGGTACCGGTTACCACATAATTTCGATTATGTGGTTTTTTGGTTGGGTCACGGGTTCATACAGGCAAGTTTTAATTGTTCAATTTGTGAACGGTGTTCACTACCTGTAGATACCATATAGACGCGGGTCGTATCTATGCTGCTATGCCCCAGGATATCGGCTAATCTGGCGATGTCTCTGTGCATGGCGTAGTAGCAGCGCGCAAAAAGGTGGCGCAGATTGTGGGGAAACACCTTTTTCACCGAAACCCCTGCCTCTTCGCACAATCCTTTCATTTCTTTCCAGATATTGCTTCGATCCAGTGGTTTTCCCGTTCTGGTAACAAAGATACTCCCTGTGGTAATTCCCCGTTTCTTTCTGTATTTTTTCAGTGCCTTACAGAGCTTTCCCGGGAGAAAAACGATACGGTTCTTTCCTTTATTATCTACAGCCGCTTTTCCCTGTTCAATCGCTTCAGCTGTGACAAACTTTAGTTCTCCAACCCGGATTCCGGTAGCGCAGATGGTTTGCAGCAGCAGAAAAAGCCGCTCATTTCTTCTGTTTTCCGCTGTTTTGAGCAGCCTCATATATTCTGCTTTTGTCAGTTCTTTTTGCTCGTCCTGAAAAATCCGCTTCTGAATTTTCAGTTGTTTGACACAGCATTCCTGCAGCTTTAAGTATTGCAAAAATCCATTGATTGCGACTAACATTGAGTTAATACTTGCCGGTGCATACGCTGCTTTCAGCTTTTCCTTGTAGGAAATAACCAAATTCTTTGTAATTTCCTGCCCACCAGTAAAGAGCAGAAAAGCGCGGATATCTCTGGTATATTTTTCGATTGTTGACGAGCTTCGCTCTTCTTCCTCTAAAAAAACCACATACTCTTTCAACTGCTCATGGCCTATCATTTCCTTCATTTTTATCACCCCATTTCGTTAATATTATTATGGCTTCGTAACAGATTCCTTAACCGTTTTTTGTTCGCTTTCGGCCCTACGGCGTCTGCAATTTCAACAATTTGACCGTTTTCTCAACAGGATTGTCCTTTGGCCGGTATATTGGTATGTTATACCGGTACTTTGTTCTATCGTATTTTGTCGAATCCCCTTACCATAAGATTGAAGGGAGGGATAACATGACATTGCAAGATAATTTTTCCAACAGTGTGAAGATCGCTTATAAAAACAGCAACAAGACGCTGGCTGAGTTTTCAAATGAAATTGGCATCTCACGGACTACGTTGCAGGACATACTGAAAGGAAACAGCAGCTCAAGAATTGATACAGTTGAAGTAGTCGCTGACGGACTTAATACGGATCCGCTGGCACTGCTCTCTAATCCCTACGGAGAAAATGAACTCGCGTTTCTACTGTCTTTATTCCAATTAAGTGATGCAGCATCAGCGCTTGCTGACGATGAAAAAGAAGAGCTCGCTGCCCACTGTCATGCTATGATTCGTATTCTAATTGGTCCTGGTAAAGGGGAGAAATAAAAGTTAGCTTGGCACTGTTTAAGCGTGCCGGGCGGACCCTTTCTCATTCATCAAAAGCAAAAAACCCGCCAAACGCTTGAAACACTGCGTTATGGCGGGTTTTTACGTGGTGCTCCCGACACGAATCGAACGTGCGACGCACGGCTTCGGAAACCGACGCTCTATCCCCTGAGCTACGGGAGCCTGTTCAGCAGACTATATGAATAATCTGCACTGTAGATTATTATACACAAAAACAAGCCAAATGTACACTAAAAATTTTGTGCAGCTTGCAAATTTTCTTATGGTTCTATATACTTTACCTCAAAGACAACCGATTACCCAAGGAGGATACCATTGAAAAAGTATTTTGATCTACTGAGCCGTCTGGGGATGGATGAGGCGAAAGTCATCGACGCCAGGACTGTAAAAACTGCGGCCTGGACGCGCTACCGCTGCCAATATGGATGTGATTGCTACGGCACCAACCTGTGCTGTCCGCCTTATACGCCGGACTATGACCGCACGCAGAAGATGCTGGATGCATTTAACAAAGGCATTCTCTTTACCTCGCGCCTTGGAGATATCAAGCAGGCTGCCGTTGCTTTATCCCGAGAACTCTTTTTAGACGGTTATTATAAAACCATTGCGTTCGGCTCCGGCCCCTGCATGCTATGCAGCACCTGTTCCTTGAACAGATGCCGCTTTCCTAAAAAAACAATTCCTTCGATGGAAGGCTGCGGCATCGATGTTTTCGCAACTGTACGGGCCAATGGCTATGAAATCGACGTGGTAACCGAAAAGGGCGCGGACGGACGGTATTTCGGTCTGGTCCTATTTGAATAGGGAATTCCTATGGAATACGCCAGCCCTCAGCGAACCCTGAAAGTACACAGGTTGCAAGGTATAAGATGCTCAACAGGGCTCGCATCGTATACTCTTTTCACCATCCACGAGCTGGTGGTTGAAAAGCGACACGCTGAGGGTGACGATCATTGCTATATTTCTCGCAGCCGTTCTACCAGACTCTGCCCCTTGAACTTTCGGATCATAAAGAGCGCAATCAGGCATGGAACCAGTACCACGACCCCAATGTAAATCAAACTATATGCCAAAGGAAATTGGTAAACCATATAATCAACGCCCATGTACCCGAACAGCCTGCAGACACCGTAGCCCAAAAGAGATCCGAAGATCAGGGAAATGATCACGTTGCCCACAGCCAGCACCAAGCCTTCTCCTATTACCAGCGTTTTGATCTGCCCTCTTGTCATACCGATGGACTGAAGCATAGCCAGTTCGGTTCGCTGGGACATGAAATTGGTAATCAACGTATTGATAAGATTGATCATGCTGAACAGTACGATAAAGAGTACCATAACGAGGATAGCCAAGATCATCTGGTTGGCGCTGGCCTCATATTCAACCCTGTGGGTTCTCAGCGCCGTCATGATCAGGTTTGGATTCTGTTCCATCAGCCGGTCCAGAGAAGCCTCCACCTTGTTTGTAGACTCCGGGTCTGTCGAAACAATCCACGTATCAGTCAGATCCACCCCAGGAACCTGCCTTTCCACCTCTTCATCGGGGAGCAGGAACCAGCCGTTTAAAAAGCCATCTTTATAATTATCGATCGTCCCTGCCACCTGGTAGGTCTTGGTCTTCTCTTTGCCATCCCAATAGTGAAGTGTTACCTCATCCCCGATTTCAAATCTCCAGCCGAAAATCTCTTCTGCCTGGTCATTGCCGCGAATGAGAATCTTATCATTTTTCAACATATCATCATAATCCAAAGCGCCGGACTCAAGGCATTTTTTGATCTCAGGTACTTCGTCTCTTGTAAACAACGACACGGTATCAGCAGCCTTGCTTTGATCCTGATAATCGTATTCAATCTCCGCGCCCGGAAAAGAGTGAATCTTCTTAACGCCCGGAATGTCGTTCACCTGATCATAAAGCTGATCGCTGAAGGGCTTTTGCAGCTTGATTTCCATTTCACCATGCTTGGCGGTTTCCGAAGCATTGCCGGAGATCTCGATCACAAATTCTCCGGCCTCAAACGGCCCCTGGCGCACGAATTTTTCTTTATCCATGGACACGGCAAAGGTAACGGCGCCGATAAAGAGTATGCCTCCAATGCCCAGTGAAAGCATGGTTACAAAAGTCTTTTTGCGGTTTCTGGCGCTATTCATTTTGGCCAGGGTAAAGGGGGTGATTTTTCTCTGCAGTTTTTTCGTCTGCGCTTTCCCACCTTCTCCCTGGTAAGCCGAGTAGTTGGCAGCCTCGATCGGTGATATCATGGACGCCATTTTCGCCGGCTTGAGGACCGATAGCAAAACGGTTATCAGAATAATGGCTATAACGATCAATGCCATTACCACCGTATTGGTCAGCGAAAAGCCTCCCGGTCTGGCGGCATAAGAGAAGATTCCTCCCAGCGCCAATCCGATGGGCAGAGACCGCAGGGCCAGGATAAAGCCTTCCCGCCTGACAAGCTTTCGGATTTGCTTTCTGGTCATGCCCAGTGTCCGCAGCTGTCCATACTGCCTTGTCTTGCCGGTTACGGAGATATAGAAGATACTGTAGATAACCATAATTCCGGCTGCCAGGATAATGATTCCCACAATGGCAATGGTCACCATTTCCGGATCGAACTTACCGGCTGGCAGGGTACCAACAAAATGGTTATTTTCATTCACCTGGCTTCTGGGAATCGCCGCCTTCTTTGCCGCATCCCGAATCACGTTTAAAAATTGATCCTGGGTCATGGACTTGGCGCCTGCCACCTTTGCCAGCACGTCGTAGTTTACATCCTTTAAGGTACTCCCCTTTTCCGCATAAGCCCTGGAATGGCGGATCTGATAAATATTTGTATTCTTTACGTCTTTGGTAAAGCCTGAAACAACACACACTTCTGTTTTACCGGAAAGGAGCGGCACCTCAATCTTTGTCCCCACTTCGGCCTTCTTTCCAATTTTTTTCATGTAGCCTTTCGATACTAAAACCTCGTTCTTTTTTTCCGGCAGTTTTCCTTCTGTCAGTTCTGTTGTTTTGATTTTCGTTGAAGCGCCGTCAAAATACACATGGGAAATAATATAGTCATCCATTTCCATGCGTTCGCCCATCTTATCATAGGTCATATAGGAAAACCGGTCGTCCTTTTGCAGATTTTTGATCTGATCTTTGGTTACACCCATGTACATGACATCCTGGGCGTATTCCAGCTGGCGCTGCAGATCCAGTTTTACGGTTCCGGGAAACAAGCCCATTACCAGCAGCAAGCTGGCGGCGATAACGATGGTAATCATGGTGAAGAGATTTCCCATCTTTTTCGATTTCAGGTCGGATTTAGCCAGGCGGTTGATCACCTTTTTATTTTGCGTCTCATACATGCCAGCCACCTACCTTCTGACGATCTTTCCGTCTTCAATGCGAACGATGCGGTCAGCCGTCTGGGCGATTTCTTCATTATGGGTAATCATCACCATGGTCTGTTCGAACTCGCGGCTGGTGGTCTTGAGCAGACTGATCACATCCTGGCTTGTGGCACTGTCCAGGTTTCCCGTCGGCTCATCGGCGAGGATGATCGCCGGCTTTGTCGCCAGGGCCCGCGCGATCGCCACTCTCTGCTGCTGTCCGCCGGAAAGCTGATTGGGCATCTGGGTCTTTTTTTCCGTCAGGCCCAGAATGTGTATGATATGGTCCACATATCCCCGCTCTGCTCTGTGTCCATCCAGTTCCATGGGCAGCACAATGTTTTCATATACATTTAAAATCGGCACCAGGTTATAGTTCTGAAACACAAACCCGATATTCCTTCTTCTGAAAATAGTCAGTTCATCATCTTTCATGGAAAAAATATCGTGATCATTGATGTATACCTTCCCTTCCGTGGCCCGATCCAGTCCGCCCATCATGTGCAGCAGCGTACTCTTGCCGCTTCCGGATGTTCCCACGATGGCTACAAATTCTCCCTGCTTCACTTCCAGATTCACGCCGTCCAGCGCTTTTACAAGGCTTGCTCCCTTGCCATAATATTTTTTTAAGTTTACTGTTTTTAATACAGACATCTTTTTGCCCCTCCTCGTTTATTATGGCTATAGTCTAATGGATAATAGTAACCAGACTCTCTCGGAAAAGTAACAGTTTTGATATTTTTCAGGCAAAGGCCGGAATAAAAACGCTGAAGCAGCTGCCTTTTTCCGGCTCAGAGCTCACTTTTATATATCCCCTCTGGGCGCTTATCATTTCCCGGGCAAGATAGAGTCCCAGGCCCAGACCTTCGTCAGCGGCGGCGTCCGCGCCCCGGTAGAATCTTTCAAAGATCTTAGGAATGTCCTCTTCCGTGATACCCCGTCCCGTATCGGAAATATCAATCCTTGCAAACATTTCGTAGATGGTTACCGAAAGCTTGATACTGCCTCCAATGGGAGTATACTTAATCCCGTTATCAACAATATTTCCCACCGCTTCCCTGAGCCACTTGCTGTCAAAAACAGCGGCGGCATCCTGGGGACATTCCAGCAGAATCTCCTGATTTTTCCCTTGCGCCTTATCATAATAGTCGCCGATAACCTGAAGGAGAAAATCGCGCAGCTGCCCCTCCCTGACGTCACATCGTATAATGCCGTTTTCCAATCGGGACATTTCCACCAGCCTGCGGATTAAAAACTGCAGTTTTTCTGACTGACTGGCCAGCTTTTCAATCAGCTCTCGGTTTTCAAGGGATCTTTCCGCAATCAGCTGGCTATAAAGGAGAATGTTGGCGATGGGTGTTTTCGTTTGATGGGAAATATCCGCCAGCAGCGTTTCAATTTGGGTTTTCTGTACTTTAGCATCTTGGAAGGCTTTATCCCGCATAGCCACAAATCTTGCCAGCTTAACCGCAAAGGCCGCAAGTTCGGTTTCTTCATTGACCATGGGCAGCGGGCTGCCGGCAATCGCCTGATCCAGAAGTTCATTGCATTGATCAAAAATCAACAGCACACCTTGTTTGAGATGCAGCACAAACAAAACCGCCGTCAAGGCCAGGAGCGCCAGAGCGGCGGGTACGATAAACCGAATGTAGATGTCCAGGAAACAAACTGCTGTGAGCCCTGCGCAGATTAAAATGAAAACAGCGCCATAAATTCCATAAACCTTATAAAACCATTTATTACTGATTTGCCTTTGTTCATTCATCTTCTTGCTCCCATCTGTATCCGATCCCATAGATGCTTTTGATCTGCCTGGTGCCCAGCTTGTCCCGCAGCCGCTTTATGGTCACCGTCAGCGCATGGTCGTCCACATATTCGGTCCCCCATACCCGATCCAAAAGCAGTTCTTTGGATAAAACCTGTCCCTGGTTGACCACCAGCAGCTTGAGCAATTTTTGTTCCGTCCTGCTGAGGATGACCGGTTGTCCGTCTCTTGAAAAATTCATATTGTAAAAATCCAAATTCAGGCCGCCGCTGCGGAAAAGAGCACTCTGCTCCGCAGTCTGCTTATCTCCTCGGCGCCGCAGCACGGAGTTGACCCTGGCCCGCAGGATCATCAGGCTGAAAGGCTTGGTAATATAATCATCTCCGCCCAGCTCCAGTCCGCGGACGATGTCCAGCTCCATATCGTTGGCCGTGAGAAAAATAATCGGCAGGTCCGTCTGCTGCCTGAGTTCTTTACAAAATTCAAATCCATTGCCGTCGGGCAGGTTCACATCCAGGAGAATCAAATCCGGCAGCTGCGCCTTTATGATTTCTCTGGCTTGTTTGAGGGTTTCCGCCCGCTGCAGATGAACGTCCGGTCCCTCCAGGGTCATGGCAATTCCTTCATTGAGAGTGGGATCATCCTCGATTATTAAAATTCGGTTCATAGTTTTTTCCTCCGTGGTTGTGGTAACGTTCATCCATACCCCGCCAGAACCCCTGGCTATTTGCACAAGACTCCCGGCCAGGCACGCTTCTAAAAACGGGGGCCGCTTGCGCCGCGCCCCCGTCAGACCAATCACCTTATTTGCGAAGCTCCGACATATAGCTGATGGGCACCTCGCCCTGATCGCTCATCAGCTCCAGTAATGCTGCCACATCGCCCTTGCTTCCGCCTTTGTTCAGCTCCTTTATCTGTCCCAAAAGCCCGCCCAGCAGACTTGTGTTTTCGTATTTCATATTGTAAACTTCACATTCTTCAAGGCCATACTGGTTCTTTATGTCGGAAACAGCTTCATCCAGCGTTCCGATCTGATCAATGAGCCCGTTGGACAACGCCTGTTTTGCCGTGTAAATTCTGCCGTCAGCCAGTTTTTTCACCTGACTTACGTCCATATGCCTTCCCTCGGCAACAATTCCTACAAACTGCTCATAAGCTTCGTCAACCAGAGATTGAAAAATTTCTTTTTGTTCCTTTGTCATTGGATCGACATAACTCCCCATGGCCTTGTTTTTTCCCGATGTGATGGTTACCGTTTTGATCCCATATTTCTGCAAAAACTCAGAAACGTCGAAAAGTGTGCCGATGGTCACACCGATAGAGCCGGTCCAACAGTTGCGGTTGGCAATAATCTTGTCTGCAGGCGCGGAAAGATAGTAGCCTCCGGAAGCCGCCATGGACCCCATTGCTGAATAAACTGGCCTTCCTGTCTGTTGATATTCTTTTACTTTGAGATAAATCTCATCCGTTTCGTAAACTCCACCGCCCGGCGTATTGACATAAAGAATCAGCCCTTTATTGTTGGGATTGCCGATTGCGTCGTCCAGCCGATTGAGAACCCACTGATGATTATAGGTGTTCTCACTGTACAGTGAATCGCTGCTTTCGCCGCTGATAGTTCCGTTAATATGCAGCACGCTGATATGGTCATCGCTGATCTTGGCGTACTGGCTGTCGGAATTTCGCTCCATCCGGCTGCAGGACACGCCCAAAAGGACCATGGCCAGCAGAATACAGCCAAAGATGATCAGCGGCTTTTTCAGCGATTTTTTCCGGCCCCCGGGTCCCCCAGGTCCACCGCTGCATGCCTCCGGCGGAATTCCAGATCCGCCCGCTCCTCCGGAACCTGCTTCCTCCCCTGGTTTTATATTCCCATCTGCCGCCTGATCAAGTTCCCCGCCTTCTTCAAAAACTGGAAGTGCCGTCTCTTCCTCTTGCGGCTGGCTGCCTGTTTCACCGGATGGCGGCGCGGGCTCAGAGACCTGCTGCCCCATTTGATAATAGCGGACCCCATTGCTATCGGGGGCGCTGATCACGGGTTTTTTGCTTCCATTCATGTATGTTTCCCCTTTCTCTGCGGCGCAGCCGCTTTTCTGATGTGTTTACTATACCATTTTTTCAGCGGCTCGTAAAGATTCCTCTTGACAGTGTACTATGCGAGATAGTACACTTAATATACTAAAAGAATGGGGGTTCTTGCCGTATGTTTCAACTGGACCTAAAAAGCCGTAAATCCATTTACGAGCAGGTGGTTGACAACTTAAAAGAGATGATTATTTCCGGCGTTTTGAAGAGCGGAGAAAAATTGCCTTCTGTTCGGGAGCTGTCCCGAATGCTGACTGTGAATCCAAACACCGTTCAAAAGGCATACCGGGAACTGGAACGGCAGGGCTATGTCTATACTTCATCCGGGCTGGGTACATTTGCCGCTGACCAGGCGAATGCCAACGCTGATCCCAAGAAAGTGGCTGAAGTCATGGATCGGATCCGCAATGAAGTCGCAGAGCTCTTTTATCTGGGTGTCACCCCGCCAGAAATTCGACGTCTCTTTGAAGAAGTATTGAATGAGAAGGAGGGCTGGAAATGATCAAGGTCGAAAAGGTCAATAAAAGTTTTGATAGTTTTCAGGCTTTAAAAAATTTAGACATAACGATAAAAAAGGGTTCCATTTATGGACTTGTTGGAACCAATGGAGCAGGAAAAACAACAATTATTAAACATATTACCGGAGTGCTGCGGCCCGACAGCGGACGAATCACCATTGCCGGACAGCCTGTTTACGACAATCTGGCCATTAAGGAAAGAGTAGGATATATTCCCGATGATCTTTATTTTTTATCTTGCTATAATTTGACCGATCTGGCCAACTTTTTCCGCGGTCTCTATCCGACCTGGGATCAGAGCCAGTTCGACGCTACCATTATGCGCTTTAAACTGGATTTGCGCAGGAAGCTGTCTCAATTTTCCAAGGGCATGCAGAAGCAGGCTGCCTTTGCGCTGGTCATGGCAGCTCATCCGGATTATTTGATTTTGGATGAACCCATTGACGGTCTGGATCCGATTGTGCGCAAGCTGGTCTGGCAGTTAGTCATGGATGATGTGGCAGACAGAGAAATGACTGTACTAGTTTCGTCTCATAATCTTAGGGAAATGGAGGGCGTTTGTGACTGTATCGGTATTTTATCAGCTGGCTCCATGGTCATTGAGCGTGATTTGGATGACCTAAAGTCCGACGTGCATAAGATTCAGATTGCTTACCGCCAGCCAATGGAGAATCCATACCAAGGCCTTAACATCCTGCATCAGGAAAGGCGCGGCTCCGTGGATTTGCTCATTGTCCGAGAGAAAAAAGAGAAGGTAGAAAGTCAGATTCGGTCCACCCACCCGGCTATTTTTGACATGCTGCCCCTCACACTGGAAGAAATTTTTATTTATGAACTGGGAGGCGCAGAAAATGAAGACATCTTATTTTAGCTTATCCGCACCTATGATTAAAGAAAATTTCCGCAGGTTCTGGGCACTGCCGGTAGTTGCGTTTCTAGCCTATTTAGTTGCTGGTATTGTCCCGATTCTGGCTAACTATAAACATGAAGGCCGTCTTGCAGGCTTTATAAATCCGCTGCTGAATCAGGCCTATCCGTTTTACGCAGCACTCAGCCTGTTGGTGCCGGTTATTGCCGCTAGTTTGGTATTCCGCTATTTGTACAGCCGCAGTTCGGCAACAATCATGCATGCGCTTCCATTTACCAGGAATCGGCTGTTCAATACCAATGTGCTTTCCGGTCTTTTGTTCAGCACGCTTCCTGTCATATTGACCGGAATAGTCCTGCTTTTTTTGGCCAAGCCTGTGTATTTTTCCAAAACCACTTCGTATATGCAGGAATTGGGCAGCATAAATGAAAGCGCTATTTTATCCCATATGAACGTGTTCTCCCACCATTTGGTTTTGTGCTGGATCGGTCAGACACTGCTGACAGTCCTATGTGTGTATGCCATTTCTGTTTTTGCCGCAGTGCTCAGCGGAAGCGGCATCATTCAGTTTTTTACGGCGATCGGGTTTAATTTTCTAGCTACGACTTTTATGACCATGTTGACCTATTATTTCAGCGCATTTCTCTTCGGTTACGTTACGGGAGATAGCATGCAAGCTTTGATCACCAGTCTTTCACCGTTTACTGGTTTGACAAACCCATCGGTTGTAACCCCGTCGACGCCGTTGATCATGGTTTACCTGGCCGGCAGTCTGATTTTGCTTGGCCTTTCATCCCTCTTCTATCAAAAGCGTAAATTGGAGCGAACCCAGAAAGCATTTGTTTTCAGGGGGATGGACACAGCAGCCTGTTTTCTGCTGACCTTCTTTGGTATGACGCTGGCCGGGTTGGTTCTATTCTCCAGCCAGAGTGCCAAATGGATTACCTATGCCGGATTTGCCGGCGGCGGCCTGGTAGCATTTCTCATCAGCCGAATGGTGGTAAAAAAGTCGCTGCACATTTTCGATCTTGCCGCATTAAAAGCCTTTGCCGCTTACGCAGCAGTCGCCATCCTCTTTTTGTGCGTTTTGATTTTTGATTGGACTGGGTATGAAAATCGTATTCCCGATACTGCTTTGGTCTCCAAGGTTGCGGTGGACGATACTTCTCTTCGGGAAAGCGATCCCCGTTTTGATCCCTCTTACTTTAAAGGAGGCCGCAAAACAGCACAGGAAATTTATCAAACGCCTGGAAACATTCAGGCGATCGCCGCCCTGCACCGGGACATTCTTTCCGCTTATTCGCAAAAAATGCCGACCGCAGAAGACGGGCTGGTCTTTGGAGTTCATTATTACAAAGACGGAGTGGATTTACAGCGAAGCTATCTAGTAGATGAATCGTTCTTCTGCAGCAATGCTTCCTATAAAAAAATCTATGAATCCAGCGAATATAAAAATTTGTATCTGGCAAGCAATCTAAAACGGCTGAACAAGGGTGAGCTGAGCGTCTATTCTTCTTTTAGCTATGAGGATATCCAGATTAACGAACATGAGCGCAAGTCCTTTTTAAAATGCTTAGATGCGGATTTTCTTGATCGCACCTATGAAGAACAGTTGGATAAAAAGCGCCCCTGTGCCAGCGTCTGTCTCACCTTCAAGACCTTGGTACCGGGCAATGGCTATACGGTTGATGGGGTCAATCTCAATCTGCTGGACACCGATACCCGCACATTGAAGTGGCTGGATGAGCATAAGTCGCTGCGCTCCCTGCGGCCGACTGCAGATGATGTAAAGGAAATTCAAGTGTATGTATGCGATCCGTCCAAACGGAAAAAGGCATTGGAGGAATTATCTATGTTAGAGCCCAAATATTCATCTTACTTTAAAAAGGCAGCAGTTTTAAAAGATCCAAAGCAGATTCAAACGGTTTTGGATACTTGCGAGGTGAATCCGGACATCTTTATTTGTGAGATCACCTTTAAGAAGAATACGGTCTTTGACGGCGAAGAAGTCACCTTTTATTACAGCTTGGAAAGCGCGCCTTCCTTTTTGAAGGAATTGATAAACTAGGGGAATATTATGGTATATGATCGGATTATAATAGGCGGCGGAGCGGCCGGTCTCTACTTTGCCGCTTTCAGCCCGGCGGGCAGAGGGCTTATTCTTGAAAGAACCCAATCACCCGGACAGAAGCTGCTTCTTTCAGGAAGCGGCCAATGTAATCTTACCCACGGCGGCAGCATCAAAGACTTTATCGGCCACTATGGTCCGGGCGGCACAAAAATCCGTCCTGCCCTTTACAAAGCCAGCAATTTATCCTTGATGAAGTTTTTTGCGGAGCGGGGACTGGCGCTTGTCGAGCGGGAGGACGGAAAAATTTTTCCCAAGTCTATGGATGCAGCGCAGGTGCTGGATCTGCTTTTGGCCCAGGCCAGGGAAAAGGGCTGGAGTCTGCGGACGAGTTGTCCGGTGACATCTCTGGCCGCGGAGAATGATGGAACGTTTCTCATCAACGGCCATTTGCGGGCCAAGCAGGTTATCGTGGCCTCCGGGGGCTGCTCTTATCCGGCGACCGGGTCGGACGGCAGCATGCTCCCTCTTTTGCAGGGGCTGGGCCTGAGCATAATCAAGCCCAAACCAGCGCTGGTGCCAGTGACGGTACAGCAGTATCCTTACAGCGATCTTGCGGGCATTTCCTTTGCAGAAGCGATCGTAAGGATCGATGATCACAGCCTGACAGGCGGCCTGCTGTTTACCCACAACAGCTTTTCCGGGCCGGCAGTACTCAATTTATCCCGTTATGTCCGGCCGGGAGGCAGGCTGAAAATCAGCTATCTTCCCCGGGCAGATCTGCCGGATGCGTCCGGGGATCGCAGGAGAGCCGGCACGTTTATCGCAGATAGTTTCCAAATTCCCAAGCGCTTTGCAGAAGTTCTCCTTTTCAGGGCAGGGGCCGATCCGGCGGCCAGGGCGGCTTCGTTGCCAATTTCCCAGCTGCGCCGGGTGACTGCTCTGCTGAGGGAGGATCTCTTTTCCATCAGCGGTACATCCGGGTTCGGATCGGCTATGGCCACCAGCGGCGGTGTCAGCCTGACAGAAGTGGATACAAAAACTTTTGAAAGCAAACAATATCCCGGACTGTTTCTCATCGGGGAAGTGCTGGACATTGATGGGGATACCGGCGGCTACAATTTGCAGTTCGCTTTTTCCAGCGGTTACGGGGCCGCAATGTGTGTGTTGTGATTTAATATCGTGTGTGTTGTGTTTTTTGTTGTAAGTGTGTGTTGTGAACATAAAGGAAAGGGGCTGATCGCATCCAGTGATGTGATCAGCCCCTTTGTCGCATAAGTTTGTAAGGCCTCGAAACGACTTTTCCCATTTTATCGCTGGCAGCCATAAACACTCTTTCCAGCGATCATTCCCGGGAACCGGCCCAGGAGCAGCCTCCAGCTGGCAGCTGCTAACATCCATCTCTATTTTTCTTCAAAATCATCCTCGATGGGCACCGGAATAATGACAGCTCTCGCTTCTTCCAAAGTTTCCTCCGGCACGTAGATATCGATGGGATACGCACTGTTGCCGCCCATGGCAATTTCAAGAAAATTGCTGGCACCCTGATACTTTTTGACACAGGGGATGCCTTCGCTGCGCAGCTTGGATTCCAACAGGTCGGCTTGAAAACTGCTGTCCGCAGTACAAAGATAGACCCCGTCCCTCCACGGTTCTTTTTTATCGTAGTTGCTAAACATCCTTATCCTCAATTTCTTTGAGTAATTTGGCCTTCAGTTGGTCCACGCGCATTTCTCCCAGCTCGCCTGCTTTGCTGGACCGTACAGTCAGAGTTCCTGCTTCGGCTTCCCGCTCGCCGATGATGCAGATATACGGAGTACGTTCGTTTCTCGCTTCTCGAATTTTGTAGCCGATCTTTTCGTTTCTAACATCTACTGCAGCGCGCAGTCCGGCTTCTTCCAGTTCGGCTCCCACTTCCAGCGCATAGTCGTTAAATTTTTCGGTTACCGTCAGCAGTTTTACCTGCACCGGCGCCAGCCACAGGGGGAATTTGCCGGCAAAGTGTTCTGTCAAAATGCCGATAAACCGCTCGATGGAACCGAAGATTACCCGGTGAATCATGATCGGTCTGTGCTTTTCTCCATCCGGGCCGATATAGGTCAGGTCAAAGCGCTGGGGCATCTGGAAGTCCAGCTGAATGGTTCCGCACTGCCAGGTTCTCCCCAGAGAGTCTTCCAGATGGAAGTCCAGCTTTGGACCGTAGAAAGCGCCGTCGCCTTCGTTTACAATATAATCCATGCCCTTCTTTTCCATGGCCTCTCTGAGGGCATTGGTAGCCCGATCCCATTCTTCTTCCGATCCCATGGAATCTTCTGGTTTGGTTGATAACTCTACATGATATTTGAAACCAAAGAGGCTGTAAACATAATCGATAAAGTCAATGACACCCATGATCTCATCGGTAATCTGGTCTGGCAGCATGAAGATATGGGCATCGTCCTGGGTAAAGGTTCTTACCCGCATCAGGCCGTGGAGAGCGCCTGACAGCTCGTGCCTGTGCACCTGGCCCAGTTCGCCCATGCGGATGGGGAAATCCCGGTAAGAGTACATCCTGCGCTTGTAGACCAGCATTGCTCCCGGACAGTTCATGGGTTTGATGGCATAATCGGCATCGTCAATCTTGGTGAAGTACATATTCTCCTGATAGTGGTCCCAGTGTCCGGAAGTATGCCAAAGCTGTTCATTCAAGATCAGCGGTGTTTTAATCTCCTGATATCCTCTCTTTCGGTGCTCCTGTCTCCAGAAGTTCTCCAGCTCATTGCGGATGATCATACCGTTGGGCATGAAGAATGGGAAACCTGGTCCCTCTTCATAGAGGGCAAAGAGGTCCATTTCTTTTCCGATCTTGCGGTGATCCCGCTTTTTGGCTTCTTCCAGCTTCTTTAAATATTCATCCAGCTCGGCCTGGGAAGGGAAGCAGGTTCCGTAAATTCTCTGGAGCATCTTGCGGTTTTCGTCGCCCCGCCAGTAGGCCCCTGCTACGCTCTGCAGCTTTACCGCCTTGATCTGGCCGGTCTTTTCCATATGGGGTCCTGCGCACAGATCGACGAAGTCTCCCTGCTTGTAGAAGGAAATCACTTCATCCTCCGGCAGGTCCTCAATCAACTCTACTTTATAATCTTCATTCAGCTCCTTCATCTTGGAAATGGCTTCCTCCCGCGGAAGCTCGAAGCGTTCCAGCGGATAGTTGGCCTGAATGATCTTTTTCATTTCTTTTTGGAGTTTCATCAGATCCTGATCGGTAAATTTGTGTTCCAGATCAAAGTCATAATAAAATCCGTTTTCAATGGCAGGACCGATTGCCAGCTTGGCTTCGGGCCACAGCTTTTTTACTGCCTGCGCCAGAATGTGGGACGTGGTA
Source organism: Clostridia bacterium (assembly GCA_902363595.1). Taxonomy (GTDB): domain Bacteria; phylum Bacillota; class Clostridia; order Peptostreptococcales; family Anaerovoracaceae; genus Hominibacterium; species Hominibacterium faecale. Next base: position 218,413 of record CABJAP010000002.1, on the reverse strand, counting down.
TGCCTGTAACGCAGCCTCATCTGTTCATCTTCAAAATTCATCTTTTCTTTCGCCATCTTTTCATCCTCCTGTTTATTCCATTTCATCGGTCGCCAGCGCGATCAATGTATCTAAAAGTTCATTGTAAGAAAGGCCCGCCGCTTCCCACAGCTTGGGATACATGCTGATATTGGTGAATCCCGGCAGGGTATTGATTTCGTTGAATACCACCTGATCGCTGTCGCTCAGGAAAAAGTCCACCCGGGCCAGTCCCTCGCAGCCCATTGCCTGGTAAACGGTCAGGGCCGCCTGCTGAATCTCTTCTTCTTTTTCTTGCGGCACATCGTCCAGAATTCGAGTCCGAGACTGGCTGCTGATGTATTTTGCTTCGTAATCATAAAATTCGTTGGCAGCCAGAATTTCGCCCACCGGCGATGCCTTTGGGTGGCGGTTGCCCAGCACGGCCACTTCGATCTCCCGGCCGGTGATCGTTTCCTCAATCAGTACCTTGTGATCTTCCTCAGCGGCGATACGAATGGCTTCAAAGAGCTCTTTGCTGCTCTTGGCTTTGGAAATTCCCACCGACGATCCGGCATTGGCCGGCTTGACAAAGAGCGGGTAAGCGCCGCTGAAATGTTCTTCTGCTGCTTTCAAAATTCCCTGGGGATCGGATGCAAAGGTGTAGCGGTCGGTGAGGTAAAAGTCCGCCTGCCTGACACCGGTTTGTGCTACGATCACCTTTGTGATTGCTTTGTCCATCGATGCCGCCGACGCCGTAGTTCCTGCTCCCACGTATGGAATGCCCGACAAGTCCAAAAGGCCCTGTATGGTTCCGTCCTCGCCCTTCTTTCCATGAAGCACCGGGAAAACCACATCGAGTGGCAAAATTTCATATTTTTCCTGGTTCAGAACCACCAGGCCCCGGGTCTGGTTATCCGGCGATAAAAAGGCTTTTTGGTTGGCCGGGTTTTTGATCCAGCTGCCGTCTTCCACATCTGAAACAGGGGAATCGGTCAAAAACCAGTTCCCCTCTTTTGTAATACCTGCTTTGTATATTTCATATTTACTCTCATCCAAATGTTTGAGCACAGAGGCTGCCGAAAGGCAGGACACTTCATGCTCCGATGATGCTCCTCCAAAGAGGACTAGTAGTCGCTGTTTCATCGAACACCCTTTCTACAGGAACCTACCATATCCCTGTTATGCTTGAAATACTGTTGCTGATTTTTTCTACGGTTTCGGTGGGCTCATAATCCTTTTGATTAAAGAATTCTTCGTGGAGCTGAATGACATTGCTTTTGAGCGTCACTGGCGGTCCGTAGTATATGTTATTGTGCATCCAGTCTGCCGATTTGTAAGGCCAGTTCTTACTTTCCGTGATATTATAAGAGTTAATTTCCAGAATCATTTCCATCATCTGATTGGTAGACATATTCGTCTTGATGGTCGGCAGAATTTTATCGGCTATCTGATTCAGCTGGCTGAGGCTCAGAGTTTTGGCCTTCTCAAAGGCAGCTGAAAGCACGATTTTCATACGTTCGTTTCTTCGGTGGTCGCCGTCAGCCGAATCCTTTCGGATTCTGGCATAGGTTACAGCCTGATTTCCGTTGAGTGTCTGCTTACCGGCTTTCTTGATTTTCTTCTTCGGTCCGCCGATATTTTTTTGCGTATCCTTAATATACTTATTCATTTCTTTGATTTCTGATTCCTTGATTTCAATATCAAGGCCGCCCAGCTCGTCCACTGTATCGGCTACCGACTTCCAATTGACCACCACAGCTTCCTCGCAGTTCAAGTCCAGATTCCGGTTGATGGTCTGCAGGGTCTGGGCCGCTTTGCCGTAAAAATAGGCGTGGGTCATCTTATCGAGACCGAAATTGTCTCCCAAACTCACATAGGTGTCCCGATACAGGGATACCAGCTTAACTTCGTTAGTCTTTTCGTTGATACTGGCGATGATCATCGCATCGCTCCTTGTATTAGAATCATCGTCCATATCCCTGGCATCTATACCCAAAAGGGCGATATTTCGGTAATTTTTCAGTTCCTTGGCCACCCGGTCGTCGATTCCCAGGGCCTCCCGATTAACCTGTACTTTCGCCACTTTGTCAAGCTTGGTATGAACTACTGTCAGTCCGGCGCCAATGACGCCTCCCAGGGCCACCACCAGGACCAGGACCACCACCAGCGCGATCACCAGTGGCTTGTTGCTTTTTTTCTTCTTTTTTTTCTGACCGGATTCATCTGCCCTTGCCTTTGTTTGGCGCTTTTCTTCTTTTTCCCGTTCTTTTTGCTCTCGCTTTTCCTGCTTTTCCCGGGCTTTTCGTTCTTTTTCTGTCTCTTCTTTGCCAGCGCTGCTTTTAGCCGACCGTCCGCCGCCTTCGAGGACGCTGCCGCCGGTTTGTTCCTGGCCGTCCGCTGCTGTTTCTTCATCCTCCAAAGTTTTTGCCAGTAATTCTTCTATATTTTCAAATCCATGATCATTTTTTCCATGATTGAACTGATTCTCAGAGCTCATTTCGGATTTCTCCTTTCTGTCTCTTACCCTCAGGTGTTCTCAGACATTCCTTCTTTCAATAACGTAAATTAGAGCCGGTTGGTGGGGGCGGATCCCCCTAAATAACGTTCCTATTATACCAATACTAGCCCTAAAATGCAACAAAAAGCGGCATTTTAAGACATTCTTCACAAATATGGGCCGGAGGTATTTGGGTGATCTGATTGGGCAAGGGATGAGGGCCCGGATGCAACTGGCTTGGCGGGGTGTAGCTGAAAGGGGGGTGCCTGCTGAAAACTGATTTGATTTATGCGGCTCTACATGGGGGGTGCGGGATACATAGGGGTACACTAAATTTTTGATTTTTAAAAATTTAGTGTGGAATTTCAACGTTTCCAAGGTTTTCATTACGGTAAACCAAAAGGCAGGAGCCTTTTTTATTACGTAGGAAATATCGTCAGCGATAGCAGCCTGATTGGGCCTAAGTCAGCGCCAATCAGATCCTGTCCGCGTTGAAAAAAGATACAAAAGCCGATGGTTTTTATCCTTTTGTAGCAACTCTGCCCATTCTCTATAAACGCACACTGCTGCATAAAACCGCTTTTCCATATGAAAAGTGATTTCATGCAGCAGTCTTATTATCTGTCGCCTAATACAGCCCTGTCCGTCTGGAAATTTCTTTGCTTATATCCTGTACGGTCTGAGTCGGTTCGTACCCAGGCTGTTCGAAGTATTTTTCATGGAGCTCGGTCACATTGCGTTTCAGGGTGACCGGCGGACCCACCCATGCTCCGTTGTAGCTGGTCCAGCTTCCGGTTTCAAAGGGCCATCCTGCGCTGTCGGTCATATCGTACCTTAGAAATGCAAACATGACTTTGAGCAGGCTATTGGTATCCATATTGGTCCTGATCTGCGGCATTACCTGATCGGCAATCTGCTTCAGCTTGAATGGGTTGGTCTTTTTTGCCTTATCCACTGCTGCGGAAACGACAATCTTCATCCTCTCGTTTCTGCGGTAATCGCCTTCCGACGAATCCTTTCGAATTCGCGCATAGGTCACGGCCTGATTACCGTTGAGAGTCTGCATACCGGCTTTTTTAATCTTCTCTTTGGAGCCGCCGATATTCTTCTGGGTATCCTTAATATATTTGTTCATCTCTTTGATTTCAGACTTTTTGATTTCAACATCAATCCCGCCCAGGCCGTCGATGGCATCGGCCACCGCCTTCCAGTTGACGATGACGGCTTCTCGGATATTAAGGTCCATATTCTCATTTAAGCTGTGCAGGGTTCCCGTGGTGCCCGCATAAGCGTGAACGTTGGTAATTTTATCATAGCCGTATTTTTTATTGGCATGAAGATACGTATCCCGATAAACGGAAATCTGACGAATCGCCTTATTCTGCTTGTCAATGCTGAGCATAATGATGGCATCGGTCCTGCAGGTCTTATAGTCTTCCATATCCCTTGCGTCCACACCCAGCAGGGCAATGTTCTGGTAGTTTTTCAAGTCCTGCTCAACCTGTGGGTTGATTCCCAGGTTGGCCTGGTCGATCTCCTCAGTTCCCACTTTTTCCATCAGGCCCATAACAAAGAGTATCCCCGCGGCAGCAGCCGCAATCAAAAGGAGGAGCACGATCAGGATTACCCGCCGGAGGCTCCTGCCTTTTTTCTTTTTCTTTTTTGCTGGCGGTTTTTTCTGTTCTTTTTTCTCCCTGCGGGAAGGCTTCGGTTCTTCAAAGACACTGGATTGCTGCTTGTTTGCACGCTTTTTGCGGGTATAGGTCCGTACATCATCCTCAGGCGCGCGGCTGGCATCGGTATTTTCCCGTAAAGCTAAATATTCCTGATAGGCAGCTTCCCGCTGTCTGCGCTTTTTTTCTGCTTCTTTTTCCTGATCGCGGCTTTGAAAAAGCATCTGCGTTTCTTCCCAGCCGTCATACGACTGGGTGTCCCGGCTGCTGTCTCTTTTTCCGCTGTACTTATCTGATCTCATCGAGTTTTCTCCTTCTTGTATAGCGGATTTATTATAGCAGTAAACCGCTTCAAAGGCAAGAAATGACGGGAAAATTTAGGAATCGTAAGGGAATATTAAGAGGCCCTTTATATTCGTTTTGCTTTGATGGCTGAGTAGGCGCTGTAAATTATACTACTTGGTTTTTATCAGTTTTGGTTTAGAATACCGGCTGTAACAAATTTTCCCATTCATCTTCTTATAAGCACGCATTTTATAATAATAGTTTTTATTGCGTTTGAGCTTTTTATTTACATATTTTTTGTTCTTTCGTACGCTTTTTATAACTTTATACTTTCCCTTTTTCGTGTTTGCACGATATATTTTATACCCAGTTGCGCCTGCAACCTGTTTCCACTTAATTGTTACTTTATTCTTTTTCGCTTTTAATTTAAACGCTGGCACCTTTAATCGTGTTGAAGCTGAGACGGGTAATGAGTCGCTTCCGTAAACAAACGAGTATTTCGAATTAGCAGTCTGCTTATAGGCACGGACCTTATAGTAATATGTCCGATTTTTACGCAGCTTCGTATCTGTCCATGTATTCTGTCCGGTCGTTGCGATCATTTTATAATTCCCGTTCCTAGATGCGGCTCTCCAAACTAAGTATCCATCAACAGGTTCTTGTGCTCTGTTCCAGGAAACTTTGACACGATCAATCCCTAAAGATTTTACTTTTACACACGGAATAAAACTTATATGTTCTCGATCAGGTCCTATTTTTACATCCTCTGCAAAAGCATACGTTCCAGTTTTGCTATTATATTGGTCAGCTTTTCCCAGATGGCTGCTGCCTTTCACAGAAAAAGGGATGGCCCGTCCAATGTAACTTCCATTTTTATGATAATATAAGCACAGGCTTCCTACGTACAAGCCTTTCGTACAAAAGGATTCTTCGCTGCCTTTTGCAATGACAGTCCCGCCGTTTTGAATATATTGTGCATCTGTACGGATCCCAATACCTCCTGCTTGATCGTCTGTCAGACCAATGGCTGTAATATTGCCTCCATTCACTTGCATGCTCCCCGCACGTATTCCTGTTGCTGACTTTGTGGATGCATTACCCTGTATGATAATCGTTCCTTCTTCAATAAGGATGCTGCTTGCTGAGATTCCTGCCGAAGAAGATCCGCTTCCTGCAGATGCAGTTAATGCTCCACTTCCTTTTATTGTAAGCTTTCCAATGCATTGGACCGCTGCAGTGCTTTTTACCTGCTTGTCCTCATTGGTACTCTTAATTGAATTAACGCCTTTTAAAACGATTGTGGTGCCTGGCGCTACTTGTAAAGTAATCGGCTGATCCGTACTATAATTAAAATGATCAAGTGTTAAAACCGTTCCAGCTCCTGTCCATCCCTTTAATCCTGCATCTACCGGATTACGAGTATCCTGTTCATACATTTGACCGTTCTCATAATAAAGGCCGGGGGCTCCTCCTTGAGCGTATACCGTTTCATCCATAGCCGACATCGCTATTGGCATAGACGTTATTGTAAGGATCATAATCAAAAACAGGGAGGTCAGTTTATTCCTCCTGTCTTTTCTATACTGTATCATTTGCACAATCTCCTCTTTTTTAATAGAATACACACTAATTTTGATTTCTTATCTATCAGCTTAACATATACAGCACGTCCCTACAAGCTGTAAAGAATTAATAATGATTCCGAACAACAATTTGAAAACAAGTTATTTAATCGAAGGCTGAAAAATCCATTGATAAACATTTTTTGTCGACTGTCCATTACAGGCTTCCATAAAGTTGCGGTAAAAAAGTTTGCGCTTCTCAGGCTCCATATTTTCACGTCTGACCGACTCAACTAGGTTTTGCATGTCTGTCACTACATCACCGTAAACATAGTCTTGAAAAGGAAAATATAGTCCCCGTCCGTCCATATATTCTTCCAGGTCATATGCAAAATAGATAATCGGTTTCTCGCATAAAAGATATTCAAAAATCAGTGAAGAGTAATCTGTAATGAGAATATCCGTCATCAAAAGCAGGTCATTAATATCTCTAAATTCCGATAAATCCAAGTAAAAATCCTCAAATGGCTCTAGATCAAAAAGACTGGAATCCATCTCTTTCAGATTATTATACGCAGCAGGATGCCATTTAAAAGCAAAAACATATTCATCTTTTAGCTGCTCGTATAAATAGTTCAAATCCAACCTCTCAAAGTCATACCCCGCATCTTTTACCAATGTTCCTCTATAAGTCGGTGCAAAGAGGATCATTTTTTTCCCGTCCAGTATGGGGTACTTCTCTTTTCGTTCAGCCTGCTTCTCTTCTATATAAGCTTTATCGAAGAAAACATCAGTACGGGGAATTCCAGTAGCTTGAACATTTTCCAGAGGTATAGAAAATGCCTCCGCATAGCAGCTGCGAATATATTCGGCACTGACAGTCGCTTTTGTATACCGTTTATAGCCCTGGTGAATCTTAATGCTTTCATTTTCGTTGGTTTGTCTGCTGAATGCAAATTTTTTATAGGCGCCGGCTCCATGCCATAATTGGCAAATTTCCTGTCCCTTCCGCACCTTCATAAAGGCTGTATAGTCCAAAAAATCTTCCAATATAATATATTTGCAAACAGCCATGTTATAAGCGAGCTTGACATAGGCCGAAAAAGACCGTCGATACCGTCGATCTTCTTTAAAATCCGTTACTTTTTCATAAGTGCCGGGCAGATAGTCATATAAAAATTTTAAATTTCCGCCGATTTCTTTTCGAACATCAGAAGCAAAAAGGACTCTATTTTCCCTGACACGGAAAAAGAGGCTTGCAATTCGATTCATGATCATAAAAGGGATAATTCTAATGCCAGTCTTAATTTTTCTCATAATTCTTTCCTTGCACGAGATTTAAAATGAGCTTTGTCACTCTTTCTGTTGACTTGCCGTCGTGATCATCAAAATATTTTTCGGAAAAGCCCTTTACTTTTTCCTGCTCAAAGTCACTCTCATTAATCGCTTTAATCAGCTCGCTTTGTGAAAAGACCTTTTTTCCGGGAATCGTTGGCCCAAAATCAAAATAGAAGTCCCGTTCGTTCGTATACTCCTCTAAGTCATACACATAGAAAAGCATCGGAAGCTCTAAAAGTGATGCCTCAAAGATCAACGAAGAGTAATCGGTAATCACTAAATCTGAAACAAATAGCAAATCATTGATTTCTGGGAAGTCAGACATATCCAAAATAACATCTTTATATTGGTCTGGGATCTCTATACGATCCGGAACAAAAGGGTGCTGTTTGATCAATATTGCGTATTCTCTGCCTGTCTGCTCATAAATTTTTTCCGGCTGAAATTTTTCCATCGGGTAATAGGCGGTTTCTTTCCCATTACCGCGAAAAGTCGGGGCAAAAAGAAGAATTTTTTTCGTTTTCAGCTGAGGATACTTTTCATAAAACTGTTTTCTCACTTGCTCCACATATTGGGGGTCCGAAAACATATCTGTTCTTGGAACGCCTGTTGGTACAATTGCTTTCATTGGCAAACCAAAACCCTGCGCATACCAAATCCGGATATTACTGGAACTCACCGTAACGTAATCATAATTTCTATGGGCAGGAGATGCCTGCGTGGGAGCGCCCGGCATCCCAATCCTTGAAAAACCAAAAGTCTTAAATGCACCGCAGGCGTGCCACAGCTGAATTAATTTTGTCGGTTTTCTCAATTTGATAGTATACATAGACGGTACATACTCGTCTACCAAAACCACCTGACTAAAGGCACAAGCTTTGCAAAATCTGAAAATATCCAGATAAGTCATCCGTTCGATGGTCCGTAAGTTAAGAAAAAATCTTAATTTGATCTGCGGATGTTTTTTTAATTCATCGTAAACAAATTTGAAATTACCTTCCAGCTGGTCGCTTCGCTGGGAAATGAATGAGACTGATTGATTGCGTTTGGGTAGTCGTGCTAAAACTGCGTATCCCATCCGAATTAAGCCCTTTTTTATTCTGCGCAGCGAATTATTGTACAGCACAAAAATTTTATCCGAACGATTAAAGGGTACTCCTTCTGATTTTTTTTCATACACAAATCGTCTCTTCTTTTCGAAGGGAACACAATCACCAGCAGATGCCATTAATTCGATCAGCCCCCAGGGGATTGATATCAAGGTTGCCACAGCCAATAATACATGTACTGCTGATTTCCTTAGCTTTTTAATAGGGCCATTTCCAGTTGTCTCTAATTGGAGAGGATGAAATGCGAGTTCTGTTCTGCCGCACAACTCCAAGTCATAGTCGTTTCTTCGCAGAACAAAATCACGCGGATTGGCATAAAAATCAACTCGTTCTTTCCGCTCATCACCACAGATTACATCAAAATGAAGTTTGAAGGGAAGATTCTGTTTTTTCGTACTCCAAAATATACAATTTAATGAGCAATAAAATCCGCCTTTGAATCGGCATACTCCATTAGAGTCATATTGAACGTCTGTTATTCTTAAGGAGAAGTTACGGTCCTCTTTTCCATTCTCAAACCAAAGTAAAACTCTTGGCTTTACCAGATGGTTGCAGTCGTAAACTGTGCCTTCAAGTGCAACAAATAATTTATTTTCACATATACCTGCATGGATAAGGTTAATTCTTTGTTTCATGAAATCTCCTAAGCCTCGTGATGATCCTGCGCGACAGTTTCCGTTTTTCGTCATTAAGCAGCCACTGCAGTTCCACATTTTTATCCATAAGGAATTTATAATACCTCTCTGTCCGTTCCATCTGTTCATGCGCCTCTAACTGTGCGAATGCTTTAATGGGCGGACATAGCTGCAATTCTTTCATTTTTTTGTCAAAAGGTAGATCGCCTGATAACTTAGATTCATCGTAAACCGTTTTTAATCCATTTCTTTTCAAAAACGAAAGATAAGTTCCAAAGCGCTGTTTATGCCCTCTATGAACAGATTCAAAATCCGTTTTTTCATAAATATCAAAGATGTTAGTATCATCCGTCATCTCTTTCACCAGCATATGTGGAATATTATGGTACTCAGCCAACTCTAAAATACGGGCATCCGATGCAAAAATATAACTAGGCGTACCGGCCAGCACACCGGCAATGTTTCCATGAATACGGCTGCCAAAGTTAAATGTTGCTTTACTGATAAAATCAATCCATGTTGGCACATTGACAAATCCTTTCACATGATCATCCGCAAAAGCTTTGTCTAAATAATGTTTGGGATAATTCTTCGGCACTTTACGTTCTTCTCCGGCATTCAAAGGAACTCCGTTGTAAAGCAGTCGAAAATCAAAGGTATTTTGAGGCAAAAAATAATAATTTGGAAATATTTCCTGACATTTTTCTAAAAATCTGTGGAGCGCGGCAGGAATACCTATTTTGCGATTTATGCACACTACTGAATCCGCAGACAACTCTTCTCTATGTATTTGCGGTAATTCATCGCCAAACATAAATAGAGATGGACAGCCAATGACCGTGTAATCTTTATCTTCACGGAAGCCTAAATGCTTAAGGTAGTCAGCTGTAATTTGGCCTCGTACTCCAAGAATATCTGATTTTTCCAGGACAGCTTTAACAAATCGTTTTACATTTTCGTCAAAAACAAAAGATTTATCACGTTTGACATCTACTCCAGCTTGTAACCCCACGCCAACCACAATGCATGGTATTTTTAATTTTTTAATTAAGGCAGTGAGTTTGTCCAAGTGTACCATAAAGGACTGCCGGAAAGCGTTCGCCAATGGTATGATAAAGCAATCGTAATTTTCATTCAGTTCTCTGACTGCTTTCGCCGAGTACCACTCGTTGGCTAAGAAGGCTTCAATCTGTACCTGTTCATCGACCATCAGCGTCCTTGACAGGCTATATGGAAAAAACATATTCCCTGAATTGGTGCCGAATCGATCTTCTGAAATAATCTCAAACGGACTCAGATTATCCAGAGGCACCATTGCTGCCCGCATTAAAATTTTTTTCATATATTACTTCTCCCAAATCATAACTGTTTTCCCCCCTGGCATTGCCGCATCAGCTTCAAAAGCTTTTTTCATATCTTCTATTGAATACACCGATATAATTTCACCGATAATTGTTTTTAATTTATTCACAACATCAGGCTTTTCCTCATAGAGTGCTAAAAGATTCCTGAAGTCGTCCACACCACAACGACTGCTCCCAAAAATCCGCAGACCCTTTTCCAGAACCATTCTCGTGTTAATTGGCACCGGTTCCTCTGAAACGCCCATGATTGCGATTGTTCCTTCCGGATGAATACAATCAATAATTTGATTAATTGCAATTCCGGATGCCGCTGAGCCTACACATTCAAAGGCATGATCAATTTCCATATCTTCAGGAATCCTGCCGCAATGAAAAGTACCATCCACAAAAGAAAAATCACTCATTTTTTTCTCATCAATACCGAAGATGTACACCTTGTACTGAGGAAAACGTGTTTTCAACAACAAAGATGTAATGTAGGCAAGATTGCCGTCTCCCCAAATGCCAATACTGTTTCGTCTACTATGGGCTATACAGTCAAAACGATTGATCGTATGATAGCTCACCGCCACCAATTCAGTAAAAGCAGCTACACTTGTATCAATTCCCTCCGGAAGCGGCACAAGTCTTCCCCGGTCCATATCGATTAAATCCTGCATGAATCCATCGAAACCGCTTGCCCGGAACTTACTGCTGCGAAGATAATTCTCCGCTATAATATCATCTGTTTCTACCGGTGTATTCGGTACCATTGCGACAAGCATACCTTTGGCATATTCACCCTTTGGGTCGAAAACCACTTCACCTACACCCTCATGGATCAAGGCCATCGGAAGTTTTTTCTTTAAAATCTCCGGCGACCGCATTCCTTGGTAATATCTTTGGTCTGCATGACAAATCGATAGAAATCTTGGCTTTACAATAACCACATCTAAATTTTCATCGATCTCTACAGGTTTCTCAACAAATTTTCCTGGTTCTACCAAGCTGTAAATTGTATTCTTCACTGTTACCTTTCTCCTAATAATGATTCCGCCAATTGCAAATCGGACGGATAAGTTATTTTAACATTGTACGTTTCGCCTTTTACCAGTGCGACCGGGATTCCCTTTAAAATAAATACTTTGGCCGCATCTGTTAACGTTTCCTTCTCCTTTTCATTTAAGGAATTAAATAATGCTTTAAACTGTTTCGCCCTGAACGACTGCGGTGTTTGTCCCTGATACAGATGTGCCCGATTGGGTATCTGTGTGATCGTATCTCCATTTGTGCTTTCCACAATGGTATCTGTAGCCGGGATTACGGTATCACAGGGCCCTTGTTCCAATACTGTGGATATATTCTCCCGTATAATGCGCTCTGTAACCAGAGGGCGAACAGCATCATGTGTAAGTAAAACGGTATCTTCATCTAAACCATAATTTTCTTCAATATGGGCGATAGCATTCATAATTGTGTCATTTCTCATTGCACCGCCCTGAATTACTGTGATCTTATTTTGAGAGACCCCATATTTTTTAAAAAGTTCCGCGGTATAATCAATCCAATCCTTCGGGCAAAGCACAATTACCTTGTCCAAGTCTTCACATGCCGCAAACGTTTCCGCGGTATGGACAATAATAGGCTTTCCGCCGACCTCCAAATATTGTTTGGGTTTTTCTACATTTCCCATTCTAGCTCCAATGCCGCCTGCCAGAATTGCTCCAAATATCATATTTTAATCTCCTTTTTTAACTAGAACGATTTTATTATAGCTTAATATAACTTTTGGGTCAAACAGATTGAATAGTTCTCATATACTTTTAGATTGTATCAGAAGGGGAGCAGGTTCTCTGCTTTTTTATTGAAAGTCCTGCAAACTTTTACACAAACTACACATTGTCTTTTTGCACAATATCCACCGGCTTATCAGCAGTTTTACATACATATACAACACTCTCGGTCTAATCCATCATCAAGCAGATAAACCCTGCCAGCTTTTGAGTAACATGTTCTATGTCGTCTACGTATTTGTTTGCAAAGTCAATCGTTGTTTGTAAATCATAATCATGGTTTTTTATTGCATTCAAAAGAGTAATCGGATCATAGTAAGGTCTGCTCGGAAGTTCCTTTTCATAATCAAGATAAAATCCTCTCTTTCCATTATATTCATCCAAATCATACGCATAAAGAAAAACCGGTTTGCCCGCTAAAGCAGCTTCAAAAATCATAGCCGAATAGTCTGTGATAAAATACTGGCATACAGACAGAAGTTCTAACGTTGAATAAGACTCTGCAATAATAGCACGCCCTAAGTCCTGGTTTTGCTTCATCAAAGGGTGCAGTGCAATAAGTAGATTGTATTTTTCATAGTCTACGCTATCTACCAATGCTCTAATTCCGCCTAAACTCTGCTGCCCTCTACGAAAAGTAGGCGCATACAGAATCGTATCCTTTTCTCTTAATTTGGGATAAGCTGATATAATTTCGCGCTGTTTTGCATTCATATATCGTTTATCTTTAAGCAAGTCTGTCCGAGGAAGCGGTAATATAATAAAATGGTTCCTATCATAATGAAATGCTTCACCAAAAAAACGCGCACCTTCCTCACTACTTGCTAAAATATAATCATAGTTCTTATGCATCCGCATAAGTTCAGCAAGCCACTTTTCAGCCCCTTCCTCCTGGTCGATGATGCTATAACCAAATTTTTTAAAACCACCCATAGCATGCCACATTTGGATAATTTTCAGGTGCTTTTTATGATGTAGAATACTAGCGGCAATACAATAGCTATCCAAAACGATTACTTTAGAAGTAGCCAAGGCGTGCATCTGAGGCCCTATCATATGGAAAAAATACTTGCATTTTTCCCTGCCGCCTTTCCCTAAAGTCCGGCAAAGCGTTCCCACCTCAATTTTTTGATCACGTTTTAATTCATCGCACAAAAGCTGTATATCTAATGTAGGCTCATCGCTTTGCCGGCTGATAATGGTCACTCGGTCGTGGACGGGAGCCAGCTTATGGAAGCAATAAATCAAATTCAAAATTGCCCGTCCTATCAGGATTAAGATTCGCATTTCTCCTCACAATCCATACCCTTTCTTTTTCTATATCTTATTCCAATCCATACCGTAATGCCTAACCCGAACAAGGTCAGCAAAGTCCCTGGCAGCAACCCAACCGTATGATATTTTAATTCAATCGTGTGAATCCCCTTCTCAATCTTTATTCCTGTAAAGGCGATATTAGTCGGATTAATTCGCTTCGCTTTTTCTCCATCAACAAGGATATCCCAGCCATAGTTATTGAGGATTGAAAAATATAAAATGCCGTCTTCTTTAACGTCTGCAGTTCCCTTAATGTAGTCGTTTTGTAATGTATCAATCTTATATTTATTTGATTCCAATTCTTTTGCATATTTGTCATACACCGTTACTGGCATTGCATATACTTTAATTGCATCATACGTATAATCCCCCTTTTTTGTTAAAGAAACAGTAAGCTCACCATCATCATCTTCCATATAACCTAAATTGAACGTATAGTCTTCAATATCCGGGAATCCCTGTTCAGAATCCATCGTATTTGCAGCATGTTTGCGAACTGTTCCATTGGTTGCATATACGCTGAAAGCATCCTCGCCGCGTTTGGTATTGCATTTTAGATTCTCAATGCTTACCATAATCTGGCTTTCTTTTATACCCTTAACGTGCAGTGCTATATCTCCTCCATTATCACCTATATGAATTTTCTTCTCTGATTTTAGAAGTTCAGCGTCTTTTCTAGCTTCCATTGTGTAGTTCAATTCCTTAATTCCGCTCTTAATATCTTCTGCGCGGCAGCGATCCATATCTTTTAAGGATTCTGCGTATTCATCCGGCACCACTGCTGCTTGCAGCATAGCTGCTTCCCTCTCTGGGTATGACAGCTTTGTCCAATCAGACTTGGTGATATACTGTGAATAAACGGAGCCCAATCCAATATCATATTTGTTTTTTAGAACTTGAACGCCATCAATAGTTTTATACGGTTCAAATCCATAACCAGCATAAGATGATGCTCCTGGCACCCCGTTCTCATTATCGCCAAGGAAATATTTAACTCCTAAAAGAAGATCCATGCCCATACGATTATCATTGGAGTTCGGGGCCGTACGTTTATAATATCCTGCGTTATTGCCCATCAGATTGTTATATTCAAGCCACATTGCGTTAATGCTGGAGGTGAACAAATACACGGACCGGTTCCCAAAATACATGGCTTCATTAATTTTACTCTGCATAACCCTGGACGTATCAATACCTTCAATTTGATCAACTCGATAGAACCCATCATCCTCTATGTCCTGAGCTGCTCTCTGTGATGACTTATTTAATAGCGCTTGTGCAGATCCGGTTGTCAAAAACATGTTCATATCGGTATCTTGGTAGTATTCAAATTTTATATTATAGGAAATCACAATACTGATCAGCAGCACAACAATCACCGCCGTGTTTTGAAAGGTTCTCCAGCGTTTCTTTTCGAATTTCCTATACTTGTATATCAAAATTATGATCATAATTGCCGCCGCAATACAGTTTACAACAGCAATTTGTTCCTGTCTCTGGGTCATAAAGTTACTGAATCCAAAGGTGTAAATCAGAAACGCAAGAAAGGTTGCGACCATAGCGATCTGAAGCGAAGTTTTTCGTAAGTATTCTGCTCGCAGCCCTTCAACCGCAGCCCAAACAAAGAAAAAGATCAGTACAAAAAACCATCTTCCCGTTGGATAACTAAAAAAGTTAAACATACTGTTAAAGAACGGAATGAAGGCCATAACCATAAAGATTCCGGTCATTATAGCCGGAGTTTTCTTTTTAAAAGCACAGTATACAATAATTGGGATCATAATCAGGCAAATAGCCGTCACACCCAAATGGGAATAATTAGAAAACATCGTTTCCCAGCTGGCCAATCTAGTTGGAAAGCGAATATACTGTTTCAGCGTATATAAAAGGGGGACGGTTTTTCCGGATGTGATCGTAGAACTCCCATATTTTATAACCGTTGTTGCTAGGACAATTGCAGAAGTCAATATGCCGATCATACCATACAGGATAAAGTGTCCAAATCGCTTGATAAACAACCGATTATCGTTTTCCTTGTATGTGGTAAAATATCGTATGATAAAATATAAAACCGTCACAATTCCTATGATATAGGCCCATAAGAAGCTGCTCACCAGCGTATACGCTACAAATAAAATAAACATTACCGGTGATTCTTTTCTCAGCAGCTTTTCCGTACCCATAATTACAAGCGGTAGCATGATCGTTCCCCATATGAAGTGGCCTTGGTTAACGCTTGACATGATAATCCATGGAGAAAAGGTATATGCGATACTGCCCACGATTATCTGAAATTGGCCCATTTTCATATATCGAGCAAACAGGAGAAAACATATTCCAGAAACATACACTCTGAGAATAATCGAAAGGCTGTATCCTATGTCTACATACTCTGTCGGAAACAGAAGCGGGATATAGGAGAACGGATTGAACAGATTTCCGCTGTTAAAACCATATCCGTCGGCCCCCAGACCCAAACTCCAATCCCAGGTGGTCATCTGTCCGCCTGTAAATAGATTGGTTAAAAACCTTTTGAATTCAAAGATATACATATAACGCTGAGCAAAGCCGTCCACATTTCCCGGACCATATCTCAGCAAAGTTTTATCGTTCACAAGAAAAGCGAAATAAACACCAATGGCTGCAACAATAAAAATCCCTGTATATATTAAAACCTGTCTTGAAAGTCTGCCTCTCTTTTCATCTTCAGAAATAGGCGCTGCTGCAACCTGCATGCTTATCTTCCTCCATACATCTTCTCATAGTACTGCTGATATTCACCAGAAATAATATTTTTCCACCAAGCTTCATTGGCAAGATACCAGTCAATCGTTTTCTTGATTCCTTCGTCGAACTTTGTTGTCGGCAGCCATCCAAGTGCATTATGAATCTTGGTTGGATCAATTGCGTACCTTAGATCATGGCCTTTACGATCACCTACAAATGTAATCAAGCTTTCCGGCTTTCCCAAATGTTTTAAAATAATTTTAACAACATCCAAATTGGATTTCTCATTATGTCCACCGATATTATAGACTTCACCAACTTTACCATTCTCAAGGATCCTATCGATTGCGCGGCAATGATCTTCCACATACAGCCAGTCTCTTACATTCTCTCCTGTGCCATATACCGGAAGGTCCTGATTATCCAGCGCTCTGGCAATAATCAGAGGAATGAGCTTTTCCGGGAATTGGTAAGGCCCATAATTATTCGAACAACGAGAAATCGTTATGGGCATTTGATAGGTTCTGTGATAAGCCATAACTAAGAGATCGGCCGATGCTTTGGATGCCGAGTAAGGACTGGAAGCCGTAATCGGCATATCCTCTGTAAAGAAAAGGTCTGGTCGATCCAGCGGCAGATCTCCATATACTTCATCGGTTCCCACCTGATGGAAACGTGATATCCCGTACTCTTTGGCCGCATCCATAAGGACCTGTGTACCAATGATGTTTGTACGCAGAAAAACTCCAGGGTCTTCTATTGAGCGATCCACATGGGATTCAGCAGCAAAGTTAACCACCACATCAAACTTTGTCGTTTCAAACAGCTGAAACACAAAATCGCGATCTGCGATATCACCTTTTGCAAAGTGAAAGTTTTTATTTGTCATTGCTGGAGCTAAAGTCTCCATATTGCCCGCATAGGTTAAAGCATCTAAACCAGTAATCTGGTAGTCGGGATGCTGCTCAAGCATATAAAACACAAAATTACTACCTATAAATCCGGCGGCGCCGGTTACTAAAACGTTCATATGTCCTCCTATTTTTCCAATAATGACAGAATATATTTCCCATAATCAGTCATGTTTAATTCCTGTCCCACTTTTTCCAGCTGGCCGTCATTGATAAAACCACGACGCCATGCGATTTCTTCCAAACAAGCAATATAGAATCCCTGTCTGGACTGCACTGCTTCAACAAATTCTGCTGCTTTCAGCATTCCTTCCGGAGTTCCTGTATCCAGCCACGCCATCCCGCGGCCCAACAAAGCCACCTTTAACAATCCCTGCTCCAAGTAAACATTGTTTACGGATGTAATCTCCAGCTCCCCTCTTGCAGATGGTTTTACATTTTTAGCAATCTCCACCACTTGATTGTCATAGAAATACAAACCTGGAACGGCAAAATTTGATTTGGGCCGCTCCGGTTTTTCTTCAATGGAAAGCACATTATTATCTTTATCAAATTCAACAACTCCAAAAGAAGTCGCATCTTTAACCGGATATCCGAAAACGGTTGCCCCTGCTTTTTGCTTTTTGGCTTGATTTAGTACCCTTGTTAAATCTTGCCCGTAAAAAACATTATCTCCCAGAACCAGGCATACGCTATCATTTCCAATAAAATCTTCACCCAGAATAAATGCGTCAGCCAGGCCTCTGGGTTTTTCCTGCACCTTATATTGAAAATCGACTCCCAGCTTACTGCCGTCTCCCAGAAGCGTTCTATAATTCTCAATATCATCTGGCGTTGAGATAATCAAAATCTCACGGATTCCTGCCAAGAGTAAGACGGACAAAGGATAGTATACCAGAGGTTTATCGTAAATTGGCAATAACTGCTTTGATACGGCTTTTGTCATCGGGTAAAGACGAGTGCCTTTACCTCCGGCTAAAATTATACCTTTCATAATACTACGACTCCTCCTTTATTGATCTCCTTGACAGATCATAAATCTCTTTGGCTGTCTGTTTGGTCATTTTTTGATTAAATAAATGTATATTGTCCTCTATAACTGCAAGCGGCAGGTCCCACCAGTTGCTGTCATTTAAATAGGTAATGATTTCGTCATTAAAGCGTTTTTTTACAGGTTTAGCTGGCACTCCGGCAACAATCGTATACGGTTCCACATCCTTTGTCACGACCGCACCAGCAGCGATCACTGCTCCATTTCCAATTCGAACGCCGCGGCAAATACAAACGTTGGCCGCGATCCAAACATCATTGCCTATCGTACACTCCTGTGAAAAGCGGTCATAGGTTTCCTCCGGTGCTTTGATGCCAAAATTGTTAGAATAAAGAAAGGAATGCGTTGTCGCACGACTATAATCATGATTTGCCCCACCTATGCTTACATTCCAGGAAATTGAACAAAATTTTCCAATTTCACAATGCCAGGACACAAAATTTTTACCTACATAAGAACAAGTTCCCATTCTGGTAGAAAACATAAGCGCATTTCGCTGAACCAATACATTTTGTCCCAGATGACAATCCGTTAAACGTGAAAAATCCCCTACCGAGGACTTCTCGCCGAGCGTACAGTCTTTTACCATACACTCTTTAAACACTTTTGCACTGCCATGTGCGTTAACATTTTCCAGTACGGCGGTTTTATCCGCATAACAATCAGCACGCATCTCCATCCTCCAACTCAATTTTTAAGTTTTCCATGATCTGATCCAACTTTTCTTCACAATCGCCCAGGGCTTTTCCTTTGACAACGATCTGCCCTACACAATCTTTGGAGCTCATAAATTTAGCGATGCTGTCACCTTTTTGTTTGAAGAAGGAGATATCATAAATCTGTTCGTCCGGCTGGCTGTTATTGATAATTTTTTTAATAACCCCTGCTTTTCGGCTGATTATCATTTTACCAATACCTGCTGACGATGCTGAATTCTGAGAGTAACTTAACTTGTCTGGGGTAACCCCCATAGCAATCTGCACGATCGTTTCGTAAAAATCAATACCAAAATAAATTGATATCAATTCCGGCAAACAATTGGAGCCCGCCCGCCCTGTAGCTTCCAGCACATATACTCGCCCATTATGCAAGATCATGTCCATGTTCACTGCACAATTATCAAATCCACAGGCGCGAATAACTTTTTCCGCTTGTTCATAAATTTGTGACAGAACTCTGTCTTCTTCATACAGCGGTACATAATGTCCGACAGGAACATTGGTATTGGTCATATAAACATGGTTTCCCGTAGGAAGAATGAACAACACTTCTCCATGATAGACGCAGGCCTGTGCCCCGAATTCATATCCTTCAAGAAATTCTTCAATAATACAGTAATCCTTTGCAGTGGCAGCCATTGTTTTATGATAGTTCTTTAATACTTCTTCTTTACTTCGGCAGACATAAATCCCCCGACTTCCTCCTAAATCCGTAGCTTTTACGATAAGCGGGAGCGAAAGCTCCTGCATTGCCTGCTGAAAATCTTCTTCACAAGAAAGTTTCCAAAAGCGAGCAGTTGAAACATCGTGGCGAAGAAAAAACTCTTTCATGATCCGTTTGTCATTGGAAATCTGTGCGGCCTGTTGTGACAGCCCGGTCAGCCCCAACTGCTGACAACTGTAACTTAATGCCTTCAGCCCTACGTCCATACAGGCTGTAGCGATCCCGTCCACGTTCTGCTCCGCCGCAGCCTTATAAACTTCTTCCGGTGAAGCAATGTCGGCTATACATATTTCATCAGCAAGCTTAAAACCAGGATAGTCGCCTGCTATGCTTGTCGCTATAGTATGATATCCTAACCTGCGGGCAGCTTTGATCAAACCAATTTGCCCCCTTCCGGCGCCAAGAATCATAATTTTTTTACGCTTCTCCATCATCGTCTCTCCTGTCCAGACTTTCTCGTATTACATATTGCGGACTTTTATTGATACTGATATAAATCCTGCCTATATATTCGCCGATGATACCCAGCATCAACATAATTGTCCCGCCAAGAAAAAGCGTTGTCGCAATCATCGATGTCCAGCCTACCGCATAGTGGGGCGTTATAATTTTCCGCAGAACTATGATGATACCGCCTAAAAATCCGATAAACGCCACCAAGCCTCCTAAAAAAGTAGCCGCTCTGAGCGGTTTTACAGAAAAGGCGGTAAATCCGTTTACCCAAAGGGATAAAAGCTTTTTAAAGTTATATCCGGATTCTCCGACTTTTCGTTCGCGCTGCTTTGCCGCTACATGTCCAATGTTCTTCGTCGTTCTTAGAATCAGGCCGGACATATACGGATAAGGATTTTGATATTTTTTTATTTCTTCTATAATAAACGCTCTTGCAACGAAAAACAGCGACATCTTAACATCATCCGGTTTTTCCAGCAATTTTTTTACCATCAGACGGTTCAGTTTCGTTCCCAGACTTCGGAACGTGGATCGTTTGCCTCGGTTTTCATAGCTGCCGCAAACGATGTCATACCCTTCCTCATCCAGTTTTTGTATCATGTCGAACAAGATCTCCAAGGGAGTTTGTCCATCATCGTCTACACAGACAATCAAATCGCCTTTGACATGAGCAAACCCTGCCATAATCGCTGCGTGCTGCCCTCGATTAATTGCCAAATCCACCCCAACAACATTTTTGTTTTCTTGGCAGAGTTCTTTAATGACCTCATAGGTGTTATCAGGCGATGCGTCATTTACCAAAACTATTTCGTAATCAAATCCCCGGTTATTTAAAAACAAAGTCTTGATTTCATCCACGACCGTTCTAATTGTTTTTGCTGATCTATAGCATGGTATTACAAACGATATTAGCATTTCTATCTTACACTCCTTTTAACTTTGTCTTTATTCCATCCGTTTATTTCCATATTGGTCCTTTCAATCCCTCTTTTGTCATGACTTTAATTTTCAAAAGTGATTTGACGTTCTTGATTCGATCTTCCAGCTCAGCTCTTGATTCCGCCTGCAAAATAACTGCAAATCGGGCAGTCTTGTCCATAAATTGCTCCAGTTTGTTTCCAATTTCAATGCCATCAAAGTTCCATTTAAACACATAAGGGAGTTCCTTTGTTCGCTGAAGGCCTTCAATTGATATAATTTCGCCGGCTGGCAAGTAAAAGGCCGCATATCCACAGACACATTGGTTACCCTCAAAATTCGGCATCTGCGCTTTTGGATCAGTCGCAATTTTCAATAAAAAGTCTTCAATGTTAATCCCAGTCTGCAGCCTGGCAATATGGGAGGAAATATAGGTTCCGCCACCCCTTGCCGCAGCTTCAATCAAGTAAATACATCCCTGTTGATCCATAATGTATTCGCTATGAGTAACACCCTGCTTCAAGCCAAACCCTTCAATTACTTGTTTATTTGTTTCAAGCAGTTTAGCAACGATTTCTTCATCTTCATTAGAAGGATAAATTCTCGTTGTGGACGCAAAAATATCCGGAACTTCAAAGGATTCCAAATCAGCGTACATGAGAGTTTGAACCTGGTGATCCACCACAATGGAGTCCACTTCAAATTCTCGTCCTTTTATAAATTGTTCCAGAATCACTTTTCCATTTCCGGAAAACTGTCTGGCAGCCTCATATTTGTTCCGAAGCATTTCTGTTGAACTAATCTTTGCTACTCCTCGGCTTCCCTGGTTATCAACCGGTTTAATGATGCCCTTTCCTTGCAGCTGTTCAAAAAATGCCTCAGCCTCAGGTAAGGATTCTATTGTCTTTGAAAGAATTGTCGGTAATCCGAGTTCCAATGTTTTTTTTCGCATCAGCGCTTTATCAGTAAAAAGCTCTGCACACTCATATCCGATTCCGGGCAGTCCCATCTGTTCCGCCACATATGCAACGGAACGGACGGCGATATCTGTTTGATCCGTAATGATTCCTTGGATCAGCTCCTTTTCAGCCACTTCTAAAATTGCCCTTTCATCTCTCACATCGATATCATAGATTTTATCGGCCCATTGAAGGCCCGGATAATTTCCCAGAGGAGAAACTACAATTGTTTCATAGTGCTGTCGTTTAGCCTCCTGAATTAACGGGACTTGATAGGTACCCGCACCCAAAATCATTATTTTTTTCATCTCAACCCCTATAACTTATCAAGTAACGATTATAGCTTTACATTTTTAATTGAAGAATTATATCCGTTAATTGTTTTCCGTCCTATTTTCTTATAAGCCTTTACTTTATAGTAATAGCGTTTACCACGTTTCAATTTTTTATCATAATAGTAATTTTTCGCCGATGACTTTCGAATTGTCACTAATTTATACTTTCCTTTTTTCGATGTTGCCCGGTAAATTTTATAACCTGTTACCGAGGATACTTTGCTCCATTTAACCTTAGCAACAGTGGATTTTGACTTACTTACTGCAATGCTTACCTTTGCCGGCAAAGCCCTTGCTGATGCATAACCGGAAATCGGTCCGTTCACACTTGTTTTAAAGGCTTTAACCTTGTAGTAATATCTTTTTCCAGATTTCAGCCCTGTATTTCTCCAACTTGTCGTTGATCCCTTGGTAATCCTCTTTACTTGCTTATATCTGCCTCTGGGAGAAGTTGCCCGATAAATTTTATAGCCGCTGGCATCTTGCACTCGATTCCAGGAAACTTTTACACTGCTATAAGTTGCGCTTTTTGCTGAGATCCCGGAAATCTTCCCAGTAGCAGCACCGGCTCCGTAGTTGCTATAATCACTGAAAGTCTTTTTATTGTCAACTGTACCGAAAGCCTTTACCTTATAGTAATATCTGGAATTCAGTTTTCTGCTCCCATTTGTATAAGAGGTTTTTCCCTTTTCCCTTACTGCACCGACATAAGAGTAGGTTCCATTGGGCGATGTTGAGCGATATAAATAATATCCTTCCGCGTCAGCTACCGGGGTCCACTTTACCGTCAATCTTCCCAATCCGGCGGAAGCAACTGAGGTTATCGTCGGCGGCGTCAGCCGGGCAGGTTTGTTATCGACTTCCAGTCCGGCCGCTTTCGCTACTGCGGCATAAGCGTTTACGTTTCCATATCCGGTCTGGTCATCCCACCCTGTTTCGTATAAATCCGTTGCAGTATCGCAAAGGATTCGCTTAACATCGTTAGCTTTAATATCTGGATTGACATAATACATCATTGCTGCAACAGAAGCAACTACAGGCGCCGCCATGGAGGTACCCGACGGTGATTCATAACGCCCTTGTGTATTTGTTGTTATAATTTTCTTCCCTGGAGCAGAAAGGGTCTTGTCCTTTCCATAGCTGGAAAAAGAAGATCTGCTATTATCAAATGCTGAGGAATAATTATCAGTAGAAATCACGCTAATCGTCGCATCAAAATCAGACGGCAGCCACAACCCTGTATTATCATTATTCCCAGCCGAGCAGACAATGGTTACATTATCTTCCTTCGTAACTTTATTGATTGTATCTTCCAGTAATTGATCATTGGTCGCCGATTGGGAGCCCAGCCCATGTCCGAAACTCATATTAATTACTTTTGCGCCGTTCTTCACAGCATAATTGATTCCTGCAACCACATCTTCCGATGCCGCCAGTTTCTGCGAATCCGCTTGTCCTTCTCTGTAACGGAAAACAGCAATCGACATTAATTCGGCAAGACCGTTTGCAACGCCGACAATTCCTTCTCCGTTATTGGGAACCGCCGCAATAACGCCGCCTACTAACGTCCCATGATAGCCGCGAGGCGTACTGTACGGCTTCAATTCAACTTCTAGACTTAAATCCGGTTTATCTCCCGGTGCAGCCTTCGGCACTTCAACACAATTACCTGTCAGCATGGCGTCTTTTAAGTCTTTATGGTCCAGTTTTGTTCCCAAGTCAAGAACAGCTACTTTAACTTTTTCTTTTCCTCTGTATTTCTCTGAAATTAATTTCCAAGCATCGTCTGCATCGATTTTATCGATATACCATTGCTGTGAATACAGAGGATCATTGAATGACGTTTTTATATCGTCTGCAATGGACGGCTGATCGTTGTCGTCCTCGGTTTCAATTCGGTAAAGATAATTGGGCTGCGCATAGGCGACCTCCCTATCTTTTTCATATTTTTTTACCAGCTTTTCTACATCTTTATCTTCATCCGTTTTCGCAAGCACTGTAGTGCTTTCCGCCTGCGGAGTCTCAAGAACAGTAGCCTCACAATCCGTTACGTCTTGTGCAATTTCCACCGCTTCCTTCTCGCTTACGTCCTCTTTAAACGTAACTAAGACTTCTCCCTCCACATATCCTAAATCTGCATTTGATAGCTTTACATCATCCTCTGCCGTACCGTAAGATACAACGGGAGCTGCCAGCATTACAGTAACAGATACTGCTGTGATATAGCAGATGCATTTTTTAATGACACTTAACCTCATAGCCAATATTGATCCTTTCATAAAACTCATTCTATATACTTTAATATAACTTGCAACTGAAAAAAAAGAGTATTCCTATATGGAACATCTATAAGTATTATACACTAAGTTACATAACTAGCAAAGTCATTACGTCAATAAAGCCGTATCATCCATTTTTATCCTCCGCTCTGATCTCTGCAACATCTTTTTTCACAGCAGCCAGCAAAATAATGGAAAAGCATACAGCCAGCGCTGTCATAAGAACGGTATAAAGTATTGCAGCTCCCAACATCTCATAATTAACTACAAAATACTCAGAGAAAACTTTTGCTAGAACAGCAACAACGATATATCCCCAAGCCAATAGCTTTTGATGGCGAATCACCGTTACAACAACTGCAAAAAAGTTGACCAGAGCCAACATTCCACCGCCAACCAGCAAAAGACATAGCTCAAACCGATATTGAGTCAAATCGGTGTTATACAGCCAGGACAGTACCGGAATTCCGATTAGATACGCTCCTGCAATGGCAACGATTGTAATGATAGCGATAATTCCTGTTTGTTGTACGACCATTTTCTTAAAAGAGCGAAAATTATGATCGTCCCATCTAACAGCCAGTTTGACTAAAACCGGATTAAAAATAAAATTAGCCAACATGCCAATCACAAAAACCGGCATGAAAATAAAGTTAAAACACGCTTGTACCGTTTCGTTCATGTAGGCATCGATGGCATATTTAGGTGCGTTGCCAATATAAAGAAGCAGGAATCCTCCTAAAAATAAAGGGAAGCACGCCATAAGAATATCTTTTATCTCTTTGTAGCGGAACTGGAATCGGGTTTTACAAAATTGGGGAGCCACTAAGATCGTCGAGAGCAGCATGGCAATCGTCGCTGCTGCGAGCCATACTATAACCGATATCAGCAAATTATTCGTAATTACAAGGGTGATCATACACGAAAGCATTCCCGCGATAATTCGGAAGCTGGTAGTTTTGGTTGCTACATCCAATCTCCACTTCTGCTGAAATCTGGCGTAAAAAACATCGGCAAACGAGTCCACCAGTTTAATCATACACACCAAAATAATCAGAGTGAATTTACTGATGGAATAATTTCCAAAAACCACGCCATAGCCAGCATACCCAAAGCTGGCCAGAATCATTGCTCCGCAAGTAACTACCCTTGAGCCTAGATAATCCGCAAATTTATGCTGTTCATTGATATCACTGGCCTGATATCTTCTTACGCCAAACTCACCAAGATAAAGCATGAGACTGGCAATCGCGTAAGCGATGGAAAACAGCCCGGCATCATGCAGTCCATTGGTTCTGGTTATCACAATCAAAAGAATTGCAGACTGCATAGCCACCAGCAAGCCGGATATCGTATTCCATATAAAGCTGGATCGCTCAACATTGCTGCTTTTTAAAAACAGATTTTTATATCTTTCTATCATCTTCCTATCCTTTACAGCGGAGCTTCGTCATAAAAAGAAAAGAAACAGAAGCTCGAACCTTTCCATTTCTTTTTCTTTATTATACAGCGCGATAAAACTCCTTGATCTTTTCTGTTATATAGTACACCTGTTTTTCTTCCAATCCATAATACATCGGCAGCCGTAAAAGCCGTTCACTTTCTTTCGTGGTATATTGATCCTTCCCATGGAATACGCCGTAGATTTTACCGGCCGGAGATGAATGCAGGGGAATATAATGAAAAACTGCTGCAATTTCGTTTTGTTTCAAATGTTCAATTAGTTTTTTCCGCTCATCCGAATCTTTGGTCTTAATGTAAAACATATGCGCATTATGCCGGCATTCCTCAGGTACTGTAGGCAACTTCAGGCAGCCATTTTTCTGCAATCCTTCTAACTCCTCGTAATACTGTCTCCATCGAGCACGCCGCGCTTCATTTATTTGTTTGGCCTGCTCCAACTGAGCAAATAAATAAGCGGCATTCAAGTCACTGGGTAAATAAGAAGAGCCTTTGCTAACCCAGGTGTATTTATCAACTTGACCTCTCAGAAACCTGCTGCGATCAGTGCCTTTTTCCCTTATGATTTCAGCCTCTTCCGCGTACTTTTGATCGCGGATCAAAATAGCCCCGCCTTCGCCCATGCTGTAATTCTTAGTCTCATGGAAACTATAGCAGCCGAAGTCTCCCATGCTTCCCAGCGCCCGGCCTTTATACTCCGCCATAACGCCCTGAGCCGCATCTTCGATTACCAGCAGGTCATAGTTTTTTGCAATGTTCATAAGCGTATCCATCTCACATGCAACGCCTGCATAGTGAACAGGAACAATCGCTTTTGTTTTTGGCGTGATCGCAGACTCAATCTGCTTTTCGTCCATATTTAGTGTATCCGGCCTGATATCGACAAAGACCAGCTTAGCCCCACGTAAAACAAAGGCATTGGCTGTTGATACAAATGTGTAAGAAGGGATAATGACTTCATCGCCTTCTTTTATATCAGCCAGCAGCGCAGCCATCTCCAATGCTTGTGTGCATGATGTGGTCAGCAGTGCCTTTTGGGTTCCGGTGTTTTCCTCAATCCATCGATCACAGCGCTTTGTAAACGGTCCATCGCCGCAGATTTTTTTATTATTGATGGCTTCCTGCATATACTGAATTTCTTCCCCAACATAAGGAGGAATATTAAAATTGATCATTAACCTTCTCCTCACTTTTTTCCTATGCTCTGATCGTATACTTCAATGGCAGAGTGTATATCGTTGTCATAGATCAACTTTCCATTCTTCATGACAATTCCTCTCTTGCAGAATTGCTGAGCAGTCCCTGTGGCATGAGTAACAAACAGGAGCGTTACCCCGTCATTTAGAATAATATCATTTACCTTTTTAATGCACTTATCTTTGAACGCCACATCGCCAACGCTTAATGCTTCGTCCACAATCAGAATCTCAGGACGGATGTTAACGTTTACGGCAAAACCCAGCCTGGCTTTCATACCGCTGGAATAGGTTCTTACCGGCTGGTCAATATATTCTCCAATTTCGGCAAAGTCGACAATCTCATCTTCCAATTCTTTGATTTCACTATCTTTCAGCCCCGAAAGCTGCCCTTTCAAGTATATGTTTTCGCGGCCGGTAAACTCCGGGTCAAATCCAGAGGTGAGTTCCAACAGTGCGCTGACTCTTCCCTCAACTTTGATATTGCCTTCCGTGGGGAAAGCAACACCAGTAATCATCTTCAGCACCGTCGATTTCCCAGCGCCATTCTTTCCAAAAATGGCAACGGACTCTCCCTTTTTTATTTTAAAGGACACATGATCGACGGCTTTTTTCTTTTTATAGCTGATACCTTTAAAAAAAACGGAAAGCAGCCGCTGTTTATCATTTTTAAACAACTTATATATTTTAGAAACATCTTCAAACTCGATAACTGTTTTTTCCATTACCCCACTCCTATAATACATCCGGTATCTCTTTTATTAATTTTCTGTAGCTCCAAATAGCCAGCAAAAACATAACAATCAATATAATACCAAAATACAGCAAGTGTGTTGGTTCATCAAAAAACCAAACTTTATAGATAAACACATTACGATATCCCGATGCAACAAATGTTATCGGGTTAAAAAGCAGGATTGTTTTGAGCCAATGATACGGGATTTGATGAACGTCCCACATAATTCCCGACAACCAAAATAATGCGGTTGTCAAAGATTTTACTAGGTTGAGAAAATCTTTGCTCATAGCCGAAAGCAAAGACGAAAACAGTCCCCATGTAATAAAAAACAACAGCATACACAGCATGTAGAACGGCAATTGCACCATATAGATATCCGGATAATATCCAAACAAGGCAAAGACAATGATAACAATAATCATCAGGCACAAGTGCACCGCCAGTTTGGACAATCCTACAAACGTAGGTATGGTGGAAACCGGGAATTTCATCTTTGTTACCAGGTATTTATACTTTCTAATCGCATTAGCACCCTGGGTAATCATATCGCTCATATAAAACCATGGAATCTGCCCAGCGATCAGCCAAAGCAGGAATGGATAACCATTGATATCTTTTCCCAGTCTCAATCCAATCGAAAAAGCAAACCAGAACACAAATATGTTCACCGTAGGTTTTACGATTGCCCACGCCCAGCCTAAAGCAGCTCCGCTGTATGTCTTAACAATATCAGCTTTCGCCAGTTTTAGTATCTGCCCTTTCCAGTCATAATGTTCTCGAAAAATCTCTTTTATTGTACTCACTCTGTTCCTCTTTCACCCTCATTATCCAAAAGTAAAGCGTACCTATTTTACCATACCTCTGTCAAGAATACAAATTAAATAGGGAAAATGATCAGATCTTCTGCTTGCCCGCTAAAAGCGCCCTAATCAGCTCTAAATTATGGTCCGTTGCATTATCGTCCCGACTCGGCATTTCATAATCTGCAGCAGCCGTATTCCTCTTTTTCCTTCTAAGTAAATCCAGCAGCTGCTCCTCGTCAAAGGAAAGCGGTGCTCCCAAGTTACTGCTCTTGAAATCAAAGAATAAGGATGCTTTCTGTTGTTCATAATCGGCACAATATAGCAGAATCGGTTTGTTTAAATAGCGGTATGCGAAAATGAAATCCGAATAATCCGTGACCATTGCATTGGAGACAATCATCAAGGCAAAAACAGGCTCTCTATCCAGCCGGATAATGTTGGGGTACACCTTTCCATCCAATGGGTCCGCATTCATACCTTCCGGCTTCTTGATAATCAAGACCTGGCTTTCTAATAACCCTCCGCTAATTCTATCCCAGTCCATACGGGGTCCCCATCCTTCTTCGGTTTGAAGGGTTGGACAAAAAAGCAGCAGTTCTTTTTGTTGTAATTGCGGATATTTCTTATAAAATGCCTGCTTGTTTTTTTCTATATAATCAACATTCATTATGCAATCATAGGCAGGCAAGCCCAGCGGCAAAATTTTCTTCCGGTCAATTCCAGTTGTCATTGCATATAGATCGCCGGATAATTTATCTTCAACAATACAGTAATCATAATGTTTGTATAGCGCTTTTTCCTTTTTTACACTTTTAACCGGTGATGCAGCCAGCGCCTTTTTTTTGATCAAACCACAAGAATCTGCAACACGAATGAGATATTGGTTTTCCTTGCGTTTAAAGGAATTCAAATAAGGAATTTCCTCTTCTGTTACGATTACTTTGCTCGTCAACAAATGGTAGTTGACATTCATCTTCTTTCTGCCTGGGTATGGAAGTTTTCCTGCTACAACTACTTTTGCGCCCTCAAACGCCTCATAAATTTTTCTGGTGTTTTCTTTTAATTCATTACCGGACGTGGTTAAAAACAAAACTTTATCACGGGGAGTAAGCGTATGGCGCATCAATTTCAGCAGGCCCCGTTTGGCTTTCTTTGTAAACGTCATCTTTGTCTTTAAAATCTTATTTTCTTTAGACTGTTTCTGTACATCCAATATTTGACGAATTACCCGCTTTAGGGCTGTATCTTGACAGCCATCGATCAGTTCTTCATCCGTCAGTGACGCAAACATATATGCCTTGGCTGCATTTGCATGTTTTTTCTTCTGATAAAGCCTTTGAATATCTCCAGCGGAATCATCACTAAAACA
Organism: Clostridia bacterium; assembly: GCA_902363595.1. Lineage (GTDB taxonomy): Bacteria > Bacillota > Clostridia > Peptostreptococcales > Anaerovoracaceae > Hominibacterium > Hominibacterium faecale. The sequence continues at coordinate 188,217 of CABJAP010000002.1, read as the reverse complement.
GCCGCTCTCCCGCAAAGTCTCTGCACGGAACAATTTATTGCCCCACATCCAATCCAGCTTCCTGTACTGTTTTATATTCTCTTCTGTGAACATCAGTGCATGCGACTGCAGATCACCAACGACGCCATCTTTAAAACTTTTTAACCCGGACACTGCGAAATCCTGCTCCGGATCGTCATACAACTTCTTATATAACGTATAGATCGTTTCCCGATCAGGCGCCAGGTCTTCATTGATTAAATTAATATATGCACCCTTTGAAAGCTGGAGTGCTTTCTTCTTAAAACTGCCGGTCGTTTCATTGCCGCCGCAAAAATAAAAATTGGGAAATGCTTTAAATATATCTTCCACATAATCTTCAAAAGTTCCACTAACAATGACCTCAAAGGAAGGCATCATTTGAAAATATATGCCCTTTAAGATCCAATTTACGTTTTCTTTTGAGATGCCGTCAGCAAGAATAAAGGAAATATATGGTTCCTGGTATAGTTCATCTTTCTCTTTTAATTGGCTCCCCAAATCCAGATCACTATGCCGTTTCTTGATTCTTTTCCACATATCGGGAAAAATATGCACTTTGTACTGATCTATTTTTTCATTAATGATTTCGGCAATCGGATCACTGGTCTTCCATATTTGTCTATAAAACCCATTAACCAGACTTGTGGTAACCAGGCGATTGTACAGACTGGCCCTATAATTTAAACACAACCAAGAAGCCTCGTCTCTTGCCGCATCCGACAGCCTTTGAGAATTCTTTACTTCTTTCAGATAATTAGCAACGTTTTTCTCAGCAATCTCAGCAATATGGTCCAGCGCATAAATAAAATCAGCTAAAAGCTCGCAGGACGCAGACTGGGTAATTGAATCACCTTCCCAAAAGGGCCTTCGCCTGTACAAATATACCATCGCATTGCAACCGGTGATTTTACTGCATTTATGCATAAATTGAAAAACAAACAGGCCGTCTTCCGTGTGTTTGATATTTTCAAAGCGCAATTGTTCCCGCCGAATCACTTCTCTGCGAAACAGCTTGTTAGTTAAACTAAATGACCAGATCAGGCTATCGTCAAACCTGCTGATTTCGCTTTTCTGGGCTAATTTCTTAGAATAAGCATTGATTTTTTCGTTCCCCCCCGCATAAAATTCTTTCATGATACCGATACTGACATCCGCATCTTCCGCAATAATTGTTTTATGCAGTTTTTCTAATGCCCTGAGCGGGACCTTATCATCTGGGTCGTAAAAGGCCACAAACTGACCGGATGCCTGATCCAGCCCCCGGTTCCTGGCTGCTGCAACGCCTTGGTTTTCCTGGTTAAAACATTTAAATCTTGGATCGCTTTCACAATAGCGGTCAATAATTTCCTGTGAACCATCTGTTGAGCCGTCATTGATAATAATCGCCTCATAGTCTGTAAATGTCTGCAAAGCGACAGATTCAAGCATTTCTTCCAGGTAGCGTTCTGTGTTATAAACAGGGATGATAACGGAAATAGCCGGTCGGCTTTTCACCAGCCCGCCAATCGTTTGCATGTCCATTTTTCCAAATCCTTTCTTAATTCTTTTATTGTCTACACATTTACCAAATATTCACTATGTTAGTTAGTTTACCACATTTTGTCGTTAGATTCAAAAAGGGTATAATCAATTTTCAAATTGAAAGGTCCTGTCTTGGAACGAGCTGGGATTATAAGCAATGATAATCAAATCCGGTTTATCTGCTCTCGCGTATTCCATTAAGCTTTTTTCCTTATAATATCTTAAATCGATCGCTGTTGTCTCTTTTATGTTCAAAGACAGAAATGGAAGCAACGCACAGGAAAAAGAATCCCTTAAAAGTAATACTTTTTTGTCATTTGGCGCAATCCTGTTTTTTATGGTATTGAGTCGATAATCACCTCCGACATAGCCAGCATATGGATTGAGACTAAAATAGTCTTTTCGTTTGATCAAAGACATTTTGAACATCACCTCTTTAAAGTCACCATCCCGACTCATTTTCCCATTCTTATTTCGTGCCGAAAAATGAAAATCCGTTTTAAACTTTGGCGTTATGACAGCAAAGTCGTCCACACCAGCATACCATTGACCGGTACGTTTTCCCAGAGAACCTAAAAACCAATCTTTATGAACCTCAACCTTATAATTTTTTAAATTACTGTATTGTTTATTGATAGAAAAATTGTAATTCTCCTGCAATTTATCAGCTATGACGCCTGACGCCCACAAGGCCGTCTGCGGCAGCCAATGATGATCGGTATTAAAGAATAGCTCTTCATGATTCAATCCTTGTTTTTGTATTTCCTCTCTGAGATCGAAAGTTGCCACACCTTGTTCTTCCAACTCGCCCAATAACCGATCTGCATTATCGTTACCATATTCTTGGACTCCTGCCGGCATTGCCGAGTCCTTTTCAACCTTAAAAGGAAGCTGCACATACAGCAGTTCTGTTCCTTGCTGTTCTAATGCTTTCTTTAAATCTGCCACATTCTTGGCGTAGGGAACGACGTCTATCTCGTTTAGATTATAGGTAAGCTGTCCATTATCTAATTTATATACATCAATATCGCCAGGGTCTCGAATAATCGTTGTCCCTGTACACCTTTGAAATAAGCCGTTTAGATTAATCCAATTATACCGGCTTTTGAAGTTATCCTGTAAGTCTGCTTCAATTTCCGCACTATAGGTAAACAGTTTTTTATCCTTTACCATTTCTTTTAAAGTGCCTGTACATTTTAATAGGGTTCCAATGCCAAAAGCAAAAATGATTGCCAAAAACAATACAGCAACAAATTTATTAGTCTTATCTCTCATTTTAAACCTCTTTAAAAGTTGAAATAAATAAACGGATTATAGCTGCCTTTTACAATAAAGGAAACAGATACTAAAAAGATCAGCAAAATAATAATTGCACAGAAGGCGTCTTTTACCCAGCCCACGCGACATTTATCCTCAAAGTATTTTTTAACCGGTATTGAAAAAAATACGCCGGCAGCCAGATACACAGTATATTGGCGAAAATACTCCCAAAAAGTGTCATCCAAAATCGAGGCGTCATTAAAACATAACATAGTTTTTAAGTATTCCAATGCCATATGTAGATTATCCGCCCGGAAAATTACCCATCCAATTATTACAAAAAACATTGTATACACGTGCTTGAGACAATTCTTCATTTTGCCTGTGCTTTCAAAGTTGACAGGTAAGTATTTTTCTGCAACCAGAAGAATAAAATACATCATTCCCCACAGAACAAAGGTCCAATTTGCTCCGTGCCAAATTCCTGTACACAGCCATACAACGAACAAATTGAAAATATGCCGGAGCCGCCCACTGACTCTGCTTCCGCCTAAAGGAATGTAAATATAATCACGAAACCAGGAGCCAAGCGAAATGTGCCATCTGCGCCAAAACTCTGTCGCAGATTTAGCGATATAGGGGTAATTGAAATTCTCCAGAAAATGAAATCCAAACATTCTGCCCAAACCTATTGCCATATCTGAGTATCCACTAAAGTCAAAAAAGATTTGTAGCGTATAGGCAATTGCACCCAGCCAAGCCATAGAGACAGACAATCCTGAATCTACCTGAGCCAGAGAAAAAGCCTGGTCCGCCACAACTGCCATGCTATTGGATAACAGCACTTTTTTCCCCAGGCCAATCATAAATCTGGTACAGCCTTTGGAAAAGTCCTCAAACGTCTCTTTTCTGTTTTTAATTTGATCCGCAACTGTTTCATACCGTACAATAGGCCCAGCAATTAACTGTGGAAAAAAAGAGATATATAAACCAACATTGATGATATTTTTCTGCGCAGCACCTTTCCCTCGGAAAACATCTACTACATAAGAAATGGCCTGAAAGGTAAAAAAGGAGATACCGATTGGCAATGCTATTTGCGGTATGGCAATTTGAATGTTAAAAAGACGATCAATATTTTCTATTGTAAACATTAAATATTTAAATATAAAAATAATCACAATATTAAATATAACATCGGCCGCTATGACGAACTTCGCCTTTGTCAAGCTTCCCGCTTCTTTATAAGATGAGACGATAAGTCCGGCCGCCCAGTTAAATATAATCGAACCAATCATTATTAGAACAAAGCGCGGTTCGCCCCATGCATAAAAAAACAAGCTTACAAAAAATAAGAATATATTTTGCAATATTCTTACTTTCCTTAATATGATATAGTAACCGACCAGCACAATCGGCAAAAACATAAAAATGAAAATGATACTAGAGAACAGCATTCCGATCCCTCTCTAAAATTGCTTCGTATACGCGTTTACAATTATTTTTGTCCGTCCAGGCAAAGAACTGATCAACCCGATCCGTATACATTTGCTCCATCTTGCATCCGCTTTCTAAGCTGTCAATAATGGCCTTCACCGTAGATTCCAAATCGTAACAAATTGGCCCAAAACCATCGGCTTGATAATCAAAATACCCTCGCTTGCAGGTATGCATCTGATAATATCGTTCATAATCGAACATGGCATGGACTACCGGCTTTTTCATATAAGCAAAATCGAAATAAACGCTGGAATAATCGGTTACCAATAAAGCGTTTTCGTTGAACATTTTTGTATAGTCCGCAATTTCTGCAATAACTGTTATTCGTTCATTTCCCTGAAAATCATCGGCTTGTTTTTTGAAAGCCGGATGTACATAAAATTGGCCGCGATAGCCCGTTTCCTTCATTGCAGCTAAAAGCCTCGGATCATTGATCAGGCTGTTGTAAAACTGATAGTAATCCGTTTCTTTAAAATTCTTCAAATATTCCCGCTCAGATGACCCTTGTATTAACGGCGGTGCCAACTCTTTCCGCCAGGTTGGGAAGATCAAAATTTGTTTCTTCGGATCACTATTGAGCGCATCAAATCGAGGCAGACCAGTCAATACAACCGTCTTTTCGTCATATCCATAATCTCCATTGGCAATGGAATCTCTCTCACGCTCGGATGATGTGATAAACAGCTTAATATTTTTATTCTGCTTATGAAGCCAGCTGGAGAAGTCATCTTTAATAATTCCATGCTGCAGGAAAACAAAATCAAAGTTATACAGGTCCTTTACATACTTGCTGTCGTCACCAAAGGCATTGTACACCCAGGGGTCCGCATGGGCGGATATGATTTTATCAGCCAGCAGGAATTTTTGTTTGTATTTTTTACTTCCCAATTCCAAAACCGGTCCGGTTTTATTCATTCTATCAAAATCAATAGACTGTTTATCCAGCACAAAATAGAACTGTCGCTCCTTTGGCATCTCTATCCCATTCAGATAGCGGAATAAATGCTCACCATTATCCCTGGCCATGTCGGTTCGATCCGAACAGATCCATATTCGATCCCTTGTAAACAGCTTGGACAGATGATATCGAATCCGTATACCAAAAATGTCATATTTTTTCTTTTTGATCAGCTCTTTTGCCAGTCTTCCTTCAGCCAGCATCCGACGTTTCCAGGAATTCTTTAAAACCAAGATCTGGTCGTTGGACAGTTTAATCAAATGTTCTCCACTGTAATAGTATAGCGGAACACCCTGTTCCAGCTTGGCGAATTGTCCAAAGCTCGGCTTCAGCTGTTCTTTTCTTTTATTTCCATGTTTCGCGTTTTTCTCGATGAGAGCAAAATCAACTCTTTCTCCGCCCCTCATTTCCTTCAAAGGAATCTGTATTTTAAACCCCTTTCCTTCGAAGATTCGCTCGCCGGTGAATCCTTTCACATCTTTATAGGCGATTGGGTATAATTCTACTGGATAAACGGTTTTGTTATCCTTGCTGCAAACAATCTGATAGTTTTTCGAAAGCACATCCAGTTCTGTCCGGCCCTCCAAATATAAGGTCTCATTCTCTATATAAAGCAGATTGATTTGAAATTTATTCTTTTGGCTAATCTGAAACAGCTTTACATCCTTGAACCAGGCCGCACCGTCCCGTACCTCCAGTTCATGGGCAATATTTCTGCCGTATTTCAGCTTGAGCGCAAAGAGCTTGAAAATAAAGTTGATATTTTTTTGTGATGTAATTACCGAATCTTCGATTTCTTGTAAAAGATCCGTCAAGGCTTGAATATAGCCGCACTTTTCATCCGAGGTAAGTTTCTCTGACATTGCTGGTTTCAAGCGCCATTGGAGATCATACATGACCATGTGCTGGACATAAGGGATCACTTGTCCAAACTTTGCTTTTGAATACTCAAAAACTGCTTTATAACAAAATTCTGGAGTGTTCATATACCAGGATTTGTTGTTGGTACTCACATCAATGGCTGAATCGCCAGACATCCGTTTGCGATAATAGTACACGGCATCCGGCAGAATACCATATTTCCCCTGCTCCAGCATAACCTGGGCAAAAAAGATTGAATCTTCCGAGACCTTTAATCTGGTGTCAAATCGAACGTCTTTTAACGCCTCTTTCTTGAAAAACACAGTATTGACGGCCATTTGAACATTGTCGGGATTTTGATTGATATCAATAATTTGTCTCTTTGAATACTTGAAATCTAAGGGGTGAGTAAACCCTTCTTTCTTGCCAAAGAAACAGTAACGGCAGGATAACGCATTGATCCCAACAGCCTCTCCTTCAAGGAAATCGAGCACCTTTTCAAAGGCATCCAGGGCCCATCTGTCATCGGCATCGAAAAAGTTTACATATTTACCGGAAGCATAAGGGATGCCTTCATTTCTTGCGCTGGATACACCGCCATTTTCTTTTCTGACATATACAATGTTTTGCGGATAGCGATCTTTATACTTGAAACACATCGTTTCAACATTATCGGGGCTGCCATCGTTAACCAGAATGATCTGAATATGTTCTTCGAATCCGATGGTTTGCTGAATTACGCTTTCGATCGCTTCTTCAAAGAAATTTTCCACATTGTATAAGGGCATGATGACTGAGAATGTATAATATTTTTCTGTTGTATTCATCTGGAATCTCCCTATAGATTGTTTTCATTTGTATATTTCAGCGAGGCTGCTATGGTTTTTCCGTATTCCGTAGACTCTAATTGGTCCTGTAAATAGGTAAGCTGCCCGGCATCAATCAGGCCCTGTTCATATGCTTCCATTTCGATGTACCCCAGTAGACGTCCTTTTTGTTTTAAGGCTTTCACCTGATTAGCAGCATCCAGCAATGTATCTGATGTTCCTGTATCCATCCAGAAGCAATCTTGCGGCAGAGTAACCACCTGCAATTCTCCCAGTTTCATATATTCTAAGTTTATATCTGTGATTTCCAGTTCGCCCCTAGCGGAAGGTTCTAATGTTTTAGCCATCTCCACTACTTTATTATCATAGAAGTACAGGCCAGGTATTATGTAATTCGATTTAGGATTTGAAGGCTTTTCCTCAATCGAAATCGCCCGCCCCTTGTCATCGAATTCTACAACACCAAAAGGCCTGGGGTCCTCTACCCAATATCCGAATACGGTGGCCCCGCCGGCTGCTTGTTTGGCATCTTGCAATCCACGCCTTATATTCTCATGCCAGAAAATATTGTCGCCGAGTGCAAGACAGACATCTTGTCCATTTATAAACTCTTCGCCTATGATGAATGCATCTGCAATACCTCGAGCTACGTGCTGTACTTTATATTCAATATGGATACCCAATTGATGTCCGTCACCCAATAACGCACAAAAGCAGTCTTCTGTATCAGGAGGAATGATAATCAGTATATCGCGAATTCCTGCCTGCAATAATGTTGTAAGGGGATAATAAATCATTGGCTTATCATATATTGGAAGCAGCGGCTTGCATAGGATCTTCGTCATAGGATACAATCGCGACCCCTTTCCCGCCGCAAGAATTATACCTTTCATAGTCACTCTCCTTCAGGTTTTGATAATGTTCCAAGTATAGCTATATTACTCTTTTTTGAATAATGGCATGATTGTAAAAGTCGTGTAATCCCTCCAGGCCCTTCTATAATTCTTCACGTCCTTCAAAGTCATTTTTTGTTTAATTCCCCAACATCTTATATCGTTTTATTCTCTTCTTTTCTAGTAGTGTCAAAGAATCCTCTTTCTGTATCATCGTCCTCCTTTATGCTAGGCTGTTTTGCCAAAAAAGGAATGACCGCAAGGTAAAATAAAAAGACAACACTTCTGGAGAATGGATGCACCAATGATTCAAACAAAGAGGTGAAACTATAGGCGCCAATAGCCATAATTATAAACAGATCATATGCTCTATATTTTCTATGACCGAACAAACAGCATAACGCTTTTATTACTGCCATCATGACAAAACTTAAAAACATAATTCCTGCAATAATCCCAGACCGATATGAAATCTCTAAATATGCATTATGGGCAGCAAGATATTTACTACTATTGCCTCTACTTCAATAGGGCCGATTCCATTTCCCTCTTCTTATGGTGTCTTTAACTTATTAGCAGTTTCTAGTAAGTTATCAGTAGAGACATTACTTGTCACTGCCCTTGCTCCATACATTTCACATTAAGTATATAATTTCCAATTCACCGCCAACCGTTGGCTGCAGTTGTTTAGAATGTTGAACGACTTGGAGAGAAATATCCTTGATATCAGCTTTCAAAAGAGTTTCCAGAGGGCCATAAATCACGAGAATGTAATAAACTGGTAAATGTGGTTTGCAACTCGATTTTGTCATCGCATATAAACGATTTTTTTCACAGCTAAAATAATTCCCCCATTCTTGCTCACACCTCAGTTTATTTTTGGCATACATTATTAACTTTCTATTATTCACCCCACATTAGTTGCTTATTATTTTATCACCTTCAATTGGCTTTATACCTGATCGACAATTAAACAAAGGAGCTAATGAAATAAAGTATAACAATACTGGAGGTGTTCCAAAGGGAAATATTGCTACTTCTAAAACAGAATATATGCCGAATGCTGTTATTGCCAGCATTGTGAAGAAGTGATATGATTTATTTCTTTTTTTACCAAATAAACATAATAATATATATATACCGGAGAAAATTTCTACTATAAAAAATAATATTCCAACAAGTATACCTGATCGATAGCCTAATTCTAATGCAGTATTATGGGCCCATTCAGTTCCACCATACTCTTCAATGTATAAAAGCTTTTCACCATTATGTCCACGTAGATTCATTGATTTTAAGTATGCCTTCCATACCACGGTTCTGCCAGAAGAAATCTCTCTTGTGTCAGAACCATCAAGTTGGAACCGATTAAATGCTAACCCTGCACTTGCCTTTGCATTTGAAACCGTTTCCTTTTCTGGTTGCATTTCTACTGCCGTTTGTTCTTGTGTTCGCTGTTCTTTATCATCAATTGCTTTCATATCAAAAACATAGGCAGAAATGGGAATTGCTAAAGCAAAATTAAGGAGAAGAGCCATTGTAATAACATATCTCAGTACGACTTTCAATGGTTCTATCCCATTACATACCTTTTGGCGGAAATAATATATAGAGAAAACCAAAATAAGCGCTACAATAATTAGTAATGACGTGCGAGATATCGCAGCAACCGTATACATGCTGGCATATCCCGCCAAAATCATATACAGAATTGCATATCTATTTCCATTAGCAATTAAGTACAATGCGCTTATGATTACAACAACGCTAATCATCCCGATAAAATTTGGATTTGTAGTAGTACCAACGTATCTATATCCAAAATCGTTTGCAGTACTTAATGGAATGAACATTGTACAAATGATAAAATAAATAGTTGTCACAATACATATGCCTTTCGCGGCTAACTGATACAGTATTTCATAATCATTCCTATTATTCCATACAAAATATAATGCCGGAAATATAAAAAACATCATAAACCCTAATGGCCTAATTCCAGCTCCAACTTCATGATCAAAACTGGAAGCTATAATAAGGCCACTACAAAGAAACCAGCACCTGCTTAGCCCATTTTTCCAAGACACTAAGCTTAATTTTCCTTCTATACTCATAATTATAATTATCATTATGAGTAAGCATTCGACCAAACTTTGCTTCAACAAGTCAGGCTTAAATCCCAACAGCTTATAAGAATAAGCAATAAGTAGCAGTGCCATTAGAACTGCAAAACAAATTCCAATTACAACATGTCTTATTGTTCGATTGATTTTAAGTTTGGAAAAAGGGGTAAGTATTAATATATAGAAGCTTTGCAACAATTTCATGTTAGCCCTTTCATTACCTTAAGAAAGTATCAATTATTATAGCTTAATAAATTTGCCGTTTATTAATGTTTATCATTTTTATTTAAGAATTCAAGTGCAATATCCAAAAGTTCCTTTAAGTGTCCATCAAGTGAATTCTTATAAAAGTCTGCATTTTGTGCGATTATAACCCCCATGAATAATACAACCATTCTAATATCGCCTTCATCCAAATTGTTAGATTGTCTATCTAAAAGATATTGTTCAAATAATAATTTAAGATAAAAATTCCCATGATACCTGTAAATGCTTTCTATCATTTCAGGACTATATATTGCTTTTTGACCATCACTCAAAAGTACCAACTCAATACTATCTTTTGAGACAATTGCGTATTTTTTATCCATTCTCACCTGATTCTCAATACCAATTAACCTATTACTTTGAGGTATAAATTCTATCGTTTCATTCATTCTGCTTAATTCCTTTTGTTTAAAAAACATTTTCATCGCAGAGGACACAATATGTTTTGATAGATTAATGCCATTTCTGTAATTATTAATAGTATATTGTGAGCCTTCTAAGTTTCCGGAAAAAACAAGCGAATTAATTTCGAGAATAAAGATTTTGAAGTCCTTTACTATAAAATCAACTCTAGATACACCTAAAACATTAACATGATTAATCAGCTTTTCTACTACTTGCTTTATTAGATTAATTGGACACTCAGTAAGGTCTTCGTTAGGCAATATTTTCTCAAATCCTTCTAGTTCATCTTCCTCTGCCTTGTTCCATGGCATAGTGAATATACATTTGGCATTGCCATTCTCATTAAGCACCACTGCAGTACAGTCAGTACCACTAATATATTCTTCTACCATAATACTGGGTTCGTTTTTTAATAAGGTTTTTCCCATCTCTATTAGCTCTCGCTTCTCCCAAACCAATTTTGGGGGAACAATATCTTTTATAGATTTAACCACACAAGGCAGTCCAATGTCTTGAATAACATTATCTACATCGTCTATTAGCTTCTCCTCACCTACAATTTCTAAAAAATCAGGTGTTAGCAGTCCGATTTTTTTCACTTCTTTTTTTAGTGCATATTTATTGTTACATAACTTGGATACTTCTGGAATTATATTTATCAAAAATCCCTTTTTACACAAAAAATCTGCTAGTTCAATGGCTAAAATGTGTCCTGTTCCAAATATAACTTTACTAACAGCTTGTTTCTTAAAGTAGTTACATATTTTTTCTTTATCTGACAAATCACATATAAACGTCTTATTAGCAAGGTCTACTCCACGTTCATTTTCCTTACCGCAAATTAGCACAGACCCTTTGTCCCATTTATGGATCTCTTTTACAATTGCATCTCCACTTTTTCCTGCGACTATTCCGATATATTCCAATTCGTACCCCCTACTTAATGATTTGAAGTTCTCTCCTACAGTCTTGCTTCAGTCTTTTCACTAATTTGCCCCTGATTTGACTAGGACAATTTTTACTGTTTTAAATAGTATTTTTATATCTACCAAAAAACTAACAGTTTCTACATATAGATTTTCCCAGTAGCTCACCTCTTCTTGGGTAAGAGCACTTCTCCCATTTACTTGTGCATAACCCGTAATGCCCGGTCTCAGTCTGTATTTGGGTTCATGGAAAATAGCATTGCCATGATCTGCATCTGGTCTATATCCAACAAAGCTCATATCACCCTTAATAACATTAATAATTTGAGGTAGTTCATCAAGACTTGTTTTTCTCAAAACCCGTCCAATATTTGTTATTCGAGGATCGCTATCTGTTGTTGATTTAGGTCCGATTTTATCTGCATTTTTAACCATTGTTCGAAATTTATAAATTTTGAACAATTCTCCATTTTTCCCCACTCGTATTTGCTTAAAAATAACTGGGAGCCCTTCTCCAATTATAATAAATGATGAAATGACAAGCATCGGAAAAGCTAACAGAATAAACAGCGCTATTCCAAAGATCAAATCAAGCACTCTTTTAATAAATTTAATATAAATAATTTTTGATTTCTTCATTCCTTAACCTTACGAATTGCAAATAGATCTTAGACTTCACTATCATTTGCAATTTCTATCTTTCTGATCATGACTGCTTTGAAACATTTGCTATAAAATCTATCACATAAAATTGCAGTTATTACACTCAATGGAACTAAAATTAGCGAACCTGTAGAAAAACCAAAAAAAGAACCATAAAACGAAATATTTGTAGCAATCAATAAGGGGAACTTTTGTTGAAATTTTCGGTAAAGATAGAGTAATACACAGATATTTACTGCCAAGACAACACACCCCATACTTAAAATCCATAGAACCATAGTATCTGATGGTGTTCCAAAAATACGGCCTATACCATGCTGTAACATATTTATAGCTCCATCAAATCCGCCACCAAAAAAAATCAAGTTTTTATTAATCATTTTTATCACATATTTTATAGCGAAAAAAAGTACCGGAGACCCAACAACACAGACACTAATAAGTCTAATTGCTCCTTTTTCAATTTTTTTTTGCTTGATTATTCTCATAATAAACATAATTCCCACAAATCCACAGCTAACTGCCATTGTACCACTACTTACGGTACTTAGGATTATTCCAATCATTACTTTCAAATATCTCAATAACCAATTTTGAGGGTTTGCTTCATTATATAATACTACCATCTCATAAATGAGAACAGAAAAACCTAAAAACGCAAAACATATTCTTCCATTCATAATAAAAAACAAAATCATTACAAATACAAAAAACAAACATATCCCTACAATATCTAACATGCCTTTTTTCTTACTAAAATAGTCTTTTATATTCATCAATTTTATAAACAATAGTGTAAAAATTATTGTACAATAATAACTAAAAGCTACATTAAGTTCAAGCCCAAATAAATTTTGAAATATATATCCAGGATATGCTATCATTAATCTAATTGCATGCATATGCCCGTTTTCAAACCAATATACTAAACTTGGATTAATTTCTAATAGCGCATATGCCTGCGGAAAAAATTCAAACGAATTGAGCTGCAAATACAAAAAATAATTTATGACAAATAAGAAAATTACCGCAATCGTTTTTGTGATATAGTCACATCTTTGATTTAAAGAAATAAAACTAATTCCAATAAAAATACAAAACATATTACAGCTTTTAAAAATAATTGATCCCGCTAAGCAGATAAGTGCAAGTTGGCCAAAAGCTAAATTGGCACGCCTGCTTTTTTTATCTACTAACAGCTTATCATTTTCAAATTCAGCAGTTATATGTAAATTTTCAGTCATTGTACTTATCTTCCTTAAGCAAAATTTTAATTAGACAAATAAAGGTACCTAAAAGGAGGAATAATATAGCTCCTAACAACCCATATTTCGTCATTTGTTTTATTGTGTACACAGCTGTTATTTCCGTTACTTCTTTTTTCGTAATAGTCTTAATTTGGTTACCCTGATTTGAAGGGTCGTCAATAGTACCTACAACTGCAGTAAATGGTTCTGATGCTTCATTAAGTATCAGAACACCTGCACTATTAACTTGTTGGAGTTCCTTTGATGCCGCACTTGTACAAATACTACATATTTCTTTCGCTAATTCCTTATTTGTATTGGTAACAGTAATATTTATTACATTTGTAGCATTTACAATTATCATCTGCTTAATTTCTTCATAGGGCAATGATATATCTTGAGATTTTAACCGCTCTTGCACCTCTTCGAGAACAGCATCAGAAGTTACAGCTGCATTATTTTTATCATAATTTTTCACAAATTCTTTACTCTGAGAGGGGTCGTCTTTTACAAGTATTTTTGACTCCGAGCAATATGTAATACCCTCATTTATACTGTTTCTTCCCATATAACCGAATAATGCAAATATAATAAATCCAACCACTATAACTATGCCAACAAATTTCCTATATTTTGTAAGCTCTTTTATAAATACACTAATAGCCATTTTATTCTCCTTTAGTATTCAATTTTCAAGAGTTAATAACTCTTATTTGTCCCTGACCCATTTAACCATTTTACTTAACAACCTTGTCGGAAAGTGAATATGATTGTTTAGTTAATGCATGATTTGTTAATTCGATAGCCATTTCTAAATATCTTTAGGCGGCACCACTAATGCTTCACCTGTTAAAACCAACTCCTTATTTTCATTAATACATTGTGTCAAAAGCTTTACTCTATTTTTTTTTGTATCCTTTTCAATTACTGTAACAATTGCCGTTATCGTTTCATCTATTTTTACAGGTTTTAAAAATGTCATGCTTTGATTAAGGTAGACGGTTCCTGGTCCTGGTAATTCAATTCCAATTACAGTAGAAATAAATCCAGCAGTCAGAAAACCATGTACAATACATTCCCCATATATGCTTTTTTCCGAATATGCCTTGTTTATATGAATTGGGTTAAAGTCTCCTGTAATTCCTGCATATAAATACGAATCTGTTTCGCTAATAGTTTTCGAAAACTCAGCCTTATCTCCAATATTTATGTCATTAACCGTCTTTCCTTTATTCATACTTAAATCTCCTCGATATAGATTTTTTTGTAAGTGTATTTAGATTTTATCTTTTGCCACTTTTCTTTCAAAATTGCCATCTCAACAATGTCCAAATAATTCCCATTTTTGCAGATATGTTGTTTTCTCATTCCTTCGATTTCAGAGCCAAATTTTTGGTGAATTGCTATGACCTTTTCATTCGCACAGAGGACTTCACAACAAAGTTTATTCATCTTTAATACATCAAAAACATAATCATACGTATTACATTCTAAAGCGGTACCAATTCCTCTGCCTCTAAAAGATTCATCTGCTATATAATACGCCCAATTACATCGATGATTTACTATATCCATCTCAGTAATATATAAGAGTCCGATATCCGTACCATCTATAGATATAATCCAATACTTTACAGTCTCATCTGCTACAATTTCATTAAACCAATCTTTCTGTTTTTTCAAAGTGAGTTGTGGATCTGAATACATATATTGACTAACTTGCGGACTCATTCTCCATTTCATAATCATTTCCAGGTTTTCTAATTTTATCTTTTTAAGCGAAATGTTCATCATCATTCTCCAATCATTGTTGTTTTTAATGGAGTACCCTTTTTGACTGCGTAATTAAAATGCTTGCCTATTATGTTTTCATATTCAATTGGTTTCATTCCACCTGACGGTCTGATACTTCTTACATTAGCTGTTGTAATTATATCACCTTTATCTACATCCTGTACTACAAATAAAGATCTTGCATATTTTCTACTTTTTTGTTTCTTTTCATCAATTTCATATGTTACTTTACCTTTTAGTTGCTCTACGTTACGAATCATTTGGATCATATATTGAAAGTCTTCTGGTTCCATAGAAAATGGGGCATCTGGTCCACCTATGTTTTTATCTAAAATAAAATGCTTCTCTACAACCCTAGCACCCATTGCAACGGCTGTCACAGCACTAATAAATCCTTCCGTATGATCCGACAAACCAATCGCTGTATGAAAGCGCTCTTTCATATCTATCATAGTTAACAAGTTAGCATCTTCAATTCTTGCAGGATACTCCGATGTACATTGTAATAATGTAATATTTTCATTTTTAACATCTTTACATGCTTTAACTGCTTCAAATATTTCCTGCTCTGTTGCAACGCCTGTGGATATGATCATAGGTTTTCCTTTTTTGGCTGCATATTTTATTAGAGGAATATCTGTAATTTCAAAAGAAGCAATTTTATATATTGGATTCCCGCATTGTTCCAATAAGTCTATCGCACTAAAATCAAAGGGGGATGAGAATAATATAATATCAAGATGTCTAGCATAGTCAAATAACTCCGGGTGCCATTCCCAGGGGAGATGGGTTTGCTTGTACAACTTAAAGAGCGTAGTTCCATCCCAAATTGTACCCGTATCAACTTTAAAGTATTCATTATCACAATCTAAAGTAATGTTTTCCGGCTTAGCTGTCTGTATCTTCACTGCATCACAACCAATCTCTTTTGCCTTCAAAATTGTTTTTTTGGCAATTTCAATATCACCACCATGATTAGCAGAGAGTTCAGCTACAATAAATGTTCTGTTATCATTTTCCATCCTTTTCCCCCTCTTAAATCAAGCCTCTTACTAAAAGCAAAGGTTCCGCTTTATACAATCCACATTTAACGCCCCACATTTTTGCATTAAGATCAACCGCCTTAATTGAGCGAGGATGTGGATATTCTCGCATTTCTGAAGCATAGTAGCCAAGCGCTTCCAACTTTATATCGATTGTATCACTTATATCAACAAAAAGATTCGGTGAAAAGGTTGTTGGGTAGTTCCATTCAGTCGACGAGAGTACTTCAAATGAAAATATCTTCTTAACAATTTGTTTCTTTATCGGACGAGTGGCCGTAATTACTGCTTTATATGTTATTTGATGATCAATATTTAAATCTTGAGCATAATGCGTTAAGATGGTATCTGGTTGTATTTCTTCAACTTTTTTTTCAATTATCTTGGTAAAATTCAAAAGAGGAACCTCATCAAATTTATTATCTGGAAAATCCAAAAAATGTACCGACTCTATACCCAAACACTGGTTTGCTTTTAGTCCTTCTTTCCTCAGTTCTTTTTGCTCTCGTTTGATCTGGTCAACACTTATAGCATCTCTTGAACTCTTCCCCTCACCAAGAACCAAGGAATGTACTTGTGCACCTTCTTTTATCGCTCTTGCTATTGTGCCTCCACACCCTAAAATTTCATCGTCAGGATGCGCAGCTATTATTAATATTTTTTTGCACTTAAACATTATCTCTCTTCTTTCTTTTAACCTGAGGCCTGACTTTGTTGTCTCTTAATACCTTTGCTGGCACTCCCACCATAACTTTTTCATTTGGGACATCTCTTGTTGCTACGGCTCCTATACCAAGAAAACTGTCATCCCCAACTACAATTTGATCAGAAACAATGCTTCCCAATCCAAACCATACGTTTTTGCCTATCGTCGTGCTACCACCAGTTATTGTTCCTCCTGTTAGCGTCGATCCCGAACCAATCCTCATGTTGTGAGCAATTATACACATGTGGTCAATTACTACATTATCTTCAATAACGGTATCACCTAAACACCCTCTTTCGATATAGGTACCGCCTCCAATTTCGACATTGTTTCCTATCTTAACTCCAGCCACATGCGGGACGCTCCTTCGAACTCCTGTATGATCAATATAGTGTCCAAACCCTACCACCCCAATGGCAGCACCTGAATCAATTACAACATTATCGCCTATCTTTACTTTTCCCTGTATTACAACATTATGAAAAATTCGTGCATTTTTTCCTATAACAACGTCTTTCCCAATATATGTGTTATGTCCTACAAATATATTTTCACCTATATTGGTTGTTTCAATGATTGCAGTATTAGAAATGCTTGGATGTTGTACATTATAGTCTTTTTCAGAAAAGAATTGAGAAATAACGGTGAAAAATGTAGCATGTACATTTTGAACATATAAGACTGACGCCCTTGTATCAATCTGTTTCTCAATTTCTGCAAAAAGAACAATGTCTTGTATTGCCTCCAACTTATCTAATTTGACATCTTCAATAAATCTTACCCAAGTGATACACCTTTCTTTCATTTCATCTAGGGTACAAAAGGAATCAATTTCAGCTTCCACATTACCTTTATATCTATACGAAATGTTCTCTTTTGATAAATAATCTAAAATCTCTTTAATTTTTATCATGCCTCTCACCTCTACCAAGTTTACTCTCATCTACTGGAGAATTGTATCACATTTTAATTAAGCTGTATATAATCCTTGATCAAATCTGTTGCATTCACTGCTGATTGTTTTTCAGCTAATTTCTGTATCATTTTTTTACGTGTCTCGTATTCAAACATATCCTTTATTTTCTTTAAGCCATCTTGTTGTATGCACTTTACCAACCCATTCTCCGACAAGTATTTCGTATTTAGTTTTTGGTTGTCTGCAACAACTATTAAGCTTGACGGACATTGCATTTTTATTAGCTCATTGCTTGTGCCCCCTGCAGATGCCACCGCAAAGTCTACCCTTTGCATCAATTGACTCATTTGTTCTGCGCTTGCATTTATAACGAGTCGATCTTTTGTTCCTAACAACTTTTTTATTATATTTAGATTTTTATAAGCATCTGTTATAACAACATTAAGTTTCACATTATAATCAATATCCTTTATTGTCTTTATAATTTTATCTGTTAACTGTGTAGCATCGGTTCCACCAACTGTTATTAAAATCTCTCTCACCTTTTTATTAACTTCTTTTCTCTCAAAAAATTCAAAAGGGGCTCGTAGTAGGGTATAATCCTTCCCTTTAAAATAGTGATTACCTCTACCTGCAGGATAGTCCAGATATTCACCGAAATAATTGGGATTTATTATCACCATATTTTTATATTCTAATCGATTATTATCGTCAATAATAATTAGTTTATGACACAGTTGCTGTACCAATGTTAGAAACAATAAATCCACAGAATAGGAGTCAATTATAACGACATCTTCCGGCTTTACATATTTTTTTATGGTACTTATGTCGTTCCAGTTGCAAAATACGACAAAATCTCGATTCAGCAATTCCCGAGCAATTTCGTCTGCATTCAAGAACAAGGTAGATGGAGTCCCCTTTTTATAGAACGTTTCGCAAATGACTGACATTCTAGTATAGTGTCCAAAACCATTTGCATAACCCGCTTCAGTAAAAATTTTCAAACTCATTAAACTTCACCTCATTACTATCATTTAATAGGATATATGCCTTATCCTTATATTATTTGGGTACTTTCAAGGATTTGGGTCGCCCTATCCAACTTTTGCAAGTTAGAATCCCTATCTTTATGCAAGCTTCCTTTCTTAGATCATAATACAATGTATATCCCTACGTTTTTTAACAATAAATGCTTCTTATTAGAATGGCAGATTTATTCCTATAAACTAATTGTTTTAAACCTTTTCCCGGTAATCTCTCTAGCATATTTCTGACCTGAACTATACATCCGGTTTTCATAATAGGATATCTATTCCTACTCCAAATTATATTTCTCAATTAATCTTTTTATATCATCAACTGTCAACCAGTCTTCATTCTCTCCTGAATGGTATTCAAATCCATCTCCAATTCTATGTCCACCGCATTTAAATGATTTTTCGAAATTAAACCATTCAAAGTTCGGGTATATTATATAATAATCGCCATAATCATATGTATAACGGGAATCATCTTTTGTAATCATCACTTCATGGATCTTTTCTCCCTCTCTAACCCCAATTATCTTTATTTTTGCTTCAGGAAGCAGGGCTTTAGCTATATCTACAACTTTATAAGACGGGTTTTTATATACAAAAGTTTCACCACCAGTAACGTTTTCTATCGCCATAATTACTAATTGAACTGCCTTATCTAATGTCATCCAAAATCTAGTCATCCGTTCATCTGTTACTGGAAGTTCCTTAACACCCTTATTAACTAAATTTTTAAAAAATGGTATCACAGATCCTCGGCTGCCAGATACATTTCCATAACGTACAACTCCAAAAATTGTTCCATGAGAGCCAGAATATGCATTGGCCGCAATAAACAATTTATCTGAAACAAGTTTGGTTCCCCCATATAGGTTGATGGGGTTCACTGCTTTATCCGTGGACAAGGCAATCACCTTCTCCACACCTGCATCTAACGCAGCGTCAATAATATTCATTGCTCCATTAATATTCGTTTTTATTGCCTCAGTAGGATTGTATTCGCAAGCTGGTACTTGTTTCATTGCTGCAGCATGAATAACATAATTCACACCATAGAATGCTCGTTTTAGGCGCTCTTTGTCTCGTATATCACCGATAAAAAATCTAACATTCTTCATCTTTTCAGCACCATACCTTAGCGTGAATTCTTTTTTCATATTATCTTGTTTGAACTCATCTCGCGAAAATACAACAATTTTCTTAAAGTTATATGTTTTAATCAATTCACCAATAAATTCTTTTCCGAATGATCCCGTTCCGCCTGTTATTAATATTGTTTTCCCTTCAAACATATTAGTTCCTCCGATGGTAATATCTTTATTTAAAAAATTCTTTAACATTCTCAATTGCGTATTGTTGTTGATCTTCTCTCATATTATGAAACATTGGCAAGCTTAGACATGTCACATAGTATTTTTCTACTTTAGGATAATTCCCAGCCAAATAACCAAATTTTTTCTTATAGCTGCAAATGTACAGGAATATAATGAACTTGCGCATGTATGCCATTTTTGTGTAAAAGATCATAAAATGCCCTTCTCATTTCTACATTTTTTACTCTAACTATATATAAATGATATGCATGAATATTATGGTTTTCGCTTTTATCATCTATCCTAGCTGATGGAGGTAATACGAGGCCATCTATTTCTCGAAAAGCTTTGTTATATTTTGTAGCAATAGCATTTTGCTCTTCAATATTTTAGCTGGAATGTTTTACTTGTGTAATTCCAAGTACTGCTAAAATATCTGGCATTCTATAATTAAGCCCTAATTCTATCATTTTATAATACCACATCCCATCATGTTTCTCCAACAATTCGAGTTTTTTGGCATTCCATGGGTTCTAAACAGCAACAAATTGTCATATATATTCTTACTATTTGTTAATGCCATTAAACACAATAGTAAGAATTAGCATAATAATTATTATAAACCTATATAATGTGTCTTTTACATCTTTTCAAAAGTTTTCCTATCGATTACGTTCTGTATCACATGCTTGTTAATCTCCACCCATTCCGGATGCTCCTTATACGCATGGAGTATATCTTCATATCGAAACAAATTATTTCCAAAGAATTCATATATTTCACTTACCAGTTTATAATCATCGACAGTATCTATTGTCCAGCGTAATGATGAAAAATCCTCTTTCCCAACTCCACTAGCCATGGACCATGAGAACGTCTTTGAATCACTATACATACGTGGAGTAACATGCTCCCTTTCTTCTTTACTTGAGGCTAGTTCATATGCTTTTTTCAGGGCTCTCAATAAAAAGACTTCTACGCTCATCCCCAGTGGTAATCCGTCTCTATATTTAATATATTCATTTTTTTCATTACACATCAAATACCTAATACCTGCGTCAATAATATTGCTATCAATCAATGCATTATCACCTGTCAGACGTACTATTATATCTGCATCATATGAGTTTGCACAATAAAAAAAGCGTTCCAGAACATTATTTAAACTCCCCCTATAACAGTCAATTCCATTATCCATACAATATTGATATAAGGGGTCATCAGTCTTCTCCCTGGAAATCGCTACTACAATTTTGTCTGGGAATTTAGCCCTTGAGGCTCTTTCCACTATATTCTTTATTACCGTTGAATCTCCCAACTGCTTAAGAACCTTTCCAGGTAACCGTGTTGATGTTAATCTCGCCTGAATTATTACTATAATTTTCATTACACCCTCCATGTCCTTGGATCCGAAACATCAAACGGAATATCTATAAATAGATTTTCTAATAACTCTCGTTCTTTTTCTGACAGACTGTTTTTTGACCTAAAGACAGTTATGTCATTGTTCAATTGCTTTGTATTTTCACACCCTATTATTATTCCATCAATAAAAGAGCATTGTTTTACATAGTCCACAAGCACTTTTTCCACAGAAATATGCTTATTCTGAGCGAATGCTTGGAGCGCTTTAATCGCATTGTTCAACCCCAATTTTCTAATAAATTTATCATTGGGATCTTTAAACAACAAGCCCTGTAAATATACACTTCTTACAACAATTCTTATTCCCGCTTGCTCCACAGTTTCCATCTTTTTATTCCAGTAATATCCATTTACAACATTGTATGGAATCTGTATGTAATCTATCCAATCATTATGACTTTCAACAGTAACATCTAACTCTTCTGGGGTATAGATCGAGACACCTATATTCTTAATACGATTATTTGCCTTTGCTTTTAACAATTCTTTTTTCACAGTAACATTACTTAATTGTGAAAAGCTATGCATATAATATATGTTTATATTTCCAATCTGCATAGTTCTCAAGGATTGATCTATAATATTTTCGATATTTTGTGTTACACCTAACGGTAGTTTCGTCGATGCTTCAAATTTAAAATCATTGGACAAATGATATTTTCCAATCCGGAATTCTGCGTCACCATAGGCCGTAGCGGTATCTAAAGCTTCTATCCCTAAAGAAGCTGCCTTATCTAATATTTCCAATGCTCCCAAATCAGAAAGCTTTCCTTCATTATTATTGATACCGTAATCCATCCCTAATTGAGCTGTCCCTAAATAGTATTTCATTTTCAACTCCTAGATATATTGCCCAGAATCCACTTGGAGAATTTGCCCTGTTATATTTGTTGCTTTACTGCTTATTAAAAATAAAATGAGATTTGCGATTTCCACTGGATTTGTAAGACGTCTTATTGCACACTCATCTAACACCATTTTTTTTATAAGTTCGCTAGTGTTTTTTTGCCCATCAGTATCAATGAATCCCGGAGCAATTAAATTGCAATTCACATTATGCTCTCCCAGTTCCTTAGCAACAGTCTTTGTAAATCCAACCAGCCCAGCTTTTGCCGTACTATAAGCCAAACTACCCTCGCGTCCTCTCAAACCATTTATAGAGCCAATATTTATAATTACCCCTTGTTTACGTTCAATCATATATGGCGCCACTGCTTTGGTATAGTTAAATGCTGGAACAAGGACATTGTTAATGGTATACTCAAAATCATCACGACTGATCTTTAGTATGGAGTTATCTCTCGCAGATGCAGCATTATTAATCAATGCATCAATTTTTCCAAACCGAGATATACAAGTACTGGCCGCATCATCTGCTAGTCTTAAATCCGACGCATCTGCTTTTATAGCTGCCACTTTATCTCCATATTTCTGACAAATCTGTTGTGCCAACTCCTCATGAGAACGATAAGTAAAAAAAACTGTGGCTCCTTCGCTCACACACTCTCTTACGATTACACTCCCTAATCCATACGCTCCACCTGTTACCATCACCACTTTATTCTTTAGCATTGATACTCCTCACTTATACTAAGTTGTACTGTTTTATCAGTTTTTGAATCTCTCCAACATCCAACCATTCGTCATTTTTTCCCGAATGATATTCAAAACCATCTGTAATTTTTTCCCCTCCCTTTTTAAAGGATTTTTTAAAATTAAACCATTCAAAATTTGGGTATATCACATAATGGTCTCCATAATCATACGTATATCTAGAGTCATCCTTTGTGATCATTACTTCATGAATTTTTTCTCCCTCTCTAGTTCCAACAATTTTAATTTTACAATCAGGGGCTATCGCCCTTGCGATATCGGTCACTTTGTATGATGGATTCTTATATACGAAAGTCTCTCCCCCATCCATTTTCTCTACGGCCATCATTACCAACCTAACCGCTTTATCTAAAGTCATCCAGAAGCGTGTCATCCGTTCATCCGTAATTGGTAGTTCCGTCTCACCCTTGTCAATCAAATTCTTAAAAAACGGAATAACAGAACCCCTGCTACCAGACACATTGCCATAACGCACCACAGAAAAAATCGTACCATGGCTCCCTGAATAGGCATTTGCAGAAATGAATAGTTTATCAGATACTAGCTTTGTTCCACCATATAGGTTAATGGGATTAACAGCTTTATCCGTTGATAAAGCAACAACTTTCTCTACTCGGGAATCTAACGCTGCGTCAATAATATTCATGGCTCCATTAATATTCGTTTTTATTGCCTCTGTAGGATTGTATTCACAAGCAGGTACTTGTTTCATTGCTGCAGCATGAATAATATAATCCACACCATAAAATGCTCGTTTTAGGCGCTCTTTGTCTCGTATATCACCAATAAAAAATCTGACCTTCTGCATCTTTTCAGCACCATACCTTAGCGTGAATTCTTTTTTCATATTATCTTGTTTAAACTCATCTCGCGAAAATACAACAATTTTCTTAAAGTTATATGTTTTAATCAATTCACCAATAAACTCTTTGCCGAATGATCCCGTTCCGCCTGTTATTAATATTGTTTTCCCTTCAAACATATTAGTTCCTCCGATGGTAATGTCTTTATTTAAAAAATTCTTTAACCTTCTCAATTACGTATTGTTGTTGATCTTCTCTCATATTATGGAACATTGGCAGGCTTAGACATGTCTCATAGTATTTTTCTGCTTTAGGATAATCTCCAACTGAATAACCAAATTTATCCTTATAATATGGTTGCAAATGTACTGGAATGTAGTGAATCTGCGCAAGTATGTCGTTCTTGTGTAAAAATTCATAGAATGCTTTTCTCATCTCCGCATTTTTTACTCTAACTATATATAAATGATACGCATGAATATTACAATTTTCATCATTATTATTTGCAATAACTGATGGAGGTAATACAAGGTCATCTATTTCTTGAAAAGCTTTGTTATATTTTGAAGCAATAGCATTTCGCTCTTCAATATTTTGGTCCAAACGTTTCACTTGCGTAATTCCAAGTGCTGCTAAAATATCTGGCATTCTATAATTATATCCTAATTCTATCATTTCATAATACCACATTCCATCATATTTTTCCAACAATTCAGGTTTTTTGGTTATTCCATGGGTTCTAAACAGTAGCAGTTTGTCATATATACTTTTACTATTTGTTAATACCATTCCTCCTTCTCCACAGGCAATATGTTTTACTGGATGAAAAGAAAGGATTGCAGCATCGACATATTCCATACCAAAGGAGCCATTTCTTTTACTTCCAATTCCGTGAGCCGCATCGTATAAAATACTACAATTATTTTCATCTGCAAGTTCCCTAATGGGTTTTAGATCAACCGGATATCCACCTAGTGAAACTGGTGTAATAACTCTAGTATTTTGGGTAATACTCTTGCTTATATCTTCCGCTGTCACGCAATAGGTATCTAAAGAAATATCAGAAAAATTGGGTTTTGCTCCACAGTAGATTGCTGCATTCGCAGTAGCTGCAAATGTTATAGGCGATGTAATAATTTCACAGTTCGGACTTACGCCCAGCGCATGATAAGCAGCATGCAAACTGGCGGTGCCATTACAAAAAGCAACCCCATATCTAGCACCATTTTTTTTTGCTACTATCTCTTCAAATTCATCAACCTTAGGCCCACACGTGAGATAATCTGATTTCAATACATCAATTACGGCATTAATATCTTCCTGCAATATGGTCTGTTTGCCATAGGGTATTTTCATAGTTTTTCTCCTTAAAATTCAAAGCCATTTCTTATTCCAAGAACTCTCTTATAACATTTACAATATTTTGTGCTGCATTTGTTTTATTATCAAATTCACTATTTCCTATTGAAAGGCTTTGCCGTATCTCGCTATTCTCATTTAAACATTGCATCATTGTGGCCTCCAGGCATTTCACATTCTCTATATTTACTGCCCTTCCTGTATCCTTCAGCATGAACGTTGGTCTTGTTTCATTTAGTACAGTAATCACTGGCTTATTCATTAATCCTGCTTCTAAACCCGCAGTTGATACTTGAGTAATTACAACGTCAGTATTGTAAATAATATATTTCAACTCTCCTTCTTTTGTAACAACTAAATTATCATTACTTACCAATCCATAGTCATCTAAATTTCCAGGATGTGGTCTTATTATAAAGTTTATTTCTTTATATAGTTTCGAAAGCCTTACAATTTCTTGAATAGTAGGTTCCACCTCAGGAAAAATATCAATTGATGGTGTTCCTAAAAAAAGGACAACATACTTGAATTTTCTTCTAATTAATTCTTTGTATTGCTTACAGTAAATTTCGTCTAATTGCAAGTTCTTTTCCATCACTGGTTGTCCTGTTACAACAATGTCTTCATTACAAAAACCAGAATTGTTCAGAGCATATTTTTTTGCCCACTCATTCATAACACACGTTTTTGCTTTAAACGATATTTCTGATACAATTGGCAAATCGTTAATATAGACAACGGGTATATTTTCTTTATTTGCGATCTGTGCGACAGCTTGTTCAAATCTAACACCCGTTGGAACTACTACAACATCTGGCGCAATCTGTGGCAATAAGATTTCCATTGTGTATATCGGATTAAACGCTTTCCTTCCACTACGCTTAAAAATATTCCAAGCCATTTCTTCGCCGTATAGTTTACATAAATCATGAAGTCCAATGCCATGGTAAGCGATAGCATCTTCAATGTTAATCCCACTCTTTTCATCATGCTGATCCATAACAGCCATCATACCTAAACGATTGACCTCTTCTTTATAAGGCAAAAGGTTGGCATAATAGGAAATCGTTTTGTGTTCAACATTTTCTCTGCTTAGTACTTTATCGGCAATGGTTAGAGCCATTATTTCAAGATCAATATTTTTTTGTTTAACTAATTCCGGCAGAATACATTTTATAATATTTACATGACCACCGCCGTAAGTTGCAATAAAAACTTTTTTTCTTTTCATCCAAATACTTCTTTCTTTAAAATCTAGATTCACCTGTATTAACACATTGCCGTCTTCACCCTTTGTGCATCATTTTATTTTTAATTAAGGCAATGAATTCACAAAATTCTTTAAACTTTAATACTTTTAGCATCATGCTATAGCCTAAAGTTATTATTACGCCTTTTATAACAAGTGATATATATATATTACTCAAATGCATGTATTTGTTTAACAGTAATATGATTCCTATACCAATAGTTGCTACTAATAATAATTTCACTATAAATTTAATCAAAACTTTATATGAAAAATCATTAATATGCTTCTTTATAGTGAAACTAGATAAAATAAAAACACAAACAGAGGAAACAGAAGTTGCTATTGCAATGCCCACAAACCCCCATAGTCTTGACAACGTTATGCTTAAAATAATATTGATAGCCACTCCAATTATTCCATTTATCATTGGGTTTTTAGTATCCTTATATGCATAATGTGCCCTTATTAACACATCTCTCAACCCAATAAATATCAAGCCTATAGAGTATCCACATAAAGCCTTAGCAGTGGCTAATATTGCCGACTCACTAAATGCTCCTCTGGCATATATAACCGTAACTATATCCTCTGAAAATCCTATAAACACAATAGTAATAAATAGCATAACAATTATTATAATTCTTATAAACTTATATAACGTGTTTTTTACATCCCCCACTCTGTTTTCCACTACATATCCCGTAAAATATGAAAATAAAACAGTACAAATACTTCCAATAAATATACTATGGGCTGTATAGAAAAGATAGCTGCTATAAGAAAGAACCGATATAGTGCCCGCTGCTAGTGAGGAACCTACAGCTTTATCAACGATTATTTGTATCTGAACGCAACCATAACTTATAAGCAACGGAGCACTAAGTTTTAGTATCCTCAAAATTTCCTTGCTTTTAGTCGGTTTCATCAATGACAGCTTTGTTTTCTTTCTTACATAAATCATATAAAAAATGCTCTCAATAAGGTAATATGACATCACACCAATCATCATCGCCCTTATTCCCAATGACTGTGATAAAAAAACACATGCCAATATAACACAAATACTTCTTATAATTCCAACAATCTTCCCTGGAATGAAAACCTTCTCTGCTTCCAGAATTGCACTACTAATATAAGCAATATACATATTTATCATGGTGACAGCAAACATCTTAATGTATTCACTTGTTACGGCTATATCATCACCTTTATATCCTGGCGCAATAATTTGGACGATACCATCCGAAAAAAGCATCAATAACACTGACAAAAATACTACTACAGGCAGTAACAACAAAAATACATTTGATACTAGTTTTTTTGTTCCGATCCGACCGTTTTTATACAACTCATCGGAATATAAAGTAAGAAAAGAAATTGAGATTGATGAAAACAACACAATTCCCAAGTTTTCCATGAATTCAGATACGAGCAAAAACATATCTAAATCTTTTGAAACGCCGAAGTAGGCCGCTATTACCGCTTGTTTCAGAAATCCAATTAGTTTTACTAGAATTAAAATGCTCATTACTGAGCCAACCGATTTGTACATTGAGTGTTGAGATTCTGTCATTGTATTTCCTCTTTAATAGTCATATCGTCCTAGAAGCTTTGAGAGTTTTTTCGTTATCGCTCATCCTACGTACAATATTATCAACTTTATCACATATAGTTACATAATTATTCTTAAAAAAACAATCATCTTTTAATTGTAATTCCTTCTCATAGTTCCGGATTTCTTTTACCCCTTCATAAAATATCTTTTTAATGGCTTTCTTATTGTCAAAGGTCCCCCAATTACAAAAGCTACGTGATAATATTGCAGCGCTGGAGCCTAGTCGATAATGTTCAGCTATAATATATTCGGCAGATAGCATTCCTGTACGTAAGCGGCCAATACCTCCTATCCCAAAAGGAATGTCTGCCGTTTTTATCTTTTCACATATTGCTTCCACTACACCGTTGGTCAATAGTTCAAACATGAAGCTTAATTTGTACGCCAAATGCAAATCATTTAATCCAATATGAATTTCATTAATTCCTTTTATTTTTAGAATCTCGTCTAAATTATTTACAGCTTCAGCAGTTTCCAAAAGCAGTATTGTTTTTACCCTTTTATTGACCATATTAATGAATCCATCAACCTCTTTTGCCGTTTTAAACATTGGCAACATTATAATATCTGTACCATTTGAAATTGCTTCTTCAATTTCTCTTTTCGTATTTCCATGAATTGGATTAATTCTAGTTAGAAGTTCTGCCTTAGTCAATACATTTGAAATCTTTTTTATGTCTTCTAAATTATGTTGAGATTTCACAGTATCTAATCCACCTTGTCGTTCATTTTTCCCAATGTATTCCAGATCAACAAAAATACGGTCTACTCCCGCATGTTCTGCTATTTGTGCAATATCTGAATTGTTAGTTATATACATTAACTTAAGACTCATAAAAACTATCCTTCTTTTTTATTAATTAATTCTATCATCCTTTTTATATGTGACACAAACTTTTTCTATCTCCGATTTAATTTGTCCTCCATTTTTTTCAGCCATTTCAATCAACGTATCCAGTTGATACAGAAATTTCTTGCAGTCCATATTAATTGGTTGTCCAATATAAATCAACTCATTAGGAGTACTCTCCAAGCCTTCCTCAGCCATCAAGAGTTCCTCATACAATTTCTCGCCTGGCCTGAGTCCCACAATTTCAATCTTAATGTCTTCATCAGGGACATATCCCTTCAAGCGAATCAAGTTCATTGCCAAATCATAAATTTTTACAGGTTGTCCCATATCCAGAACGAAAATTTCTCCGCCTCTGGCCAGAAGGCCTGCCTGCAGCACTAGAGACACTGCCTCACTGACGGTCATAAAGAAACGGGTTATTTCCCTATGTGTCAGAGTCACCGGCCCCCCTGCTTCTATCTGTTTTAAAAACAGTGGGATTACCGAACCATTGCTGCCCAGCACATTGCCAAACCGCACTGCTACAAATTCAGTCTCCGACATCTTATTGTAGGACTGGATGATCATTTCACAGATTCGTTTTGTAGCACCCATCACATTGGTCGGTCTTACCGCCTTATCCGTAGAGATCAGCACAAAGCGCTGTACACTATATTGATCTGACAGCTTGACCATATTTAAGGTACCCTTACAGTTATTCTTGACCGCTTCATTAGGAGAATATTCCATCAACGGCACATGTTTGTGGGCTGCCGCATGATAAATAATTTCCGGTTTGTATGCTTGGAAGATCGTCTCCATACGGTCGAAGTCTCTGACTGACGCAATCAACACCCTGACAACTGACTCCGGATAATTTCGTAAAAGCTCCATCTGCAGTTCGTAAGCACCATTTTCATAAATGTCAACAATAACCAGCTGCTTTGGATGATTGGCCACAATTTGTCTGCACAGTTCTGATCCAATGGTACCACCGCCGCCAGTGACCATCACCGTCTTTTCCTTAACGAACTCCTCGACATCTTTATTATTAATAACAACCGCATCTCTTCCTAGCAGGTCTTCATAATTGACTTCGCGAACCTTCTGACTCAGTGAAGAGGTCAGGGTTGATGTAATTGCAGGCAAGATTTTCAGCTTGGCCGGTGTTTCATTGCAAAGAGAAATGATGTCACGTATCACCCTTGGCTCTTCCGACGGAATAGCAATGATAATTTCGTCAATTTCATATTTTTCAACCATATGTGGAATATCCTGGCGATTTCCCACAATAGGGATCCCGTGAATATACTTTCCTTTTTTTCCTGGGTTATCATCGATCAAGCAGGCAATCTTTGCATTGCTGTTATACTGCAACTCTCTGATCAAAACAGAACCTGCGGATCCGGCCCCAATGATCATCATTCTGTGGGATCCCGATCCTTTTGTGTATTTACGCTTTATTTGACGGAACAGCCTTACAGAAACCCGAGAGCCCGCCAACAAAAGGAACAGAAAGATCCAATTGAACACATAAAAACTACGCGGCATCGCAACTCCCATAAAGAGTCTATACGCCACGTAGAGTGCTTCAATAATCAGCGACGCCTTCAAGACGGACATCAATTCATCCATACCCGCATAGGTCCAAACCCGATTATAGAGCTTAAACAATGCCATAACAAGAATTGTAATCACAATATCTGCCGGAAGGCATTTGATGGCGGGCACAAGGTACATTACATCCATGGTAAAGATACCAAAGCGCAGTGCTAACGGCATAATCGAGCTAAAGGCGACAATAGCCATGTCGACCACTATTAAAATGATAATCCTGCTATATTTTTTACCCATTGGTTAAAGTCACTCGTTTCTTAATGAATACACATTTGGTTCAGTTATTATATCCCCAAAAACTCGAATAAGTATATCATATTTTACACATAAATTCAAGGTTATACAACATATTGCAATTTATTTGGGATTTAGGTTCTATATATTACATTTTGCAGCCTAGTTATGGCATATACCGTTTTATTTACCCACACGTTGTTTGAATTCTTCAAAAGAGATTTGTCCATTAATTTTCACCCGGGGAATATCATGGGAGGGCGACTTGGGTGTTGCATTTTTCCAATGCTTGAAGCCGAATGCCAATTTAAGGCTGCTTTCATTGAATGCCTTTATAAGAGCGGGAGTCTCAGCCCCGTACGGGTATGCAACATATTGAAATCCCGTGGCTTCAGTTATTCTAAAATCCTCTTTCAGCTGGTCCAGGTTCATTGAATATACAATGGGCCTATTATTTTCATAAACATGAAGTCCATAGGAATGACTTTGAAATTCCAGGTTCGGATATTCTCTTCCAATCTGATCAATCAAATCCCTGCCAATGCGGAAACGATTTGAAGATTTTTCATAAGCATGCGTTGTTTCTTCTGTCATTGCCCCAATGATAAAGGCGGTTCCTTTAAACCCATACTTTTTCAAAATAGGCAAAACAATGTAGTACAGTTCATAATCCCCATCATCAAAGGTGAGCATGACCGTCTTTTTCGGCAGCTTGCTTTGCCCACGGTACCAACTATAAAACTCGTCCATACTAATAGTCTGGTAACCCTGATCGTGCAAATATTTCATTTGCTGTTCAAAATCACCCGCCGAGGCAATCCATTCATTATCTTTGTTTTTGGCATCCGCTTTTATCTCTGGCGGTACGATCCGATGAAAGGTAAGGATCGGTATTGATTTTGCAAGATTTGATTTATCAACGACCTTCACTTTTACCTTTGCAGTCTTCCCATTATGGGCCTTACAATAGATATAGCAAGTCCCTTCCTGCCTAGCCGTCACCCTGCCTTTTTGGTCCACCACTGCAATTCGCTTACTACTGGAACTCCACCGCTTGCTGCTTATAGGCTTTTTCCCAGCTGCTGTGCCCAGTTTCACTTTCAATGTCTTCTTCTGGTTAAGTGTTAAAGACACGGAAGAGGGGCTTACTTTTATGGATTTCACATTTGCTTTTTTTGCAGTTTTTGTGCCAGTAAAGGCCGATACCCAGTACGACTTTGCTCCAATTTGTTTCTTTCCATTTATAGTTTTTAATACAGAAATTTTGTACTTATAGGTTTTGCTGGTCTTTAACTTCTTATTAGCCCATTGAGCTTTTTTCCCATTTTTCAGCGTCTTTATTTTTTTATACTTCTTACTGCCAGGATTCGCCCTGTAGATCACATACCCTGCAGCGCCCTTGACCGGTTTCCACTTCAGCGTAATCGCTTTATTGCCAGCTTTGGCAGCCTTCAATTCTGTAACCGTCGGTATTGATTCTTTCTTCGCCGCGTGCACCTCCGAAGGAATCACCGCTGCCAACGATAAAAGCACACAAATACTAATGATGCAGGCAATACCTCTTCGCCATTTTATAAACCATTCTAGTTTCAATTTAAAACCTCGTCTTCTTTGCCGTTTATTTAACTCCCATCCATTTTTTTAGTTTCTTTTTCGTTGTCACCCAAAACACAGGCTTGCCAATATAGAATCTGTCTTTGCAATTATTTTCCCGCAGCTGTTCCTTTAGATACTGAATCTTATCGCTTGGCAAAGGGCAATGATTAAGGCATTCTTCAATTCTCTCGAATAGCAGCTGCTCCTTAACGTTGTAAGAATAAGTGTAGGCTTCATTCGAGCAGTTTTTCCATTTTTTTGTTTGCTTTTTTGTATATGCATGTACACTGTTTTTCAGAAAAAATACATTACTTGCAACCCTTCTGGCAGGGTTTCCTCCATAACAAGCGTTGGACTCTATCGTTTTCCCGGAAACAAGTGCCGCTGCTCCAATGATACTGCCCGAACCAACTTTCGTACCTTTTAGTAAAAGAGCTTGCTGCCCAATCCACACATGATCTCCTAAAAAAACGCTTTTGCTTTTATTGATCCGTTTGTTTGTATTAATATCATAGATTAAATGGGGATCGGCTGTCCTTACCCAGCAGCCAAACGAAAACAAACCATCATTTCCAACGATAAAATGCTTTTGCTCGGAAAGACTGATATTCAATATTCCGTTGATGAAATTATTTTGACCAAAATAGCACACAGAATCATTCCAAATATCAATATTCAAGTAATATGTGTTAGAATTGGAAGATAAGAAAACAACCGAATTATCCCCATTAAAGGAGATCGTACTATCTTTTATCAATACGTTTTCTTCACAGTACAATATATTATTCTTTCCACTAAAAACGATATTCGTATTTTCAAGGATCGGCTGCCCCTGAACAGAATTATTCTGCGCGTCCATTATTTTTTAACCTGCCTTATCTTTACAGCTGTAAAGCCCAGCTGCTCCTTCTTGTATAATTAACGATCGATTGCGCCATGAAAGCATAAGACCCTTGAAAGGTTTACAGGGGCTATTTACTCATATCTCATACAAATTATTTCCACTTATAAATCTTATTCCCCTTCTTCGACAGCTTTCTGATCGACTGCTTTGGAGCTTTTATCGCATTCTTTTTTCCCTTCTTGCAATACAATTTATTCTTCGTAATAGCTACCTTTCCATACTTGGATTTGGTATGAGAATAGACCTGCACAGCCTGTCTGCCGCCCTTAACAGTATTATTGCTTATCGCAATTTTAGCCTTTTTAATCGAAGACGGCGCCTTACCAAAAATCGCACAATGAACACCAACAGTATATGCGCTCCCGGTTCTGCCTCCCTTGGAGTAAATTTTATTGTTCTTTACCGTTGCGCTTGTCGTATTAAACAAGGCCAGTGCTTCACTTCTGATGCCTTCAATGGTATTCCCGGTCACTGTAATACCGCTGTGAAACTTATTTTTATACGTTTTCTCTTTGGAAGCATAATTGGCGCATACGCCCCTGGCTCCCTTAATATAGTTATTCAAAACCTTTATGTTCTTGCAGGTCTGACCTTTTACATATTTAGACCCATATGCTTTAATTCCCGGTGCTGTTTTGGGCGTAGCTATATCAATCTGAACCTGCTCTTCACTGCAGGTTTTGCTTGCTTTCCCTAATCCGTATATCTGGCAGTTCTGAACAGTCGCATTTTTACACGCAATCAATTCAATTGAATGGCCATTATAGTTTGCGGAAATATCGCACCCATCGATCAGGATATTTTGCCCATGAGCCAGTTTAAACATGGAGCCTTTCAGTCCGCTGCTGCTGGCGTTTTTCCAGACTCCGCCAAGAATCTTTACATTTTTCACCGAGTTATAAGAAGTAGCATCAACCTTATTGGCAATCATTCCTTTTTTCGAATCCACTTGAACGATGGTCGCACCTGACGCTTTTATCGTTGTATTATTGCCGACTAAAATGGCAAAGTTTATTCTAACCGTTTTCCCGGAAGGAATTACGATGGTTTTTGTCGCATCATTGCCGCACAGCTGCTGCAGTGCCAAGGCGTTTAATTTCTCATACTCTGTCCCTTTATAATCGCTTTCCAAAGGTTGAAACTCAATCTCTCCAGCCGAATTGTAGATGCCAATTACATTACCTTTTATACCATAAATCACATCCCCTGCTGTTGCCGCAAAGGCAGAGGAAACGGAAAATGCAAAGCCAACGGTCAGTACAGTGATCATTATGAGCATCTTTTTTAATAAGTTCTTAGTCATATAAAAGTCCTTTCCACTCCACGAACTATATTGGACAGCTTTTCTAACAATAGGGTAGAGTTTGAAAACTAGTTACTCATCCTTTCCCATTATACCCCATCCCTCCCCCATTTTCACCCTAAAATACCAAATTTAATCCTTCCGCCGGGATTCATCCCCCTCCAGCGAATCCTGTTTCCGATCCCGTTCCTCCGCCTCCCAAATCAGCCGGGCAATCTCCTTCGGCGGCTCTGTAGCGATCACATTGCGCCTGGCTGCAGCCAGCGCCTTCTCCCGCCGCCTTTCCAGCGCTTCCCGGTCGAAATAGCACCCAGGATCCCGGTCATCTTTCCTGTCCATTACCTCCCGCAGCTCAGCCTCCAGCTCCTCCCTGGTCTTGCCGCGGCGGGCGCCCCAAAGACCCCGCCCGGAATCACTGAACACGAACAGCCTTTGTCCCAGATAATTGAACAGCGTGAACAGGCACATCCCCGCCAGCATGGCTACATTCTCCTGCAGCCTGCGATCCTGTCCGCTGAACATAATCATGGTCCAAGGTTTGGCCACCCCATAGGCAAGAAAATAACAAACTCCGATATTCAGAGCGAACCGCAGTCCGCTTTTAATGGCGCTGCCCTCATGGCGAAAGGTGAACCGCTTATTGAGATAAAAACTGAGAAAGCTGACAATCACATAGTTGGCGGCCGTTGAAAGCCAGTAGGACACGCCCGCCAGATTATAGAGCCCGAACATAATCGCCATGCCCAAAAGCGTATTTATAATCCCAACAATAACGAACTTAAACAAAGTCTTATCAAGCACACATCTCACCATCATATTAACAATTCCTCTTACTCACATTCCTTGGCAATAATTGAAACTCATCAATGGAAATTCATCAATCTTTCTTGATGTTTGTTTTGGCCACAATATAGATCGGTCGTTTTTTTACTTCTGCATAAATCCTGCCCACATATTCACCAATGATCCCCAGTGAGATCAGCTGCACGCCACCGAGCACGGCGATCAGGGTAATCGTCGTAAAGTAGCCGGGTACGTCGATGCCGTAGATCAGAATTCGCACGAAGAGATAAATTAAATAGAGCATGCTGATGCCCAGGAGAACACCGCCCAAGTACACGCACATGCGCAAAGGCTGCACATTGAAAGAGACGATGCCGTCAACGCCGTAGCGGAGCAGCCGTTTAAAGGACCAGCGGCTCTCAT
Organism: Clostridia bacterium; assembly: GCA_902363595.1. Classification (GTDB taxonomy): domain Bacteria; phylum Bacillota; class Clostridia; order Peptostreptococcales; family Anaerovoracaceae; genus Hominibacterium; species Hominibacterium faecale. The sequence continues at coordinate 152,176 of CABJAP010000002.1, read as the reverse complement.
CGAACGTCCGCTGCCGGTTGGCGTACTCGATATAGGTCTGGTTAAAGCCTACCCAGGAAAAGATACCCTTGGAGAAGCGGTTGGTTTCTTTCAGAGAAAGAACCGCTTCAATGGTTTCCCGGCTGAGGAGACGAAAATCGCCGGCGCCGTCCACCATACGGACATCCACCATTTTATTAACCAGCCTGTAATAAGTCCTGGCAAGGAAGGCGGCTTTCTTCGGTTCGCCCTTGCGGTCCCGTTTGGCAATGACCTGGTCATACCCTTCTTCGTATTTATCCAGCATTTGGTGGATCATGGAAGGAGGATGCTGTAAATCCGCATCCATTATAATTGCGCAGTCTCCAGATGCGTGCTCCAGGCCGGCCAGCATGGCCGCCTCTTTTCCAAAGTTTCGGCTGAAAGAAATGTATTTAATGCGGTCGTTTTTGGCCGCGAATTCAAGAATTAAGTTTAAGGTCTTGTCCCGGCTTCCATCATTGATGAAGATTAGCTCATAATCGTATTTTTCCGGTTTCAGCTGGTGAAGCTGCTTGATCAGTGCACCATGAAATAATCGGAGAACTTTTTCTTCATTATAGCAGGGAACGATCATGCTTAGTTTTTGCTTCTTTTTTTCATCCATAAATTTTACCCCCGACAAGAAAACAGTATACCATACAAAAATTGAAATTTCAACGTTTCTAAGGCACCACCGTTCGTCATGCCTTTACACGTTTCGAAGCCTTTCGACAGAAAAAGCAAAAAACCGCCCCCGATTCGGAAGCAGTTTTTTTATTTTTTCTAGAATAAATCCAAAAATTCGCCGACACGCTGTCTGATGTCCTCAGCGCCGAATACAGAAGAACCGGCAACCACCAGCTCCACTCCGGCATCAGTAACAGAACGGGCATTCTGCAGATTGATACCGCCGTCGATCTCGATGGTAAACGGATAACCGTTCTGCTTTTTCAAGGCATTGAGCGCTTCCACCTTTTTCAGCGCCGACCCGATGAATTTCTGGCCCCCGAACCCCGGATTGACCGACATGATCAAAACCAAATCCACCTCATCCAGAATATAGTCCAGAGTCGTCAGGGAGGTGGCCGGATTTAAGGCCACGCCAGCCTTCACACCTAGGCTTTTGATATGCTGCACGGTTCTGTGCAGATGAGGGCATGCTTCTTGGTGAACCGTTATATATTCTGTTTGATCGGTCACAAAATCCTCAAGATAATTATCCGGATGTTCGATCATCAAGTGGACGTCAAAGGGCAGCTTGGTTTTGCCGCACAAACTCTTCATAACAGTCGCTCCGTAGCTGATATTGGGAACAAAATGCCCGTCCATCACATCAACGTGAATCACATGGGCTCCTGCCTTTTCAATGGCCGCCGCTTCCTCCCCCAGCCGGGAAAAATCGGCGGATAAAATGGATGGTGCTAATCGGATCATAACTAGTCCTTTCTATTAATCATAGTCAGTATTTTTTCTTTTCCTGTATCTCCTGCAGCTGCTCCTGATAAGATTGGTAGCGGCGGAAAGCGATCAAACCTTCCTTTGCTGCCTGACGCACGGCGCAGCCAGGCTCTTTGATATGCCTGCAATTATCATATTTGCAGCCGCCGATAAAAGGTTCCATGTCCGGATACAGATATTGGAGTTCCTCTTCATCCGCTTCCAAGACATCAAAAGAAGTAAAGCCGGGCGTATCAAAGATCATGGTACCCCCGCCCAGATCAAAGAGCTCGCAGTGGCGGGTGGTATGTTTTCCCCGCCTCGTCTTTTGGCTCACATCGCCGATTTCTGCATCCGCACCCGGTTTGAGGCGATTTAAAATCGTCGATTTTCCCACACCTGATGGTCCTGCCAGGGCGGTACGTTTTCCCTTCAGCTGATCTTTCAGCGTCTCGATTCCCTGGCCGGTGCTGCCGCATAGACAGACTACCGGATAAAGGGGCTGATAGACAGACCTGATAGCGGAAACTTGCTCCTCATCTGCCAGATCAATCTTGTTCATGCAAAGAATAATATCAGCGCCGCTTCTTTCTGCCATAACCAAAAACCGATCGACAATGGAAAGATTGGGTTTGGGCCGGGCCGCCGCCATGACCACCGCAAAGCAGTCCACGTTGGCAATGGGCGGACGGATGAACTGGTTCCTGCGTTCTGCAATCTTGGTGATCAGCCCGTCATCTTCCTGACCCCGCCCCATTTCAAATTCCACCAGATCTCCCACAAAAGGTGTAACACCGTCTTTTTTAAAGACACCTCTGGCCTTACACTGGAAAACCTCAGTGCCGCTTTTTACATAATAAAATCCTGCAATTCCTTTGATAATGGTTCCCTTCATTAACGGATGGTCCCCTTCGTAAAGTCCACTTTTTTCTTCATCATTTGTTTGTTGTCAAAGGTAACGATTACAGTAGCTGTACCTTTACCTTCCAGCTTGACAGTCTCGCCGCCGTCACTTTTCATTCTCTGCTGATTAAAAATCAGATTTCTAGTACCATCGCTGTCGGACTGGGTTACGGTCATAAAGAACATTTCGTTCTCTGCCTGACTGAAATCGATATACAGGTCTACTTCTTTTGATTCTTCCGGTCCGGTGCTGACGGTCAGCTTGACGGAAGTTCCCTTGGAGACCTCTTTATTGGCGTCGTACTGCTGCCACATAACCTGGTTGACCGAATAAGTAGTGCTCGGTGCATAATCGACTCTCCCCGGCTTCAGACCCAGATCCTCCAACTCCTGGCGGGCCGTATCAATATCCTTTCCGATCAGATAAGGAACTGCGACTTTCATCTGGGAGCCGTCGCTCAATACCAGATCCACGGATGTGCCTTCCTTCTCTGTCGAGCCTGCTTCCGGAGTCTGCTTGAATACTTTCCCCTTTTCCAGCTCACTGGCCCCGGTGCTCACGTTGCCCACTTCAAAGTTATTGGCTTCCAGCAGCTCCCTGGCCTCGGCCTCAGTCTTTCCGGTCACATCCGGCACTTTACCGTTTCCAGGGCCTTTACTAATATTAACCTTGATGGTAGTCCCTTTCTTAGCAGTGGTATTGGCCTCCGGATTTTGCGAAACGACCTGTCCCTCAGGGATTTTGGGATCGGAGACCAGATCCCCCTGTTCCACCTCAAAGCCTACCTCTTCCGCCAGCTTCTGAGCCTGCTCCAGGGTCTGACCGCTCAGATCAGGCACGATAACCGGTTTGCCGCTGAACAACCCCATAGCTGCGGCCACAGCAACCGCGGCCACCACGACCAGACCTGCGATCACGCCAATCACAATCTTTTTGTTTTTGCTCATACCGCCTTTTTTCTTCTTTTTCTTTTTTGGCTCCTCGTAATCGTCCTCATCATCCTCGCCATCGTCAAAATCCGTATCTACCAAAGGTTTCTCCGGATCATCGTTTCCGGTCATGAACACCGAGTTTCCGACAACGCTTCCCACAAACTCCAGGTTATCCAGTGCCTTGATCAAATCGTCGGCGCTGGCAAACCGGTTCGTCTGATATTTATCCGTACATTTGAGAACGATGCGCTCCAATGCCGGCGGAATGCCGGAAACCAATTTTGAAGGCGGTACCATTTCACTGTTGATATGCATGAGGGCGATATTCACCGGATTGTCGCCGTCAAAAGGAACTCTTCCGGTCAGCATTTCATACATTACAATTCCCAGTGAATATATATCGGATTTCTCATCCACGTAACCGCCTCTGGCCTGCTCTGGGGAAAAGTAATGAACCGACCCCATGATTCCGCCTCCGGTGGTATCGACAATGGTGGATGAATTGACCGCTTTGGCGATTCCGAAGTCGGTGATCTTGGCAGTACCACCGGCAGTAATCAGCACATTATGGGGTTTGACATCTCTGTGTATAATCTGATTTTTGTGGGCAACGCTCAGGGCGGCGGCAATCTGCTTTGCCAGTTCGATCGCCCTGGGATAAGGCAGCGGTCCCTCCTCATGGATTAAATCGCTGAGGGTTCTGCCTTCCACCAGCTCCATGACGATATAGTGTATATTCCCTTCCTGGCCTACGTCGAAAATATTTACAATGTTGGGATGAGACAGGCTGGCAGCTGCCTGGGATTCCCTCCTGAAACTTTCGATGAATTTTTGGTCTTTGACAAATTCCGGTTTTAATACTTTGATGGCGATATAGCGATTCAAAAGCTTGTCTTTTGCTTTATAGACAACAGACATACCGCCTTCGCCAATCTTTTCAAACAGTTCATATCGCCCAGCTAAGATCTTACTGCTCATTCTCATCCTCCCTTATATTTTCAAACAGACTACGGTGATGTTATCCCTGCCGCCGCAGCGGATCGCTTCTTCCACAAGACGGGCGCATGTTCCTGACATGGTATTCTTTTTGCCCAGTATTTCAACAAGCGTTTGTTCATCTACCTCACCGTAAAGTCCGTCCGAACAAAGCATCAATATATCGTTCTTTTCCAGCTGAGTCTGAAAAAAGTCAGCTTTTATCGCAGGTTCTGCTCCTACGGCTCTGGTGATCACATTTTTCTGGTTGTGGTTCTCCGCTTCCTCGGTGGTGATCACGCCGTTGCGCAGAAGTTCGTTTACATAAGTATGATCCTCTGTAATCTGTGAAATCCTCCCTTGGCGGTATAAATACGCGCGGCTGTCTCCCACATTGATCACATAGGCGGTATTCTCCCTGATGTAGGCGATGACCACTGTTGTGGCCATGCCCTTATTTTCTTTATGTTTTTGCCCCATCTGGTAAATCTCTTCATTGACCAGTTCCAGGCACCGGGTAAAATATTGATAAATCGATTGATCATCTCTGCAGTCCTCAATGGGGTTGGCAGCCACATATTCGGCTACGCCCCGCACACAGGTCCTGCTGGCGATCTCCCCGGCGTTGTTTCCGCCTACACCATCAGCCACAACGTAAACGTTGTGGCTGGGAATGACGAAACACGCGTCCTCATTATTATTGCGAATTACCCCGGTATTGCTCTTAAATCCAATTTGCGCCATATTCATTTCTCCGCTCAAATGTATTAACAAATGTTATACGAGGCCCCTGCTTTTCTTCATCACGCAGATAAAAAATCCGTCGGTATGATTGATATGAGGCAAGAGCTGAATGGCCTCTTCCTTTTTGAAGCTCGGGTTCTTTTTGAGAAAGTCAGCAATGATTCTCTGATTTTCATAAGGGTTAATGGTGCACGTGCTGTATAGCAGCGTTCCGCCCGGCTTGACATACTGAGAAGATGCGGACAGGATTGCCAGTTGCTTCTTTGGCAGCAGCTCCATCTCCGTAGTTTTTTTCTTATATTTGATTTCCGGCTTTCTGCGGACCACGCCCAAACCGGAGCAGGGAACATCCACCACCACTCGGTCCGCCTTTTCGATCATGGAAGAATCCACTCTGGTCGCATCCCAGGAACGGGTTTCCACATTGGTGATCCCCAGCCGCTCAGCTTCTTTATCGATGATATCCAGCTTTCTGCGATAAATATCGGATGCAATGATACTGCCCGTATTGTTCATTCGTTCTGCAATGGCCATCGTCTTTCCGCCGGGAGCCGCGCAAACATCCATCACCACATCTCCATGCTTAGGATCCAGCTTTTCTGCTACCAACATCGAGCTTTCATCCTGAATGGAAAAGAGGCCGTGCTTGTAAAGTTCCGTGCCTAAAAGCTCGCTGCCTTTGATATGAAGGGCATTCTGGCACAGCTCGCCCGGCGTCACTTCATACCCCTTCTCTTCCAGCTTTTGAATCAAGTCCTTTTTTATAATCCGCAGCCAGTTGAGCCGTATGGTAGTTTGAGGCGTTTCATTGCCGGCTTTCAGCATTTCTTCCACAAAATCCACTTTATATTGTTCCAGCCACAGCTCGATGATCCACGGTGCATAAGAGTATTTTATAGATAAATACTTGACCTCATCTTCCGCCCGATCCGGGAGCTTGATGGAGAACTTTCGATTCAAATAATTTCTCAGGACGCCGTTTACGAAGCCCTCTCTGCCCCGGCAATATCGTTTGGCAAGAATAACGCTCTCGTTAACTGCCGCGTATTCAGGCACTGAATTCATGCATCCCAGCTGATAAATCCCCATCCTCAGTACTGTCAGATCACTGGTTCTAAGCGAACCTGCACCCGAGCTCACAAGCTGGTCGATATAATAATCAAGCAGCAGTTTGTTTTCCAGCACTCCATAGACCAGTTCCCTGACAAAGCCTTGGGAATTAGGCTTATTGCAAATAATCTGGTGGTTCAAAGCGATATTGGAATAGGATTTTTTTGATTCCACATCCATCAGTGTTAAATAAGCGGTTTTCCTGTTTGCATCCATGATCAATCACGCTCCCTAATCAATAATAACCTTATTAAATTTAAAACGGCTGTCGCAAGGGCCGCCACGTAGGTCATGGCTGCCGCGGATAGGACCTTCTTCGCGCCTGAAATCTCATCCGTACCGATAATACCCAGGCTCTGCAGCTGCTGGATCGCTCTGCTGCTGGCGTTAAGTTCCACCGGCAGCGTTACCAGATGAAATACCACCACGGCCGCAAAGAACAAAATCCCGATATCGAAAACCAAGTTTCCGGTTGTGACTCTTCCGGTACCGGAAATCACGATTCCGATAATCAGCAGCAACCAGGAAAGATTGGATGCCACGTTGACCACCGGAACGATGGCGTTTCTGACTGTCAAAAGCGTATAGCCCGCCCCATGCTGGATGGCATGTCCTGATTCATGGGCTGCTATACTGACCGACGCGATTGTCGCATCGTTATATACTTGAGCGGAAAGACGCATGACCCGGTCCCTCGGGTCATAGTGGTCGCTGAGCGTTCCTCCCACCATTTCAATCCTTACGTTCTGAAGACCGTTTGCATCCAGCACTCTTCTCGCTGCCTGCGCCCCTGTTATGTGGGTCCGGTTCTGTACCTGCGAAAATTTTCGATAAGCACGATTGACCTTTCCCTGTGCGTACAGCGTAAATAAAATTGCCGGAATCAGCAGAATAATCGTAGGATCAAACATCCCAAACATCGGCATATTCCGTACCCCTCCTTTTGTTTTTCATTCTATTTTATCCTAAAACGCTGCCTTTTTCAATGCTATTGCCCTTTAAATAGTCGCTCACAGCCACTCTCTTTTTTCCAGGCAGCTGTATGACCCGGGCAATCAGCGTTCCGCCTCCTGCAGAAATTTCAATTCCTTCCCCCGTTACCCCAGTGATGGTGCCGACCGGCTCGGTTTGCGGCGCATCGGACACGTCCGCCTGCCAAATTTTCAGCAGCTTTCCCTGATAAGAGGTAAATGCCCCCGGCCAGGGATCAAAGGCCCGAATCAGCCGCTCAATCCGCTGAGGGTCCCAGGAAAAATCGATTTCCCCGTCTTTTTTGGCAATCATCGGCGCATAGGTGGATTTGGCGTCATCCTGCGGTTCCGGCTTTATTTCTCCGGCTTCGATGGCCGGCAGCGTTTCTGCTAAGAGCTCCGCCCCCATCAGAGCCAGCTCGTCGTGGAGCTGCTGCCCGTTCTTTTTTCCAATGGGTGTGGTTTTCTTGGCCAGCATGGCGCCGGTGTCCAGTCCCTCTTCCATAAACATGAGAGTAATGCCCGTTTCTTCATCGCCTTCCAGGATCGCTCTTTGAATGGGCGCCGCGCCGCGAAAGCGGGGCAGCAGGGAGCCGTGGATATTGATACATCCCAGCCTGGGGAGATCCAGGATCTCTTTGGGAAGGATCTGCCCGTAGGCCGCCACTGCGATCAAATCCGGTTCATAGTTACGAAGGGCTGCAAAAAAGGCAGCGTCTTTTTTTAGTTTCTCCGGCTGCAATACTTTCAGTCCCAATTCCAGCGCTTTTTCTTTTACCGGCGTCATTTTTACTTTTTTGCCCCGGTCACGCACCGCATCCGGCTGAGTCACCACATATCCAATCTCATGGCCGGCATCGGCCAAGGCGGTCAGCGCCGGCACGGCAAACTCCGGGGTTCCCATATAAACAATCTTCATTTATTGTTCCTCTTGTGCGTCTGTAAGCTCATAGATGTTACTCGACTTGTCGATATAAAGAATTCCTTCCAGATGGTCGAACTCGTGGCACATAACCACCGCGTCCCAGCCTTCAAAATCGAATTCCTGCGGATTTCCTTCCCGATCCAGGCCTTTGATCTTGATTTTCATCGGCCGCTCCACCGTTCCCTGGTAGCCCGGCACGCTCAGGCAGCCCTCATCACCGGTCTGGGATCCTTCCATTTTTACGATCTCAGGATTCACAAAGCAGTATACCCTGCCTTCCTCCGGCTCTGCCACAAACATGCGGCGCATCATGCCGATCTGAGGCGCAGCCAGTCCGCAACCGTTGGCGCTGCGCATGGTTTCCACCATATCGTCCAGGATCATGCGGATGCGATCATCCACCTGGTCCACTTCTCTGCAATGTTTTCTTAAAATTGGATCTCCTTCAAGTACAATATTTCTTAATGCCATTTTCTCCTCCATGTTATACAAAGCTGTATGGATTGATATCCACTGTAACCGTATATTCTTTTTTCTTTATTTTTTCCTTTTCCTTGATGCTGTCAAGGATTTCCGAGTAAGCTCTTCGCTTCCCCTGGGGGCATTTGATCAGCAGGCAGTACCGGTACTGCTCTTTGACCTTGCTCATGGGCGCCGGCTGGGGCCGGAACACATGCTGCTTTTCATCCTCCTTTAGATGGTGCAGGATCCGTTCATACCAAACCTCCGCGGCCGCCCGGACCTTTTCTTCGTCTTTGGAAGCAAAGACCATCTGAATCAGATCGCTGTAGGGCGGATACCCCATGTATTTTCGAAATTGAATTTCTGTCTCATAAAATTCCCGGTAGTCCTGAGCCGCCGCCAGCTGCACGGCGTAATTATCCGGCGTGTAGGACTGAATGATCACGGTCCCCGTTTCATCGCCCCGCCCCGCTCTTCCGGCGGCTTGGGTGATCATCTGGAAAGTCCGTTCCGGGGAACGAAAATCGGGAATGTTTAAAGTGACATCTGCTGAAATAATCCCCACCAGACCCACATTTTTAAAGTCCAGCCCTTTGGCAACCAGCTGGGTGCCGATCAATATATGGATTTTACCCTTTTTGAAGTTATTTAATATCCGCTCAATGCTGCCTTTGCGTTTGGTTGTGTCCAAATCCAGCCGCTCGATGGTCGTGTTTTCGAAAAACTCACGGACCGTCTCTTCGACTTTTTCCGTCCCAGTTCCGAAATAGCGGATGTAATGGCTGCCGCAGTCGGGGCAGATGGGAGGCGGAACCTCTTCATATCCGCAGTAATGGCAGACAGCCCGGTTTTTTTCTTTATGATAGGTGAGGGATATGCCGCAATCCGGACATTTAAGGACTTTTCCGCACTCTCTACAGGATATAAACGTCGAGTATCCCCTCCGGTTGAGAAACAAAATAATCTGCTTCTTCTTTTCAAGGGCTGTTTTCATGGCCTGGTAAAGGGGCCTGCTGATGATGGAGCGGTTGCCATCTTTCAGCTCGGTCCGCATGTCCACCACCGATACCTGAGGCAGCGCCACCTGATTGTAGCGGCTGGTCAGCTCCAGCCTTTCATAGATGCCCTCCTCTGAGCGGAAATAAGTGGATATGCCGGGGGTGGCACTGCCTAATAGCAATACGCCCTCATGGGATTGGAGCCGTTTTAACGCAACCTCTACGGTATCGTATTTCGGCGTCATGTCCGATTTGTATGTGGCTTCATGCTCTTCATCGAGAATGATAAGCCCGATCCGTGACAACGGCGCAAAGACCGCTGATCTTGCACCAATGACAATGCTTACCTGTCCGCTCCGAATTCTTCTCCACTCGTCATACCGCTCTCCCAGAGAAAGACGACTGTGGAGCACCGCAATATGTTCGGCGCCGAAACGGCCGATAAACCGCTCGATAATCTGCTTTGTCAGCGAAATTTCCGGCACCAGCATAATTACCTGCCGCTGCTGCTCAAGACAAGTTTGCGCCGCCTGCATGTAGACTTCCGTCTTGCCGCTGCCGGTAACGCCGTGGAGCAGAAAGCGCCGGTGGCGGCCCTGGACGAGCCCCTGCCGGATTGGCTCCAGCACTTGTTTCTGCTCGCCGGTCAAGCTGGGTATGTTCTGCGGTTCGCCCTGCGTATCTTTGTAGGGGTTTCTCTCTTTGCCCCGCTTGGACCTGCTGCCCGCAGGTGTGAAGCACTTTACCGCATCGATATATTTACAAAGATATCTGCGTTTCATCCATAGGCAGGTATCGATGATTTCTTCTGTTAGAAAGATTTCCGGGTCTCTTTCCCCGGCAAATTTGAGACGTTTGTATTCCTGCTCCGGTTCATCCAGCACCTGAAACACATAAGCATCCTTCACCCGGTCGCCCAATCCGAAGGGTACGCGGATTTTCTGTCCGACGCGGACCTGGTCGTCCTCGCACTCGTAGGTATAGAGCGTGTCTGTATGTTCGCTTTTGTTGTCTATGGCTACGTTTATGTATTTCATCCGCTCCCCTTACAGCAGGAATATATTGTTTTCACTGCATTCTTTGATCATATCCTCCGGCCAGATGGAAACCTGCACCTCTCCGATATGGGCCTTCCGCAGGAAAAACATGCACAGACGGCTCTGGCCGATACCGCCGCCGATGGTATATGGCAGCTCTTTTCCCAAAATCATACGATGGAATTCCATGGCACGCCTATCTTCAGCTCCCGCTTCCTTTAATTGTTTTTCCATGGCTTTCTCATCGACCCGGATTCCCATGGATGAAATTTCAAAAGCCTGCCCCAGGATCTCATTCCAGAGAATGATATCTCCATTCAGCTCCCAGTCGTCATAATCGGGAGCGCGTCCGTCATGGCGCCGGCCCGATTTGAGCGTTCCGCCGATCTTCATAATGAATACGGCCCGTTTTTCCTCCGTAATCGCATCTTCCCGTTCCTTGGGCGTCTTATCCGGATACATGTCCTCCAGCTCCTGGGTGGTGACGAAGAAAATTTCATTGGGAAGCTCTGTCCTCAGATTTCGATAGAGGCGATTTACATAATCGCCCAGGTTCTTCAGCGCATTGTAAAGGTTTGTCACAATCTCCCTCAGATATTCCTCTGTTCGCTGCTCTTTGGTGATTACCTTTTCCCAGTCCCACTGGTCAACGTAGATGGAGTGGAGGTTATCCAGTTCTTCGTCTCTTCGGATGGCGTTCATGTCGGTATAGATGCCGTTGCCCGGCTGGATTCTGTATTTGCCCAGGGCCATCCGCTTCCATTTTGCCAGGGACTGGACGATTTCCACTGGTTTTTCTCCCATATCCTTGACCGTAAAGCTTACGGTCCGTTCAACGCCATTCAGGTTGTCGTTGAGTCCGGTTTCCGGCGCCACGAACAGCGGTGCCGTGACTCTGCGCAGACTCAGGCCGTAAGCCAGCTCCTGCTGGAAAAAATCCTTGATCTTTTTGATCGCTCTCTGGCTTTCCATAAAGTCGATCACCGGCGTGTAATTCTCAGGTATAATTACTTTTGACATATAGTTTCTCCTTTTATCGTTTGGAAAATTCGCATCCGCAGTAATTCTGTCTGTACAGTCCGTATTGTTTGGACAGCTGGATGCTCCGTTTAAAGCCGTCCTTCTTTTTAAAGTCTTCATCGATAAAGCTGAGTCCGTAACGGACCGCCAGTTTTTTACCCAGACTGCTGATTAGCTCGTAGTTTTTATGAGGGCTGACCGTCAACGTGGTGCCGAAGTAGTCGCATCCCGCCAGTTTGCAGGTTTCCGCGGTTTTTTCCAGCCGCATGCGAAAACATTCCAGGCACCGCTTTCCACCTTCCGGTTCGTCTTCCAAACCTGCTATGGCCCGATAAAAGTTCTTGGTGTCGTAAGGTCCTTCCATAAAGCTGATGTGTTCTTTGGGCGGCAGGCTTTCGTTGTATTTTTTAATGAAGGTCATCTGTGCTTCCCTGCGCCGCCGGTATTCTTCCTGGTCGGTAATGCATGGATTATAAAAAAAGATGGTGATCTGATAGTCACCGGCAAGTCTTTCTATAACGGCTGTGCTGCAAGGACCGCAGCAGCTGTGCAGAAGCAAAGATGGTTTTTCGATTTTATCAGAAAATCCTTTCATGCAGGCAAAGCTTTCTTTCGCTTGTCCGCCGAAGTTTCCCCCGCTTGGCAGCGGTTTTGTCCGTTTCTCCCCTGTCATAAAGTTCATTCCTTCTTATCTGAGATTTTTGTTTGCAATTTTAACAATTTATTATATCATATAAATATTCTTCTGAAAATATTCAGGACTTAAAAAAATGTGTTTTTTCTATGATTAGAAAGGGATAAGATGTCAGAGATTTCAACGAGTTACACTTTCAACGCCATCGGCGCTTACTTAAAGGAAAAAATGGGCCGTAAAATTGTCAAGCTTTCTATAGACGGCGGATTCACCTGTCCCAACCGGGACGGCACCAAGGGAACCGGCGGCTGTATCTTCTGTTCAGCGGCAGGCTCGGGCGATCTGGCCAGCGATATACCTTCCCAGGTCCGCCTTTTGTCGGACAAGTGGCCTCATGCCAGCTATCTGGCTTATTTTCAAAGCCACACCAATACCTACGCTCCTATAAGCGAGCTTCGCTGTAAGTATTCCCAAGCCCTGGATTATCCGGGAGTGGTGGGTCTTGCCATCGCCACCCGGCCCGATTGTCTGTCCGAAGAAGTTTTAGACCTGCTCTCTGAATTCAATCAAAAAACGTTCCTGTGGGTAGAACTGGGCTTGCAGACGATCCATGAGGAAACAGCAAAGCTCATTAATCGCTGCTATCCGCTGAAGGTGTACGATCAGTCGGTGGCTGCGCTTTCCGCCAGGGGAATTCCAGTGGTGACCCACTTGATTTTCGGCCTTCCCGGCGAATCACAGCAGCAGATGCTGGATTCGGTGCGCTACGTTTGCCGGGATTTATCTTTGGATGGTATCAGCGGCTCCGATAATTCGCGCAGGTGTCCGCAGCGAATCTTTGGCATCAAGCTGCACATGCTCAATTTAGTTCGCGGTTCCCAGATGGAAACCCTCTATCCTGACTATGTATCCTTCCAGTCAATCGAAGAATACATTGATCTGGTGGTCGCTGCCCTGGAGATCATTCCGTCCGAAATCACCATTCACCGACTTTCCGGCGATGCGCCCAGGCCGACGCTCATTGCGCCGGAGTGGAGCTATAAGAAAAGGACTATTTTAAACGGAATCCACAAGGCCCTCAAAGACCGAAAAACCTGGCAGGGGCGTTTGGCGAAATAGGGGCGCTGTATACTGGCAAAGGGGCTGTCGCATTCATGAAAACGAATGCGATGTGCCCTTTTTTCCATCCATTTTGTAAACGATTGGAAATACGAGGCATTCGGAGAGGCGCTGCTCTGCCATGCTGGAGCCGAAGGATCAGGCCCTCCGGATCCAGATTCATAAAAGGTGCAATGTAAAATGATCGCTCAAGATTGTTTTGGTCTAATTTGCGATGATTTTTCATCGTGAGAAAAAATTGATATCTTATTGTCATTTTTCATTTTTACTTGATATCCACTTTTGAAGAACCGCATAAAGCAGGTCGATCTCCAATGGCTTTGTAAGAAAATCATCCATACCTGCATCCTTTGCCATATCGCGATCCTCCTGGAAAGAGTTGGCGGTTAGGGCAACGATTGGAATGCTTACTGCATCGGAATGAGAAGAGGTTCGAATAGCCTTTGTTGCCTCTAGGCCTCCCATGTTGGGCATTCGCATATCCATTAAAATCAGGTCAAAATACCCGGGAGTACTTTGCTCAAAGCGTTTAACCGCTGCTTCTCCATCTTCAGCCAGTTCCACCTGTATCCCCTTTGATTCTAATATGTCCATCGCAATATCTGCGTTTATTGGGTGATCCTCAGCCAATAAAATTCGCGCATTTTCAAAATGGGCAGAAGGTTCAGCCTGTATTTCTAAACCTATAGGCTTTCCGAAGGGGAGACAAATGCTAAAATAAAATTCACTGCCCATATTCACTTCGCTTTTCACCTTCAAAGTGCCGCCCATGAGCTGTACGATATTTCGGCTGATCGGTAGTCCCAGCCCCGTTCCCTGACTGCGCAGATGACTGGTTCCGGCCTGCTCAAAGGATTCAAAAACACGCTCTAAATCTTCTGCTTTGATGCCAACGCCAGTGTCAGAAATCCGAAACAGATAGACAGCTTGTACGTCGGTTGCATCGGTCTCCTCTACTGACAGCTGAACGTCTCCGCCTGCCGGTGTAAATTTAATGGCATTGGAAATCAAATTCATCAAGACTTGCTTTAACCGAATACAATCTCCGCATACATCTGAATGTTCAATCTTTATTTCGCAAGTAAGCCCTACTTGCTCGGCCTGCGCCTGTGTTTGCATCATGCTGTAAAGCTCATCGAGCAGCTTTTGCAGGGAAAAATCTTCCTTTACAATTGAAAGCATGCCGTTGTCAATACGGCTCATATCTAAAATATCATTGATCAGCCCCAACAAATACTGCGAGGTTGCTTTCAGCTTTGCCAGATATCCTTTTATACTTTGGGGTATATCATCCTTCATTGCAATCAATGCAGTTGTCCCTACAATGGCATTCATTGGCGTACGGATTTCGTGGCTCATGCGAGAAAGGAATTCGCTTTTTGCCTTGTTTTCTGCCTCTGCTTTAGCCATATTTTTTTGCATATTGGCGTTCTTTACACGCATAGTGGCAATTACGATAATTACCAGTGAAAAGAGCAGTAAAAAAGCGGATATAACCGTAATTGATAAAATAGGATTTGTCGCCACAAAATTTTTCAGTGATACCTTAGCGTCTCCGATCGAGACCAAGTTATGATCTAAAAGAGAGTTCCTGTCATCCTCAGATAAGCTGTTGATACCTTTGTTCATGATGGACAGCAGCTCCGGATTTGCCGGCATCGACATAGCAAAGCTAATGTTGGTGCGATTCGCCGATAAGGTAACAGGAATCACGTTGGTATAAACGTTGTCCTGGATCATCTGCTCTATTCGTGCAGAAATCCCGTAGGCAAAATCCACTTTTCCATCATCGACCGCATTTAAAACCTCGTCAATTGTCTCATAATATTTTACTTCACTTGCTTTTGCATATGACGGCAGCCTGCGGCCCTTTAAAAGTCCGCAGGTCAATCCTTCAGACGGATAAGTAACCGATCGGTTGCGCACCACTAGGTCATTTAATGCGGCATATGGTTTCGTCTGAGCCAATTTATCGCGCATGGCATCAGCTGCATCCTCAAAGAAAAAGCCCGCCATATCCGCTTTGCCATCTATAACAAGCTGTTGCGTTTCTGCATAAGAGTCAGCAGATATATATTCAAACTTTACGCCATATCGGTCTGTAATCTTTTCCAGCAGCTCCGGAATCAGTCCAACATGATTACCGTCCTCATAACCAATACAATAAAGCGGGTGAAAATAGTCGGGGACCGCTACAGTCACAGTGTCCTTCTGTTCAATATAGGCTGCTTCTTCTCTAGTCAACAGCAGGTTTTCCACACCTGTATCATCAAAATATCGCTTGTATAGTTCTTCTGAAAAATGGGGATCCGATAACATAATACGTTTCATGGCCCAATTCAGCTGATCGAGCAGTTCCTGGTTGTCCGGCTGCACAACCAGATAATGAGGCTGTGCATTAAAGTACGCGACCGCGCGGAACTCACCTGTGTCATCAGTCGCATTTCCAAGTTTCAGGTCAATTTTCCCGGTAATCAGATCCGTATTGATTTGATCGGCTGCAACTTCTTCAGAGGTATATTGCTTAATTGTACAGCTTATGTCATTGGCAGATAGGAATTCCTTCAACCGGCGTACATTCTCAACCGCACGCTTCACAACGCCTATCGTTTTCCCGTTCAAGTCTCTTAAATCATACCCTTTTATGGAATTATCTTCCTGACACGCCAGCAGCACGGCTTTGGTATTGCCGCAGCTATAATCCGGATAGGCAAAGTATTGCTCAAACGCCTTTGAATAGTATGTGCCGCCCATGAGGTCATATTTCCCTGCAATAAACTCTTCCGTCATTTCATTGGCATCGATATCAATAAATTCGTATGACCAACCGGTGTATTTTGCAATTTCATACAGATAATCCACGATCAAACCGGAGCGTTTTCCGTTTTCGTCAATCATCGTAAAGCCTTTGACCTCCGGAAACGGAACCCGAATCCGGGCGTGAGCGTCTTCTCCAGCAAAAACAGGCGCTGTACTTGAAAGTATCGTGATAAACATCAAAACCGCAGCAAAAAACTTTATGATATGTTTCCTCTTTGTTCTTATCAAATAACGCATATATCCTCCTATCCCAACGCCTTGTTGCAAATATTTACTCTTCTTTTTTATCCCAGACCAAGGTAATCCGGTTATCCTTTGGCGGTGAGATGGTTCCTGCCTTTTTGACGGACGCAGTAACCAAATCAATATTGCTGCCAAGCTCACTGTGGCTCTTCAGGACAGATGCAATATAGGATTCGTCTATTGAAGTGGCCCAAACGGCGACGGTGTAGACCTTGTCATCCTCGATTTCACTGCCGTCCTCCAAGGTCAATTTTAACACATTTTTCTTTTGCTGTAACCGAAACGGGTACTACAATGATGATGCTGTTGCCCCAGCTATCGGGAAAGCTTTGAATACGCCAAGTTTCTCCGCTAATATCTGCGACAAATTCGACTTCTTGCTGCTCTTGCATCCCCCGTTGCAACGCATGGATTTGCTGCTCGTCCACGTTCTTTTCCCGCAAGGTATGAAGCAGGTTATATCCTCCAAAATAATTGTTGGCGGCGGATTTGTTCGGCCGCAGTTCAATAACGCCCCGCTGATTCACCACATAGGAAGCGCCTTGATTTTGATATAACGCAGTGGCTGCGATCTCTGCGTAGGTGTTTGAATCCACCAGCATGAAAACACCGAAAAGCTCTTTATCATCTATCGTTACGTTGTGCATAGGAGCCATAAATATCCAAAAGCCAGCACCACGTCTATACCATCTGTCTTTTATTAGGGGCCAATTCATGCTATTTCCACAGCTGCGAGCCGTCATAAATATCTTTAACGGTCTTCCAGTAGCCTAACCTTTTACACTCTTCAATAATAAGCTGATTAGTATATGTGAACATCTCCGCAGCTTGTTTTGCAAATGCGCTGCGATCCCCGCCGATCAGTGCATTTGCCGCTTCTACACACTTGCGGTGTATCTCTAGTTTTCTAGATGCGTTGGCTCTATTTATTAGCTTGGGTATTTTTCGGCCAATTCGATAGTTTTTGAGTATAATCGCATAGACAGACTGCAGGGTCTCATATGGAATATGCTCTGTTAAAAACTCCAGCAAAACAATAGGCGCCGGCTGATACAAACTCCCGTATATTTTTGCTTCGTCTAATCGCTGAATTAATTCATGTATCTGCTCATCAGAAACATGAGCGGCAGCATGGCAAGCCACTCCCTCCACGGTCAAGGAAAGCAGCTCCAAACATTCAAAATATCTTCTGATATGGCTGGCAATCAACCGAGGGTCCAAAGGAATATCGTTCAATGCCTGTATATTCGTTGAAACAAAAATTCCTTTTCCACGAGTAGCCTCTACAACACCCCATTTTTGCAGACATTGAACGGCTTGCGTCGTTGTGTTAACACTAACACCATACTGCTTTTGCATCTGGGCGTGAGACGGCAGCCTGTCTCCCGGCTGATAATAACCGATTGCGATGAGTCCCAAAATATCCAGATATACACTGGAATAGCGCTCTTCTGCCGTTTTCATCCATTGGTCCAGCCCCTGAACGCCGATGCGAAAGGGCGAATCAGCAGGAACATAACACCGAAAATCATCTCTTGAAATCGTAATAAAATGAATATATGCAAGAAAATCTTTGATGGCATCGCTTGTTGGTGTCTCTTTTCTACTCTTTTCAATAAAATCAATGAGTGTCTGCTGATATGTGACGCGTGAATAAAAACTGTTTTCCCGATATTCCACCCCAAGAAAGCCAAGAGCATCGACAATATGAAGGCTTAGCTCGTTTTCGCATCTAGCGATAAAAAAGCGCCAGATCAATTTGGAGTTTTTCCAAAAAAGGTTCGGTAGCTTAGGATTCAATTGTCGGACTATTTTTTCGGGAATATCCCAATCGCTCTTATTGCACAGAGAAATTCCATAACAGATAAAAGGATAGTAAAGAATTTCAGCTGTTTTTAAAATGTCTGTCATAATCGGTACATTTGGCGCTTTCAAATTGTCAGCATGATCGTTCGCCGGGTCGGTTTGATCAAAAATAACCACAGAAAGCTGCCGTTCCTTTGTCTCAATGAGTCCTGCGTCAGACAGCATTGCAACCACGCGCCGTATCGTTTTGTTAGATACTTTGTATTCCTTGCAAAGATCAGCAAAAGAGGGAAGCATAGTCCCTTTGGGCATCAGCCCTGATTCAATTTTGTGCTTTAAGATCTCAAAGATTCTATCATATTGAAATTTATCGTATTTCATTTCACTTCTTCCTCATAAGGCGTTTCTTCAGATAGAACAGACAAAAACGATTCATGGAAGCTTCATAAATATAACAATGCCCCGCAGTATCAACGAAATCCCAAGAGCTTTATTGCTTGCAGCTCATTTTCAACCTTCAAAATTTCATACTCATTGCAGAGCATATCCGCAAGTACAGAACAAAATCAGTATCCTGCAGAAATAACACTGTATCACCAACTTAAATTATTGATTGGGAATAGTTTACAATACAACATTCTGTGTACCTATGCCAAATAAGCCTATCATAAAAAACGACAAATGTCAATTTCTTCGGATAATATCCGACAGGATGTCCGGCACGGGCAACTAATTGCAGGAGATAGTTTCATCTCCATAATTTTCTGCATAAAAAAAATGCCCTGCATACGCAAAGCATCTCTTATATTTGTTATTTCTTAATTTTAGGCCCGATTCTACCGTCATTATAATGTTTCCTGCAAAGCGAAACGTACATGTCGTTTCCCCCAATCACAATCTGTTCTCCGGTTTTCACCAATTTTCCATCCACGATCCTGGCTACCATGGTTGCTTTTCGTCCGCACCAGCAAATCGTCTTGATCTCTTCAATTTTATCTGCATAGACCAACAAATAATACGAGCCTTCAAACAGCTCATTGCGGAAGTCATTTTTCAGTCCGTAAGCCAACACCGGCACATCGCAGCTGTCAACAATTTCTACCAGCTCTTCCACATGATGCCTTTTTAAAAACTGCGCTTCGTCGATCAGTACACACGAAATCTCTTCTTTGGTATTCTCCATCATAAAAAGTTCCAAAATATTGGTGTTCTCGTTGACCACCAGGGCCTCTCTCTGAATTCCTATTCTAGACGTGATTACGCCTAGGCCGTAACGGTCATCTACGCTGGGCGTAAGAGTCAGTACCCGCTTGCTCCTCTCCTCGTAATTATGCGCAATGCGGATGATCTCCGCCGATTTTCCGGCGTTCATAGTGCTGTATCTATAATAAAGCTGAGCCAATTATCTTCACCTCTTCCCTTCTTTCTGCCTATCCATTGTATCGTACCAGGAAGGGAAAATCAACTGCTAACGCAGCCAAAAAATTAAGGGAACATTCATTACAGACAAGAAAAAAAGTAACCCTTCGGACATAAAGTCAGCAAAAGATTACCTTTAAAATGGTGCCCAGACTCGGAATTGAACCAAGGACACGAGGATTTTCAGTCCTCTGCTCTACCTACTGAGCTATCTGGGCATAATCATATTTATTTATGGTGGGCCATCAGGGACTTGAACCCCGGACCTGCCGGTTATGAGCCGGATGCTCTGACCAACTGAGCTAATGGCCCATTTTACGCGGTCTTTAGCCGCATCGTACAAATGGGACAGCGGAGCAAACTTTGTTTGCGTAGGAGTGCACCGTGTGCACGTTGCCCATTTCACGCGGTCTTTCATCGCTATGTACAAGTGCAGCGAACAAAGTATGCTGAGAAGCGAACCGTATACAGGTTTCCCATTTACCCGGGCTTCTGTCACAATCTTCCTCTATGATGGTCGGGGTGGCAGGATTTGAACCCGCGGCCCACTGGTCCCAAACCAGTTGCGCTACCAAACTGCGCTACACCCCGAAAGTGGGATTAGTGATATGGCAGGGGCAGTAGGATTTGAACCCACGGCACGTGGTTTTGGAGACCACTGCTCTACCAACTGAGCTATACCCCTATAAATGGCGGAGAAGATGGGATTCGAACCCATGCGGCCCTTAACGAACCCTAACGATTTAGCAAACCGTCCTCTTCAGCCTCTTGAGTACTTCTCCAGGCTAAAATAATTTTTTCCCGTCATATTATTCTGCGAGTATCCTCAGAATCCTTATGGCGGAGAGGGTGGGATTCGAACCCACGGCCCCTTTCGGAGTCACTGGTTTTCAAGACCAGCTCCTTAAACCACTCGGACACCTCTCCTCACTTGTAAGTCTTTGTTCTGCTACACCATACCCTAAAAAAGTTGGTGACCCATCGGAGATTCGAACTCCGGACACCTTGATTAAAAGTCAAGTGCTCTGCCGACTGAGCTAATGGGTCGTATGGCTGGGGTAGCAGGACTCGAACCTACGAATGACGGAGTCAAAGTCCGTTGCCTTAACCGGCTTGGCTATACCCCAATCTTGAAAAAATGGCGAGCCCACAGGGATTCGAACCCCGGACACACGGCTTAGAAGGCCGTTGCTCTATCCAACTGAGCTATGAGCCCAAAAATGGAGCGGATGATGAGAATCGAACTCACGCCATCAGCTTGGAAGGCTGAGGTTCTACCATTGAACTACATCCGCATAAATGGAGCGGAAGACGAGATTCGAACTCGCGACCCTCGCCTTGGCAAGGCGATGCTCTACCCCTGAGCCACTTCCGCACACTAAACATAATAATGAAATTGGTCGAGGGTGGTGGATTCGAACCACCGAAAGCTCAGCTAACGGATTTACAGTCCGCCCCCTTTGGCCACTCGGGAAACCCTCGATATAGGTGTCGCATCTTTCTCATGCGACTTTCGTCTTGCAAACAATTTGCTTAACGTTATTCACAGTCATACCCTTTCGGGCTCGCTTACCTTTGAAAGGAACTCATGACTTTTTTGGAGCTGGCGGAGGGAATCGAACCCCCAACCTGCTGATTACAAATCAGCTGCTCTACCGTTGAGCCACGCCAGCAAACATCGCTGTTTGGTATCAGTCTGATAAAATTGGCGATCCGGAACGGGCTCGAACCGTCGACCTCCAGCGTGACAGGCTGGCATTCTAACCAACTGAACTACCGGACCGCATTTCCTTGATAACACGTCCGCTTTTTCAGCCAAACGTCAACTGTTATGGTGGGCGCTATAGGGCTCGAACCTATGACCCCCTGCTTGTAAGGCAGGTGCTCTCCCAGCTGAGCTAAGCGCCCATGAGCAAGTGTTTTTATCTACTCGGCACATTTATTAAATATACAGCATTTTCCTCAAGTTGTCAAGAACTTTTTTAATCTTTTTTGTCAGTTCTCGCAGTTTTTAAAAATTGGCTCCAAGGGTGGGGCTCACGCTTGCTGCGCAAGCTGAATCCGCTCCGCCGTGCCGGGGCACTGCTTCACGAAGAAAGCTCCGGCGGAGCTTTCTACCCTCTCGGGTTCTCGCCCTTTTTGTTCTTGTTTCTAAAAATTGGCTCCAAGGGTGGGGCTCGAACCCACAGCCTACCGGTTAACAGCCGGTTGCTCCACCATTGAGCTACCTTGGAACAACTTGAGAGCTTTTATATATTAGCACAGCTAAAGGTGCGTGTCAACGCAATTTATGGAAATTTATAGAGCATTTTTTCTCAACTCTTTCGTCTCAGAAATGAGAGCTGCCTTCCCTGCGGTAAGATTGCCCAGCAGCGCCTTTATTTCATCGCTTTTCTCCACATCGGTGACCACTTTTATCGTAACCAATTCTTCATAAATTATGTCTGTAATCGAAAAATTTCCATCTCGCGAAAGATTCTGTACTTTACTGAGGAAGGAATAATCGATCTTGTACTGGATAGCCTGCATTTCCATCATTTTGCAAATTCCAGCCGCCTCAAGCCCCAGTTTTGCGCTGCTGGTATATGCTCTCACAAGCCCACCTGTGCCCAGTTTAATACCGCCGAAATATCGAGTCACAACGACTGCCACATTAGTCACGCCCTCTTTTACCAGCATTTGGACAATCGGCGCACCGGAAGTCCCCTGCGGCTCCCCGTCATCGCTGGCCCACTGCAGTTGAAACTGTTCTCCCACAACCAATGCAGGAACGTTATGGGTAGCAGTTTTATGCAAGTCTCTTACAGAAGCGATAAAAGCATCTGCTTCTTCTCTGGTTTCTACCGGTTTGACATAGGCGATAAAACGGGATTTCTCTATAATCTGCTCTGCATGAGCCTCTTTTTCAACGGTTTTATACTGTATCATATTTTTTCAACCTGTTATAATCTATCTCCGACAATTCAACATCAAAAAGGGTACCCTCCTCCTTGTAGTCCATCCCATGCACAATAGCCTTCTCACATAAGTAAGAAGAGAGTTCCCCCCGGTCATAGGGGATTAATAGTGCGGCCCGCACCCGAGAGGCAAAGAGTTTTTCCCGTACTTTAGCCAAAAGTTCGTCAATATGATCCCCATATTTGGCAGACACAAAAACGCACTCGCATTCTGTAGCATCCACTGGAAGCTCTTGTATCAGATCAAGCTTATTGTAGACCATAATCTTTTCTTTTCCGCCGGCCCCAATCTCATTAATTACTCGATTGGTCACGTCTATGTGGAAATCATAATTTTCATAAGATCCATCCACCACATGCAGCAGTAGATCGGCATAGTTTACCTCTTCCAGAGTTGCTTTAAAGGCTTCCACCAGTGAATGAGGAAGCTTGCTGACAAAGCCTACGGTATCGATTAGGATGAATTCAAAGTTGTTTTCCAGTTGAATGCTGCGCTGTTGTGTATCTAATGTAGCAAAAAGCATGTCCTTTTCTCTTACTGCTTTGTCTTCCTTTTCCGACATGCTCAAAAGCCGGTTCATAAGTGCAGATTTTCCCGAGTTGGTATATCCGACCAATGCCACGACTGGAATCTGGGCCTTTTCTCTTTGTGTACGCTGGACGCTCCTGGTATTTTTTATGCGGGCCAGCTCTTTTTTTATATCGTCCATCCTTCCGGCAACATGCCTGCGGTCTGTCTCCAGCTTTTTTTCACCCGGACCCCTGGTGCCGATGCCGCCGCCCAGCCTGGATAAGGATTTGCCAAAGCCGGTCAATCGGGGCAGGCGGTACTGAAGCTGCGCCAGCTCAACCTGCAGCTTGCCTTCCTTGGACGTGGCCCTGGCTGCAAAGATATCCAGGATCAAAATCGTGCGATCGATCACTCTGACGGACAGGGATTCTTCCAGATTCCGCAGCTGCATGCCGGAAAGCTCTTCGTTGAAAATAACCGTATCCGCTTCCATATTAGCACACATCTGCGCCAGTTCTTCCACCTTGCCCTTTCCGATCAGTGTGGCGGAGTTGGGTTTTTCCAAGCTCTGGATCATCTGGCCCAACACAGTGACGCCCGCTGCCTGAGCCAGCCCGGAAAGTTCCTCCATGGAATAGGAGATATCCTCCCCAAGCTGCAGGCCCACCAGAATGGCCTGATAATCTTCTTCTTTTATTATTTCATTCTTTTCATTAAATCTAACCATGGCTATATCTTACCACAACTCTTCCGCATTATGCTACCTTTTACTCATCCGTCACATCTAAAATATCTTCTTTCGGTACCTGAACGTAGCTCTTGGGCACACCGCCCAGAATAACAGCTTCGGCGATGAGAACCGTACTGGACATATCGAAGGTTGCTGCCGACAGTGGAGCTAACACTTTGACCTGACTCTTTAAAATTATGTATACCTTATACTTGGTCTGGTTGATCCCTTTGGCTTCAAATTCCGTTTTAAAGTCGATTCCGGAAACACTGAGAGGAATCACCTTAACATCGACTTTGGGGCCGTGCTCGGATAAAATCTGGCTTCCCAGGACAGCTCCCAAAGGGACATCGATCTTGTCTTCTTCCATGCGGCGGTATTCCTCCTGTAGTTCCTTGGAAATTTCAGTAATGAGGAGGTTCATGGCCTTGGTATCCGCCTGGATCATTTCCGTCTCACCTTTATCATTGGTCTTGCGAATGATCAGATTATCCGTGTCCGTCTCTTCGTGAAACTGATCGTTGATAGCCTTGTTGACCATTCGCGTTACCAGTGTCCGCGCCCTCATTTTTCCGATCTCTTCCAGATTGGGCTCTATCGTAGTCTTGAGATAATAGCTGGCAGAGGAAGCAATGGCGATAAATATTAAAAACAGAGACAAAGGCAGTACAAAGGACCGTCTTTCTCTCCGTCTTCTTTTTCTTTTCATAATAACACCTCCGCCGACTATATCAGTCTATGTTCGGCAGAGATGTTTTGTGCTTGTTTTTCGAATTATTCATTCGTTAAATATTCAGGTTTTCAAGTTCTTCGTTAAATTTGGAATTAACGATTTTAATATGCGTGCCTTTCATGCCCAAGGATCTGGATTCAATTACGCCGGCACTTTCCAATTTTCTCAGCGCATTGACGATGACTGATCTGGTGATTCCCGAACGATCAGCAATCTTGCTGGCAACCAGCAGACCTTCATTTCCATTCAGTTCGGAAAAGATCTGCTGTACGGCTTCAATCTCAGAGTAAGACAGGGTTCCAATCGCCATTTGCACGACAGCCCTCTGTCTGGATTCTTCTTCTTCTTCCAGCGCTTTTCTTCTCTGTATTTCCAGCCCTACCACAGTAGCCCCGTATTCGCCGAGAACTAAGTCTTCATCGCTGAATTCCGGCGCATATCTGGTCACGATGAGTGTACCCCATCTTTGCCCGCCTCCCAGAATGGGAATAACGGTGTGAAGCTTGTCCGAAGTATCATAATCGTATTTAAAAATCTTCAGCGCTTCTTCCGCTGTCAGGTTAGCCTGGGTGGTGGTCACTTTCAGCAATGCTTCGTTATATTCGATTGGGAACTTTTCAGATCCCGTTTCCGGATCGGCGATTGTGGAACTATCGGAACGAATCTTATAGTTAACACCGATGACCTTCCCCTTTCGATTAACAATGTAAACATTGGCATCCATCAGATCGCTGAGGATCGCGCACAGCTCTTTAAATGAAAATGCACCTGCGACGCTTTCCTGCAGGACCCAGTTCAGTTTTCTTACTTTTGCTAAAATTTGATTTTCCATATATGATGTCTCTCCTTCTACAACTTGTCGTTGTACAAAATTTCCAATCTTTTTATTGATATAGGTATTATATATGGTTTTCTCAAATATGACAACTCATTTTTTGAGTTTTCTAAAAAGTTTTTTATAACGAGAAAATTAAAACTAAGTTGTCCTTTATATTGTTCGCTTTTTTACTATTTTGCGTATATTGTAGAGTGTTTGCTCAAACCCTTCTCCACCTTATAAGATAAACCGATCGATGTCTTCCGGATGAATTTTTTCCATGAATTTTTCTTTAACATAATCAGCATCGATTACAAATTTGTCCTCTTCCATATCCGGAATATTAAAGGAAATATCCTCCAAAAGCTTCTCCAGAATGGTATGCAGCCTTCTTGCACCGATGTTTTCCGTCTGTTCATTCATTAAAAAGGCCATCGTAGCAACCTCTTCTATCGCGCTGTCCGTGAACTCAATCTCTACGCCCTCGGTTTCTAAAAGGGCTTTATGCTGCTTCAGCAGGGCGTTTTCCGGAATCGTCAAGATTTTGAGGAACGTTTCTCGGTCCAGGTTTTCCAGTTCTACACGGATTGGAAAACGACCCTGGAGCTCCGGAATCAGATCCGTCGGTTTTGCCGTATGGAATGCACCCGCACCGATAAAGAGGATATGGTCGGTCTTGACCGGTCCATGCTTTGTATTGACAACACTGCCTTCTACGATGGGAAGAATGTCTCTCTGCACCCCTTCTCTAGACACGTCTGCGCCGGAAGAGCGGTAGCCGGATCCGGAAGCGATTTTATCGATTTCGTCGATAAAAATGATTCCATTCTGCTCTGCGTTATGCAGTGCATCTTCAATTACCTGATCCATATCGATCAGATTCTGTGCCTCTTCTTCCCTGAGGATCTTTCTGGCATCCTTTACTCTTACTTTCTTATTCTTTTTCTTCTGCGGCATCATATCCCCGAAAATGTTTCCAATGGCAATGCCCATACCTTCCCCGTTCAGGTCCAGCGTATTGCTCTTGGGAGCATCCGTCACCTGTATTTCAATGAACTGTTCCTCAAGAAGTCCCTGTCTCAGCTGTTGTCTCACCTGTTCTCTGGCCAGTTCAACATCCTGTTTTTCGTCAGGATTCTGTGTATTCTGTTCCATCTGCTGCTGCTCATATTGTTGCTTCTGGCTTTGATAACCACCGCCGCTCAGCAGAAAGTCAAACGGATTCCGGTTGTTGCTCGGTTCATTAGCCGGCTTTTTTTTCCCTGGAATGATTGCTTCAATGATCCGTTCTTCCACGATCTCGTCAGCAATTGCATACTTTTCATCCAGCTGGCTTTGTTTTGTGATACGAATGGACGCCTCCACCAGATCACGGATCATGGAATCAACGTCTCTTCCCACGTAACCCACTTCCGTAAATTTCGTAGCCTCTACTTTTACAAAGGGAGCATCCATCAGCTTTGCCAGACGCCTGGCAATCTCTGTCTTACCTACTCCGGTCGGGCCCATCATCAAGATGTTCTTGGGTGTGATTTCTTCCTGCATTTCTTCTGACAGCAGACTTCTCCGATAGCGGTTTCTGAGGGCGATGGCTACTGATTTTTTAGCTTCGTCCTGTCCGATGATATATTTATCCAATTCCCCTACGATTTCTTTGGGAGTCATCTGGTATAATTTGTTTGCCATAATTTCCTCCTACAGTTTTTCTACTGATATGTTGTCATTCGTGTAAACGCAGATGGATGAGGCAATACCCAGGGCCTCTTTTACGATTTCCTCTGCGGTCATGTCGGTATTATTATAGAGTGCTTTTGCTGCTGAATAAGCATAGTTTCCTCCAGATCCAATGGCGATAAAATCTTGATCCGGTTCGATCACTTCGCCGTTTCCAGAGACAACCAGCAGGCTTTCCCGATCAGCTACAATCATCAGCGCTTCCAGACTTCTCATAGCTTTATCAGAACGCCAAAGCTGAGCCAGCGCTACCGCAGCCCGCTTTAAATTACCTCCATGTTCATCCAGTTTGCTTTCAAATTTCTCTGTCAGAGAGAAAGCATCTGCTACAGAGCCTGCAAATCCCGTCAAAACAGAATTGCGATAGATTTTTTTAACCTTTTTTGCACCATTCTTCATAATGGCTGTTTCACCCATTGTTACCTGACCGTCGCCGCCTATGCAGACATCGTCAGGGCCTCTTCTTACTGCAACGATCGTCGTCGCGTGGAACTGTACCATGTTCATACCTCCATTCATGATTCCCCTTGTTCTAATTAATAAAACTTCTATTCTTCTTTATAATCGCACTCGCTGTTAGAGCACGCATACTTACTCGTTTTAGTTTTTTTCTCAACAAGAAGTGAACCGCATTTCGGGCATTTCCTGTCGATCGGCTTATTCCAATAAGACTGCTGGCATTCGGGATAACCGCTGCATCCATAAAAAACACGACCAGTCTTACTCTTTCTTGCCACGATATCTTTGCCGCAATTAGGGCATTTGACATTGGTTGATTTGACGATCGGCTTTGTGTTCTTACATTCCGGATAACCGGTACAGGCTGCAAATTCGCCAAATCGGCCATGCTTGACAGCCATCGGTTTGCCACATTTCTCACAGAGTTCTCCGGTAAGCTCCACTTCAAATTCAACCTTCTTTATTTCTTTATCCGCTGTTTCAAGTTCCTTTTCAAGGGTTCCATAATAGTCGCGAATGATATCTTTCCATTCCACATCTTTTACTTCCACCGCATCCAGTTTATCTTCCATATCTGCTGTAAATCCAGTATCAACGATTTCTTTAAAATATTCTTCCATCATCTGTGTGACAATAAAGCCCAGCTCCGTAGGAGTCAGCGTCTTTTTTTCACGATTGACATATTTTCGTTCGATAATGGTGGCAATGATCGGGGCATAAGTACTCGGCCTGCCAATGTCCTTTTCCTCCAAATCTTTTACAAGACTTGCTTCTGTGAACCTGGCCGGCGGTTGAGTGAAGTTTTGCTCTGACAGCAGCTCCACCAGTTCCAGCTTTTCGCCTTTTTCCAGGTGAGGAAGCAGTTTATCGCTGTCATCCTCTTTCCCGGGTGAATATACCTTTAAAAAGCCATCAAAGATCAACTTAGACCCGGTAGCTTTAAACATATAGTCGCTGTTATCGATCGCTGCGGAAACGCCCATAAATTTGGCAGGAGACATCTGACTGGCCATAAATCTGGACCAGATCAGCTTATATAGATTGTATTGATCTTTACTGAGGGAGTCTTTAATTTCATCAGGCTCCAGCTCAATATAGCTGGGGCGGATGGCCTCGTGGGCATCCTGTACATCCTTTTTTTTATTGGAATAGACATTATTCTGATAATACTCAGCTCCTAGGTTCTCAAAAATATATTCTTTTGCGGCGGCTTTTGCTTCATCCGAGATTCGCACCGAATCCGTTCTGATATAGGAAACCAGACCTACCGTCCCGTGTCCTTTAATTTCGATACCTTCGTAGAGCTGCTGTGCAATGAGCATAGTTTTTTTCGTATAAAAGCCCAGCTTGGTTGAAGCTTCCTGCTGGAGGCTGCTGGTGGTAAAGGGAGCATACGGCTTTCTTGCGCGTTCTTTCTCTTCTACTTTTTTCACCATATACTCGCCGGCCTTCAAAACTTTAACAATTTCATCAGCCTGTTCTTTATTCTCTACCGTAAGTTTCTTACCATTATACTCAGCCAGCTTTGCGGTGAACTTCTTTCCTTTTTTCAGCTCAGCCGTAATATTCCAATATTCTTTGGGGATAAATGCTTTGATTTCGTTTTCTCGATCGCAGATAATCTTCAGAGCCGCAGACTGAACTCGGCCCGCTGACAATCCCCGTCTAACTTTTCTCCACAGCAGGGGACTGATCTGGTAACCTACCAGCCGGTCCAGCACTCTTCTAGCCTGCTGCGCATCTACCAGTTTTAGGTCAATCGGCCTAGGATTCTTAATCGCGGCCTGTACTGCTTTTTTAGTGATTTCATTAAAGACAATTCTACATGGCGTATTTTGGTCAATGCCCAGCAGAAACGCCAGGTGCCATGAAATCGCTTCGCCCTCCCGGTCCGGGTCAGTTGCCAGAAAGACTTTGGCAGCATTTTTAGCTTCTTTTTTTAGTTCTTTAATAATGTCGCCTTTACCACGAATCGCGATATATTGCGGTTCAAAATCATGTTCAATATCAATTCCAAGCTTACTCTTTGGCAAATCTCTTACATGCCCTACAGAAGCAATCACTTTATATTTGCTTCCGAGGAACTTTCCAATCGTCTTTGCTTTTGATGGTGACTCCACAATCACCAAATTTTTCTTGGCAGCAGCCATAAAAAATCCTCCCCATCTATTATCATTATCCTGCAACTTGCAGAATTTTTTTATTACGTAGGAAATATCGTCAGCGATATTTCCGAAGTATCAACAAAATCTATTTCTTTTTAAGAATCGGTGAAGCCGACTTTGTTCCTTATTGGTTCTAAAAGCTTATTATATCGCCTTTTTTTTATTTTGCAATAAAAATTTTTCCCAAAGAAGTGTAAATTACTCCTTTCAACTCCAAAATGGTCACGATTCCGTTAAGAAGGCAAGCCGGCTTTCCAGTGGCGCGGCAGAGCTGGTCCGGCGTCATTTCACCATTTTTTTTGAGGAGAGAAACGATCTCAAATTCATCTTTGCCTAAATTCTTTTGTAAATTCTGGAACCTAAGACCGGAAAGTCCCATATCAGCCAAAAGGTCTTCCAGCACGGCCAGGGGCGTTGCCCCGTCTCGAAGCAGTTTATTGCTTCCCAAATTATAGGCGCTGTTAATATTCCCCGGAATCGCATACACATTTCTCCCCTGATCTGCGGCCAGTTCGGCCGTGATCAGCGCTCCGCTGCTCTCCTTAGCCTGTACGACTACTGTGGTTTCGGACAAGCCGCTGATAATTCGATTTCTTTGCGGGAAATGGTATCTGGCCGGTTCCGTACCCTGTGGATATTCAGAAAGCAGTAGTCCATGGGCGGCGATTTGGTCACGCAATCTGCGGTTGGACTGAGGATAGCAAATATCGATACCACAACCTAAAACCGCAATGGTTCCGCCCTTCCGGTTTTTTCCGCCGGATTCATCCGAAAGCTGGCTGCTGCAGCTTTCTAACGCACCCATATGGGCACATGTATCGATCCCTTTCGCCATTCCGCTGACCACCACCGCCCCGCTTTCAGCCAGACAGTTTCCCAGCCGCTTTGCGGCCCAGCACCCGTACTCCGTCGCTTTTCTTGATCCGACCACTGCTACACAGCGTCTCTTCGCCAACGTCAAATCACCAATATAGTAAAGCGGATTCGGCGGATTTTTTATTTCTTTCAGAAGCAGTGGATAATCAGCATCCTTGATAGAGACTTTTTTAATGTCCATTGTCCGGCCTCCTGTAAAAATCATCCAATGCCCGATATTGTAACGCCTCTGCTATATGGTACTCATCGATTGTGTGGGTACCATGAAGGTCAGCAATCGTTCGGGCAACCTTAATAATTTTGTAATATGTGCGCATGCTCAGCGCTAGTTTTTGATAAGCATCCGTCAGAAGTTTCCGCCCGGCTGCTGTCATGGGGCAATACTTGTAAATCTGCTGCTCCCCCAGCTGGCTGTTAAAACGAACGCCGGTCCCTTTGTAGCGCTGCGCCTGCAGCGCCGCTGCCTTTTGAACCTGTTTTTTCATTTCATAGCTGGACAATGCGCCTTCCTTCTTTTTCAAATTAGGGTCAAGCACTGCAGATACCTTGATGTGCAAATCGATCCGCTCCAGTACTGGTCCGGAAAATTTAGATTGATATTGGTTAAGCTGCTTTTCCGTACAGGTGCAAACGTGCCGCTCGTCTCCCAAATATCCGCATTTACAGGGATTGGCTGCAGCGACCAGCATTATGCTGCAAGGGAAAGCTATCGTCCCCCGGGCGCGGCTGATGGCTACCTTGCCGTCTTCCAGCGGCTGACGCAGCAGTTCTGTCACTCGATGGTCAAACTCACCGAATTCATCCAAAAACAAAATTCCGTTATGGGCCAATGAAATTTCGCCCGGCCTGGGCTTACTGCCGCCGCCGATCAGCGCTGCTCTGGAAATAGTATGATGGGGCATGCGAAAAGGCCTTTCCTTTATATAAGGGCAGTTTTCACTTAAAAGCCCGGCAGCGCTATGAATTCTAGTGGTTTCCAGCTGTTCTGCATAGCTCATTTCCGGCATAATCTGAGGTATCCGTTTGGCGATCATCGTTTTGCCGCTGCCCGGACTGCCCATCAGTAAAAGTCCATGATTTCCCGCCGCAGCCACTGTGACAGCCCTCTTTACACATTCTTGACCCACTACGTCACAAAAATCATCCGATGGGTTTGCCTGACTGAAGGTACCTTTTTTCTTCCTATTATATGGGGAAGCAGGTCTCAGCCCCAGATAATAATCCATGCTCTCCTGCAAATCCTTGACCGGATAGAGGTCTATGTCTTCGAGCAGCGCCACTTCCTCAAGATTCTTATAGGGAAGCAGCAGCTTGCGGATGCCTCTTTCTCTGAGGCCAATGGCCAGAGGCAAGGCACCTCGAATATGTTTTACCTTGCCATCTAATGACAGCTCTCCAATTAAAGCCGTGTCTGTTCGGACCGGCACACATTGACTGCCAAGGAGCAGGATACCAACTGCAATAGGAAGGTCGAAATGACTTCCTTCTTTGGGTCTTCCTGCTGGAGAAAGGTTTACCGTAATCCTTCTTTTGGGGAATTCAAATCCGGAATTCAAGATGGCGGCGCGGATTCGCTCTTTTGCCTCTTTGATGGTAGTATCGGCAAGGCCGACCATGTTCATGGCCGGAAGGCCTGGCTGCAGATCGATCTCTACAGTTACCAGGTCCGCTTCCATCCCCAGCAGCGAAGCAGTGAAAATCTTCGAAAGCATAATTGAACGCCCCCTTAAAAAACATCTTCTATGTGATTGATCTGGACCTCCACCACATCGAATTGGAGCTGGCGAGGCTGGCGGAAGCTCTTGGATCGGGTGGACAGGTAAATTCGCGCAGCCATCCGCATGTGGCCCTTTTTCCGCTGATCCACGCTTTCGGCTGGAGTGCCAAACAGATCGCTTTGCCTTGTCTTTACTTCTATAAAATGCAGGGAAGTTCCTTTTAATGCCACAATATCGATCTCTCCGGCCCTGCAGCAAAAGTTCCTGCATAAAATCCGGTATCCCTTTCCGCCCAGATATTGTGCAGCAGCATCTTCTCCAAGACGTCCCAATAATTGGTTGTTCATACTCAAATCCCCTTTGTGTTTCTATTTTATCCTTATGTTAGCGGATCGAGAGACAAAAGTCAAGAAATTTATTCCATATTTTACATTTTTTTCAATTTTGCGTTTTTGGGAGCCGTCTGCGTAATGGAAACCTGGCCGAACTGGTCTTCATGGCAGTTCTAGGGCCCGGGAAATCAGGTCAGCGTTTAGAGAAACTGGGCAACCAATATAGCGGCAGCCCGACAAAACAGAAATTTTCTCAAATCCTATTCGAAATCGGCATTTTCGAGACCAATGTCCATACGAAACGATCCTTTTTTAGTAAAAATAAGTAAATATTAGAATCACAAAACCAAGTTAGCGCAAGCTTCCCAATTTTAAGCACACGTACAGCAGCAAATTAGTTAGTTTTCTCATGTCTTTTAGGAAACATATTCCATTTTTATATGGACATTCACACTAATTTGGCCCATTTCGAATAGGTTTCGGCGAAAAAAATGAAAATCGCCCTTCCCCGGCCCGATTATCAAATCCACAAAACCACACTTACTAGTACAAAAGGAAAAAAGATGCTCGTCAAGACTCGCATCTTTCATTATTCTGTGTCCATGGGTGCATCCACCCTTCTTTCACCAGACCATATCAAAAGCTGAAGATCAACGTTTATCTACCGATACGGTTTATCAAATCGCAAAGCCTCAAATCCTCGAGCCTCAAGGCTCCAGTACCAGCACCTGCCCCAGCCTCCCAGCCCCGACGGCCGCAGCCCCCGAAGCGTAGCAGCACAAACGTTCACCTCATCTGCCAAATCCCACAAAACACCCCCTCAGCCCAGCCTTCACGCCCAGGCTGCCAGACGCCTTCCTCTTTACACCCCAGCCTGCCAGCTCCTTCACTCCAGCACGAACTTGCGCACCGCCTGCGCGACCCCATCCTCATGATTGGTCCCGGTCACATACTTCGCCACAGCCTTCACCTCATCCTTGGCGTTGCCCACAGCCACCGGCATCCCCGCCAGCCGCAGCATCGCCGCATCATTGGGGCTGTCTCCGATGGCCATCATTTCCTCCGGCTTGACGCCCAAAACATGCTCCAGCTCCTGGAGCGCCGCCGCCTTGCTGGTGGTAGCGCCGCCGATCTCCAAATTATGGTCAAAGGACGTGGTCAGCGTGGTATTTTCCAGGCCCAAAAGCACCTGACGCATCCTGGCCCGATCCCTCTGGTCCTCAAAATTTACATTAATATTTTCGATATGCTCCTTATGCTCCAAAATAAAATCAAACAGCCCCGCAATCGGCTCCCTGGTGGTCAGCACATAATCCACATGGCGGAAGCTGAGGCCCGTTTGCTTGATATGATCATAAAAAGACTTATCGATATACGCATGGCCCTCCGTAAACGCCTCTACCATAAAATCATACTGCTTCAGCAGCGCCACAGCCTCTTCCACCGCTGAGGACGCGATGCAATTTTCATAAATCACCTTTTTTTCCCTCAAATCCGTTATGATAGCCCCGTTGGACGTAAGCACATACTGGATTCCCCGGATCCGAAAAACATCTTCCGGCAGAGCGCTGTAAGTCCGCCCGGTGGCAATCACCACATTGACCCCGCGGTCAATGGCTTCCTCCAGGGCCTTCCGGTTGGCCTCACTAATCACCCGGTCATCGTTTAATGTCGTTCCATCCAAATCTAAAGCAATTAATTTGATTGACATGATGTTTCCCTCACTATATCTAAAAATTCTTGATTCAGCTTTCTTACCGTTTTCATATTGCAGCCATCTCCGTGGCCGGGATAAATGAAAATTTCGTTGCTCCATTTATCGATGATCGCTTTGCAGGAGTGGATCATATCCGCTTCACTGCCGTCCTCCAAATCCGTCCGCCCCAAATCCACGTTGAAGATCGTATCTCCGGTAAAGGCGATTTTGCTTTTTTCCGAATAAAAGCACACGCCGCCTCTGGTATGCCCCGGCGTATGAATGACCTCAATAGCTTCCTCTTCAAGATAAACCATATCTCCGTCCTCCAGCGGATATTCCACTGGATCTTTATACAAATCCATATCCTCCCGATGGAGGTAGACCGGGCAGTCAAATTCTGCCTTCAGCTTTTTCACCGCACCCGTATGATCATAATGGTGATGGGTCAGAAGAATACCCTCCATCTTCAGGTTCATCTTCTTTATATATTGAGCAAACCGATCCGGGTTGTAACCTGGATCAATGACAAAACACGGTCCGCCTTCCCTTTGGTAAATCACATAACCGTTGCTTTCCAGCACCCCTCCGATAAAACGCTTTATTTTCATAACAAAACCATCCTTTTTTCTTTGTCAGTTATTTTACCACAAATATAGAATTTCGTCCAAAAAAACACCTTTTCCTGCTATTTTTACACTTCCTTCAATATTCCTCTCAAATATCTGTTGCCAAACCGCAAATTAGTGGTAAAATGGTTGTGTTATTCATATTGGAGGTAAGAAATGAAGATTGCGATAGTTGGCGCAGGGAAGCTGGGTCTCAAGGTTACGGAAGCGCTCCTGGGAGGAGATCATTCTGTGACCATCATCGACCAGGACGAATCTGTTTTGCAGAAATTAAGCTCTCATCTGGATGTGATGACTGTAAATGCCAACGCCAAAGAAACAAAAATATTAAAAAACCTGGGTATTTCCACTTACGATTATCTGATCGCCGTCACCGAAAGTGATGAAACAAATATTGTGATCGCCGCTTTTGCCAAAAAGCTAGGCTGCGCGAAAGTGATCTCCAGGGTACGTGACCCTGAACATATGGGGCAGCTGGGGTTCATCAAAGAAACGATGGATATTGACAGCATTGTTAACCCAGATCTTTCTATTACTGTGGAAATCTACAAATACTTGGTGGAAAAATATACATTGAGCAACGGAATCTTTTCCAGCGGAAAAGTGTCTTTGCTGGAATTTAATTCTGAAAAACTGCCTCAGCTCATCGGTCTGTCCATGCCCGAAGTCAGCTCTGTCCTGGGCGATATGCTGGTAGCTGCCATTTCCAGGAACGGAAAAGTGATTATTCCTCACGGAGATACGGTAATTCACCCGGAGGACGGCCTCTATGTGATCGGAGAACGCACGCCGGTTATGGAGCTGAACGCTCAGGTCCACGAAAAAGGCAAATATACCGATCTGCAGAAAGTTATGATCGTAGGCGGCGGCAAGACCGGATATTATCTGGCAGGAAAATTATCTGAATTCGGAGTCGCTGTCAAAATCATTGAAATGGATAAAAACCGCTGCCATTATCTTTCAACCCATTTGGAAGATGTCATGGTTCTCCACGGCGATGCCACGGATCTGGATCTTTTAGAAGAAGAAAACCTGGATGAAATGGATGCCTTTGTAACGGCCACCGGCTATGATGAAGAAAATCTGCTGCTGGCGCTCATGGCAAAACGTCACGGCATTGAAGATGTAATTGCAAAGGTCAGCCGAGAAAGCTATTCCGATTTGATCGAAAGCATGGGAATTGATATGGCCCTCAACCCATTGGATATTACTGCCAGCACGATTCTGCGCTTTGTGCAGGGCTCCAAACGGGTTATTTCTTCCGTGCTGATTCAGGGACAAGCTGAAATCATGGAGATCGTGGCTTCCGACCACATGCGGCTTGTCGATACGCCGCTGCGGGAGCTGAATCTGCCAAGAGGTGTAATCGTAGCTGCCATACACCGGGGGTTAAGCGTCATTATTCCTGACGGCGAAACCATCATCGAGGAAGATGACCGGGTCATCATTTTCAGCTTGCTGACAGAGCTTCCAAACTTGGAAAAACTGCTGAAGGTAAGCGGCAAATTCTCCTTCTTTCGGAAATAGAGGCAGGTCAGAACATGAATCTTAGTTTACGCGCAGTATGCCGGATCATCGGGCTGGTACTCCTGGTGATCGGAGCTTCCATGATACCATCACTTGCAGTAGCAGGCATTTACAACGAAATGCCTGCTCTTTTGGCGTTTTTGTCCACCATCGCCATTGCCGGAATCTCCGGACTTGTGATGATCCGCTTTGGACATCGCTCCACTGCTGTTTTAAAGGTAAGAGACGGCTTTCTCATTGTCACCCTTTGCTGGATTGTCTCAGCAGTGATCGGGGCCGTTCCTTTTGTTTTTTCTCAGAGTATTCCAAACTTTGTGGATGCCTTTTTCGAGACCTGTTCGGGCTTTTCCACCACAGGTGCTTCCATCCTTTCCGATATTGAAGCCCTGCCCAAAAGCATACTCTTTTGGCGTTCCTTCACCCACTGGATCGGCGGCATGGGCATTCTGGTATTTGCCATCGCCCTTATGCCTTCCTTGGGAATCAACGGACAGAACATCGCTGTTTCAGAAGCACCCGGTCCTACCTTGGACAAGGTTACGCCCAAAATGTCCGACACGGCCAAAGCCCTCTATTTTGTATACTTAATTTTCACCATCATAGAAACAGTCCTGCTGTGCTTGGGCGGCCTGAGCCTTTATGATGCGCTGATTCATACCTTCGGCTCTGTGGGAACCGGCGGATACTCCAATTATGGGGACAGCGTCGCTCACTTTGACAGCGCCTATGTGGATATGGTCATCGCGCTTTTCATGATTCTCTCCGGAGCCAACTTCAACCTTTATTACATGTCGCTGCGCAGAGGTATCCGAACGCTGGTTCGAGATGCGGAATTCCGCTTTTATCTGTTTATCATCGCTTCCACAACCGCGCTGATCAGCCTGAACCTGCTCCTTACTCATTATTATGAAAGCATTGGACAGGCTGTACGCTATTCTTTATTTCAAACTGCTTCTATACTGACCACCACTGGATTTGCCACCACCGACTTTGATTTGTGGCCCACCTTCAGCAAGATGCTGCTCATGCTCTTAATGTTCGTCGGAGGCTGCTCTTCCTCCACCGGCGGCGGGGTCAAGGTGATCCGTATTCTGATTCTGCTCAAGCTGATCCGCAGGGGAATCGCCACCAGGCTCCACCCCAGCGCTGTAGTCAACGTGAAACTTAACGGCAGCACCGTACCGGCCGACACGGTTACGGCCATTGCCAACCATGCGTTTTTGTATATGGCTGTCGTTTTCATCTCTACGATCTTGATTTCCCTCAACGGGTTTAACATGACGACCAGCTTTACTTCTGTCATTACTTGTCTGGGCAACATCGGCCCTGGATTCGAACTGGTGGGACCGACGGCGAACTTTTCTATTTACGCCATTCCTTCCAAACTGCTTTTATCCTTTTTAATGCTGGCAGGAAGGCTGGAGCTGTTTACACTGCTCATTCTGCTGACGCCGAAATTCTGGAACCAGGATCATTAACCGCAAGGGAGAAGAACTATGTCATTCAATACTGCACTAAACTATCAGGCTATCGTAAAAATATTGGGAGTCATTACTCTGATTGTGGGCATTTCCATGCTCCCTGCTCTGTTTTGCGCCCATTTATACAATGAGCCGGGAAACTTCAAGGCACTTCTCATTTCGGCTGTCATTACCATCAGTGCAGGTATTCTGGTAGTTTTGTTCATCCGACCGGTAAAGGCCAAATTCCGCGCCAGGGAAGGGTATCTTGTGGTTGCGCTGTGCTGGATTATTGCTTCGCTGTTTGGCACCCTGCCCTACTATCTCTCCGATTTTACCGGCAGCTTTATTGACGGATTCTTTGAATCAACGGCCGGTTTTACCACGACTGGCTGCACATCCATTGGAGCCGAAACCATGCCCCATTCTCTGCTCATGTGGAAGGCCATCTCCCACTGGCTGGGAGGTATGGGAATCCTGGTCTTTGTTATTTCCATCCTGCCGGCGCTGGGCATCAATGGCCAGCTGATCGTCAGAGCAGAAGCACCCGGCCCGGTTCTGGAAAAGATGGCGGTACGGATGAGTGATTCAGCTAAAATTCTCTATTTGATGTATTTTTCCTTTACCGTGATCGAATTTGTCCTGCTCGCACTCAGCCCATCGATGACACCATTTGACGCGCTGATCAATACCATGGGCAGCATCAGCACCGGCGGCCTTTTGGCTCATCCTGACGGGATCGCTTACTACGACAGCATTTATGTGGAGGTCGTGATCGGGGTGTTCACCATTTTGGCTTCTGTCAATTTCGTACTCTATCATTACGCGATTAAGCGTAAGTGGAAGTATGTTTTAAAAGATATTGAACTGCGTGCCTTTTTGAGAATCCTCATAGGCGCCGTTATTTTGTGTACCCTGGGCCTATATTTTCTTGGCCACTATCCCAGCTTGGGAAAAGCGCTGCGGGATTCCTTTTTCCAGGTGGTCAGCGTTGCCACCACATCCGGATATTCCAGCGCCGATTATACCCTGTGGCCGGCACTATGCCAGTTGATCCTCTTCACGCTGATGTTCATCGGAGGCTGTGCGGCTTCTACCTGCGGGTCAATTAAGGTAATTCGAATCGTGGTTTTTCTTAAGTTGATCGGACGCGGCTTTTACAAACGAATCCATCCCCGCTCTGTGGTGGCGGTAAAACTGAGGGGCAAAGCAGTACCTGCGCCGGTGGTCTCATCCATCACCGTGTTCATTCTTATGTATATGGGGCTGTTCCTCTTCTCCAGTCTGATTTTATCCCTGCAAAATCTTGATCTGGAAACGACGATTACCACGTCGGCAGCCATGCTTTCCAATACAGGAATGGCGTTCGGCCAAGTGGGCGCTCTGGGCAATTACTCTATGTTCGGAGACGGCCTTAAGCTTTATCTCAGCTTGCTGATGATCGTAGGAAGACTGGAACTATTTACAATTGTCATCCTCTTTACGAGAAACTTCTGGGGAAGAGACCGCTAAAAATCGCATGAAAAGGAAATAAATGGGCATCCTAACGTTTGGGGTGCTCTTTTCGTTGGGAAAAGCGCTTATTACTACGGAAGCAGGGAGGATTTTTATGCTGGTAAAAGATTTGATGACTACAGGAATAAGCTGTGTAAAGGAAGATACTTCATTAAAGCAGATCGCCAAACAAATGAAACAGGAGGATGTTGGGCTGATTCCTGTCTGCAATGATAAAGGAGAGGTTTTGGGCGTAGTGACAGACCGAGACCTGGTGCTGCGCGCTTTAGCCAGAGAGATCGGGGATCATTCCGGCGAAAAAAAGGCGCCGGGAAAATCCGGCGCCCAAGAAAGCCAATTAAAAGCCCGTGATGTAATGTCCACAAACATTGTCTGTGCTTCACCGGATATGAATACCCATCATGCGGCATTATTATTGGCAAAATACCAGGTTCGGCGGCTGCCTGTCACACAAAACGGCAAATTGGTGGGCATGCTGTCCATGGCGGACATCGCTCGAAAAACCGTTTTCATCGATGAAGCCGGAGATGCCCTTTCTTCCATCTGCGCAGTAGCGCCGCCGTCTCATTTATAAACAGGTTAATGGGTGAAGCCATAGACGCCTTTATCGGTCGCCGGACCGGGCAGGATCCGCGCTTCATCCAGCTCTTTGACAGCGCGGCGGAAATCATCGATAAAGTGGATAGCCAGCTGTCTGGAGAAGTCGGCCCGGATCACTGCTCTTTGGATGACGATGGTTTCCAAATCCTGCGGCAGCGGGTAAGCCGGAACCTGCCAGCCGCTCATGCGGATCCGATCTGCCAGATCGTAGAGATTCCATTTGCGGTTTTCATCTGCTTTCAGCTTCCAGCAAACAATCGGCATTTCATCCCCATCGTTTAAAAGCTCGAAGATTCCCAGTTCTTTCAGTTCTTTTGCTATGTACATAGCGATTTTACGCGTTTTTTCATGTACAACCCGATAACCGTCAAAGCCCATGCGGGAAAAATTGTAGTACTGGCCGATAATATGGCTTGCTGATCTGGAAAAATTAATGGCCATGGTGGGCATATCGCCGCCCAGGTAGCTCACATCAAAGACGAGCTCCTTAGGAAGGAATTTTTCATCTCTCCATAAAATCCACCCGACCCCCGGATAAACCAGACCGTATTTATGACCGGACGTGTTGATCGAAACAACATTTTTCAAACGAAAATCCCACGGCCGGTTGGGTCCGCAAAACGGGGTGAACATGCCGCCGGACGCTCCGTCAACATGGATATATACTTTATATGGCGTCGTCTTATTGTGCGCCTCCACCAATCGATCCAGCCCCTGGATATCGTCCAGTTTGCCCGTGTATGTATTCCCCTGGATGCCCACAATTCCAATGGTGTATTCGTCCACGTAATCCATGACCTTTTCCAAATCCAGGCTGAGGCGATCCCATTTCATCGGCACCCGGCGCAGTTCAATGTCCCAGTATACACAGAATTTTTCCCAGCAAACTTGATAGCCTGCGGAAATGACCAAATTGGGTTTTCTGGCGTTGACATCGAGACCATGGGAAGCCGCATTTTCCCTCCACCGGAATTTCATGGCCATGCCGCCCAGCATGCAGGCCTCAGAAGAGCCCACCGTGGAGGTTCCAATGAACCTTTCGTCTTTACGGGCATGCCACAGGTCGGCGATGATATTGACGCAGCGCATTTCCAGCTGGGCAGTCTGGGGATATTCGGATTTATCGATGGCGTTTTTCTCCAGAGTCAGGGACATCAGGCGGGTCGCTTCCGGCTCCATATAGGTCTGGCAGAACGTGGCCAGATTCTGTCTGGCCACGCCTTCATCCAGCAGTTCATCCAAAACCAGGCGGTACGCTATGTCTGGATCCAACGGGTCTTTCATCAGCTTTTTAGTAGGCAGCAGTTCTTCAATGGTCCCGCCTGGAAAGGCGGCCATATGTTCCATACAATCCTTTTTCATTTAAACCTCCTCCATCACAAAATTGATTTCGCGATTTTCAATGCTCACCGAATCCACCGTGACGCGGATCCGTTCCCCCAGCATGTAAGCTTTATGGGTCCGCTCCCCGATTACCCGGTATTTTTCCGGTTCATGGATATAATAATCGTCGGTCAAAGAATCCAGCCGAATCATGCCTTCGATGGTATTGGCCAGCTGTACATAGATTCCGTAGCTGGTCACGCCGCTGATGACTCCGTCAAAGGATTCACCCACATGATAAGAAATATATTCGGCCTTTTTCAGCTTTTCCACCTGCCGCTCCAGCTCAATGGCCTGGCGCTCGGTGGCTGATGAAATTTCCGCAGCCTCCAATGTCTTTTTCTTGAAATGCTTCATCGTCTTTCCGTCCAGCTTTCCCCGGAGACAAGCTTTAATGATCCGATGAATGATCAGGTCAGGATATCTGCGGATGGGTGAGGTAAAGTGGCAGTAATATTTGAGGGACAGCCCAAAATGACCGCCGCATTCTGTTCCGTAAAAGGCCTTTTGCATGGAACGGAGCATCACGGTATTGATGACATTTTCATAAGTCTTTCCCGACACCTTATCCAAAATATCGTTGAGTGTCTTGGGATGGATGGAATCAGAAGCACCTTTAAGCGTAAGGCCGAACCCTCTTAAAAAAGTTCGGAACTCTTCCATTTTTTCCGGAGAGGGCGATTCGTGAATCCGGTAGACAAAGGGGATTTCCATCCAATAAAAATGCTCTGCCACAGTCTGATTTGCCAAGAGCATAAACTCCTCGATGAGCTTATTGGCCGTTCGCCGCTCGGCAATGTCCACACTGACCGGGATCCCCGATTCGTCCAAGGTAATATAAGCTTCATCAAAATCAAAGTCCAAGCTGCCTCTGGCTTCCCGCTTTTGCCGGAGAATTTTAGCCAGCTTATCCATAATCAGAATATCTTCATAAACCTCCCGGTGTTTTTTTATCAGATCCAGATCATTGGTTTCCAGCATGTCGGAGACTTCCGAATAAACCATCCTCGCTTTGGAATGGATCACGCTTTCATAAATATCGTGATTAACCACATCTCCCTGGGGCGTCACTTCCATATCAACCGATAGGGTCAGTCGATCCACATCCGGGTTAAGGCTGCAGATACCGTTGGACAGCTTCTTTGGCAGCATAGGCACCACCTGATCGATCAGGTAAACGCTATTGCCCCGTTTCAGCGCTTCCTGGTCCAGATAGCCGCCTTCTTTGACATAGTGGGCCACATCGGCAATATGAACCCCCAGCAGGAAATTGCCTCCTGGGAGCAGTTCAATGGAAACCGCGTCATCAAAATCCTTT
The DNA here is from genome assembly GCA_902363595.1 of Clostridia bacterium. Lineage (GTDB taxonomy): Bacteria > Bacillota > Clostridia > Peptostreptococcales > Anaerovoracaceae > Hominibacterium > Hominibacterium faecale. The sequence continues at coordinate 109,460 of CABJAP010000002.1, read as the reverse complement.
GAATCCGCCCCGTCTATGGTAAGGGTGGTTTTTTCCCGCAGGTCCCGGCGGCCCGCCAGATCTTTTTCTTCCACGCCTGCCTTGCTGACGGCTTTGGCTTCCGCGTTAACCCGGCTGGGAAAAGTTTCCCGCAGTCCGCAGCCCCGCATGAGCGCCTTGATGTCGCCGCCGGCCTGCCCGCTGCGGCTGATGATCTCCGTGATCTTTCCTTCCGCGCTGTTTTCTTTATCCGGATAGCGGGTGATCTGCACCATCACTTTATCGCCCCTCTGTGCGCCGCGGAAATCTTTTTTGCGCACAAAAATATCCTCGCCCATTCTGGGGTCGTCGGCCACAACAAAGCCAAATCGTTTGCTTTTCTCAAAGGTGCCGACAAGTTCTTTTGTGCAGCGTTCCACAATCTTGACAATCACGCCCTCTCTGGAGTTTCCGCGGCTCTGGGGATTTAATTCTACCAGAACCCGGTCTCCGTTCATGGCACCGCCCATGCTGCGCGCGGAAATATAGATATCCGGTTCTTCGTCTTCTGTTATAACAAAGCCAAACCCTTTTCTGTGTTTTGACAATGTGCCTATGGTCTCAGGTCTTTTCATCTTTTTTCTCATATGTATAGTTTACCATATCCCGGCAATAAACGCACCCTAAACCCGTTTGAAGCCAAATTGGGCTTTGGGCTGCCGCACCAAAGTTAAAGGTTCGTGTCTGTTATGAAAAGGTTGGTTAGGCTCCTTGGTCGAGCTCTTTTGTACGACGCCTTGGTTTACCATAATGAAATCGGGATATTTTGACTAAATTTTGTGGGTTTGCGGGCTGTAAATTCTACAAGATCCACACTTAAGGAGGTTTTTGCTAAATCCGACCCCCGGAAACGTTGAAAAATTGCACTAATTTTGTAGCTTTTATCAAAATTAGTGCAATCCCAGATGCCAAGGGGCTTCATGAAGCAGATCGCTTTTCACGCGGCAGCCCCTAACTTTCGGAAAGCCGCCTATTTTGTAGTTTCTTTGGTATTATTCTTCTGTGCATCGTCTGTGTTGTCTGTACCATCGACTAAATCTTTGGCTCCGTCTTTCACATCGTCGCCCAGATCTTTAGCATCGTTTTTCAAATCTTCGCCTGCATCGGAGGCTTTCTCCGTCGTTTGTTCGACTGTTGTGCCATCGTTGACCTGACCTTCCGATGTATCCTTGTCGCCGCAGCCTGCAAATGAAAATACAGATACGGCCAGCAGCATTGCTAATAAGATTCTTGCTTTTTTCAATGTCTTCACTCCTCTCTTTTTTTCTTAACATATTATTTGCCTATTGCCGCAAATTTATCAAAGAAAAAAAGATTTTTTTCTTTGAGCGAAGAAAGATGCTTAATCGATGCCAAAGAGGGATAAGAGTTTTTGCCACCAGCTTTGCTTTTGAACTGGTGATTCTGCAGGAGGCTCTTTGTCTGGGAGTTCGATCGGCCCATTCTTAATCACAAACTGCACGCTGCGCACATTGGTATTTTTTTCCGAAACAAAAGATGTTACCTCTCCATCGGTTCCCCTTATTCCCTCCAGCATGTCGTTGATTTGTTCCTCTACCTGGCCGCTGATGCCGGAGGTCTTGCTGGTAAGACTAGCAGTGCCCTGAGCCAGAGCGCTGCTGCCGCTCTTCAGCTTTCCGGTTCCGTCTGAAAGGGCCTCTGCACCCTGGGTTAGCTTACTGATCTGAGAAAGATCCAGCTCCTTCAGCTGATTGACCGCTCCCTGCAGCTGCTGATCAAAGGTCTGATAGTTTTCTACCAGAGCAGCCGCACCGTTTTGGGCCTCGGTAATTCCCGCCGCCGTGCTGTTCAGATAGGTTTCGGTTGCCTGAATGGCCGCTATATTCCCTTGGATCAGCTTCTGGCCCTGGCTGATCTGGGCAAGATACTGGCTCTTCTGCGGTTCATTCAACATACCGGCCTGTACCTTCAGTTGATTCAGCAGCTCCAGCATTTGGGCGTTCTGCTGTTTCAACTGGTCGATATTGAGGCCGTTTTCAGCCATGACCTTTTTATAGGCGTCATAGCTGACAGAGCTTTTGATTTTTTCAACACCCTGATCCAATGCTGAAACGGCACCTTTGATTTCCGAAGATGCGCTCCCCAGCTTACCGGCCTGCTTCACTTGTTTGGAAATAGTTTTCACGTTGTTTTCCAAATCATCGCTGCCTTTTTTTAATTTTTTCGCCCCGCTCTTTAGTTCTCCGGCCCCTTTATCCATGGCTTTCGCGCCATGATCAATGGCTTTCACCGCTGCCGAAAGCTGGCCGAATTTTTTTGTCATCTCGCTGCTGTCCACGTCCACATCCATATTTAGCTGAATCCCGTTGAAGGAGATGCTCTCCATTTCAAAGTCCTTTACCTCTGTCTCCACCTGAAGGGTTTTCTCTGTGCCAGGGAGCAAAGTCCAGGTCAGCTGCTTATTGGCTCCCGCATTGGCTTCGGTCGCGCCCTGAGCACGAATGTTTTCACACTTATCGGTCGGAAAAGCAGCCGTAATCTGCAAGGCATATTGGTTAAAAAAGGATTTTTCTGCCTGAGGGTTTTCGGATATGGCGATTTCCAGCTTCATCGCTCCGTTTTTTCCGGCGAGTTCCTTCGGACTTATTTCCCTGCCGTCAAGGGTATATTTGAGCGCGATGTTCCAGGGAAGGCTGCCTTTTTTCAAGTTACCCTGATAATAGAGCATCTCTTGATCGGTGTCTATAAGGAGCTGATCGCCCTTTTCACGGATTTTATCAGTGGAGGTCATGTTGCGGACACGCTCATAGGTTCCATAGTCCAGAATGGATTTCTGCCCCTCAAAGATATTGACCACATAAATCTGCTCCATATGTCCGTCCCCGCCCAGATCCGCATAAACCACTTCGTCCTTTGGGGACGGCTGCTGATCAGCGAAAGCCGGAACCGCGGCCACATCGGCCAGCAGCAGGATCAGCAGTCCTGCCGTCAACATCCTCAGCTTTTTTCCCGTTCTGTTTTTTCTATACATGTGTTTTACCCCCTTGTGCAAAGTTTGATTGATAAGTCAGCTTGCCGATGATCTTATCCAGGCTGTAGAGGATCCCCGGCAGAACCAGCAGCACCAGGACCGCCGATAAGACCGCTCCCCGGGCTACCAGCGTGCCCAGCTCGATCAGCACGCCGTTGGTGGAAATCGCCGCCAGCATGCCGCCTCCCAATGTGAGAATGGAAGCCGAAGTCAGAATCGACAGCGCCGTATGGCGCACAGTGGAAAGCAGGGCTTCCTTTTTCGTATATAGATGCCGCTCTTCCATATAGCGGCTTGCCATCAGAATCGCATAGTCCACCGTCGCCCCCAGCTGTATGGCGCTGATAATCAAGTAAGCGATATATTGGAGCTGCTCACCGGCAAAATAGGGAACCGACAGGTTGATCCAGATAGATGTTTCGATGACCAGCACCAAAATCACAGGAATGATGATGGAACGCATGGTTATAAGCAGGATTAAAAATATGGCTCCGATGGCGATAAAGTTGACCCGCTCCATGTCTCTTGTAGTCACATCCCGCATGTCATATGTGGTGGCGCTTTCCCCTGCCAGCAGATATTTGCTGCCGTAGTACTGGTCCCCCAGCTTGCGCAGCTTTTTAACAACTGCAAAGGCCTCCCGGCTTTCCTGACTGGTGCTTACGGAAATTACCATCCGGCTATAATGCTCTGAGATAAGCTTGCTGCGGGTTTTCTGATCCAGATAGGCTGGCGGTACCTGGGGCCCCGCTGCATCCACAAAGGAAAGAACCTCTATAACCTGGGGAATTTGATGGATAGCTGAGCTCAACTCTTTTTCCTTGGCCGTATCGCCTTTGGGCACCATCAGCACCAGCTGATTGGTCTTTCCGAAATCTTTTTCCACTTGCACGCTTTCCGCATAGGTCTGAGTTCCCTCACGGAAGATGTCTCCCGCGCCGTATCGAAAATCGTTGCTGCTCTGAGCCAGAAAGGCCGGTATCATCACCAGCAGAAAGACGATCAGCGCCGGAATGCGAATCTTGTTTACGAATTTGGAAAAGCCTTCGAACTTTGGCATCAGCGGGCGATGCTGAGTTTTATCGATCCATCGGTAGCTCATCAGTGCCAGCACTGGCAGCAGAATCAGCACCGAGACCATGGAAAGGGCAATGGCTTTGGCCATGACAGTTCCCATATCGGGACCAATGCGGAATTCCATGAGGATCAGCGCCGCAAATCCGATGACCGTTGTCAAACCGCTGGCAGTAATGGTAAAAAAGGATTTGCGGATGGCTTTTATCATTGCATCCTGAACCGGCACGCCTTCTTGCCGGTAGGCTGAAAACCGGTGAAGAAGAAAGATGGAATAGTCCATAGAAACTGCCAGCTGGAGGATGCTGCAGGCCGCTTTGGTGACAAAGGAAATTTCGCCAAAAAAGAGGTTGGTCCCCAGGTTGATCAAGATGGCGATGCCAATGGTCACCATGAAGAGGACCGGCTCAAACCAGGATGTGGTAGTCAGCAGGAGAATGATAAAACATAGGGGTATGACCAGCATCATGATTTTTCCTACTTCAATGCCCGTTGTAGCAGTGGCCGCGGCCGTATTGACCGCCGCTCCCGCCATTGCCGCATCCTCGCCAGCCAGTTTTTGCACTTGCAAGTACGTCTCCAGAATCCGGTCAGGGTCGATGGTGAGAATAAAGCAGGCTTTTTCATCTTTATAGTATTGGTCCAGAACGCTTTGGCTGATCAACTCCAACGGCCCCTTAACCTCTGCCCCATCGTCCAGCCAGGTAATATCCCGGATGCCTTCTATGGCAGCAATTTTTTCTTTCAGGGCCAAAGCCTGGGGAATGGACACGTCCTTTACCACCAGCCTGGCGTTGGGCGCGCCGCTTCCAAATTCTTCTTTCATGGTATCCAGCGCGATGGTCGAGGGCGTATCCGCAGGCAGATAGTCTGCAAAGGTGTAATTGACCTTAACGCCTGTGGAAAGAATTGCTCCCGCAACGGCGCAGATTAAAAACAGAACGACCACTGTCTTTTTATGCCTTAGTATTGCCCGGAAAAAGCGTTCCATTTATGATCCCCCTTATATTGACGAATTTTAAGTAATGAACAGGCTGTTGATTTTAATGCTATCTTTTATTATAATAGGTCTTGCTCAATTTTCAATAAGCAACTAGGGGAAAAAATGTGCGTTAATGAACAAAGTCCCCAGATTTCGTTCATTATTCGCGTCCATGAGGAAACTGATTATGAATGAAAAAAAGACAGCGGACCGCCGGATCCGCAAAACCAGGCTGCTGCTGCGCCAGGGTCTGTCCAAGCTGATGCTGAAAAAAAGTATTAAGGAGATCACCGTCAAGGAGCTGACGGAGCTGGTGGATATCAATCGGGGAACGTTTTATCTGCACTATAAGGATATTTACGATATGGTGGAAAAGATCGAATCTGAAATCATGGAGGAATTCCGCATAATTTTGGATGCCTATCCCACATCCCAGCTCCAGCAATCGCCGCTGTTTCTCTTTACGGAGATCTATACCTATCTGGCGGATCACGCAGATTTGTGCGCCGCTTTCTTAGGGGAAAACGGAGATATCGCATTTGTCGAAAAGCTAAAGGGTCTGGTGCGGGATAAGTGTTTTCGTACCTGGGCTGTGAAATATGATAAGGCGGATTCGCGGACCTTTGAATGTTTTTACGCCTTTGTTGTCAGCGGTCATATCGGCTTGATCCAGGATTGGCTGGCATCTGGCATGAAAGAGTCGCCGGAAGAAATCGCGGCTCTGGCGGAAGAGATGGTGCTCCACGGCGCCGCAGCGCTGGAATCTTCAGCACAAGGAGAAGTATGAAGAAACGCTACAGTCGGGGTGTTTGGAAAGAGGCATTTTTTGCTGTATGCTGCGCTTCGTTGAACGGGCGCCAGATTGCGGAAAAGCAGGGGAAGCCGATGAGATTTCAGATTGGGGAAAATTACTTCAAACCGGTTAGGCGCCAGATTGGGAAAACCGCTTTAAGACCACAAGGTACCAGGCAGCGGAAAACTTTTGTAAAAACCGGCATTTTTTTCGCAAAGTTGTGGGGTTGCAGGGCCTGATTCTGGCAGAAATCGGCAGAGCGGCTTAAAGTTGCAGTTTGAGGGGCCGCAATCGTTGAAAATTGCGTAAAAACTCAAATTCCATTCAGCTTTTTTTCGAAAAATCCATATAGCAGATTCGCGGCAAATGCGATAATAAACGTGTGTATTCCTACGTATTAATCAGCACCACCCGTGTGAACGGGTGGTTTGCACTGTGCCTGAAAGGCACCCCTGCCTGCGAGCATCTCAAGATGCATTGTGAAAAAGGTCTGCCAATCGCATTACATTCTCAGACTACCCCTCCAAGAGGGGTTCTTTATTTATCCTCTTCCGGATCTTCTTTTTTAAATGGGTCGATGTATTCTTTTTTACTGATCTGGTCGTTGGCTATGTCTTCCTGCAATTGGTTCCTTATGTATTCTTGAATGGCTTTCTTGTTCCTTCCCACGGTATCTACCTGTATACCCTTTGCACCAGAATTTCCGATTTCCATAGCGGTATTTCATATTCGCATGTCGATCAAAAATCATCAACGAGCTCTTTCCTTTGAGATACCCCACGAAACTTGAAATACTGATTTTCGGTGGAATACGCACAAGCATATGGACATGGTCCGGATATAGATTTGCTTCGATGATCTCCACCCCTTTTTGCTCACACAGTTTCCTCAAAATCTTTCCTATGTCCACTTTGATTGTTCCATAAATCACTTTCCTACGATACTTCGGTGCAAACACAATGTGATATTTGCAATTCCATTTAGGTCAGTTTACAAGAGACTACACGCAGACCGTGAAACAGGCTGTGCTTGTAGGGCGAAGGCCGCAAGCGCAAGGCTGTTTTCGTCAGCAGACAGGGCGTATATGGAGCCCCCGTCCCTCGTCCTTCGTCTGGACTTAGGGCCAACTTGGCCCGATGTTGTGTATAGACACCCGGCAAAGCCAGTCGAGCCTGTTATGCGATTGCGGCTTATACCAATAAGGCACCGCTATCACTTTTTCCTCTTTTCAGGGTAAAAGGCGAGAAACAGCTTGATATAATCTGGTATTCTTGCAAGGTCGGGAGAAAAAAACCAAAAAGCAAAACCGTCACAGAATTCGTATTGTTTTCCGTGAAGGGTATAGCTTTTCCTGTGGTTACATGAACCGTCCTCTTTCATATTATGGCAATGCTTACAAGCTCCGTAAGCACCAGTAAAGGCTTGCTGTATATAGTCGGGAGCCTGTTCAATAGCCTGTCTATGTTTGTCTATATTGCTGAAATACATGCGAAGAATAAGGTCATCTTCGCGCAAATAAATCCGGGCGAAGGATTTTTTGCTTTTCACGTTCGCCTTCGTGTAGATTATCATTTTCCGCCCCCAACAATATCCGTCCCCAATTGTCTGGTTGCTGGTATATCCGAGCCTATCCATTTCAGCTTCAAAGGCTATTATAAATTTCTTGTCCTTAGGACTGACAAAACTATAGGTTTCTTCTTTTAATAAATCTTCCATCGATCTCTCCTCTAAGCTGTACGCCTTATTTGCCAAAGGCGTACTTGTCATTTTCTTTTACCCCTTTGCGGCACATAGCTTTTCGCCAGTTCGGATTTTTGGATAATCCGGGTCAGCCATTGTTTTTCTTCCTCTGTCTGCTTGTTATAACGTAACTTTGTCTGCTTGCAGAATACCATCAACAGTTGTTCCGCCCGGCTGCCCTTGAAGCTCGCCACTTCCTCTAAATCCCGTTTGAGTTCGTCCACAATGGTATTGCTGTATGTCCTCCATGATAGCGTCAATATCGTCATGTACCCGGCTGATGAAATAGTCGCCCTCCCGCACATGGGCGGCTTGCAGCACTCCGGCAGTCTTGTCATGCTCACCCGGTTGGTACTTCTCCACGATTTCAGCCCTCGCCACATCTACCCATGCGTTCAAGTTCTGTATCCGTGTGGCGGCGTTACCCTCCACATAAATCTGTATATCTGCCAGCAGCTTGACAAAATCCGGATGCGCCGCCAACTCACAAAGCAGACCGGTGTCAATCCATCTGCTTTTCAGCAGGTCTATCATCGCCTCACTCAAACGCAGGTCTGCAAGCTCGGCGTTTGGGTGATTTTTTGTTTCGGTCAGCCCTAACAGATAATCAGCGGTCACGCCGTAAAACTTTGCCAGCTTGATAAGGGCATAGTGGCTGATGTCCTTGTACTCGTCCGCTTCGTAGCTGCCCAGCGCGGACTTGGAAAGCCCGGTCTGCTCTGCAAGTTGTTCCAGCGTCAGCCCGCGCTCCACACGCAGATCTTTTATGCGTTCCTGTATTGTCAAAGCCATGCTATCCCCCTTACTTTGAACACTCGACAAATGGGGAGCTGAAATACTACAAATTATCTTGAAATACTTTCGAGAATTAAAATATCGTGCTTATCCTTATCTCTCAAATCATAGCCTCTATGAAAGATTTTTTGTCCCTTTACAGATATACATGGAATTGTCTTTTCTTCAAAAACAGCGCTACCAAAAAGGTCTTTTTCAAACTCATACCAACCGCCCTCTAAATTCGCTTGTTTCGCAGTTCCGTCCTTATTCAGGACAAATGGGTGTATATCTAAATAACCGTGTTTTTCGCTATATAACTCTATTCTTACAGGTTTCCAATCAGTATCTACTTCATATCCAAACTCAAAAAGCAGATTTAACAATTTCTCTGTATGTTGAGAATCAAAATTTACATCAATATCCCGATGAACTCTTGTTTGTTTTCCTGCCAATATATCAACACCCCACCCGCCGTCAATCCAATATGATATGCCCGCATTTTCTAATAGACTGACAACACTCATTAAATCTTCTTTTGTTGTAACTTCTTTTCTGCTCATACGATTTCTCCCTTACAAGCTCGGATTTTCCTTTCTGTATCTTTATTCTACCACAATTCCGGGAGCGTGGAAATAGTGCGTTTTTCAGCCGTATTTCCAACCTTTCGGATATACGGGACGGGCGGTCAAAAAAGTGTAGACTTGTGTTAGTTCATCGATGGACAGGCACAAGTGAATGACCGTCCGAAAGAGATATTACCGGCTAGGGAAGTACGCCATAACGCCGCCACTTCTGGACAAAATGTCCAGAAGTCACTTCGGGTTAACTTGGCCCGAAGCAGGCCAGCGTACCAATGCCGGAACACGCCGCCGGGAGGGGGCAGGAACGGCTTTCGGGAGAACGGAGGAACGCATGAGCAAAAAACTACCAGAGATAGAGCGCACACCGGGCGGCGGCGCAGCGCAGACGGGCAAACGCCTTTATTCGGAAAACCTGCTGCAACTATGAGAACGGCAACTGCCTGATACTGGATGATGGGGAGGAATGTGTCTACCCCCAGACTATCTCCTATTCCATCTGCTGCAAGTGGTTTCGCTGGGCGGTGCTACCCTAGGACAAGGCGCTGGAAGCGGAGATTTTCCATAGCGACAGCGTGAAGCGGTGCGCCGAGTGCGGGGCGGCTTTCGTTCCCCGTTCCAAACAGGCAAGGGCGATTGAGGCCACGCTGGACGGCATTCACCCGCTGAACGCCGGAAGGAAGAAAGAGGAAGCCCTCGCCATGCTGAAAAAATGGTTCCCGCAGATGGAGAATTTCTCCGGACAACTGAAAAAGTACAAGGTCACGATAAATGACCTTTTGGAAGAAAACCGCAAGCTGGAAGCAAGGGCAAAGGCCTGCGAAAACGGCAAGACGAAAGACACGATGGAACGGGCGAAGCTGGAAAGCGAATTACATAATATCCAGCGGGTACTTGACCGTATTCCGCCCGATGTGTTGGCAGAACTGAAACGGCAACAGCAATATGGGAAGGATAGGTGATTTTATAAGCGGTATCAGGTGCAGAAAAGAAACAGAGGTCGTGACTTTTCAGAGAAAGGAAATCACGCTGGAAAATCTCTCCCCAGTATTCACCCCGGAACAGGAAGCGGCGAAACGCCGGGAATTGGAGCAGCAGCTTTATGACGTGTTCCGCAAGTACGCCGACAAGCGGCAGGAGGAGGAAGCCGGGGCGTAAGGTTTTCCAACGACAACATTGATTTGCGGGGCTGCTGGCGGTATAATAAAACTGTCAGCAGCTCCGTTTCTTTTTGAAGAAACGGAGCGACAAATGAACAATCGGATAGACGCAATCTATGCAAGACAGTCGGTGGACAAGAAGGACAGCATTTCCATTGAAAGCCAGATTGAGTTTTGCTAATACGAATTGAAAGGCAGTAACTGCAAGGAATACACAGACAAAGGGTACAGCGGCAAGAACACAGACCGCCCGAAGTTTCAAGAGTTGGTGCGAAACATTAAGCGGGGCTTGACTGTGGAAGCCATCAGCCCGGAACAGATCAGCCAGATTTCCGGCTATCTCGACACTTGGGACAGCGTATCCTTTGACGGCAAGCGGCGGGTGGTGGATTTGATGATTACCACCATAGCCGCCACAAGCGACAGCTTAAACATTACATGGAAAATCTGATGGGCGGCACATCTCCCGTCAGACCGTTACCTTGTGTAGTCCCTTGTAAACTGTACTTTGGTGTGTGCTAGACTATTTTTATCCATTTTGGATACCTCCTTTGTTACTTTGGTTGGCAGACCTAGTCTTATTGTAACAAATGGAGGTTTTCTTTTTTCTGCTCACCGCTGGAAGCTCTCCGGAACCACAGGCATAGCCCGTGGTTTTCGTTCATACAATAAAATAGAACGAGCTTTGCTTTCGCAAAGCCCGCTCTATTGGTGCATGTAATTATTGTAAGGAATTTCTTATTTCGAAGTTTGTTTGTATTATTATACTAACTCTGAAAGCAAGCATTGTCAAGGGGTTTGACCATTTTTAGGTACTTTTATTTTGTTACATAGCAACCATGTAACAAATGAGACTGATTCCGTAACAAATTGACCATTTTCTTAGCTTTTATTGATCGTCTATTGGCTTTTGACAGCCTCCGGTTTTGCTCTGTAATCCTACGAGCCGCCCAGATAAAAGACGGGCGGCCGCATAAAGCAAATCGCTTCATACGGCCGCGCCCTCTTATTAATGTGTGATTGTGGTCAATCTCAACTTATTTTGTTCTGGCTTTTACAACTTTTGAGTAAGTACCATAAACATTCTTGCCTTTTACTTTCTGATAAGCTCTTACCTTGTAGTAGTAAGTTCTGTTTTTCTTCAGCTTCTTGTTGGTGTACTTGGTTGTTGAGCCCTGCTTGATGGTCTTAACTGCCTTGTACTTGCCCTTCTGTGAAGTAGCGCGGTATACCTTGTATCCGTTCGCTTTGCTTACCTTTTTCCAGGAAACCCGGATGCTGGTCTTGCTTACCTTCTTTGCCTTTACGCGAGTCGGAGCCTTGGGAACCGGTTTTGCGCTGACAACTTTCGTGTATGCACTCGTCGCTGATCCGGAAATTGCTTTTACCTTGTAGTAGTAGGTCTTGCCTGTCGTCAGCTTCTTATTTGTGTAGCTGGCACCGGAGGTTGTGGCAACTTTCTTGAACTTGCCTTTTTTGGATGTTGCACGATAAACCTGATATTTCTGTGCGCCCACTGCCTTTTTCCAGGAAACTTTGACGCTGGTGTTGCTGGCGGAAGCGGCTTTCACGTTTTCCGGAGCGGAGAGGCTTACGGAAACTGCACAGGCAGCTGTCTTGCCATTGGCTGTCTTAGCGGTAATGGTCGCTGATCCTACAGCTTTACCGGTTACAACGCCGTTTGCATCTACTGCAGCGATCTTGGTGTTGGAAGATGTCCAGGTTACAGTCTTGTCGGTTGCGTCAGCAGGTGTTACGGTTGCCTTTAAGGCTACGGTCTTGCCTGTCTTTACGCTGGTCTTTGTGGTGTTGAGTGTGATGCCTGTAACATCTACGGCTGTTTTTACAGTTGCGCTGGAGAGCACGTATTCGGATGCATGATCCAGGGTAAAGGTAACCGTGTGAGCATCGCTTACGATCAGGGCTTTATCCCCTACCAGTTCCAGCTTTTTGGTCTTGCTGTTGATGTAATAGAGATATACAGCATCGCCAGGCTTGAAAGTCTTTTGATCAACGCCGATGGTGATGGTAGCAGGAGCCGGGAAATCGCCTTTGTGGTCCAGGGTAATACCCATTGTCTTGGCTCCTGTCGGCAGGGCTTCTGCAGCCAGCTTTTCAGAATCTGCCGTTACGGCTGCTTTGATTCCTGGCTTAACAGCGATGGATGCGTCTGTAATTTCACTTGTTTTAAATTCAAAAGTGGCAGCGATGTTTGTATCTTGATCTTTTGTTTTGATTACCAGAGTTTCCGCCTGTGAGCCTTTTGCTGCCTCGATTATCTCTTTACTGATTTCTGGAGCTGTTCCGTCAGCCTTCTGGGGAACTACAACTTCGACGGTCTCATTTTCACCGGCGGCAGCCAGCAGATTGGTAATTGTGTCTACTGTCGTGCTGTCCAGCGCTTCCTGGTCGGTTGCTGTTGTATCAATGGTTGTTTTGTTTTCATCTTTGTCTTTATCTACAGCGACTTGCTTGTCAAAAATGACGTTGCATTGGATATTCTGCTGTCCGCTGGCTGCGGTGATTGGATTCATTACAAAATTAATCAATGCAGTGATCATGTCTGCATTCGTCTCCGCATCGCGTAAATTGGCCAGTGAATTTGAACTCAAATTATTGAGACCGCTCATATCGATGGTCGCGCCCTGCAGTAATTTGGCTTCTGTTGCACCAACCCGCAGAATGGTTCCTGCCGGGATGTAGGCTTCTGCATCTCTGCCGTCTTTTAAGTTCGCTGCTTGGGTGTTCAATTCAACCGCATCGCGAATTGACTTCTGCAGTTCCGTTAAATTACCGGCATTATCCAATTTTAACGGTGTTCCTTTCGGATCGGTAAAGCTCAATCGTTCGCTTCCAATTTGCATATACGCATTAGCCGGAATCACCATATAGCTGTCATCCTTATCATAAGTAGTCGTGGCAACATGGGATGCCAGTTCCATCCAGGCAGCTCTAGTCTGTTCTGTGTTTGTGGATGCTTTAACAAGATAATCGGTAGCTGTTGTGACAGTCTCTACCGCATAAGAATAATCTTTATCACCAATCTTACCCGAAATTTTTGCCTTCTTGAAATCTTTAATTGGTCCAATGTAATTTTCCAGATCAACCTGATCCTTACCTTCTATTCCGGTGTTTATGGTAATCTTATGGGACTTTGTTATACCCCCCATACCCAGGCTCTCAATGTTTTTCATCGTCAAGTCAATTTCTGCATTTCCCGCATTTACTTTGGCATTTTTAGGGATCTGCAGGTAAGCTGAATAGTCGTCACGGACAAAGGCCGAAACGATCGTCTCGCCTGACTTGATGGAAAGTTTTACTTTGTCATCTGTACCTGTAATTGTACTGTCTGACGAGTCGGCCCATACCGCCGGCGCTGACATGGTAAATAATACGGTCAGCGACAGAAGAAAGGCCAAAAGTTTTTTGGTTTTTCCTTGTTTCTTCATAACAAACTCCTTCTTAAATAAGTGTTAATGAGATAATGATCAGAGGCGTGAAGCACCTCGCACCATTCCGCCCTTTACGGCATCGCTGCGTTAAGCGGTCAGAACGGCATATTTTGTAAGACAGCGTCGCCGCTATCATTTTACAAACACTACTGTTGTCTTTGAGTATTGACTATAAACCTTTTTGCCGGCCGCCTTGCGGTAAGCTCTTACTTTATAGTAATACTTGGTTTTTTTGCTCAAGCTCTGGCTCTTATAGCTTCTCGAATTTTTCCCGGCGGTGCGGATCTTTTTAAAATGCTTGGTGTCGCCCTTGGAGCGATAGACCTCATATCCGCTGGCGCCCGCCACCTTCTTCCAGTAGCATTTAGCGCCGCGGCTGCCTGTTGCTTTTGCCTTAACGCCCTTTGGCGCTGCCGGGATGACTTTTACCTTCTTGATCGTCGTATAGGCACTGTAGGCCGTCTTCCCGTCGATCGCCGCATAAGCCTTCACCTTATAGTAATAGGTCTTTCCTGTTTTCAATTTTTTGTCCGTATAAGCAGTCGATTTTGTTGTTTTAACCACCTTATATTTGCCTTTTTTCGAAGTGGCTCGGTATACCTTGTATCCTTTGGCTCCGGCTGCTCTCTTCCAGGTCAGCCTGGTCTTGTTATACTCTTTTGACGTCACTTTCAGCCCTGATGGCTGGCCCAGTCTTACTTCAACCGCACAGACTGCTGTTCTTCCATCAGCGGTCTTGGCATAGACTTTCGCATTTCCCGGAGCAATAGCAGTTACTTCACCGGACTGGTTCACTTTCGCGATTTTTTCATTGGAAGCGCTCCAGGTCACAGTTTTATCGGCCGCATCTTCCGGCTGCACGGATGCCGATAGTTTAGACTTCTGTCCAGCTTCCAGGGACAAGCTGGTTTTATCCAAAATGATTCCTGTGATATTCTTACCTTTGTAAACCACACTGGTCAGCACATAGCTGGATGCATGAGTCATCTTTACCGTAATGCGCCCGTTTGTATCAACGACCAAGTCTTTCGCCGTAAGGGTCAGGTTATTTTTATCCGTATCCAGATAATAGAGGTGAACCCGCTCTCCCGCCTTGAACCGATCACTGACATCCAGGATAAGCGTTGCCGTTCCGGGGAAAGCCCCGCTGTGTCCTAATCGCAGCGTCTTATTCACTGCATCAGCAGGCAGACAAGCTGCAAGCAAGGTCTGTCCTTTCGTGTCCAAAGTCTTGGAAATATCCACGTTTACAGGAAGATCCTCTCGGGTAAGCTCTGAACGTTGGAACACAAAGGTTGCATCAATTTTATCTTTGTCCTTGGTAACGGTTTGAATCACAATTGGCTCTCCGGTCTTTTCTTTTGCTTGTTTAAAGACATCGGCCGGTATGGTCGGTAAAGCCTCATCGTCCTTCTGTTCCAGCAGAATTACAATGGTTTCATTTTGTTCCGCCTTTTGGATCAGCTGGACAATCGGTTCCGCATTCAGCGCCCCCTGTTCGTCTGTTTCCGGCTGGATCGCTACAACAGGGTTATCTCCAACCCCTGGAATCTCCTCGCCCTGTTCCTCTGTGACAGATACTGCACAAGTTGCAAGCGTCAACTTGTCATTGCTGCTTTTGGCCTCGATTAAGGTGTTCCCGACAGCTTTAGCTGTCACAAGGCCGTTTTCATCAACTGTTGCTATATTTTCGTTTGTCGACATCCAGATTACAGTTTTGTCTGCTGCATCCTCTGGTTCAATCAAAGCAATCAGTTGTTCTTTATTCCCTTTTACTAGTTCTGTGCTTTGCTTATTTAAGTTGAAAGCAGTCACCAGTTTTTCTGTTCTTTTTACGCTGCAATCCTTGCATGTGTAAACCAGTTCTGTTCCGTCCTGATTTTCCACTCCAGTACTCCATTGGTGGTCTGCTTGTTCTTCATGTCCACAGAATGTACAGGTGTGTTTGTGCTGCGATTCATCAACACTGCTCCATGCGTCATATTCATGAAGCTTCGTCTCAACCGTTCCGCACTTTGTGCATGTTCTGGTATGATTCAGTCCATCTGCATCAGCTATCCAGTCACCTACGTGAGGCTTGGCAGCAGGTGCACCAATGGACTCTCCATTTTCATTGAGCCAGGTTAGCTGGAAGGAGTAGTCCTTTGTCTTCGGGTTTCCTTTATATCCATTGGCCT
The DNA here is from genome assembly GCA_902363595.1 of Clostridia bacterium. Lineage (GTDB taxonomy): Bacteria > Bacillota > Clostridia > Peptostreptococcales > Anaerovoracaceae > Hominibacterium > Hominibacterium faecale. The sequence continues at coordinate 93,717 of CABJAP010000002.1, read as the reverse complement.
CTTTCGTTGTCAGCATCAGGCCTGCATCGCACTCTCTGCTGACAGAGTACTCGCTGCCGCAGACAACCTGTCCGGCCAAGGTCCCTTTTAAATCGAGAGCTCCGTTGAGAATCAGCTGTGCAGGAGACCGATCCTGCGGATATTGGGTATTATCTCCGGCATATCCGGTATTCAAAGGGTCTTCAAATTTATCATAGAAAACCACTTTTTTCTTTTCAGGAATAGTCAGTTTGGCATCCCTTGCTACTGTAACTTTTGCTCCTGGCATGAACTTATAATCATTGTCAAAGGAGTATACTCCGTTATGAAATTCAAAGGAATAGTCACCGTCTATCGGATAAATATAATCTTTTGTAGAAAGATTTAAAGTGGTTATTTTTAGCGATGAATTTGAAAATGCTGCTCCCCCATACAATTTAATGATTTCAACCCCGTTTTCATATGACTTTTCCGCATAACTGCTTTCATCACTTAATCTGAAAAGTCCATTTTCATTATTAATCTGCGGGAAACGGGTACAATAAAACTTTCCGCCTCCGCCAAAGAGAGATGTCGCATACATTTTCACAGTTCCCACCAGCGAAGCGCCGTAATCAATCCGCGTTGTCGTTTGTATATTATGACAGTCGTACTCGTTCATTGGATAGACTTTGGCAAAATGCATATTACTAGCTTGCGTACCGCCCCTCCAGTGTCGAACAACATATAAATCTCTAATTTCACTGCCAGTTTCTCCACGTATTTGTCCCGTGCCTGTTATATAACCGCATACGTCCAACAAACCTTGATTTTTAACAATAAGATTTCCCTCTAGCTTAATCTGTGAATAACCGCCTGTAATATCCTGATCGTAATAACCGGCAGCCGGGCGGCCGACTACTGCGTTGACAAGAACTCTGCCGTTGATAAAAAGGGAGGCATCCTTGCTGATTGTCAAGGTATGATACAGTTTAGCGTTCTTTCCAATTCCAGTGTATGGCGTTGTTTTATCTGTCCCGTCCGGACAGTAACCGCTCGAAGCATATCCCTTTGTGTCCAAGGCATCGGTCGGCAGCAGAAGAAAAACATCTTTAGGAACCGTTGCATTGTTTTTAAGGGTCGTGTCTCCTGTCAAAATTACCGTATCGCCTGCTTTAGCTTCAGCAAGAGCCTCTTCTAATGAGGCGTAAAACTTTCCGTCGTTCCTCGCCGCATAATCATTCTGGCTGAAAACGGCTTTAATCTTAACGTTCTTTTCAACCTGGAAAGAATACTCCTTTTCTGCTGACAAGAACTGGCCCGCGCCGTCAACCCACCCCAGGAAATCCACTCCTGACTTGGGAGCTGCTTTGATCATTACTGTACTATTTCTTTTAATATCATTTATCGTTCCGTCCGTTTGAAGGAAAGCGCCTGCGTATTCTGCCGTTACCTGCCCCTTTGCAGCATCACCTTCAATGGCGACCCCTGCATTTTCTGTCTGAGCAGGAGTGATGGTTATCGTTTTTGTATATGATTTGCCGCTATTGTTGATGGTCAGTTCCAGCTTACGTTCGCTGCTGGTTTCCGTCATAGGAATTTCTACTTTCCCATTTGAAATAACAACTTCATTGCCGTCCAGACTCGCCGACAACTGAAGACCGCTCACTTTATCTGTGAGCTTTGTTTCTATTGTGTATGTAACATCTCCTCTTGAGGGGAAATATTCCTCATTGACGTCCTGGAACTTATATGCTTTGGAAGCAGTTCCGCTACTAATGGTAATGTCTGCAAGACCACGTATCAATGAAAAATCTCTTATAGAAACAGAACCCGTGCCTCCAAATCCCATATACAAAAAGGTTAGTGTGTGCGAACCTTCTGGAATGGGAACCATGATTTCTTTAAAGCCGTTCGTCTCTGTATTATAGGAGTCACCCTGCTGTTGATCATCTAAGAGTAATGCGAAAAAATCAAGGTTTCCGCCTTTTACTTCATACTGAAAGGAACACACTGCCGGTCCTGTAATTGTTTCTGTTTGAAACATTGCGCCATTAGATTCCACACCGCTTTTTGTATATGCTTTCGCGGCGTCATCGTATATCCATCCACCTGGATTGGAAAATCCCGTCACGCTCCCATCCGGCGACAACTTGCTGGCATCAATATCCTCTGCAAACACACTGGCGCTCTGCGCTGCAAGAATCATCAGCACGATCACCAGCACCGCTAAGAAAGAGTTTCCATAACTACGCTCTTTTACATTCATCTTTCCGTTCTCCATTCAATTCCAAACAATTACCTTCCAATCATCAATCCAGCATCCCCGCTTCAAGCCTTTCCGAACAAAAAAACGCCGTCTATTGACAGCGCCCTTGTTTAAATAAAAAAATAATCGTATTAAAACGTTCCAGAACGTATGCTTCGAATTTGTTTCAAATGTTCTTTTTTATTTGCTGCACAAATTATTTGGCTGTCAATTTTTTGTTGGATTTTTATTGCCCCATACAGCCCAATCCCCTTATTTCGTATAAATATACTACCCCCCCCCCACCAGTTTTGTCAACGCTTTTCATGGTATTGCCTTGCTACAAAAAGGTTACATTGCAACCTTGTAACAATTAGGCTTTTTAATGTAATCGTATGTTATTGACAAAATGAAACCATTCGATTTTAATTTTGGTGTAAGACTTCCTAATTAAGTTTTATCATTAAGCGGTTGCATGGGCGGAAGCCATAAAAAATGGTTTAATAAAACCCTAATTCCATGCAAAAAGAAACAGGCCCGCCCAATAGCAAAGCCTGTTTCTTTTTGTGTATGTAATTGCAAGGAATTGTTTATCTTGTTTTAATCTTTTTGATCTTACTGTAAGAACCATAATATTTCTTACCGTCGATCGTCTTATAGGAACGTACCTTTACATAGTAGGTTCTCTTGGCCTTCAGCTTCTTAACCGTCTTGCTGGTCTTGGTGGTCGTGGTGCTCTTGAAGCTCTTGTTCTTCTTCAATGAGTAAGAAATCTGATAGCCGCTCACGCCTGCGCTCTTCTGGCTCTTAATCGTTACCTTGAAGGATTTCTTACCCTTCTTCAGCTTGCTGATTGCAGCTTTGGCCGGGGTAATCCTGAAGGTTGCGGTCTTGGTGCTCAGTCCTGTGCAGTCGCCTCTTCCAGTAACGGTTACGGTCGCTTTTCCTGTCTTTGTGTTGTTGCTGTATGCTACCGTATAATCCGTTCCATTGGCAAAGGCGGATAATCCATATACAGCGGGTGTCTTAGCCTTGCCGTTGTACATATACTGAGTCGTTGACAAGGAGATTCTCGCATTGTTGTATGCGGTTCTCTTGGCGTTTTTGTACTCAGCTTCTGCTTTTTCGATCTTTGCCAGATCAGCGGTTAACAATGCTTTGGCATCCGGTGTTTCGGCAACCACGCTGTTGTACATATTTCTTGCAGCGTCAATCTTGCTCTTGTCTGCGGTCGAATAGGTCGCTGCAGCCGGAAGCTGATCCACCAGCTTGCTTACCCGATTGGCCTGAGAAACAACTTCTGCATCTTTGCTGGCATCACGAATGGCCAGTAAGTCACCATAGTAGCCATCTTTTCCATAGCCGTCCCAGTCTAAGGCTTCGATCTGATCCGCATTCAAGGCTTTATAGGCTGCTGTCAGCGCTTCAACCTTTTTCTGCTGGGCGTAAGTCATCGCGCCGTCTACAGCTTCATAAAGGTCATCAATATCGGACTTAAATGCTTTCACTTGATCGTCCCACTTAGTGTACTGCTCATCGGCAGCTTTCATCGTCGCGTGTTGTTTAACTAAGCTGGTCTGTCCTTCATATTGTTTTTCGAAACCATTGTAGGCTTCTTTCGCTGCTTTGATTGCCTGGTATACATCATCTGTATAAGCAACGGTACCAATCTTGCCAATCAGGGCATCCACGGAATCCGCTGCGGTTTCCGGTTCAATCGGTTCGCTGCTGATCACGTAGTCAGATGCATGACTCAGAGTAAAAGTCACTTTGCGATCTTTCACTGTCAGCGGACCATTGTCGATCAGCTGGAGCTTTCCATTATTGAGATAATAGATATATACTGTATCGCCATCTTTAATATTATCATCCGTAATGGTGATGGTGATGGTCGCCGGCGCCGGAAACTCTCCTTCGTGTGATAAGGCTAAACCTAATGTTGCAGCATCGCTAGGTAAGCCTGCAACGTCCGAAACTTTCAGTTTCTGAATCTCTGTATTAACTGCTGCCACATTTTCAATGGCTGCTGTCTCAAATTCAAAGGCAGCCGCATAGCTGTTGTCCGTTGCAGGTACTTCTACAATCAGTTTGGCAGCCTTGCTTTCACTCGCCGCCGCAAAGACATCTTCGCTCAGCACTGGAGGAACGTCTGCCGGAACTTTGACAACAACTTCTTCTTTTTCCTTTGCGTTGTCGATCGCTTGTTTAACGTCCGCTTCATTGATAACCTCTTGTTCGGTCCCTTCATCGTCGGTTGCCGTTGTTTTACTTGGTTCCACGATGACCTTAACCGGTTCTTTGTCTGCAGCTTTTTCTATTACCGTTATTTTACATTCAGCCTTCGTGGTTCCATCTGCCGCTGTCGCGGTAACAGTTGCCTCGCCTGTCTTTAATGCGGTAACAACGCCGTTGTCATCGACGGTAATCTTGTCGGTATTGCTAGCAGTCCATTCAATGCTGGTATCATATGCTTCTTCCGGTTCAATCGTTGCGATGAGCTGCCCCTTATTGCCTTCTGTCAAGGTCATTGCACTCGTGTTGAGGGAAAGGCTCTTAATCGCTGCGCCCGGTGCAAACTGGATGATCGTCTTACCATCATCAGTCGTTGTTACAGAATGCCAATCACTAGCCATATCTTCATGAATCGCAACCCATTCAGCCTTTACTTCCACAGTTTTATCAACGTTATCAATCTGAATCGGATTGTCTTGCTGTAAATCTCCATAATTGAATTCAAATTTTGGATCAGCTGTGACGCCGGAGCCTTTTGTCACATTGACACCGCCCCAGCCGTTTCCGCTTGTGTAAAGTCCATTCGCGGTTACCGCAGAGCCGTTTGCCACGATACCATATCCGTAACAGTCTTTAACCGTCACCTCAGTCAGGGTTGCCGCACTGCCTTCTCCATAGGTCTGAATACCGTGTCTGGCCGTCCCATTATTCCCATCGATCGTCAAGGCATTAATTTCAACATTCGAACTCTGTACGCCGAGCACATGTCCGATCCCTTCTTTGTCGCCTTTGGCCGTTATGGTTTTTCCATTTCCATTAAAGTCAATTGCCTTATCAATGAGAATAGCCGGATTATTTTTTTCCGTCCCCATATCCACGGTCACGTCTTTCAGCAGTGTCACGATTGTTCCTGCTTTTGCAGCTTCGATTGCCTCTTTCAAGGTCGGATAGGTCACGCCGTCAGTTTGTGCTTCGCCGGCTAACTGGCTGCTCCACTGAATCAGAGTCTTATTGTCCTCCTTGCGGACGCTCTTTGTCGCATACCAGGTTCCAGCATTATCGCCAAAGATAACCCAGCTTGTACTTGGCGCTTTGTCGCCCACGTTATCGGCCTGGATTGGATTATGCTCCTGCAGGGTTCCGCTGTTAAAGGTAAAGCTTGGTTCTGCGGTTACATCCGTGCCCTGTCCAATGTTGACGCCGCCCCAGCCGTTCGCTTCCGCTGTGATTCTGGTAGCGATCATTTTACCGCCATTGATCATGAATCCATAGCCCGTACAGTTTTTCACTGTAACGGAAGTAACTTTGGCTTCACTTTGTGGTTCTTCTTTGCTATACACCTGGATGCCATGTTTTGCAATCTGGTTGCCGTCTATAGTCAGATTCTTGACTGCAGCTTTGACTCCGTTGGAAACTTCAATGACATGGCCGATTGCTTTTGTGTCGCCTGTTGCTGTGATGGTCTTTCCGTTACCGTCCAGAGTAATGTTTTTATCGATTAGAATCGCCGCTGTGTTCTGAGCGGTCATGGTCACCTGAACGTCTTTGTTCAGTTTTACGGTGTCTTTTTCTTTTGCTGCTACAATTGCATCGGCAAGGGTTTTATAATATGTGTTTCCAATAAACGCTTCGCCGGCTGCGTCTGTTGCTTTGACAACGTTGTAGCCTTTATCAGTTTTATTGACTGCATAGTCTTTTACAACATAGGCGGATGGGTTGGTGCTGAAGGTTCCGCCTTCAATAACAACATGCTTTGTCGCATCTGCCCAATCTGAAGCTTGATTTCCCAACCATGTATATGCCACTACAATGTGATCAACTGCAGATTGAAATTCTCCGGCTGTAATATGTACTTTTGGCGCCCCACCAGGATAGCTTCTGTCCACTACGGAAACTGCCGCTCCATCTGGAATCAAGCCATCTCCTGTCTTTTCTGCTCGCATATCCTGACCTGTCGCGACAATTTTTCCGCCGCTCATATTGACTTCCGCATCTCCTGCGCAAAGCTGGATACCAGTAGCACCTGTCAGCATTCCGCCAGTTATATTCAGGCTGCCTTTTTGTGGATGATAAATTGCCGCGCCATCCTCTCCGGTTGCGGTAATCTCTCCACCCTGAACGTTGATAATAGTTCCTTCATTGTGCAATCCATTACCAGAAATACCATATCCGCCACCAATAATTTTAATTCCATCTGTAACCGTCAGGCTTCCATTCTTTACAAGAACACCTGCTTGTGCTCCTTCAATCGTTCCAGTTCCTTTGATGGTAATGTCAGCTTTTGTCTTTTCTGCTGCCGCCCCTTCACCGATGGCAAACGCAGAGCTTTGTTCATCTTTTATAGTGTGCCCATTCAGATCCAACGTAATGTTTTTAAGTCCATCAGTTGTTCCCAAAAGGTTTACGCGCTTCTTAATATCTGTTTTAAGTGTCAATGTATCATTATCTTTAAGCGCCGCTATTGCTTCTTCAATACTAGCATAGTTTGTGTCACCAATCTTAGCAACCGAACCAACCAGCTTTCCGTCTTTTACAGTATAAGTATCGCTCGCTTCTAACGTTACATCTTTTTTTCCAATCTTAGCTTTGATATCCTTAACGCCAGATTTAACAATAACCGTGCAGCCTTCCTGCAGATCAAGCACTTTTCCATCAGCAAGAGACGTCTCAATCGTCAAAGTCTCGCTGGGAAGTACCTTTTCCAGCATGCTGACAGTATGCTTTTCCGCATCGCCGCGCTTTGCCTCGCCTGCCTTTTTTATTGTGATATTGACAGGAGCCTTGTCAGAATCCTTTATATCACTTATTGCAGTATATTTTTCAGCAAACTTAGCTTTGTCAATAAATTGAAATCCTGCATATACATCATTATAGGTCAGGTTTTCACCCAGGTTCAGATCAATTGCCTTAGCCTGACCGTAATTGACGTCGCCAACTCCCCAACCGTTCCATTCAGTTGTTCCTGCCGCATTATCTCCATCATCATAATAGGAGCCTGCATAGATATTTCCAGCGTTTCCACCGGTAAGATCAAGGGTAGCTTTCTCTGTGATCATGACTCTCTGTCCCAGAGCAATATCCTTTGTCTTGCCGCCGCTGAAAGTAAGCTTGGCATTTTCCACTTCACCATTGGTTCCGCCCAGCAGGATACCCGCCTGCATCGGAGAAGTAGTAGCGGCAATGGTTCCGCCAGTAACTTCCACATTAACATTTTTAACGTAGGTGTATGCATAAGTACCGCCTACAACGGCCTGCATATCGCCTCCTGCTACTTTAATATTGACAGTTTCGACAGAGGCTTTTTCTTTACGTTTATCATATGAACCGTTTGGGCCATCTTTGGTCGTTCCAATAACCATACCAATATTTCCATCAAGAATTTCAATATTGGCTGTCTTTACTGCTCCAACGTTCAGGTTGCCGCCGATCACATAATCCATGCTCCCGCCTTTAACCGTTATATTGGTGGTATTTAAGTCAGGATTTTCACTTTCTGTACCGCCAACCACAAAAAGCTTCTCTTTTTCTGAGGGATTGGCAGAAGTATTCCGCGCCACAGTCATTGACTCTTGTTTATCGCCATCGATCCATGTAGCAGTAAATCCCATTTTTTCATTTTCTAAATCTTTTGCAGCATCAATCGTAACATCGTAGCCCTCTGCGAAGAACACGGTTCCTGCATTATGTGTGCCACCGATCGCTTCCTGATTGACATGCGGCTTTTTTGTGTCCACGTTTTCATCAGCAGCCTCTTTTTTCTCTGCTGCCGCTGCTTTAGCTGCTGCCTTCACCGCCGGCTTCTTTGTCTCCGGCTCTGCCTTCACAGCCTCAGTCGGATCCTTATTACTGCTTTCCTCCGCCGCAGGATCTTCACCCGGCGTCTGATCATCGGCTGCGACCGTTTCCTGTGTCGCGCCGGTTTCAGCACCCCAGACAAATGCAGTCGGGAACGTCATGGTAAACGCCACGGCGATCACGACCACCCACGCTAGAAGCCTGCTGCTTTTCTTTTTCCTTGCTTCCATGTCTTCCTCCTTAATAAATAGTACAAAACGAAATCGTAATAGAGCTTGGGGCAGGTGGCGCAAAAAAACGCACCATCAGGATGATAGTGCGCAAAGACCGTTGCTATGAAGCTCTGAATGGCGGAGAGAGCTTTTCATAATATCACCCTTTGCAAACAACTATCATATTGCAATTTTATGGCATTATAGCTTATACATTCATCCTTGCCTCTCCCCTATTCGTATAAATATACTACCCCCCCCCCGGTCATTTTTGTCAATGGTTTGTACCGTTTTTACGTACAGGAAATTTGTTACATCGTCACGCTGTAATAAACAGTCCTACTAATGTAACATTCAGCCCTTGACTTTAGAGCTCACTCCATAGAAGGCCGTTTTCTTGAATTGCTTCTCCATAGATAAGAATGTCGAACGGCTCCAGTTCACTTTGGCTTGCCGCTTCGCTGATCTTGATTTCAGAAAAAAGGGGAGCAGTTTTTTCCCCTGGCTGGAGGACGTATTTGTAATAAAAATAGTCGCCGGTTTCCGACCAATGCTCCCGGTCAAAATCCACCACAGAGAGGGCGGCCATTTGACTGCTGGTATACTTGGCCAGCAGTCTGACCCTGCAGGGAACCGGGCCTGTGTTGACCACCGCCACTTCCTTGCGGATGGTAATGCCGGGGAGCATTTTGGCAGGCGGTTCAAAGTCCTCTTCAATTTCAATCTCCCCGTAACCCACCGTAAAGGCATTGACCGCCTGAGCTTGATAAACACTATAAGCAAGCAGTCCCAGAAAACTGCTGTTAACAAGCAGCAAAAGCATCAGCACCACAGCCAGCCTTCTGTTTTTAAATCTAACCTGCTTCATAGCCGCCTCCCCGCTTTTTCCTTTCAGGCAGCAGACGCCCCATTACAAAGAATGCCGCCAGAGCGGCGCTGGTCAGGAACATGCCCTTCTTCGTCTGCAGAAAAGCCGCCGCATACCCTGCTTTTGGAATAGAAAAGACCACTTTTCCCATAACCTCCTTTTGGCTGACAGGCGCTCTGTCGGCGTGGGGATTGTTATCCCCTTTGGTGGTATAGGCGCCGTGCTCCGCCTTTAAAACCCGATGAACAATCTTCGTGCTCCCTTTGGAAAAAGCGATGATATCTCCCGCCTTCGCCTCCCGGTCTCGTTCATTGACAAAGCACAGGCTGCCGGTCGCAAGCTGGGGCTCCATGGAGCCGCTTAAAACCATAAATGGGCTGATATGGCCGATCAGCTTGGCGCCGCCCAAGGCCAGCGTAAAAAAAAGAATCAAAAAAATCAGCACGTTTTCAATGATATGATAAATAGTTCGTATCATCTCCTGCTCCTCCTTATTATCAGCAGCCCTGCCGCTGCGCTCACAGCCATAATCAGAATCGCAAGCCCAAAGCATCGCTCATCACCCGTCTGTGCCTGTATTGGATTGCCATCCTCATCGCAAACCTTGAAATACCAAGTTACCCTGTCTGCAAGGACTTGGTAGGGATTGGTCAATGTTTCCGGCACATGGATGGAAAACTTCACCTTCTCCGCCTGTTTTTTTTCAAGCTCTGCCAACATCCGATAATCCGACAGCTTTTCACAAGTCAGCGGGCCCTGATAAAAGAGTCCTGTTTCCGATTCAATGCGAAGCTGAATTTGCTTCAGGAGTTTCGTTTCCTCCGTGGATGCTTTAAAAAAAATACACACTTTTTCTTGTCCGGCATTTTTCAGCTTCATGACATCGCTGTAATGATCGCCGGGCATAAGGTCGCTCAAATGAGCCATGAACGAATCGGCATCGCTGACCAGCGCCTTTGCGCCGCCCTGATAAACCAGACTAATCCCTTTGTTTTCCGTCCGCTTGCCCCTTCCGGCCAGATAGTATTCTCCGATCTGAGAAAATTCCGTTTCCACGCTCCCCCAAGGGTTGTGCTTCTGAAAATCGGGCTGCCAGTTCTGCGACTGGACAGCTTCCGCTGTAATGTGCAGATCAAAGCCGGATGCCTCTATGCCCGTCCATGCGGCAGGCACACGCAGCCCTTGAAAAAGCTCCGCGGTCTGCCCCTGCGCCAGCGGGTAGCGATAATAGTAATAGGGGTCTTGCTCAATCCAGGCCGCATTCATACCGATAAAATCCTGCATCTTTACAGGCTGCGGTCCCTCTTCATCCATGGTTACTTCAATCTGCGCTCTTATGTAGCAATCCTCTGCCCGGCTGGTAATGACCGGGATCATGGAAATCTCCTGGCCCGGAACCAGATCGCGGGGCTGAACAAACTCTTTGACGCGGCCATTTTCTTTCATCTTTGATTCCAGGCAAATGTCCACGCCTCCGGTCTGAAATCTGCTGGACAGGCTTTCCTCCTGCAGTGCCAGCATACTGGCCAGTCCTCCCGCGGCCAGCACGAGAAACAGCCCGGCCGCAGCCGCCAGCCGCCTCATCCCTTTCATGTTACTTTCCTGCCTGCTGATTTTCTAAAACAGCCCAGACATCGGCCGGAGCGGTCTTTCCCCCATCCAGATCCACAGTCTGTATGCCATAAGCATCTACCGGCAGCTCCAGCATTTCTTCTTCCAAGCCCTGGCCTTCGATCACATTGAGAAAACGGATCTTCCCGTCTGCGAACAGTACCGGCGTTGTATGGCCGGCAGAAAGGGGCGTGCAGGCTTCGTTTGAGCCATAGGCATAGACATACCGGCAGCCGTCTTCCCGGTCCTCTTTGACCACTTGTGTCCATCCCCCGCTGATCTGATACTGGAATAGTTCCTGATTGACCGCCGTATTTTGAGAACCGTTTTCCGCCGCTGTTTTGACCTCTGCTTTCGGTATGGTGAATTCTGTAAAGACGAACGCATCATTGATTCCGGTGTTGGTCACGTATGGGTCCTTGTCCAGGCTTTTGTTTGGCGTCAGATTCTGATGATCCTGCGGATGGGCGTCATACGCCGGTTCGGTCAGGTCAATTTTTACCTTACCGATTGTAAACACATTGGCCGCCGAATCCACGTCCGTAAAATAGGCGCTGATTCCGCCGATTGCCGCCACTGCCAGAAGAAATGCCGCCAGCAGCATGCTCCCTTTTTTCCTTAATCTTATCTCTTTTCCCATTTTCTGTTCCTTTCTTATATGCTGAATCCCATGCGTACATCAAAGGCTGGAATCCAGGTATTGATAATCTTGAATCCTTCATATGCTGTCCCATATCCATCGGCATTCTGTGAGACTGTATAGCGAATCTCCGCACCGCCCTCATACTTTGGCAGATCGGAAAAGCAAAAACTCCAGCTCCCGTCTGCGCCAGGGGAAACGGTACCCTGCGCTGCTACGGATGTTCCGCTGAGAACACGCACAACTACGGACCCGGGCCGGGTTCCCATCAGATTGTCCATGTCCTCCCAGTAAATTTTTCCTGAAACTTCGGTGGTGTAATAGGCTGTCCTGATGTAAGTCAGGTTAAATCCGGAAACGGATGGTCCCGAATATCCGCTGAGGCCGTTTCCTGTTACCGAATAGGCCGATTCTCCCCCTCCTGCTTTATAGACTGGAACAGAGACATTCCATGCGCCGATGGCCGCAAAGCTTGTGTAAGCCTGACCGTCCCTGATCACGGTTATGGTCCTGGTACTGCGCAGACCGTCTTGATTATTGTTGTCCTGCCAAATAACGCTGCCGGACAGGGTTTTCGTCGTGGTCACCGCCGGAACGGTCACATTGGTCGAAGCTTTACAAACGCCGGGCCCGTAGCCGCCCGATGAAATATCGGAAGTGGTAATGCTGACCGGGATGCTCCTGGCGGCCGAGGCGTAGGAAAAGTACACCGTCTTCTTATAAAGGTTCTTGGTCACGGTGGAGGAATTGTTGCCTCCGCTCATACCGTCAAAGGTCTTGGTATAAGTAGTCCCGTTTATTTTGATATTGACCTTGTGGGTTTGGGTGCTGCTGAACTTGTATTTTTTAATCTTCAGCTGGGCCGTAACCTCCAGGGCATATCGTTTGTTGGCAGCATCATCCGTCAGTGTATACACACAGTTGAAGTCATATTTTGAACCATTTCTGGAGGTGGTACCGGCGACGGTCTTGGCCAGCGCCGGCTCCACCAGAAGCAGAAACAACATGACTGCTCCAGCCAGTACTAGCAAACATGACTTGCCCTGCTGTCCGAGGCAATGTTTCATTTTTTCCATCATCATCTCCCCTATCTGGCCGCGCCATCAGCGTCAAAGAAGCAGAACCTCTGATCCCCTTCCAGGTTGGCAGAGCGGAGCCACCAGGGTTTTCCCAATGCGGCGGCAGCTTCCAAATCCGGCTTTCCGTCGGGAATCAGGCCTTGAAAAAGCTTGTACTGCGCTCCTTCTCCCCTGCCGCTCCGCAGCCGGCCAAAGTCCAAATCCTCAAAGTAAATCGATGGCTCCAGTTCCTCGTCCTCATACCCCCATGCTCCGCAGACTTCCGACTGAGAAAGCAGCCAGAGCTTATCCCATGTGGTTTCCTTCAGCGCCTTGCCGCCCACAAATCCCCAGCTTTCTTTTTGCACTGGTACTGCGTCCTTCGGTAATTCCGCTGCCAAAGGAGCCGTCTTTTTTCGAAGCTGAGAATCCTTCCAGCCGCCCTGGTTGGTCAGGGTCGGGTTGAAAACATCAGCAGCCACAGGCTCCCAAATCACAAAAGAGAGTCCCGCCCTGCTGCCATCCTCCTTCCGATCCTGATTGAAGCCGAGAATCACAGCGTGGCACTGCTTTCCATTGATGGTAAGCTCCTTGGTATGTTTCAGCGTTTCCTGCGACAATCGACCGTCCTCCAAGTCTTTTTTGACTGCGGAAAAGCATTCATCAAGCACGGTCTCCGCTTTGCCGGAATCGGCAATCTTCTTGATTTCTTCCCAGGTATAGTCGTTCAGATGTTTCTCTTGCCATCGGGCATACAGCGTCAAATCCTCGACCAGTTCCTTCTTTGTATCGAAGGCGGAAATCAGTTCTTTATCCAGGTACCATCCACCAAAGGAAAATCCCGAGCGCAGCGGAATGTATTCCCCTTCTTTGTAATCCGCCAGACAGCTGTATTTCTCTGCGATCAGGGGAGCCATGGTCCCGCCCCCTCCCGTATCAAACTGGATGGTCAACAGCTTAACTGCTTCTACCTGATAAGTGATTGTGGCCCGGCGGCAGATCCCATCCTCCTCATATTCAACTGCTGCCGTATAGCTTCCTGCAATTTTGGGAACTCTGGTCAGGACCCCGCCATCCTCTTTCTTTAATTGGAATTGATTTTGTCCCAGGGGAGCCTGGGTGCCATCGTCGTAAACAGCGGTCACTTGGAGCTTTTCCCGGGGAAATTGCTGGTTTCCTTCCAGAATGTTCTCGCCTTCATATTGAAGCTTCAGTCCAGTGAGCCTGCGGTTCAGTTTTATCAAGTTGGTTTTTGCCGCAGTGTGGGAATAGTCCTGCCACTTCTCTTTCTCATTAAGGAAGGTGGCCGTGCTTTCCTCCTCCCCCTCGAGTTGGAAGATCACCTTATCACCGTCCCTTTTGCCGTTTGGCGACAAGTCTGTGATCCCGGCCAGCTGATATCGGATATGCTCCAATTCTTCCACCTGGTAGGTTCCGCTTTTTAGTCCGCTGAAAACAACTGATTTTTTCACAGTTCCGTCTTGATCCCGGTTGTTTTCCACGTAGGTTTGGTTGAAGGTTGCCATCTGATATTCGGTTATCGCTTCCCCATCCGCCGTTTTGCCTGTAAGGCGGAAAATGAAGGACGGCACCCCGTGAGCCATATGGATTTCATCGGCCCGAAGCTGTTTAACGATCGTCAGCTGCCCCCGCCGGGCTTTATCGGCAGCCTCCACATATTGGGTCATTCCTCCTGTTGTGCTGTTGACGGAAAAGCGAATCTTTTCACTGCTGATCCCATACCCCTCGGGAGCCTTTTTCTCCAGAAAGTAATAGCCGCCCCATCTGAGTCCCTCGACTTGAAGCCTGCCCTTTTCATCCGTCGTCAAGTTTTCTTTAACAATCCGCCCCGCATCATCAAAGAGATCATAAACCGCGCCCACAAGCCTTATGGTTTCCGTCTCATCGGTTTTCGTCAGTACGACCGATCCTTTTTTCTGTTGATTGTAAACCTCAATTACCGGATGCAAATTCTCCGGCCCGATCTCCACTTTTTGAATTTCTTCTGACCGCTCATAGCCGCCTGGGGCCTGGAGTTCTTTGAGAAAGTAGATGCCCCAACGCAGCGAATCAATGCGAATCCGCCCTTTATCATCAGTGGTATAACTTCCTTCCTGCCTCTGGCAGTCCTGATCTCGATAAAGCCCAAAGACTGCGTCCGCCACGCTGTTTGCTCTGTCATCCTTTTTGACGAGTTCCAGTAAGCCGTATTCTCTCTGGTTATATGCGATAACAGTCGTGATCTGCGGCTGCTTTACCGGTCCGTCGGTCTGTGCCTTTTCCATTTGAATATCTATGCGGTCCTTTTCTTTCCGATAACCGGGCGGCGCTCTGTCTTCCAGAAGGTAATAGCTGCCCGGGCTGAGTCCTCTAATGATAATGCTGCCGCTGGAATCCGTCGTGTATCTGCCCAGGAATTTGTCCGGAAGCAAGTTGCCATTCTCATCTTTTTCTCCCTGCCGGTAAGCCAGGTAGACTGCGCCTGCCAGCGGCTTTTCTGTTTTTTCGCCGTTTTCCAGCTTTTCATATTTGACCAGGTGTATCTGATAAGGGACATGGGTATTTACCAAGTCATAGTTTGATACGCTTGCCTCATAACCATCTACAGGTTTTTCCTCCACTTTATAATCAATGGGTACGCCTCTGGGCCGGTATTTATCCACGGTCCAGGAATACTTCCAGTCTTCCGCCGTGGAAATGGTTTTTGATGCGTATTTTTTTCCGTCCGCCATCAGATAGACGATCACTCTTTTCGGCCGGAGCTTATCCAGATCATCCGCATCGTTCCAAAGCTTGGCACCTTCAATGGTAATCTGCTCAGGGGTATGATGATTCACCATATCATATCCCAATTGCTTTGATGTGTATCCTGGAATCTGCTCTTCTTCTACCGTGTAATCAATCCTGCGGCCCTGTTCATCGAAAGGCTCCAAATCTTCAAATACATATTTCCATTCCGTTTCTTCGCTGATCGAAAGTGTATCTGCCATCTGCCCGTCTGCCATCAGTTTCACCTTAAGGGACTGGGGACGCAGGCCGTCCTGGTCCTCATGGTCATCCCAAATCTTTTGCCCTTCAATGTTGTAGGGCTTTATATGAACAGCTGCTGTCGCTGTCTTTTCCCGGGCAAGGAGAGCGCCCGTGAGCGCCGTATTATCGATGTCCCGATGGGCGGCTGCCTTTTCTGCTCTGGCTTGATAGCGGATGACTGCTGTCTGCCCGTAATTCAGCCGCTTCACCTTGAGCAGACAGCCGTTTTCCAGAGGTGTCAGTTCATACCCTGTGATGCCGGAGACTTGCAGTGTATCGGCCAGCACTTTGACCTCCTTTGGAAGGCTATCATCCTTTATATACAGATCCAGCGCCGCTGAATTGGCCTTGGTCTGGGTAACCCTCACAGTATAATCGATGGGGTCGCCCACCCGGTATTCTTTTTTCGAGGTTTCTTTTGTAATGGAGAGAACCGGCAGAGGAATTTCTGTCGTTACTGTATTGGTGGTACGCACGGTCTGGCTGCCGCCTGCCTGATACACCACCCTGCCGGTGTTGGAAAAGCGAATTGCGCCTCTGCCGCTGTCGTAATGGCCATGATTCCTCAATATCTCTTCTGTAGCTCCGCTCTTTATGCCTGCAGTGATACGCAGCTGGTAATTACATCCGTAAAATGAAGCTGTACTGCAGTTTTTAGCTGCCGCAGATACCGTCGGTCCGCTGATGTTTATGGTAAATTGACCGGACACGTCCTCGCTTTTATTTTTATATATGTGGACATCCTGAATCTCCAGACAACTATCCAAGGTATCGTTCATGGAAAAGCCTTGATAGAAGTTTCCCGGCTCTGTCTCCAAGGGCACCAGACCATTGAGCGTGTAGGTCCAGGCATCGCGGATGGTGGGGACTATATTGTTGGAAACATCCTTTTCATCCTGATCGGATACGGTTTTTTCGATGGCAGGCGGTTTGGGCTGGGGGATCATAGATGGAATGTATTTGGCCGCATCAAATCCAATGACGTTATCCGAGCCGTCGGCGTTGCCGTCCAGTACGTATTGGGTATGGCTGTTGCCGCTGAACTGATAAGAAAAAGTGGCTGTTGCCGCTTTGGCAGGGCTGTAGTTTGCTGTGCCCAAGTTGGGGATCAAAACATCATCCGACTGGATTAACAGCAGGTCATCTTCTTTTTTATATTTAAGAATCGTTCCTTTGGAGTTCACCCAAAGTTTTTTTATCTGGCCGCTGGGGATTGCCAGGCCCTGGGCATCGTCCACATCGCTGAAGGAAAAGAACCCGTTGACCTGGACAGGCGTGTTGGTGCCAGACAGGAAAAATTCGTGTTTCATCTTCAGCCATTTGACATTGGTCCACCAAATCTTGCAAAACCCGCCTGCAGCGAAAGCTTTTTTCTTGTCCTTGAGGGACCAGTTGGTAAAGGTAGTCTTAACGTCAACCCAAGTGTTGTTGTATTGAAAAAGCTTGTTATAGCGGACGCCGCATTTTCCTTTGCTGTTTTTATTGAGATAAAAGCCTTTGCGTTTGGTTCCGCTTCGGTCTGTATAAGTGGCCGTTGAGCCGAAGTATTCATCCACTGCTTTGGAGCCGGTCTTAAAGCTGTATTCCGGATCCACCATGTCGGCGGCGATCAGATTTTCCCGAACCGGCTTGACTGCGTAGTTAAAGGTTTTCACCCCTGGGTAAGAGATCAGCGCTTTGTAGCTGCCGCCGTTTATGGTAAAGGCGCTGGCCTGCTGCGGCATGCAGGACAGCAGCAGCACTGCGATCAGTGCCAGCAGAAGTATGGCTTGTCTGTTACAGCCCGCATTTGCATGAATCCGACCGGCGTCTTTCGCCCTGACTCTTCTCATCTCCAAAATCCTCCTTGAACTTTTCGCTCTCTATGCAGTAATCTGTAATATATTTACATTCTGCAGTAATTTACATATTTTGTCAAGTATTTTTTGGAAATTATTACTTTTATTGGGTTTTACAGTCACATTATATTGTCCAGATTAGTATGAAAGTTTTCCCGGGATATCCACATCCCACCTTCAAACCGCCAAAGCCCCATATTCCGGAAAACTTTTGTAAAAAGCGGCATTCTTTTCTCTAAGTTACAGGGTTATGGGGCCTGTTCTTGGCAGAAAGCGGCCTACGCAGCTTCCCGGCAGATTTGAGAGGCCGCTATCGTTGAAAATGGCGTAAATTTTACATGAAAGTTTCATTTTTTTCCGCAACAAGTCCATCTCTTCCAAATCTTCTATTTTTTCCGCAACAAGTCCATCTCTTTCTTACCTTCCATTGTTTACTCAAAAATCCCCAACTCCTGCTTCTCTCCCCACACAAAAAGACGAGCTCCGAAGAGCTCGCCCTAAATAACTTACATTCAATTGTTTTTCAATTAGATCAGTCCGCCGATACTTACGAACAGTGGCGCAAATACGACTGCTACGATCGTCATCAGCTTGATCAGAATGTTGATGGACGGACCGGATGTATCCTTGAACGGGTCACCGACCGTATCTCCAACGACAGTAGCTTTATGGGTATCGGAACCCTTGCCGCCGTAATGTCCTTCTTCAACATACTTCTTCGCATTATCCCAGGCACCGCCTGCATTAGCCATCATGATCGCCAGCAGTACGCCTGCAGCCAGCGCGCCAGCCAGCATGCCGCCCAGCGCTTCAACGCCCAGAACAACACCAACTGCCAGAGGCGCGATAATTGCCATCAGGCCAGGAGCCAGCATTTCTTTCAGCGCTGCTTTTGTGGAGATATCTACGCATCTTGCATAGTCAGGCTTAGAAGTACCTTCCATAATGCCCTTATCTTCTCTGAACTGTCTTCTTACCTCTTCGATCATCTGGTTCGCCGCTTTACCTACCGAGTTCATCGTCATAGCGGAGAACAGGAACGGCAACATAGCACCAATGAAGAGACCGATGATTACCATTGGATCCAGCAATGAAATTGCGCTGATTTGTGCAACCTGCGAGAAGGAAGCAAACAGAGCCAGAGCTGTCAGAGCCGCAGAACCAATCGCAAATCCTTTACCGATGGCTGCGGTTGTGTTACCAACGGAGTCCAGTTTGTCCGTGATTTCTCGAACGCCCGCAGGAAGCTCGGACATCTCAGCGATACCGCCGGCATTGTCGGATACAGGACCATAAGCGTCAACTGCTACAACCATACCGGTTGTGGACAGCATTCCGACAGCTGCCAGAGCAATACCATATAATCCGGCAAAGCCGTTTGCTACGAAAATACCCACTGCAATGCAGATGATCGGCCATACGGTGGACAGCATTCCAACGCCCAGCCCGCTGATAATTGTTGTCGCTGAACCGGTCTGAGACTGGTCTGCGATCTTTTTAACGGATTTATAATCTGCAGAAGTATAAATTTCAGTAATTTTACCGATGGCAATACCAACAATCAGACCAGCAATAATCGCAATCGCTGAGTTGAAGTTGCCCAGCATGGTCTTGCTTAAAATCAGAGAAGCGATCACTACGATAACGCCGCTGATATAAGTTCCCATATTGAGCGCAGCAGCAGGGTTGCCGCCTTCCTTGCCTCTTACCAGCAGGATACCGATAACCGATGCGATCAGGCCGATAGCCGCCAGCACCAGCGGGAATACAGAACCAACGACCGGATCCAGCTCAAAGGATGATCCGAACATTGGAGTTACGTGCGGGATAATAACCGCAAGTGTAATTGCGGAAATGATAGAACCAACATAGGATTCAAACAAGTCGGATCCCATACCGGCAACGTCGCCTACATTGTCGCCTACGTTATCTGCGATAACAGCCGGGTTTCTTGGATCGTCTTCCGGGATACCTGCTTCAACTTTACCTACCAGGTCAGCACCAACGTCGGCCGCCTTTGTGTAAATACCGCCGCCAACTCTTCCAAAGAGAGCCATTGAAGAAGCGCCCAGACCAAAACCTGTGATAACGTCTGCCGAAGAAATGCCCATAATAACAAAGATGACACCCAGGCCTAAAAGTCCCAGACCAGACACGCACAGGCCCATTACTGCACCGGACCGGAAGGCTACTTTGAGAGCCTTGTTCATACCGCCTTCATTGGCCGCGTTAGCTGTTCTTACGTTACCTTTTGTCGCAACGTTCATGCCGAAGAATCCGGCCAGAACAGACAGGAGCGCACCCACTACATACAGCACGCCAGTAAGCGGTTTGATGCATACAGCAATCAGAATAAAGAGTATGATGATAACAATGATCATGACTTTATACTCTCTTCTCAGGAACGCCATGGCGCCTTCGCGAATGTAGCCTGAGATTTCCTTCATCCTATCATTACCCTCAGCCACTTTGCTGATCCATGATGACAGGCCGAAGGCTACGATTAGCCCGATGACTGCCGCAATAGGAGCAATAATTGATAAGTTGTCCATAAAAATGATACCTCCCTCTCACTTTTAACACAACTATAAGAGGCGCCAATGACACCTCTTATGTAAAAGTGAAATATAATAATAAAATTAAACGAAACGAATTAACCGCTAACCCTAACCCTCAAGCATAACGAGAATAAGAGACAGCACAATAAACAGAACCGCTGCCACCGTGGATATTTTGTTGAGGATGCCCTCATATCCCTGGCTCTTTTTCTTACCGAAAAGCTGCTCTGCTCCTCCTCCGATAGAGCCCGACAAACCGGCACTATTACTGGATTGCAGCAGAATGCTTATGATCAAAATAACACTTGCAATGGCCAGTACTACCATGAGAATTGTCTGCATTTTCTTACCTCCTTGTAAACTAACTTCTAAATTTTATCACATGGCCTAAAAGAATTCAAGTTTTTTTGTCACAACATGGTTCTTTTCTAACTGCGGCCTGTTATTGGCTGGAAATCATCCTGGGAAAAGTTCAGCCAGAGGGGCTGCCGCACCAAGTATGATTGCTCATGCCTTTTGGTTTATCGTAATCAAAATAGGTTTCAGGCGGCTCCTTTTAAAGCAACACAAAGCACGTTATCTGTCAAGTATGAATTTTCAGATACTACTTTTGTGTTATTTTTTTCGGCAACAAATACTTCCCAGGTACATTTCACAGGGTTTTACGGAGCGATAAAATTAACCTAACAAATTTCTTAGCAGCTAAGAGCCAATAAATCACCTTTGGAGGAACAACCATATGAAAAAAGAAACGATCCGTATTACCTGTGCGCAGATGCACTCGCTGACCAATGAAAAACGAAAGAATCTGGATAAAATGAAGCAGCTTGCAGACATGGCTCTGCAAAAATATCCGGATACAGACCTGATCCTGTTTCCGGAACTGGCTACTACCGGCTGTGAATGCACACCGGAAGACTGCCGCAGCATTGCCGAAACCATGCAGGGTCCATCCATTAAAGAATTATCCAATTATGCCAGAGACCACAGCGTTTTCCTCGTCTTTGGATTCATTGAAAAAGATCCGGATACGGACAAGGTTTACAACTCAGCCGCACTGATCGACCGCAGCGGGAAGGTGCTGGGCCAGTACCGCAAAATGCATCTGGTGGAAGAAGAAAAGCCTGGCGTGGAATCCGGCAACTCGGACTATCCGGTTTTCCAAACTGAAATCGGCACCATCGGGATCATGATCTGCTGGGACAGCGCTTTCCCTGAAACAGCTCGTATCCTGGCCTTAAAAGGCGCGGACTATATTTTGATTCCGGCAGCCTGGGAAAAGCCCCAGCAGCATGATTGGGAGCTGGTTCAGCAAGCGCGGGCCTTTGACAACGTTATTTATACGGCCTGCTGCAATCAGGTTGGTGCTGAAGAAATTCTGGACTTTTTCGGAAGAAGCAAGCTGACCGGCCCCAATGGCCAGCTGCTGTCAGAAGTTGTTGAAGATCAAGAAGCCATCGTTTCAGCCAGCTTCAATTATATGGACAAGGAACCGCTGCGGGCCGGCTATTATGCCCTGCTGAAAGACCGCCGCCCGGAAACCTACGGAATGCTTCTTGAGAAAGGACACGGTGCTAAATATGAGTAACGATCAAGAATATCAAGCTGTTCCTGAAACGGAAGCGCACGAATTTGCCACCAAAAAAATCACACCGCTGTTTTGGAAATACTCCCTTTTGGGCCTGATTGGCCTGATCGCCCAGGCCATATCGGTTATTGCCGATGGGTTCTTCGTTGGAAACAGCCAGGGAACCATCGGCCTTGCCACCATTGGCATCGTTACCTCCCTTTGGACCGTCACCATCGCCCTGGGCGCACTGTTTGCCATAGGCGGTTCAACGGTCATCGCAAGTAAGCTGGGCGAAGGTGATTCTGAGGGTGCCCGGGAAACCTATGCAATGGTCACCATCTTCACCTTCCTCTTCTCCCTGGTTCTGGCTGCTCTGTGCCTGCTCAACATGGACCGGCTGCTGATGTTCCTTGGTTCCACCCCGGACATTTTGCCCCATGCCAGAGCGTATGCAATTCCGTACTTTATCTGCATTCCTTTTTCCATTACAGGTACGGCAGTATACTATTATACCCGGGCCATCGGCAAACCTCTGGCTTCGGCCATCTCCTACATCGCTCCTGCGATCGTTGCGACCATCCTCGAATACATTCTCCTGATGCGGATGGGATTTGGTATGGAAGCTTCGGCATATTCCTGGGTAATCTGCGTAGGCTTTGCTTTTGCACTGGTGCCCTATCTGCAGCTAGCCAAAGGCGGTATGAAAATTCATCTGCGCGATTTCAAACTGAAGTTTTCCATCATCGGCAGCGCCTTGAAGATCGGCTTTGCGCCTTTTCTCATCGAACTGTGCGTTATTCTGACAACGATCATTGTCAATCGCCAGATCGTCAGCTATGGACGGGGCGAACTGGAAATTGCGGCATTTGGAACGATCAACGCTTATATTGTCTACATCATCATGCTCCTTTGCAACTCACTGATTTCCGGGCTGCTTCCCATTGCCAGCTATAACTTCGGCATGAAGAATTTCATCCGTGTAAAACAGCTGTTAAAAACCGCCACCTTCCAGTCTGTTCTGGCCCTGAGCTGCTTGCTGGCAATCATCTTTGTTTTCGCAAAACCGGTCGTGACCTTCTTTGTCGGCGAAGATCCGGAGCTGATCGATGCGACCGTCGCCATCATGCATGTATTCCTGCCGTTATTCACCTTCGGTTGTCTCGCCCTGGTCACCAGCGGATACTTCCAGGCCATCGAAATGATCCGGCCGGCGCTGGTCTGCGCTTTATGCCGTGTGGCTTTTTCCACACCGCTGCTCTTCCTTCTTCCTGCAATCTTCGGGTATAAGGGAATCTGGTTTGCACAGCCGGCAGCCGATGCCCTCGCGTTTATCCTCTGCCTGATCTTCATTCGCAGAGAATGCCGCAGGCTGGATACCCTTGAAGGCGCTGCACCTGATATAGCCGCCTGCTAGAAAAATCTTTCACACCCTTTTTCTGCGGATGGTTTCTACCACAAGTGAGCCATATCATGATCGAGGACAAACTGAACCAGCTGGGACCGGCTGGAGACCTCCAGTTTCTCGTAGATATGGCTCACATGTTTTTT
This sequence comes from Clostridia bacterium, assembly GCA_902363595.1. Classification (GTDB taxonomy): domain Bacteria; phylum Bacillota; class Clostridia; order Peptostreptococcales; family Anaerovoracaceae; genus Hominibacterium; species Hominibacterium faecale. Next base: position 70,551 of record CABJAP010000002.1, on the reverse strand, counting down.
GACAGTGTTTTCTGCAATCCCCAGTAAATCTGCAACTTCGTCATTGCGCTTTCCTTTAAAGACCAGGCCCAGGATCTCGATTTCCCGTGTTGTCATGAAATAATTGCTTTTCAGCAGATAGGATATGTTATTTTTGTTGCCTCCTGCCCGCAGGTCATCGGTTGAAAGCCGCGTTTCCAGATGGGGCCGGAGAAACTCAAGGACAAACAGATCCTTTTCCGTAAAATCACCGGCTTTCTCCGCTTTGTACAGGGTCAGCGCTCCAAGAAATTTGCCGTTTTCCACAATGGAGATCCCTGCCACATGGGGCAGTCCGCTGGCAAGCAGATAGTCTTTGTAATAGGGCGTCTTTTTCCGCAGCTGGTCATTGACCAGGTCAGAATCTTTATAGACCACCGACTCCGGAATCAGAAAAATCCAGGAAGCATAATCCGACATCTCATATTTTGTTTCGCTGAGATAAATAAACGAGTCTTCAAATTCTTTCTCGAAATCGCTGACGATCACACTATCGGTTAGATAGACGATTTTATTTCGCAGAAGGCCCAGGCTAAATACTGAAAATTTACAGCCGGTCAGCTTTTTCAAGTCCATCAGCACCTGTCTGCGCATGGCCTGTGAGTTGGTTGTTTGGTATACAGTTTTAATAATACCGTTCAAAATATCATATTCTTTTTGTTCCAGCATCCTGACACACCTGCCCTCTTCAATCATAATGGTACTCTGAAAAAAGATTACGGGCAGCACACGCTGCCCGCAAAGTTACTTTACGCTTCAAGTTATTTCAGATTATAGAAGGCATCAAATCCCGCGTACAGGCCTGAGTCGCCCAGCAGCTCTTCAATGCGAAGCAGCTGGTTGTATTTGGCGATCCGGTCGGTTCTGGAAAGGGACCCGGTCTTGATTTGTCCGGCATTGAGTCCGACAACGATATCGGCGATGGTCGTATCTTCCGTCTCACCGCTTCTATGGGACACAACTGCTGTGTAACCGGCTTTTTTCGCCATTTCGATGGCGTCAAAGGTTTCGGTCAGTGTTCCGATCTGGTTGACCTTGATGAGAATAGAATTGGCAATTCCCTTTTCGATTCCGCTTGCCAGTCTCTCGGTATTGGTGACAAACAGGTCGTCGCCCACCAGCTGAATCTTTTTGCCCAGCTTTTCGGTAAGCAGCTTCCAGCCGTTCCAGTCGTCTTCCGCCAATCCGTCTTCGATGGAAACAATTGGATACTTATCCGCCAGCATTTCGTAGTATTCAACCATTTGCGCCGCTGTTCTGCTCACGCCTTCACCAGTCAGAGCATAAATGTCTTTCTCTGCATTGTAGAATTCGCTGGCAGCAACGTCCAGTGCGATGCGCACATCATCGCCAGGTTTGTAACCGGCCTTTTCGATGGCTTCGATTATGACCTGAATGGCTTCCTCGTTGGTGGACAAGTTTGGAGCAAATCCGCCTTCGTCGCCCACGGCTGTATTGAGGCCCTTGCCTTTTAATACGGCTTTCAGGCTGTGGAATACTTCCGCGCCCATTCTCAGCGCTTCTCTGAACGTAGGAGCTCCGGCAGGCATGATCATGAATTCCTGAATGTCGACGGTATTATCGGCATGGGAACCACCGTTTAAAATATTCATCATGGGAGTAGGAAGAACTTTTCCGTTGACGCCGCCCAGGTACTGGAACAGCGGAAGTCCCAGAGATTCAGCCGCCGCTCTGGCCGCAGCCATGGAAACGCCGAGAATCGCATTGGCGCCCAGTTTACCCTTGTTGGGAGTTCCGTCCAGGTCGATGAGCAGTCTATCCAGGCCCACCTGATCGAATACGTCGCAGCCGATCACCTCATCGGCAATCACGGTATTTACATTTTCTACAGCCTGCAAAGTACCTTTGCCCAGATAACGGCTCTTGTCTCCGTCCCGCAGCTCAACTGCCTCGTGAACGCCTGTGGATGCGCCGGACGGTACCATCGCTCTTCCCACACTGCCGTCATCCAGCATAATTTCAACTTCTACTGTAGGATTTCCTCTTGAGTCCAGCACTTCCCGTGCGATTACATCTTCAATAAATGGCATGTTCTTCTCCTCCTTCTAAAAATCAATAATTTCCATAAAATCTTTTGCATTGAGACTGGCGCCGCCTACCAGAGCGCCGTCTATATTGTCCATGTTCATGATCTCCGTTGCATTGGCCGGTTTAACGCTGCCGCCGTACTGAATTACCACTTCATCGGCAACGTCTTCGTTATATAGAGCTTCAACTGCGTTTCTGATAAATTCGCACATATCCTCAGCCTGCTGAGGAGTCGCGGTCTTTCCTGTACCAATCGCCCAAACCGGCTCATATGCAATGACCAGTTTTACAGCCTGCTCGGGAGCGATTCCCGCAAGTGCGCCCATCAGCTGATCCCTTACTACCAAATACTGTTCTTCCTGTTCTCTCTGCTGAAGATTTTCTCCAACGCATAGAATCGGCGTAATTGTACCAGCAAAGAGCCTCTTTAACTTGCGGTTGATGGTTTGGTCAGTTTCGCCAAAATACTGTCTCCGTTCGGAGTGGCCGATGATACAGTAATCCACACCTACATCCTCCAGCATTTGCACCGATATTTCGCCGGTGAAAGCGCCTTCATCTTCATAAAACGCATTCTGCGCTCCTACCTTGATGTCTGTGCCGGAAAACAGGTTCTTCAAAAGGCCCAAATACACGTACGGCGCACAGATCGCGGTCTTTACGTCCGTGTCCTGGTATAGTTCTTTGAATTCTTCGGCAAAGGTTACGGCTTCTCTCCCTGTTTTGAACATTTTCCAGTTTCCTGCGATAAATGGTGTTCTCATTCTTTTTCCTCCAATACTGCAATCCCAGGTAATACCTTACCCTCTAAAAATTCCAGCGATGCGCCGCCGCCGGTGGAAATGTGAGTCATTTTATCCGCATAGCCGAACTGTTCCACAGCTGCTGCCGAATCGCCACCACCTATTATAGTCGCTGCCTGGCTGTTTGCCAAGGCTTCTGCGATTTTTTTTGTTCCTTCTGCGAAATTGGGCATTTCAAATACGCCGGCCGGGCCGTTCCAGACTACCGTCTTTGCTTTTGCCAGTTCCTCGCTGATTAGTTGGACCGATTTGGGACCAATGTCCATGCCCATCATATCCGCCGGTATCTGATCCCTGTCGCAGACTTTCTTTTCGCTGTTGTTGTCAAACTCCTTGGCGCATACCACATCCACGGGGAGAAGCAGCTTCACGCCGGCCTGCTCTGCCTTTTTCATCAATTCTCCGGCCAGATCGATGCTGGGTTCGTCCAGGATGGAGGTCCCGATTTCCAGTCCCATGGCCTTGAAGAAGGTGTAGCTCATACCGCCGCCGATGATCAGCGTGTCTACTTTCTTCAAGAGATTCTCAATGACCGGTATTTTGTCCCCGACTTTTGCGCCGCCCATGATGGCCACAAAGGGTCTCTTGGGGTTTTCCAGCGCATCTCCAAGGAATTTTACTTCTTTTTCAATGAGAAAACCGGATACTGCCGGCAGGTAGTCGGCCACCCCGGCTGTGGAGCAGTGGGCGCGATGGGCGGTGCCGAAGGCATCGTTGACGAACAGTTCTCCCAGTTGGGCCAGTTCTTTGGCAAACCCCGGCTCGTTCTTCGTTTCTTCCTTGCGGAAGCGGACGTTTTCCAGGAGCATGACCTGGCCGTTTTCTAAAGCCGCTGCCGTATCGATGATCTGCTGGCTCACAACCTCAGGAACGCTGGTAAAAAAAACTTCTTTTCCCAAAAGCTCTTCCAGCCGTTCTGCCACTGGTTTGAGTGTATATTCCATATTCGCCTCACCCTTGGGTCTGCCCATATGGGACATGAGAATCACCTTTGCTCCGTGGTCGATCAAGTATTCGATCGTTGGCAATGCCGCGGTGATACGAATATCATCTGTAATTTTTCCGTCCTGCATGGGTACGTTGAAGTCGCATCTCAGCAGAACTTTCTTTCCTTTTACTTCCACATCTCTTACTGTTTTTTTCATAATTCTACTCCCTTTCAAATGTAAATCAATCTTCTATGGGCCTGTTTGGCCGTGCTGCCCGTGTCTCGGCCCTTGGTAGCGGATCTTTTGACGGGCCGTGAGGCGCTCTTATAGCACAACAGCCGATTGTTCATCGGCTGTCGTATTGCATGGGATCGAGTCCCTTTCCCTCTATTTAGTATCTACACTGTTCATGTGTTTTATGAGCGACAGGATTTTGCTGGAATATCCATATTCATTATCATAGAATGCAATTAGTTTAAAGAATTTATCATTGAGCTGGATTCCTTCTCTGGCATCAAAGATGGAAGTGTGCGGATCGCCGATAAAGTCGCTGGATACCACTTCATCATCGATATATTCGATGACACCTTTCATGGTCGTTTCGGAAGCTTCTTTGATCTTGGCGCAGATCGCTTCGTAGGAAGCGGATTTTTTTGTCATAATATTCAGGTCGATTACCGAAACGTCGGCTGTTGGCACACGATAGGAGATACCGGTCATTTTGCCAACCAGAGACGGGATAACCAGACCTACGGCTTTGGCCGCGCCTGTGGTGGACGGAATAATATTGTTAAAGGCAGATCTTCCAGTTCTCCAATCCTTCAAAGAACGGGCGTCTACCACTTTCTGCTTTGCAGTAGCTGCATGGATCGTTGACATGAGCCCCTGTTCGATTCCCCAGTTATCTTCAATGACTTTCGCCAGCGGTGCCAGACAATTGGTGGTACAGGAAGCGTTGGATACAATGTGCATATCCTTTTTATAGCTCTCATGGTTAACGCCCATTACAAAGGTCGGTGTAGTCTTGTCCTTTGCCGGTGCTGTGATGATTACTTTTTTTGCCCCCTGGTTGATATGTACCATTGCTTTTTCCGTCGTGTTGTATGCTCCGGTACCTTCTACAATATACTCTGCCCCGCATTCGCTCCACGGAATATTAGCGGCATCGCTCTCGCTGTATACCGGAACTTTCTTGCCATCAATTACAATCCCGTTTTCATATACAGCCAGGTCTTTTGGAAAACGGCCGAAGATAGTGTCATATTTGAGCATGTACACCATGTACTCCTTGTCCGCGTTACGTACGTTGATTCCGCAGATATCAATATCTTTATCATCCATAGCTGCGCGGATCACGACTCTTGCGATACGACCAAAACCACTAATACCGACTTTAATTGCCATTTTGTAATCCTCCTCGATTAACTAAAAAATATATTTAAATGTATTAATTAATACCGTCTTCGTTTGGATGAGGACAATATGTTCATCTCATCCCTGTATTTTGCCACTGTCCTTCGGGAAATATCAATACCTTTATCCTTCAGCATCTTAACCATATCCTGGTCGCTGTGAGGCGATTTCGGATCCTCGTTGTCCACAATTTCCTTAATAAAACTTTTTATGCTTTTTGAGGAAATGCCTTCCCCCTGGTCGCCTGAAACGCCCCCGGAGAAAAAGTATTTAATTTCGAAAACGCCCATTGGACTTTGCAGGTACTTACCGTTGATGGAACGACTTACCGTTGATTCATGGATGCCCACTTCTTCGGCAATCTGCTTCAGCGTCAGGGTTTTCAAGTATTTGCTCCCTTTGTCGAAAAAGTCCTTCTGGTATTTGACTACGGCTTTGACCACATTATAGATGGTCTGTTTTCTTTGATCGATACTCTTGATAAGCCAGACTGCTGAATTGAGCCGATCTGTAAGATATTTGGACAGGTTGGAGTCCTTCTCCGCCTCTGTCAGCAGTTTCTCGTAGTAGGAGCTGACCATCAAATGAGGCGTGCTGCTGTCATTGACCGTTACCACGTAGTCGTCATCCACCCGTTCCACTAAAACATCGGGCACGATATATCTGGTATCCGTCTGACTGGCAAACTGGCGTCCCGGCTTTGGTTCCAGAGATTTAATCACATCCGCCATTTCCTGAATCTCTTTAACAGGAATGCCCATGGATTTTGAAATCGCTCCCAGTCGGTTAGCCGCCAAATCCTCCAGGTGCTCATTGATTACAAGTTCATATTCTTCAGTCAGCAGCCCCTTATGCTCCATCTGAATCAGCAGACATTCTTTTAGATTCCTCGCCCCTACTCCCGCCGGATCAAAGGTGTGTATGATATCGAGGACCTCCTCAACTTTATTCTCCGGAACACTGGTAACTTTAGCGATCTCTTCCACCGACAGCGTCATATATCCGTTTTCATCCAACGACTCAATGATATACCTGCCGACATTGCGGCAGCCCCTTTTATGGGAAGCAAACTGCAGCTGGAACATCAGGTGCTCCGGCAGGGTGACATCATAGGTGGTATACTGCTCGTAAGAATTTTCTTTTTCCTCCGGATCCTTGTACTCCCATTGCCGGTAACTGATATCATCGTACTGCCGGTCTTTTAGGTATTCCTTCCAATCGATTTCACCATCCTGGTCATTTTTTTCCGGTGCGGCATCTTCCCTGGATCCGCTTTCCTGTTCACCATGCTCCTGTGATTCCCCCGGCGCAGATGCTCCCTGTTCCAGAACAGGATTGGTCAGCAATTGTTCCTGCACATACGAATCCAACTCCTGGGTGTTGAACTGCAGAATTTGAATTGCCTGAATCAATTCAGGGGTCATCACCAGTTTTTGTGTTTGTTCAATTGTCAGATCATATCCAAGTCTCATGCTCATTCATACACCTCTGTCAAATCAAGAAATTCACTTTATTTTTCACAACACTTACGCAATAATTATACCATAACCACGTTTTTTTTCTAGAGCTTTTAGCTTAAATTAGGAAAACCTAATTGCCTCAGTGCTTCAAATAGGATGATGTTCGCTGAGTTGGAGAGGTTAAAGGATCGCAGTCTAGTGTCTTCACTCATAGGTATACGTATGGCCCGGGATTCATTGGCTTTGATAAAATCCCGCGGCAGTCCTGCCGTCTCTTTTCCAAACAGGATCATATCCTCATCCTGGTATTCCACCTCTGTATAAAGATTAGGGCCTTTGGTGGTAGCCAAGTACATATTCCTTCCTTTATATGTGTCTAAAAACACCTGCAGGCTCTCATGGACTTTCAGGGTTACGAAAGGCCAGTAATCCAGTCCTGCCCGTTTTAAGCTTTTATCATCAATGGGAAACCCCAGCGGCTTTACCAGGTGCAGCACACTGCCCGTCGCCGCACAGGACCTGGCGATGTTTCCCGTATTAGGCGGGATTTCCGGTTCTACCAGAACGATGTGTATTGCCATATTGTTCCTCCTATTCAAGATTTTTATGCGCAACTCCTTTCATTGTGGCGGCTCGATTGATAAAAGTCAATGACTTTGTAACCAATCGCAAAAATTTCTAATTTTCTAAAGACAAATCGTCTTTTTTGTTATATAATTTTAGTCAATGCATTTTGAGATCGTAGGAGGTATTCTGAATGAAAATAGTAAAGGTTGGTTTGCTGGGTCTGGGCAACATTGGAACCGGCACATATAAAACCTTAGAAATGAATAAAGCGCAGATTGAAGCTGCTGCTGAATGCAAAATTGAAATTACCAAAATCCTAGAGCGGGATGTGGATCGCAAGCGCGACATAACGGTTGTACCGGAACAGTTCACGCAGGACCCGGATTCGATTTTCCAGGATCCTGAAATAGATATCGTCATCGAACTCCTGGGTGGTATTGAGCCTGCATCCACCTTCATGCTTTCCGCAATGAAAAACGGCAAGCATGTGGTTACGGCCAACAAGGCGGCTGTAGCGGCTAACTTTGACCGCTTGATGAAAACAGCTAAAGAAAACCATGTGGACTTCCGATTTGAAGCCAGTGTGGGAGGCGGTATCCCGATTCTCAACGCCATCACCACTGTGCTCCGTTCCAATCAGTTCGAGGAAATCCTTGGTATTCTCAACGGGACGACCAACTATATTCTGACACAGATGACCGAATACGGACTGCCCTATGGCGATGTGCTGAAAAAGGCCCAAGAAAAAGGCTTTGCCGAAGCCGATCCCACGGCTGACGTGGAAGGCATCGATGTGGCTAACAAGCTGTCGATTTTGATGGCACTTGCTTTCGATACCTATGTCGCACCAGAAGATATACCAACTACCGGCATCACCGACATTACCAGAGCCGATATTACCGACGCTGCAGTCAACGGCTGCAAAATCAAGCTGATTGCTTCTGCTAAAAAAACAGAAAATGGTTTGGAATACAGCGTTAAACCTACACGCATCCCCAATTCACATCCTCTGGCAACGATCAATAATGAATTCAATGCTGTCTTTGTACGCGGAAACGCGGTGGACGAGCTGATGTTTTATGGAAAAGGCGCCGGCCCGCTGCCAACCGGCAGTGCTGTGATGGGCGATGTGCTGGAAATAGCAAAATTATGCGGGAGGTAACAGGAACATGACTTTGTACGAACAATGGCGCGATCTGATTGAGAATCAGACAGATGCCTCATTCAAAGATTTTTGGACAGAATACAGTGAGGCGGAAACAAAGATTTACAGTGATCTGTTGGACAACCCTGGGGAAAAAATATCCGCTCCACTTAAAGAACTTGCGGACAAGTATCAGGTTCGTCCAGTTATCTTCATGGGATTTTTAGACGGAATCAATTCCAGCCTTCGTAAGGGCAACGATTTTGAGAACTACGGCGAAGATTCTCAGGTGGAACTGGACATTGATCTGGAAAAGCTTTACTATAATATGCTGGCAGCTGACGCCGATTATTTGTATGGTCTGCCTCAGTGGGAAAAGCTCTTGTCAGAAGAAAAACGGCAGGAAATTGTTAAGGCATATAAAAAATCAAAGACCGTTGTAAAAGGTGAAAAAATCGGCCGCAACGACCCATGCCCCTGCGGAAGCGGCAAAAAGTATAAGAAGTGCTGCGGAAGATAACGGCCATAAGAAATGCCGGTCTTTTTCCCGGATCTCCCACTCCAAGAGGGGAGTGCCCTGCTAGAAGCAGCTGTTATCAAAATAGCTGAGAAAATCGTTTGACTTTGATAGTTTTCAGCCTTTTATGCACCTGCTTAGGGCTCTGCGCAGATAAAAGTATCAGGATCCATCTTTAAATCATTGGATTCTGATACTTTTTTAATTGGTTTTTAGAAAGAGTATTAAAAACGAAGCCGTTTTATTTAAATACCGATACTCTGCTCTACAGCAGCAAAAGCTCCTTGGGCCTGGCGGCCCCAATCGGCCAAAACCGAGAACCCGCGGTAAACTTCTGGCCCGCCAAGAAGCAGTCCCCATCACCCTACTTCGCACAAAAGCACATCCGCTTGCAGCCTAAAAGCTCAGCCGCACCGGCCAGGGTCGTGCCGAAAAAAAGCACTTCTTTATCCAAATTCAAAAAGTTCAGGATCGTACCATTGCAAAGGGTGCTGCCTGTGCAAAGTACCAGTTCCGCCCAATCTTTTACAACCGCCTGAAAGTCCTCAACTCCATGCTCCACCATTACCCCGTAACGCAGCTGCCCGATATTCTCCGGATTCAAATCCAGCACTTTAAGCGGATATTCCTTTGACAGATTTTCCAAAAGGGCCGGCTGATATCCCACCAGTGCGATCTTGGGAGTTCCGTAATGCTCTTTTATATAACATGCAGCCTGCTTTGCACATTCCTCCGGTTCCTGTTCTTTACAATGGACCGTCTTTTCTGCAAGTCCCAAATAACGCATCACTGCATTCATTGCAGCGATGAACAGTCCTCTTGCGTGGGAATCATCAGCCAGCCCCAGACTCAGAATCTCTTTCAAAGACCCTTGAAACTGTGCCGGAGCATCGGTGAAGGCCTGTCCTTTGGCGCCTTTATAGTCAGCCTCCAGCATAATCTCCTTTCCTGTCAGGATCGGATAATCTTTTCTTTGGGTTTTACCGATTGCCTCCAGCGGAGACAAGGCTTTTGAACGGATGACAATGGTTTCTGATTTCAGCTCATATTTCTCTAACACTTGTTCAAAACGAGCTTTTAGATATTCAAAAAATTCTCTTTGTTCCATGTTACTCTCCTTTAATTCCAAGAAATCGATGGATTGACTCGCTGTCATAGGAAGAAAAAAGCGTATCCGGGGTCCTGACGGCGCACAGCTTTCCTGCTTCCATAATTCCGATACGGTCAGCGAGAAATGCTGCCTCTTCAAAATCGTGGGTAACAAAAATAATCGGACATTGATAATGAGCGCTTATATGTTTCACTTGTTTGTATAGGGCTTTCTTTGTTTCTGGATCTAATGCACTAAAAGGTTCATCCAGCAGCAGCAGTCTGGGATTTGTAATTAACGCCCGGGCCATGGCTACTCTCTGTTTTTCGCCGCCGCTCAATGTTCCCGGATATTGGTGCAGAATATGTCCAATGGAAAAGAGTCCGGCAATTTGCTGAACCTTTTGCAGAGTCTCCGATTTCTTTTGTTTCTGCATCGTCAGTCCGTAGGCAATATTTTTTAATACGCTCATATGAGGAAACAGTCCGTAGTCCTGATAAACAAATCCAATTCGCCGTTCTTCCACCGGAATGGAGCTTACCGAAATACCATCTATGAGCACCTCGCCTGTCCCGTCCTCATAGAAACCCGCAATCGATTCCAGCAGCATCGTCTTGCCAGAACCGGTTTTGCCCACAACCGCAAAGATTTCCCCCTCATCCACCGCAAGATCGATGGACTTGAGGGAAAAATCGCCCCGCCGAATGTGATACTTCCTGACTTCTACTCTGTTCATACTTCTTTCCTCGTTACTCTTTTGTTCTTTTTCTCCAGCCTGCTGCTGAAGATCAGAGTTGCCATAGATATAGCGATCAATATGGTTGCGGAAGCCATAGCCATATCGTTGTCGCCGGTGGAGATATTGAGATAAATACTAGCCGGCAATGTCTCCGTCACCATTCGCGTTACCCCTACCAGCATGAGGGTTGCCCCGAATTCACCCAGTCCCCGGGACCAGGCTAAAATACAAGCGGACAGCAGATCGTTCCGGCACAATCCCAATGTAATGGTATAAAAGCGTTTCCACCTGCTTGCGCCCAGTGTCCCTGCAATGAATTCAAGGCGAAGGTCTACCTCAGAAAAGGCGGATGTCACCAGCTTGATCACAAAAGGCAGATTGACCATGATCTGGGCAATCACAATTCCTGCAGCGTCAAAGACAACCCGGAATCCAGCCGCCTTTAAGAGCTGTCCTGCTTGAGAGGAGAAAACAATTAATAGGCATAGCCCCAGAACAAGATATGGAAGCGACAACGGCACTTCAATAATAGCTTCAATTAGCTGCCTTCCCGGGAAACGCTTTCTAGTCAGCACGTAGGAGCAGGGCAGCGCCAAAAGCATACATACTACTGTGGATATGGTTGCGGTGGCCAAGCTCAATTTGACAGCAAATTGGACTTCATCAGAAAAGAGGGATTCCCTGAGAGCGGAAAATCCCCCTAAAATCACCGCCAGCAAGCTAATCGTAATAAATGCAGTTACCAAAATCAAAACGCCAATGGCAAACCATTCAAATAATTGGAATCTGCGTTTCATAAGGGTTATACCAGCTCATATCCAAATTCGGTCCAGATGTCTTTTGCTTCCTTAGTTCCAAGAAACGCTTCGAACGCTTTCAGCGTATCCGCATCCTTTGTCGTTGAAAGAGACGCGGCGGGAATGGTTTTTATGTAAGCTTCCATATCCGGTACCTCTGCGATCTCGACGTTGTCGCCCTTGACATTTTCCTTCCAGACGATGGCAGCATCCGCCTCGCCTGCGGAAAGGGCCGTAGTCATCTGCGGAGCAGTTGTTGTTGTAGCGGCCAGCTTGACCTGATCCTTAATTCCGGCATCAGCAAAGGCTTTCTGCGCAATCTTTCCAATCGGGGTGGAATCCGGATCTCCAATTAGTACGCGCACGGAATGGCCGGCTAAATCTTTGATACTTTTTATGTTTTTCGGATTTCCTTTCTGAACAGCGATCACTGGAATATGTTTTACCAAATCTTCGCTTTTGCTGACTGTTTCCTTTACCGGTTTTAATTCTTCCGCTGATCCGGCAATGAACATATCACCTTCTTTGGAAGTGTTGATCTGTGTTTGAATTTGTGCCGCATTGGCAAAGGTAACCTTCATTTGACATCCGGTCTTTTCCTGAAAGGTATCGGAGATTTTCTGAAACGGCTCTTTCATTCCCGCGCCGCAGTAAATCATCAGGCTTTTGCCTTCAAGGTTCTTGCTTCCGCCTGTCTCCTTATTGTCTCCGTCGCCGCTTCCGCATCCAGCAAGCAAACCGACCGTCATCGTCAGCATCATAACAATAGCAACTAGTTTTTTCATGGTGTAAACATCCTTTCTCTTTTTTCTTAATAACACCACCCAGTGTACCAAGGATTACGAGAAAAGTATGTTGTCAAGGCAACATTTTCCAAAAAAATTGATCAAAAAGGGATACATGGAGACGGGAATCCGTTTATACCATGTATCCCTTTGACCAAGCTCAGATTTAAACGATTATACTTCGAAAATCACGGTATTTCCCATATGCTCCAGAAACTTGAGAAAATCGTTTTTAGTCAGTGACAGCGTTGCCGTATTATCGTTGGGATGAAAATTGACCGTCATATCACCGGCTGCCTGGCCGATCGATTTTGCCAGCACCACAATCACCCGATGCTGCAAGTCGTTAATCAGTCCAAAAGGGCTCACTGATCCAGGAGTAAGACCAAGGTATTCCATTAGCTCATCATCTCCCGCAAATGTGACCTTATTGCCCCAGCCGGTAAACTTGGCAAATGCTTTAAAATCCAGCCTGCGATGGTCGTCCAATATGACAAGGTACCGCTCCGGTCCCCTCTTGTTTTTTATAAAAAGATTTTTCAGATTTAAACCTGGCAGCACATAGCCCTTTTCATCTGCTTCCGCCACTGTGAAAAAAGCTTGATGTTCATGAATCTGGTAAGAAACCCCCAAGTCATCCAGCACTTTGTATACCCCCAGCCGAGCGTCCTGCTTTGTCATTTTACACTTACACCCTTCTTTTTACATATGTAACCGATTACACAATTTTCACAGTCTGGATTTCTAGCGTGACAGCAGTAACGTCCGTGGAAAATCAAGCTGTGATGAGAGCGGGACCAGCGCTCTTCCGGCAAGCTATTCATCAGCGCCATCTCCGTCTTCAAAACGTCCTTTTCATCGACCAGACCAATTCGGTTGGAAACCCTGAAAACATGGGTGTCTACGGCGATCCGCTGATGGCCGAATCCCACTGCCAGCACCACATTGGCGGTTTTTCTCCCCACCCCTGGCAGTTCAATCAACAGGTCGTAATCTTCTGGAACTTGTCCATCATATTTTTCAACCAGCATCCTCGCCAGGGCCAGAATATTCTTCGATTTGTTCTTATACATGCCGATCCGTTTGATGATATCCTCCAGATTTTCCTGTGAGGCCTGCGCCAAAGCATGGGCGTCCGGATAGGTTTCAAAAAGTTTTTTTGTTACCAGATTAACACTCTTATCTGTGGTCTGCGCCGATAAAACGACCGCCACCAAAAGCTGAAAAACGCTGCCGTGCTCCAATGCGCAATCAGCGTCCGGATATTGCAATTCCAACTTATCCAGTATTTCATTTACCTGTTTTTTCGTAAAGCTCATACGATACCTCCTCTACGTCTGGGTATGATTATACATGGATAACATATTGTTTTCAACTCCAACCAATATTTTGAGTTTTCTAAAAAATTAAAAAAAACTAGTTACATTTCTGACAATTTATAGTATAATTGGTTATGAAATAATTTACGCTTTGTAAAAATTTAATATGGAGGTGTTTAAATGTCAACGCACACACAAGTAGTTCGCAACGGACTATACGAACTGACGGATACTGCCAAAGCGGAACTATTGTCTTCCAAGTATTACAATGAAGACCTGGCTCCCACTTCAGTATCCCAGAGAACCTGGACTACATACAACATTTCGATGTTATGGGTTGGTATGTCGATCTGTATCCCATCCCTTTCCCTGGCATCCGGACTTATCGGTATGGGTGTATCCCCATGGCTTTCTATCATCAATGTAGCCTTAGGTAACATCATCGTTCTGATCCCGATTCAGCTGAACTCGCAGGTCGGAACCAAATACGGTATCCCGTTCCCGCTCTTTGCCAGACTGACCTTCGGCGGCAGAGGCGCCCAGATACCGGCAATCCTGAGGGCGATCACCGCCTGCGGCTGGACTTCCGTTCAGGCCTGGGTAGGCGGCGGTGCCGTAGCGGCCATCATTGGCTGCGTGATTCCCAAGTTTGCCCATGAAGACTGGACAATGAGCCTTCCTTCCTGGGGCGGCATGGAGACCGTTGTAGCCGGTCAGTTCATCGGTTACATCATTTTCATCATCTTTATCGGCTGGGTAGCTTATAAAGGTATGGATCAGATCAAATGGGTCCAGAACATCGGCGGACCGCTGCTCATCGCAGTTATGATCGCTCTTCTGATCTGGGCCGCAATGTATGCGGGAGAAGCAGGCTATTCCTTCTCCGACGTACTGAATTCACCGAACAATGATGCATTGATTGAAAAGGGCGGCGGGTTTGCTCTCGTTTACCTGGGAGGCCTGATGGGCAACATCGCTTTCTGGGCGACCATGGCTCTCAATATCCCGGACTTTTCCAGATATGCAAGATCGCAGAAGGATCAGTTCAGAGGCCAGCTGTACGGCATGCCGATTCCAATGGCATTCTGCGCATTCGTAGGTGCGTTCTTTGCAAGAGCAACTGAGCTGGTTGACGGCCAGGCCATGTTCGACCCGACAGCCGTATTCTATCGGATCGATAACAAGCTCATCGTATTTATCGCAGCTCTGGCTGTAGTAGCAGCTACCGTAACCACTTGCGTAGCGGCCAACGTAGTAGCGCCGGCCAACGGAATTTCCAACATCAACCCGAAGAAGATCAGCTACAAGAAGGGCGTTGTTGTTACCATCCTGATCGCGTTCTTCATCCTGCAGGCTTGGTGGATCTATGGTTCCGGCGGAGCATACTTCACTTGGATGAACGCTTACGGAACAATCCTCTCACCGATCGCCGCTATCTTTATCGCAGACTACTTCGTTTGCAAGAAAAAGAAGGTGGAAATCGCAGCACTGTTCAAGGGAGAAGAAGGCAGATACTGGTATGGCAACGGCTTTAACAAGGCCGCTATCATCGCCTGGGTCGTAGCATTCATCATTCCGCTGATCACTTACTTCCAGCCGGCCACTGCAAGCAATGGCTTCTGGACATTAATTACTTACATCAACTCCATCAACTACATTTGGTCCTTCATCGTTGGTTTCGTCGTATATGTACTGCTGATGAAAACCAGCATGGCCAAGGATTCCAATATCTCTGATGAAGAGTTTGAAACTATCGAAAAAATAGAAGCATAACAAGGATTAGTTTTCACAAAGACTTAAAGAACAAAGTCGGCTTCGCCGATTGTTTAAAGAAGTAGACTTTGTTGATACTTCGGAAATATCCTGAGGATATTTCCTACGTAATAATGATACTGTAGAAGCCTTTGAAACCAAGGGCTTCTACTCTTATCCAAGTAAAAGGAGGTTGTATTATGGATTTATTAATCAAGGGCGGCACCGTCGTAACAGCACAGTCGAGCTTCAAAGCGGACGTGGCCGTAAAAAACGGTAAAATCACAGCAATCGGAGCAAACTTGAAGCCGGAAAAGGGCGCGGAAGTGGTAGACGCTAAAGGCAAGCTGGTACTTCCTGGCGCCATTGACGGACATACTCATCTGGCCATGCCTTTCGGCGGAACCATTTCCACCGACGATTATTATGCCGGTACAAGATCGGCTGCATGCGGCGGAACGACCACGGTATTCGATTTTGTCCTCCAGGGGCAGGGTGAGCCTATGCTGGATGCAATCAACCGCAGAAATGATCTGGCTGCTCCAACAGCAGCAGTGGACTACTCGTTCCACATTGGTGTGGGTGATGTCACAACGGATGAAATGCTGGATTCCATGGAGGATGCCGTTAAGTTTGGTGTAACCTCCTTTAAAGTATTCATGGTATATGATTTCGGCGTAGATGACGGACAGTTCTACAAAACTCTGCTCAAAGCCAAAGACATCGGTGCACTGGTCGGCGTGCACGCTGAAAACAGAGAAGTCAACAACGTTCTCATCGCCCAGTACCTGGCTGAGGGCAAAACGGACGCCTGGTGGCATTATATGGCTAAAAACGAGGCTGTTGAAGGCGAAGCGGATGTAAGAGCCATCAATTTGGCTAAAATGGCCGGAACTTCTCTCTATATCGTTCACTTGGCTAACAAACAGGGCATGGACGCAGTAACAGAAGCCAGGGATCAGGGTTATCCCATTTTTGCAGAAACTTGTCCTCAGTATCTGTACTTCACCAGCAAAGTTTATAAGGAAGGCATTCCGGAACAGGGACTTCGCGCCCGCGACTTCGTATGCTCTCCGCCAATGAAGGGGAAAGAATCTCAGGATTCTTTGTGGGAAGGAATTAAGAGAGGCGATATCTCCACCATCGCCACCGATCACTGCCCGTTCACAAAGGCAGAAAAGGACTGGGGAATCACCCAGAAGGACGGTACTCCAGGAAACTTCACCACCATTCCTAATGGCTGCGCCGGTATTGAAAACATGTATCCTTATGTTCTGTCTGAGGCAAACAAGGGCAGAATTACCTTCAATAAAGCAGTTGAACTGTGCGCTTCCAATCCGGCTAAACTGTTCGGACTGGATACACAAAAAGGCGCTCTTCAGGTGGGACTGGACGCGGATATCGTAATCTACGATCCGAAGAAAAACTTCACCATCACCAATGACGCTATGCATGGCGACACGGATCATACCATCTGGGAAGGCGTACCGGTTAAAGGGTATCCTGTGGCCACTTACAGCAGAGGAAATCTGGTTTACAAAGACGGCGAATTCCTCGGCAAGAAGGGCGACGGAAAATTTGTGAAGTGCAATAAGATTAAACATAAGACGCCAATGCTTTAGCCCATATCATGCTAGCCGTACAAGGTTCTGCAAGCATGCACCTCTGATATGGAACGGTCCCGGCAAAAACACAAGAAGCTGCGAATCAAAAATGTTCGCAGCTTCTTTATGCTTTCAGCCTAGTCTTTTAATCAGGCAGCGGCTCCAAGTCAGTATTGGATGAAGCGAATACTTCCTTTGTCTTTCTTTTTTACTTGGTACAATGCTTTATCCGCCCGGGCGATCAATTCTGACAACTCCACATCAGAAGTGTAAGGCGTAGCCCCGATACTGATCGACAGCAGCAACTTCTCTCCCGTACTGCTTATGGTGTATTGTCTCAACTGTTCTTGCAATAATTTCAGCCTCTTTTGCCCATCCTCCCATTTATCGTCAAAGAGAAACGCACTGAATTCATCGCCTCCATAGCGAAAACATAGCATGCCGCAAGCAGGTTCCAAACATCTTTCTCCCAGAAACCTCAATACCGCATCGCCTTCCAGATGGCCATATGTATCATTGATTTCCTTAAAACCGTCAATATCCCACATGGCAAAAAAGGTAGGCAGTCTTCCCAATTTTTTTTCTTGCACTTTTTTCTGGAAATCTTCCAAGGCTCTGACATTATATAGTTTTGTCATAGGGTCCTTCTGTGCGGTCTCCTTCATCCGGCCCCATTCCTCAATACTGCGTACCATCATTTCTCTTTTTTCATTTTCCAAGCGTATAATGGTTAACGAGAGCACATAAATTCCGCATAAAATAATCACAGCCAGCAGCAGATCCGCCAGCTCGTCAGCACAGAAGGAAACGCTTTGGTCAATGCAGTAAATTGCACTCAGACATCGGCCGATCAGTGCTGCGAAGAAAATGATCGTCGTCAAAAGCTTGTCACCATAAAAAACGGTAACAATAATCATGAAGGCGAACAGCAGATAGACAGAAGGAAAGGTTGCATGGACAATGGCAATGATAAAGGCCTCGGCCACGGCCAGCAGTGACACGGTATATTCTTTTTGTTTCAAGTTTGTACCATTAGACCGATATGTCAGCCACGCTGTCAATACACAGATTCCGTTAAGGCCCGTAGGCAGGGCCACATATTTCAAGAAATATCTGCTTGGCTCTGACTCCATGGTCCCCTGGGCGGTCAGCACAAAATAAAAGACAATCTCTGCCGCAAATGCGACCACGGCCATACCCAAAAGGGTCTGCATATGGATCAGTAAGGCCTTTTCCAGCGTTTTTTCATACCTGCTTGTCATTTCCGTTTTTTCTCTTTTCCGATAGCTGAAAGGATGCCATTTCCGGCTTTCCGAATCGTTTTCGATAGATGCGAATGAGTAAAGTATAGATCCAATCATACAGCAGTAGAAACAGGATGCCCGCTGCAAGCAGCACTGCCGCCGGCAAGTCCGGCAAATCCACGTTTCCCAGCAGCAGTCCCTGAAAGCCGTAGAATGCCGCTGAAAGAACTCCTGCAAAGAACAATACTTTTAGGCCTACTTGCATAATCGGATTTTTAATCTTTTCAATAAAATATTTCAGGATTCCATAGAGACCGAATAGACAGGCATACGGCAAAATCCCTATTTTATTGGGTACGATCAAAAGTCCCAGCAGAATGGCCGCAACATAGAGGAGAATTCCTCCTTTGACGCCGGTTTCAATGATCATCACGGCGATAAACAATGAACTGAGCGCGTAAAGTGTCAGTTCCACTCCAGGCACGAAAGAGGCGCCGAACATAAATACAACGGACAGCGCCAGGCAGATTCCGCCCAGTGCAAGCTTGAAGGTCTTTTTATTTGTCACCTGATCCCCCTTGAATCTAGAAGCAGTCACAGCACATATCTGCGCAACAGTAGCACTGCAGCGCTTTACAGAAAGCGTCTTCTGTGGAATTATATCCTCTTCCATAGGCTGTATTTTGATAGCTCTGTCCCACGTTCATCATCTGCCCCAGAGCCTGACTGTATTCCGGGTTGGACGGGTCCATATTGACTGCCTGCTGTACTTTGCTGACTGCATCATCGTACCAGCCTTTGCGGTAGGACAGCATCCCCGACAGAAACATCCACTCGGCGTTGCGGTTCTGGGTCCGGTTAAGAATTTCTTCCGCTGCCTGCAAATTTCCCATATCGATATTTCGTCTGACCTGGTTGAATTCCGGTGTGGTTCGCGCCTGGCCATAATTGTTTCCACGACTGGAGCCCGGTCCATATCCTGTTCCGGCATTTTTCCCAGAGCCTTTCATGAGTATGTCATAAGCTTCATTTACTTCTTGAAGTTTTTCTTCTGCCAGGTCGGACAGCGGATTATTTTGATATTTGTCCGGATGGTATTTTTTTACCAGCTCTTTATAAGCGGCTTTGATTTCTGCTTCGGAAGCTCCCTGTCTGACTCCCAGTACTTCATATGGATCCATTATTCCTCCTTTTGGGTCATATTCTGTGTTTTTCGAAGTAACCCCTTGTAAATTATATTTTCTATTATACCTTCATTTTTCTTAATAGCAAGCAAATCAGCGGCCCTCCCTATCTCCCCCAAATAATGGTAGAGATTGAACTCGCAGGTTTCCATGATCCGGCCGTGGAAGTCCTCTTCTCCCTGCTCGTAGTTGAATCGGTAGAGCAGCGGATTATAGGCTCCGCTCTCAATGTTCTCGTCGATGTCGTCGATGGCATCCATCAGGTAAATCCATTTTCCCAGATGATAGCCGATTCTGCGCAGGACTTCTTGTTCTTTAAATCCGCCCGGCAAAGGGCCCTCTTCAAAAATCGCTTCCATGATTTTGGCAAAGGCTTCCGCGGCCTGATCCAAATTGGCGCATTTGTCTTTTTCCAGCTGGGTCAATCCCTGCAGCCCTTTTTCAACTCTCAGGCAAAGACCGGGCCTGGCGGCTTCCAGCCTGTGATAGATATGCTTTAACGCTTTCGCCGCTGCCTTAGCGTGCAGCTTTCCCTCATCCCTGGCGTCATCCAGAAGCTTGTGCCAGGCCAGGATCAGCATCACATCTGCGGCATAATCGATGGCTTCATTGCTGACAATGGTTTTTTTCTTAATGGGGTGAATGATGCAATGTTCTCTGGCCGGCTGATCTTCTTCTCTGTAGAGGCTGCCGATCAAAAGCGCCAAAAACGCCGCGTCATAGCTGAGCACCATCCTCGGCAGCTGTCCGTAACGCCGGGCGATGGATTTGCAAACGCCGCAATAGTATCCGTTATAAACTTCGAATTCCCGCATTTTTAATTCCGGTCTATCCGCTGTTACATATCCTAACATCCTCAAAGCGCCCCTTTCTGTTCCTAAGCGTACCATATCAGCTTTTGAAATTCAAATAGATTCTAAAAATATCATAAAATCTTCATTTCTTGTTGGCCCGGGGCTCCGGGGAAGGCTGATGCTGGGACTTACCGGGCTGGGCTGGCTCCAGAGCTCCCGGACAAATCATCGTGATCGCTCTCCGGCAGCCCTCTCCACGATGATTTTGCTCCTTTTTTGCCATCTTTCCATCTAAAACCAGCGGAAAATCATCGCTGATTCTCCTTTTTTCATCCTCCAGCGATTAAAAATTATCGTGGGCCAAGGCTAAAATAGCCTCCAGCGATGATTTTACTTTTCGGCCTTAATTTATCCGGGCCCAGAGGGCCCGCTCCTCTCCCCTGCGCACCCCCCACCTTCCTTCCCCCGCCCCACCACCTCAAAAAACCCCATTCTGCCTCTTGACCCCAATTCCGCATACTGGTATACTTGTATACAATGGTGCCGAAGGCAGGCAGCTGCGGCAGCACACATCACCGCAGCCAGCATCGATCACCCGCGCCATTTCGCCGCCTCAAAGGCGCGAATTACATACGTCAATCAAAATTACATATTTCTATAAGACAAGGAGGTCCATATACAATGGGAAAAACACTAGCATATAAGATCCTGGAGAATCATCTGGTGAGCGGCAATCTGACACCGGGTGAAGAAATCACGATCAAGATCGATCAAACACTGACGCAGGATTCCACCGGAACGATGGTATACCTGCAGCTGGAAGCCATGGATGTCGACAAAGTACAGACTGAGCTTTCCGTCGCTTACATAGACCACAACACCCTGCAGACCGGATTTGAAAACGCCGACGACCACGCCTTCATCAAGAGCGTCGCTCAGAGACACGGCGTGCTCTTCTCCAAGCCAGGCAACGGCATCTGCCACCAGCTGCACCTGGAAAACTACGGCAAACCGGGAAAAACCCTGCTGGGATCAGACAGCCATACGCCGACCGGCGGCGGACTGGGCATGATCGCCATCGGCGCCGGCGGACTGGATGTTGCGGTAGCCATGGCAAAAGGCACCTACAGCCTAGTTGCTCCCAAGGTAATTAAAGTCGAGCTGAACGGTCATCTCCAGCCCTGGACATCGGCAAAAGACGTGATTCTGTACGTGCTCCAGCAGCTGAGCGTAAAAGGTGGCGTGGGCAAAATCGTAGAATACACCGGCGAAGGCGTGAAATCCCTTTCCGTAACCGACAGAGCGACCATCACCAACATGGGCGCGGAGCTGGGCGCGACCACTTCCGTATTCCCCAGCGACGAAAATACAAAAGCATATCTCAAATCCCAGGGCAGAGAGGCCGATTACACGCCGCTGGCCGCAGACGCCGATGCGGTTTACGATCAGGAACTGATTGTCGATCTGGACAGTCTGACACCGCTGGCTGCTCAGCCCCACAGCCCGGACAATGTGGATTCTATAGCAAACATCGGCGAAATCAAAGTCGATCAGGTTGCCATCGGAAGCTGCACCAACTCATCTTACACAGACTTGATGAAGGTTGCCGCCATCCTCAAAGGAAAGAAAGTCCATCCTGATGTAAGCTTGGTTATTTCACCGGGATCCAGTAAGATTCTCACTAAGATGGCAGAAAACGGCGCCCTGGCCGATATCATCGCCAGCGGAGCGCGTATCATTGAAAACGCCTGCGGCCCCTGCATCGGAATGGGACAATCGCCAAAATCAGGAGCGGTTTCCCTGAGGACTTTTAATCGGAACTTCAAAGGCAGATCAGGAACCCTGGATGCGGACGTTTACCTGGTAAGCCCTGAGACCGCAGCCATCTCTGCAGTTACCGGCGTGCTGACAGACGGCAGCAAAACCGGCCAGGCCCTGCCGCAGATCGAAGACACCGACTTTACCGCAAATGACAACTTCATTGTTTACCCGGAAGGAACCAATACCGAAAATACGCCGGTGGCCATGGGACCAAACATCAAACCGTTCCCAAGAAACACCGCCCTTCCCGAAACCGTGGAAGTAACCGTGACTCTCCATGCAGGCGACAACATTACGACAGACGATATCATGCCGTCCGACTCCAGACTGCTGCCGTATCGCTCCAACATTCCTCACCTGGCCAACTACTGCTTTGAGAAGGTCGACAGCGAGTTCGCGGGAAGATGCAAGGAAGCCGGAACCTGCGCCATCATCGGCGGCGACAACTATGGACAGGGTTCCAGCCGGGAGCACGCCGCACTGGCGCCGCTGTATCTGGGCGTAAAGTTCGTTGCGGCAAAATCCTTTGCGCGGATCCACCGCTCCAACCTGATCAACAGCGGAATCATGCCTCTGGTATTTGAAAATCCGGCTGATTACGACGATTTCACCATCGGCGATGAGCTGGTCATCGAGCAGGCGCCCAAGCAGGTGCAGAGCGGCACGGTTGAAGTAAAAAACAAAAATACAGGCAAAACATATCAGACAAAGACTAACTTCTCCGACCTGGAGATCGCACTGATCTTAAAGGGCGGCAAGATTAATTACATGAAAGGTTAAAAAGGTGGAACACTATGGAATATGTAAAGGCATTTGAAACAATCGTAAAAGAACAGCTGGAGCGGGCAGAGCGGATGAAAACCGCTCCCCAGTCCACGGACTATGAGGCTCTGGATAAAATTATCGTAGGCATCATCGACGGTGACGGCATTGGCCCCATCATCACCCAGTCCTGCAAAAAAATCATGGAGCATCTGATGGCGGACGAGATCGCGGCAGGAAAGCTGGAACTGAGAGACATCGAAGGCTTGACTATCGAAAACCGGATTGAAAAAATGGAAACCGTTCCCGCTGACGTGCTGGCAGCTGTAAAGGACTGTCACGTTCTGCTCAAGGGACCTACCATGACCCCGGGAAAAGGCGATAATATGCCCAATTTGGAAAGCGCCAATGTAAAGCTGAGAAAAGAATTGGATCTGTTTGCCAATGTAAGACCGGTATCCATTCCGGAAAAGAACATCAACTGGACCTTCTTCAGAGAAAACACAGAAGGCGAATATGCGCTGGGAAGCCAGGGCGTGGATATCAACGACGATATTTCCATGGACTTTAAAGTCACTACCACCATCGGAACCACCCGCCTTGCCCGCGCTGCTTTCGAATTTGCCAAAGCAAACGGCAACCAGAGAGTCACCATCGTAACCAAGGCCAACATCATGAAAAAGACCGACGGCAAATTCCTCAGCCTCTGCTACGAAGTGGCTAAGGATTACCCGGAAATCCAGGTGGACGACTATTACGTTGATATCACAGCAGCAAACCTGATTAAAGAACCGGCCAACAGCAAGTTCAACGTATTCATTCTGCCCAACCTCTACGGCGACATCATAACTGATGAAGCCGCGCAGATTCAGGGCGGCGTCGGCACGGCAGGAAGCATCAACCAGGGCGGCCGTTACGCCATGTTTGAAGCCATCCACGGTTCTGCTCCGAGAATGATTTCCGAAGGAAGAGGCCAGTATGCCAACCCTTCCAGCATCGTAAGAGCAGGAGCTATGCTGCTGAGACATATCGGCTACGGTGACCAGGCTGCGGCCCTGGACAAGGCACTGGACGAAGCTTTGGACGCCCTCAGCATGACCTCAAACAGCACGGGAAATTCGACAGACGACTTTACCGAATTTGTAATCAGCCATCTGAAATAGCAGCAACATTTGCTAAACAATAAAGGAGACAGTTATGGTACTCTACAAGCATTCTGATGATCCTAAATCAAATGCGCCAATTTCCACAAATTTGTTTTCAGAGCTGCAAAGAGATATTCTGACCGGGAAGCTTGCTCCCGGTCAGAAGCTTACTGAACAGACGATCTGCAAGGAGTACAAGGTAAGCCGCACCCCTGTGCGAGAAGCTCTGCGTCAGCTGGAAACGGAAGGCCTGGTGGAGAACATTCTCAATCGGGGGTCTTTTGTTATCGGCCTCTCCCAGCAGGATTTTGAGGACATGTTCGAGCTGCGAAAGGCTTATGAGATTCAGGCGGTCAAGTGGGCCATTGAGCGGATCACCGATGATGAAATGGAAGCGCTGGAGGAAACCTTCGAATTTATGGAGTTTTATACGCTGCGAAACGATGTGGACAAAATGCTTACCATCAATGCCGGATTTCATCAGATTATTTACGAAGCATCGCACAATCGCATGCTGCGGCAGCTCCTCTCCTCCTACCAGACTTATTTTAAATATCGCTTACAGGAAGACATCTATGCCGACGATTATCTGACCACCGTATTGGAAGAGCACCGAATGATCTTTAAGGCCTTTACGGAGAAGGATGTGGAAGCAGGCGCCGAAGCGATGGAGAAACATATCGACAATTCCAAAAAAAGAAGATGTAAATAAACAGAAAACTGTGATAAAATAAGTTAATCCGGTATTGCTTGTGTATGAATAAAGAAGGGGGAGTGTTTATGACAATCTTTGGAATTACCCTGAGCGCGGCGGTTATCTGGCTGATCATCGCAGCCGTGTGCGGCATCATCGAAGCTGCCACCATGGGCCTTACAACAATCTGGTTCACCGGCGGGGCGATTATCGCTTCCATTGTGGCTATGGCTAAGTTTTCCCTGCCCATTCAGATTATCGTTTTTCTTATCGTCTCTATCCTGCTCATCTACTTTACCCGGCCTCTGGCCAAAAAAAGGCTGAAGATCGGAAATGAAAAGACCAATGTGGATGCGCTGGTTGGAAGAGAGGCAATGGTAACAGAGACCATCGAACCGTTCGGTTCGGGACAGGCCAAAGTTGACGGACTCGTATGGTCTGCCATAGCAAAAGACAGCCATACTACGATTCAAAAAGGAACAACGGTAATCATCGATCGAGTGGAAGGCGTAAAGCTGGTCGTAACTCCTTCTGAAGAACCGATTACAAAATAAAAGGAGGATCTTACATGAATATCATGTCTATCATTGCTCCGATCATCCTGATCGTACTGATCATCTGGCTGATCGTGACCAATATCCGTATCGTGCCCCAGGCGCACGCCTATGTTTTGGAGCGTCTTGGCGCTTATCACTGCACTTGGCAGGTGGGACTGCATTTTAAAATTCCGCTCATCGACAAAGTGGCGAGAAAGGTTTCCCTCAAAGAACACGTTATCGACTTTCCGCCCCAGCCTGTTATCACAAAGGATAACGTAACCATTGAAATCGACACGGTGGTTTATTTTCAGATCACCGATCCCAAGCTGTATGCTTATGGTGTGGAAAACCCAATGGCTGCCATTGAAAACCTGACTGCCACCACCCTTCGTAACATCATCGGAGAGCTGGAGCTGGACGGAACCCTCACCAGCCGGGAGCATATCAACGGCAAAATCCGCATTGTCCTGGACGAAGCCACCGATGCTTGGGGCATCAAAATCAATCGTGTGGAAGTAAAGAACATTACTCCGCCCCGGGATATACAGATGGCCATGGAAAAGCAGATGCGTGCTGAACGTGAACGTCGTGAATCCATTCTGCGCGCTGAAGGAGAAAAGAAATCCGCCATCCTCATCGCGGAAGGACAGAAAGAAGCGGTTATTCTGGAAGCCGAAGCCGCAAAGCAGTCGGCCATCAGAGAAGCGGAAGGTAGAGCCGAGGCGATCCGCATGGTTCAGAGAGCTACGGCCGACGGACTGCGCATGCTGTCCGAATCCGAACCCACACAGGAGGTTTTGACCATCCAGAGCCTGGACGCGTTCCGGGCCGCGGCGGACGGAAAAGCGACTAAGATCATCATTCCATCGGAAATTCAGGGAATCGCCGGTCTGGCCAGCTCCCTGACGGAAATCATCAAGGATACCGAAGGCGGTGCGCCATCCAAAAGACCGCCGGCCAAACCGGTCGTCCACCAAGAAAAATAGCCAATGAACAAACCGGGTGCGTGTACTTGATCTCTCTTGTGCATGCGCCCCTTTTTTAATGACTGCGCCCAGTCGAACTGTAGTAGGAAGGAGTAGATGAAACATTATGTGCAGCACGGATATCATGAAAGAGCTCTTTAAGGCCGCCAGCTTTTCCGGCGTTTTAATCACCGATGGCGAAGGTATGGTAATCTACGTAGATGACAACTTCAAAGCCAGTTACGGTCTGGATGCCGATTTACTGCTGGGCCGCAGCGTATTCGACTTGGAAGAGGAAGGGTATTTCCGCCCTTCTTCCGCCGCCATCGTCTTAAAGACAGGAAGTGAAATCACCCGCATACAAACCCTGAAAGATGGCCAGCACGTCATTGTATCCGCCTTCCCTGTTTTCGACCAAAACAAAAAGATTTTAAAAGTCGTTACCTTTACCCGGGATATGGGCCAGCATATCAAAATTAAAAACATGTACGAAGAACTGATGGACAAGGTTAGGCAGTACGAAAAAACCATGGATGAGCTGTCTTATGAATCCCTGGTAATCGATAATTTTTTTACCAATAACGGCTCCTTTCAGAAAACCTTGAAAGCCTTGCAAAGCACAGCCAAATATAATATCAACCTGCTGCTCTTGGGGGAAACCGGCGTGGGAAAAACCCTGCTGGCCAAAAAAGTACATGAGCTGAGCGACTACAAAGACGGCCGCTTTGTAGAAGTCAACTGCGGCGCTCTGCCTGAAAATCTCATCGAATCGGAATTATTCGGTTATGAGCGGGGAGCATTCACCGGAGCTGACCAGAAAGGTAAAAAGGGTCTTTTTGAAGTGGCAAACGGCGGCACTCTCTTCCTGGATGAAGTGTCCGAGCTTCCCATGCAATCACAGGCCAAGCTCTTAAAAGTTCTCCAAGACAGTCAAGTCCGCCGGATCGGCGGCAGTCAGTCGATCAAAATCGATTGCCGAATCATATCAGCGACCAACAAGGATCTCAGCCGGGAAGTGGAACAAAACCGATTCCGCCAGGATCTGCTTTATCGCTTGAATACAGTAACCTTCACCCTTCCGCCGCTGAGAGAACGCCGGGAGGATATTGTCACCTTATCCAATAGTATCCTGGAAAAGGCAAACAAAAAATTCGGATTGGAGAAGATGATCGATAAGGATGTAATGAACGCCTTTAATACTTATGACTGGCCTGGCAATGTGCGGGAACTGGAAAATGTCATTTATCGGATGGTTGTCACTTCTGAGGACCAGATTATTACCAAAGACGCCCTGCCCGCCGACTTAATGGATTCCCTGGGTCATGGCCCGCAGCAAAACCATACGTCAATTTATGATGTTTCCGACCTGCAATTTGCGCTCGATCAATACGAAGGTGAAATCATACGCCACGCCTATCTGAAATATGGCACTTCCATCAAGGTTGCCCAGGCTTTGAACATCAGCCAGGCCACTGCCGCGCGTAAGATAAAAAAATACGCCATCCGTCTAATCAACTCTGAATAACAGATATTTACATATTGGCCTTAAGCGTTGAAATTTCATGTTTTGTGTCCATTATGCAAGATTGAGAACAGGTTTCAATCTAGTCAGCTCATACATGGCGCCCGCGCTTATTTGAGAAAGAATAATCCTTCTATTTTCAGCGGTCCCCACGCCTTTCAGCTTCCCGTATATGTCCATTGGCACGCCTTTTGCTTTTTATAAACGCAAAAGGCGTTTTTCTTTAAAACAAAGTCGGCTTCGCCGTTTCTTAAAAGAAGTAGACTTTGTTGATACTCCGGAAATATCGCTGATGATATTTCCCGCGTAATAAAAAGGAGGATTATATGAAACGGATTTTTACAGGTGGAACCATTCTCACAATGGCAGAAAACAAACAAGTTGAAGCGGTTTATGTGGAGGACAATGTGATCAAGGCCGTCGGCACTTTGGCCGAATGCAGAGAGGCTGCCGGAAGCGGCTGCAAGACCGTTGACTTGAACGGACGCTGCATGATGCCGGGATTTGTCGATACCCATACTCATCCGATGATGCTTGGGATGTGCCGCATTTGGGCCGATCTGGACTACCCCAAGGTGGCAGGAATTGATGATTTGATCCGCGTTTTAAAGGAGCACGGCAAAACCCTTCCGGCAGGCGAGGCCATCCGCGGCTATGCCTTTGACCAGAGGAACTTTAAAGAAAGAAGGCACCCTACTGCCGCAGATTTGGACCAGGTTTCTACCGACGTCTACGTTCAGATCATGCATGCCAGCGGCCACTGCAATGTGGTTAACACAAAGCTGCTGCGGGCCATCGGCGTGACAGACGACACTCCAGATCCTCCAGGCGGCGCGCTGGGACGTGACAAGGACGGTAAGCCCAACGGCCAGCTCTTTGACAGCGCCAACGATCTTTTATCGGGTCTGGACGGCGTTCAGCCGCAAAACCACGGCCCCAACATTCATATGCCTGACAGCCCGGACCATTTGATGCAGCGATTTGAAGTGGGGCAGGACTTTTTCGTAAGGGCCGGTATCACCACCGTAAACGAAGTCCAGCTTACAAAACAAGAATTAAACACGTACCTGCGGGCAAGGGATCAGGGAAAACTGAAGATGCGTATGGAAATGTCCTTCCTTTCCAATTATCTGGATGACGTAATTGCCCTGGGCTTTAACAGTACCTTTGGGGACAACTGGCTGACCATCGGCTCCATCAAGTTCTATTCCGACGCCTCTTTGCTGTCGGGAACCGCCAATGTCAGCACCGGTTATCTGGACAGTGATCGCCATGAAGGCTATAACTACCATGAACCGGAAGAAATGATCGAGATTTTGGTTAAGGCCCATAAAAACCGGCTTCATACTTTGACCCATGCCACCGGCGATGCTGCCGTCGATCCCATTATCGATGCGATCGAAAAAGCCCAGGCAGAAGATCCATGGCCGGAAGCAATCCACCGGGTCGAGCATGCGGGTCTGGTTACAGAAGAGCAGGCGATCCGCATGGGCAAGCTGGGCATGATTCCTTCCACCCAGCCGGAGTTTCTCTACTTGTACGGCGACGGCGTTGTAGACGCCATTGGGGAGGAAAAAGGCAAAGAATTTATGCCTATGGCCCGCTTTAAAAAGTATTGCAGCCTCTACACCATTTCTTCCGACGCACCGGTGACGACGCCCAACCCAATGGAAGCGATTTCTACCGCGGTTACCAGAAGAACCAATGAAGGCACGGTTCTTTGTCCGGAGCAGGCGATCACCGTTGAAGACGGCCTGAAGGCTTATACCATTTATGCGGCCCGGGCACTGAGACGCAGCCATATCGCCGGTTCCATCGAAGTTGGAAAGCTGGCTGACTTTGCCATACTCAGTGAGTCTCCCCTGGACCTGAAAGAGGATGAGATTCAGCGGATGCGGGACATCAAAGTCATGGAAACCTGGCTGGACGGCGAAAAGATTTATGAAAAGAAATAGGTTCTGATTCGTATAAAGAAAGGAGGGTGGCATGAAAAGTAAGAATATCGATTTACCATTAATGATCGTCAGTTTGTTTCTGATTATCGTGGTCGTTGTCCTGCTGGCGGTTTTCCCGGAAAGCGGGACGGATTTCATCGCCTCGTTGTTCAGTTTGATCACAGATAATCTGGGTTCACCCATACTCTGGTTCGGTTTTCTCGTCTTTCTGTATTGCTGTTTTATGGCGTTCAGCCGGTACGGAAAAATCCATTTGGGCGAGGGCGCTCCCGAGTTTACCATGTTCCAATACCTGTCGATGATGATTTGCGCCGGGCTGGGCTCTGCTTGCGTAATCTGGTCTTTCGTTGAATGGGCCTACTATTATTCCAGTCCGGCACAGCATATTGAGCCGTTCAGCGTATCCGCCGCCGAATGGGCGACGGCATACAACTTGTTCCACTGGGGATTTACGCCCTGGGCCATGTTCGTGGTTCTGGCAATTCCTGTGGCCTACGGCTATCATTGCAGGAAAATACCGGCTCTCCGCTTCAGCTCAATCTGTGAAAACATGATCGGCGACAAGCCGTATGCCCGTCCCCTGGGGCGGCTGGTGGATTTCTTTTTCGTATTTTGCGTTGTCGGCGGCCTCAGCGTGACTCTGGGCCTGGGGATTCCCGTCATTGCAACCGGTCTGGGCCGAATCTTTCATTTCGATCCGACCTTTACCACCAATGTGATTGTAACCCTGGCCATCGCCGCCCTCTTTACCCTCAGTTCCTATGTGGGCATTGAAAAGGGCATGAAAAAACTCAGTTCCTTCAATGTTTATGCAGCGATTATCTTCATACTGGCTTTGCTGTTCACCGGCCCGACCAAGTTCATTATTAAGGAAATCACCAACGGCCTGGGCATTATGGTGCAGAATTACATCGGTATGAGTCTGTGGACCGATCCGGTCGAACAGGGCGGATTTCCCGAAGCATGGACCATTTTCTTCTATGCCTTCGGCATCGTTTATGCCACTTTGATGGCGATCTTCATCACAAAGGTCTCCAAAGGCCGTACTCTGCGGCAAATGATCTGCAGCGTCATGTTCGGCGGCGGAATCGGCTGCTTCGTTTTCTTCGGCATCAATGGCAGTTTTAGTATGAATTTGGAGCTGAAGAATCAGCTCAATGTTGTGGACACTCTTCTGGAAGAAGGAAACGCCAATGCGATTATCGCCATTCTGGATGAAACCGTATTCGGCATAGTCGGCATTATTGCCTTCCTTGTCATTACTGTGTTGTTTCTGGCAACATCCCTTGATTCTGCGGCTTTCTCCTTATCGGCCGCATCGACCAAGGAGCTGAAGGAAAGCGAGAACACATCCCCGCTGCTGCGGCTGCTCTGGTGCGTGACGCTGGCGCTGATCCCCCTGTGCATGAACTTCATCGGGGCGCCGCTCAGCACCATGCAGACCATTACCATCATCACGTCGCTGCCATTTATCGTCGTTATCCTATGTATGACCAAAGGCTTGTTCTCTTGGTTTAAGGAGGATGGAAGATAGGTCCGCATATTTTACAACAAGGTCTCATATGAACCGACATATGGGGCCTTTGTTTTTTGCGTACGGATTTGTTCATGTGGCTGTTCTGGTATTACGGTAAACCAAAATTCATAGGCAATCACACTTCATGCGACAGCCCTCTTTGCTTTTGGCTTCATGGCCGGTGGTCCGTTTTGAAGCAAATAGGAAATTGCCTGCGGTGTGTACACTTACACATTCAACAGCTCCATAAAGTCTTCTCTGGTCAGTTGGGATAATGCCATGCCCTGGCCGCCTACCAGCTCATCGGCCAAATGGGCTTTGCGTTCCTGCAGTTTGCGGATTCGTTCCTCAATGGTCCCCTGCATAATCAGTTTGAATACCGTGACCTGTTTATCCTGGCCGATCCGGTGAGCCCGGTCGGACGCCTGATTTTCCGCAGCCACATTCCACCAGGGATCGTAATGGATAACCACGGTAGCACCAGTCAGGTTGAGTCCGGTTCCTCCTGCTTTCAGGGAAATGAGGAACAGCGGAATATCCCCTTCATTGAACTGGTGGACCATCTCCAGCCGCTCTTTTTTTCCGGTGGCTCCGGTGAGCATATAATAGGAAATGCCTCTGCGCTCCAGCTCATCTGCGATCAAATCCAGCATGGAGGTAAACTGGGAAAAGAGCAGCACCTTCTGCTCCGACTCAATGGCCGACTCCACCAGATCCATGCAGGTTTCCAGCTTGGCGGCAGCCCCTTGGTAATTTTCATAGACCAGATGGGGGTCGCAGCACAGCTGGCGCAGCCTGGTCAATGCGGAAAGGATTTCAATCTTTCCGGTTCGAAACTGTTCTCCGTTTTTACCGGCGATGGTCTCCGATAATTGCTTGGCATTGGCCTTGTAAAGGGCTTCTTGTTCCTTCTCCATCCTGGCATAGACGATGGTTTCGTTCTTCTCAGGCAGCTCTTTCAGTACGTCCCGTTTCAGCCTACGTAAAATAAAGGGGCTGATCATTCTCTGCAGCCGCAAAGAAAGTTCACCATTGCCATCCTGCACGATGGGAAGCTCATATTTTTTTCGGAAGGATGCATAGGAGCCCAGAATGCCGGGCATCAAATAATCAAAGATGCTCCACAGCTCGCTGAGGCGGTTTTCGATAGGGGTGCCGGTCAGAGCAAAGCGAACCTGCGCCCGAATCTTCTTCGCCGCTTTGGCAGCCTTGGTCTGATAATTTTTTATGTTTTGGGCCTCATCGAGAATTTGACAATAGAATGCTTTTTCTTCATAATTGTGTTCATCCCGCTTGAGCAGGTCATAGGAGGTAATCAGAAGATCATATTGCGTCCATTCCTCCAGCATTGCTTCCCGTTCGGCAGCAGTGCCGGTAACCAGCAGGGTTTTTAAATCCGGCGCGAACTTGAGCACCTCTTCCATCCAGTTATAGACAAGGGAAGCCGGGCAGACCAGCAGACTGGTTCTCTGCTCTCCGTTCTTCCTTGTCTCTTCCCTGGACGTATAGAGAAAGGTCAGCATCTGCAAACTTTTACCCAGTCCCATATCATCCGCCAGTATGCCGCCAAATCCCAGATCTCTCAGGGTCATCAGCCACCGGTACCCGTTTTTCTGATAACCTCTGAGAACCGGCGTGATCGGCGCGGGGACCTCGTAATCGCTGTCCTCAACCGCCTTAATATTGCGCACCAGATTTTTAAAGGACGAGGAGCGGCTGACAACCGCACCTTCACAGGATTTCAACACCTGATCGATATAAAAGGACCGGTATTGAGGCACATGGAAATGGCCGTCCCGCAATTCCTCGTCGCTCACTCCCAGACCGTCAGCCAGCTCCCAGACCGCCGCAAGGCCACTGTCCGCAAGACGCATAAAATCGCCATTATTCAACCGATAATACTTCTTGCGCAGCCGATAGGCCTGGAGCAAATCCTCCATTTCTTCCTGAGGCATATCTCCGGCATCGATGCTCAGATCCAAAAGACCGCTGTCCATTCCCACATGAATGCCTACTTCCGGTGCCTGATGAATGGAAATCCTCTTGAGGGCAGCCGATAAAAAGACTTCCCCCAGCTGCTCCAAGTCTGCGATACCATCGGAAAAAAGATCGTACACCCGGTCCTCGTCCATTTCATCCAGCCAGAGATGGTCCCGGTACTGCTCAGGAAAATACCGGCCCGCGGCCTGGACCGCCTTTCCCTCGGCGACCGTATCCCGGTACATCTGACTGACTTCCAGCTTTTGCAGCAGGTTGAACGTCTCTTTTTGCCCATACCGGCTTTCCGGGCGGCAGACAAACATGCCGTCCTCCTTATCCAAAAAGAAGCGGATTTGACATGGCTCGGGCAGATATTGTTCAGCAGCTTCAAGACCTGCAATCTCAGAAAATCCCTGAACGGCCGGAAGCACTGTGGCGCAAAATGCCTGCATATCTTTCTCTCCAATATGAAGAACTTCTCCTCCGTATCGGCCCGCTGCGCTGCACAGAGCTTCCATATGACTGCGAAATTCATCACTGCATCGTAATACCTGATCGCCGCTGATCAGAAAATTATCCTGCTCATTGCTGACCATCTGCACATTTGGAATAGCCAGATCGTAGCCGCCCGCCGCAGATTTCACCAATGCCATTTCCAGTTTAGGTTCTTCTTCCGAAAACGTGATATACTTACTGTTTTTGTCGCTGACCTGGCAGGGTTCAGGCCACATTATAGAAAAGAAATCGGCCAAATTTTTATCCGTCAGGATCATCTTGCGCAATTTCTCCATTTCTCCATATCGCCTCGAGTATCCATATTGGCTGTCCCTTACAGATCGCTCCTGCAGACATTCTCTGAGAAAAATGTAAAATTTCTGCGCACGATCTGTAAAGGCGCTGATTTCATGGATAAATTCCAGATTTTTGCCGTAAGCCGTCGTTTCTTTCTTTTCTACGGCGCGGACAAAATCAACAATGTTTTTCAGTACATACATTCGTTTTTCCGTTCCGATTTTAAATTCCACCTGCCAGGGCGATCCAAAACTCTTATGAAGGGTTGGTGTTAAATCAATAGTACCGGTAATCTCTGCCTGAAAATATCTCGCCTTGTCCGTCATCGAGTAATGATAGATCATTTCTTGTATAGGAAAGGAAGACGAAAGCCGTCTTGAAAACGGTTCTTCCTGCTTCTGAAGTTCCTGCTGTAGGAAAAGGACGCCTGTATTTCCCTTGGCATCTTCCTGCTGCTGCCGGTACCTCAGGGCCAAAGCAACGCAGTGTTTACAGGGATATGGAAACTGGTTAACTGATGGGCAGGTGCAGCCATAGGAAAACATTTTATCGCTTCGTATAAACACGCTGGTCTTATACACCTTTCCGCTGCTTCCCAGAACTTCGCCCTTTACATGGACAGCGGGCGCTCCGCCGCCCTGTCCGAAGCTCTGAACTTCCAGGCTGCGCACATGTCCCTGTTCGTACAATTGTTTTCCTCTGGTGTAAAACCGCGCCAAGGTGCTGCGCTTTAATTGATCCAGTTCAAGCATCTATCGTCTATCTCCTATCTAAGATTATAATTCCAATCTATCCACGATAGATTTTATCAGTTTCCGCAGATAAAATCCAGCTTCAATCTGCTCTGATTGCGGAGAAATTAGCTTGGACAGGCAAAACGACAGGGGCAGTGCCAAATGGCTGCTCCAGGCGGCTGGACCTGGCCAGGCCTGACTGATCCGGGAGGTCCCGGAAGCCAAACCGGGAAAACGTTCGAAAACGTTTTATTTTTTACGCAAAGTTGTGGGTTTGCGGGGTCTGATGGTGGCCGGGAACGGTCAAAACTGCTTTAACACCGGTTGGAGAGGACACAACCGTTGCAAATTGCGTAAATACTAGAATTTATTTTAAGTTTTTTACGAAAAAGCCCATGCCATCTAAAAAACGTGTGCATGATGGAATCCCGCAGTAGAAGGGATCTGCCACATTGTGACAGCCCCTTCTTTGCATGGGCCCTGCCTGAGATTGGCTTCTTCCAATCGGTCCAGGACTCCAAGATTCCTATGCACACGTCTTTATTTTGTAATAAAGGTCAAAGCTTCACCGTCCGTACTCATCTCAACGCTGTCGCCGTCTTTAATATTGCCGCGGATAATCTCGCCTGCAAGCTCGGTTTCCACATGTTTCTGCAGGTACCGTTTGACAGGTCTTGCGCCATACGCAGGTGTGTAAGCTTCTCGGGCAATAAAGCTCTTGGCCGCATCTGTAAGGGTCAGATGGATATTCTTATCCGCCAGCCGCTTTTCAATATCCACCATGGACAGCTGGATAATTCTTCCGATCTGGTCTTCTGTCAGCGGCGAGAATACGACGATATCATCCACACGGTTTAGGAACTCTGGCCGGAAATACTTTTTCGTCTCGTCTTCAACCTGCTGTTTTACGCCATCGTCCACTGTGCCGTCGGCCTTGATTCCATCGATCAAATACTGGCTGCCAATGTTGGACGTCATGATAACAATGGTATTTTTAAAATCCACGGTCCTTCCCTGATTATCCGTCAAGCGGCCGTCGTCCAGAAGCTGCAGCAGGATGTTGAACACATCCGGGTGAGCCTTTTCAATTTCGTCAAAGAGGATCACGCTATATGGTTTTCTCCTTACGGCTTCCGTCAGCTGTCCCCCTTCATCGTAGCCCACATATCCCGGAGGAGCCCCTACTAATCTGGATACAGAGTGCTTCTCCATATATTCGGACATATCAATCCGCACCATATTGCGTTCCGAATCGAACATGGCTTCTGATAATGCCTTTGCCAGCTCGGTTTTGCCCACGCCGGTGGGTCCCAGGAAGATAAAGGAACCGATGGGTTTGCTTTCGTCCTTCAATCCGGCCCTTGCCCTGAGCACGGCTTCTGCTACTGCATCCACCGCCGTATCCTGGCCGACGACTCGTTTGTGCAGCGTTTCCGGCAGACGCAGCAATTTTTCCCGCTCCGATTCCACCAGTCTGCTCACCGGGATTCCAGTCCAACCTGCAACGACTTCTGCAATCTCTTCCTCGCCAACTTCTTCTTTTAGCAGGCGGTTTTCCTTGGCTTCGTCGGCCTGCTCCTTTTCGTCTTCCAGCTTCTTTTCCAGTTCGGGAAGGGTTCCGTATTTCAGCTGGGCCAGTTTTTCCAAATCGTAATTTCTCTCAGCCTCTTCAATCTGAAGTTTAACTTCCTCGATCTGCTGCTTGGTCCCCTTGGCCTCAGTGATGGCCTTCTTTTCATTTTCCCACTGAGCCCGCATAGTAGCGCTTTCATCCTTGAGCTGGGACAATTCTTTTTCCAAATGATCCATCCGGGCCTTGGAAGCGTCGTCCGTCTCTTTACCCAGCGCTTGTTTTTCAATCTCCAGCTGCATGATCTTTCGTGAAATCTCATCCAGCTCGGCCGGCATGCTGTCGATCTCGGTCCGAATCTTCGATGCCGCCTCGTCCATCAGGTCGATGGCTTTATCCGGCAAAAACCGGTCCGTGATATAGCGGTCGGAAAGGGTCGTGCAGGCAATCAGCGCATTATCCGTGATTCGTACGCCGTGATGAATCTCAAAACGCTCCTTCAGGCCTCTCAAAATGGAAATGGTATCTTCCACCGTCGGCTGGTCCACTAGTACCTTTTGGAAACGCCGCTCCAGAGCTGCGTCTTTTTCAATGTACTTTCTGTATTCATCCAACGTGGTCGCGCCGATGCAGTGGAGTTCGCCTCGGGCCAGTTTTGGCTTGAGCAGGTTGCCTGCGTCCATCGCGCCTTCCGATTTGCCGGCGCCTACAATGTTATGGATTTCATCGATAAACAGCAGGATCCGGCCTTCTGATTTTTCGATTTCATTCAATACGGCTTTCAGCCGCTCCTCAAATTCACCTCTGAATTTGGCGCCTGCGATCAGCGCCCCCATATCCAGGGCAAAGATGGTCTTATCTTTCAGCCCTTCCGGCACATCGCCGTTTAAGATACGCTGGGCCAGGCCTTCTACAACGGCTGTCTTGCCTACGCCCGGTTCGCCAATCAGCACCGGGTTATTCTTCGTTCTTCTGGAAAGGATTTGGATGGTGTGGCGGATTTCCGCGTCCCTGCCGATTACCGGATCCAGCTTTCCCTCTTTTGCCATTTCCACAAGGTCACGGCCGTATTTGTTCAATGCATCATAATTATCTTCTGGATTCTGGCTGGTTACTCTCTGGTTGCCTCTGACTTTTTCCAGAGCCTCCAGAAATTTGTTCTTTGTAATGCCGTACTTCTTGAATATCTTGGAAGACGGCGTCCCTTTTTCTTCGAGGAGGGCCAGGTACATATGCTCTACGCTGACATATTCATCCTTGAACTCCTCTGCGATTTTTTCCGCTTTCATCAGGATTTGGGAAAGCCGCCTGGACGAATACATGTTGTCGGCTCCGCCGGTTACTTTCGGAAGCTTTTCCATCTCTTCCTCTAAATCCCCAATAACAGCCCCAACATTTATTTCCATGAACTTGAGAAGTTTCGGGATAAGTCCGTCCTGCTGCATGATTAGTGCAAGGTGCAGATGCTCTGCCTCAAGCTGCTGATGTCCTTCGTCTATGGCGATATTCTGGCAATCCATAATGGCCCCCTGGGCATTCTGTGTGTATTTTTCTAAGTTCATTTATGTTCACCTCCACGCCTGTTAACCTTAGTATTAACAAGGATAATTTATCTTACACCTATATTGTAATCCTGCATGAGCAAAAAGTAAAGAACTTTTTTAGCACTCACCCAAGTAGAGTGCTAACAATTTTATTGTTCGACTACCTTCCATAGGAGTACGCATGATCCAGGCTTATTTCGTTAAGGTTAGTAATCCTTTTCCATCAGCCGTGTAACATAAAAAGGCTGGAGCTGCCGCACCAAGCAATGTGAGCAGCCCCAGCTTTCATTTTGTAACCTTTAGTTTCCTTTTTTTCTTGCAGCATCTTTTATCGCCAGCCTTGTTATCACTGCTTCTAAAAGCGTCAACAGCCCGATAGGCGCAGTCCACGGATCCGCCAAAATCATAGGCAGGTTCATCTCAGCCGTCAGTATAAAGATCATAATTGCACAGATAGCCGCAAATGCGCTGCCTGCCTTAAACATGCCTTTGCTCTGCTTTTTGCCTGCCAGAACATATACGCTCATCAAAGCTGCCAAGACTGCGAAGATCAAGTTGAGAAATGCCCAGCCGCTTTCCTTGGATATCCCCGCGGCCAGCGGAACCTGACTGTCCTGGATGGAGACAGCGGCCGGGGCCGTTTTATCCTGCGAGTCAGCGCTGCCCACAGCTGCATCCGCCGTATTTGTATTCACCGAAGCATTCCGATTTGCCCTTGTCTGAACGGCGGATTCTGCTGTATTCCCTGCAGCTCCCTTCTTAACGTACTCGTTCTGCTGCCGTTCTCCGGCAGAGGATTGCTGCTGTTGGGTTGAAGACGTATTCTCCTCACCTTTATAAAACTGTTCCACCTCTTCTTCAAAGTGAGCCGTATAGGTCTGTGTTTCATAAACGCTGTCATCATTCTTTTGCGGGTTAAAGCCTGCTTCTTTGCTTACTTCTTTTCCGCTCTCATCAGTCCAGTTGATAAAGCGGAAGCCGGAGTTGGCACTGGCAGCAACGCCTTTGGTACTGCCGCTGACTGCTTTCACCGATTCAGCCTCACGATCCACCGTACCTGCGGTTTCATCAGAAGATCGATAGCGGATCGCAGCCTCCGTTTCTTCAAATTCCGCTTCAATATGCAGATTTCCTTCCACTTTACTGTCCGCTGCAGGCAGCCCTTTTACAGGATCCCATCCCGCAAACTGATATCCCGGGTCAGGGTCGGCTCCGGGCAGCTTTGTTACCACATCTCCGAAAAGGGTTCCATGAGCAATGTCTTCAAAATACGTCTTACCAGTCAATTTTCCGCCGCCTCTGGGACTGACGCGGAATTCAATGGAATGTAAAGCTGTTTCCACCGGCGGATTATATGGGCCGACCATAATACGAATCGTCGAATCCGCATCAAAATTAGTAAATCCGAACCCATTGCTATAATTAACGAAAGCCTGATTATTTTTGTGTACATCGATGGCATCGCCCGGTGCAAAACGTACATCCTTTTGTCCCCATTTTCCATGAGCCGTGTTGAGCAGTGTCATCTTTACGTTCATGTCTCCGTTTCCGGTTTGATTTTTTGCTAGCAGCCATACACCGAAAGAGGTAATCTTTTCGGTGGTTTTTTTCTTCATTGTATAGCTGCGGCTGCCGCTTTGCTTTAACACATAATAGTGATCGTAGGCGGGGTCAACGATATATTCGATGGTATAATAACCGACTTCTTTCGAATCCGCCTGTCTGCTGCTCTTATCCTGTGTTCTTTCCGTTTTCTGTTGTTCCGCAGTCGACGCTTTTTCAGACCCGCCTTGGGATTCCGCGAAAGACATCGTCGTCATCTGAGCGAACAGGAAGCATACGATGAGCAGGCTGTATGCGATTCGAATACCTTTTCCTTTTTTCATGAACAAAATCCTCCCTATGTAAATGGAAATACTCCCTTGTTTTTTACGTTAAGGTTATTATAATTGTTCAAGGTTACATTTCGATTACATTTAATGTAACCAATATTTTCTAATACCATCGCTGTTCATCCCTGTTGATGCTTGCTGCCTTGAGCCATACAGCCTGTATTACTACTCCTCTGTTCCCCGAAAATCCATGGTCTGACACATCTCCTAAAGTCTTCCTTCAAACTAAAAAACCCCGCAGTGCAGGGTTTTTCTATGATATTCAGTTTTTCCAGGCAGCGGCCTTCTCCTCATTCCTGTTCCTCAATATACCTCCTGATTGCTTCAATGGCATGGTCGATATGTTTGCCCAAAGGAACATCTTCGACGCTTACCACATGGATATGACAGCGATTGATGGGTAGAAGCACTTTATAGGTATGGCTGCCGCCGATGGCAGAGGCCATAGCCGGTGTCAATTCACCCATCATAGAGTTGGCATTGAGTATTCCAATTACTCCTACCACAATATCAACATGCTGCATATTGTGGACAATAGCATTTTCTCCTGTGGCGCCATCATCAGCGCCTGCCCGCAGCATCTGGCCGGTAGCAACTGAATTGGTGCCCAGCCCGATCACATGTGCTGCCGGCATCGCTGCCTTTATCTTTTCAACGACGGCCCTTCCGATACCTCCGCCCTGTCCGTCTACTACTGCAATTACCATATCGTCTCATTCCTCCCGCATTTATTGACTTTTGTGTAATTTTAACACACTTGCGGCAGCAAAAGCAATTCTCTTACTCGATCTCGTCGGTTTTATAGATAAATTTTACGGTACCTTTGGTCTGTGCCTGTTTGCCGGCAAAGCTCTGATAATCGGATGCCGCCTTCTGCAAAGCTTTCAGACGATCGACTACCTTGGAAAGATCTCCGTTAAAGGCTTCTGCCAGTTTATCCACCCCGTCGCTCTTGAACTTGGAAATGCCCCCGGCCAAATCTCTGGCTCCCGTCGCCAAAGTACCGGCACCGGCATTTACTTTTTTGGCCCCTGCATTCAGATCGCCTGCACCATCGTTAACTCGATGGGCCCCCTTTTTTAAATCGGCAGCTCCGTCTTTTAAAAGTCCTGCGCCCTCGCAGGCCTTTGTAATTCCTGTATTCAAGTCTTTGGCGCCGCTGGAGAGATCGGTCAGGCCGTTTTTCAAGTCCTTTGTTCCCGCCGCCAGCTCTTCCGCGCCGTCACTCAAGGCTGCCACGCTGTCTTTCATCTTTGCACTTTCACTTGTCAGCCCTGATACAATGCTTTTCTGGCCGTCTATGCTCTTCTGGAGGGCGCCTTTCGCCTGTGCCAGCGCTGTCTTCTCCCCATCGCTCAGCTTACTTTCATCGATCTTGTTTAATGCGGCCAGTGCAGCTTCATCCGCCTGTATGGTTCCCGGCTGACCCTGCGCTCCTTGAATTCCCGCCGATACTTTGCCTACGGCTTCCTGAAGCTTACCCGGGATTTGGCCGATCCCTCCTTTCAGCCGGCCGGCACCTGACTCCAGATCGCCTGCACCTTTCAGAAGCTGATCGGCGCCTGTCTGCAGCCGGGCACTTCCATCTTTGGCCTCCTTCAGTCCATTCCCCAACTGCTCCACTTTTTCTTTCAGCGTCCCCGCCCCTTTGTACAAATCCGTTGTCCCTTTGGAAAGCGTCCCCGCCCCTTTCGAGAGATCACTGGTTCCTTTGGCCAGATCGCCCGCTCCGCTCTGGAGTTTTTCAGCGCCTTCCTCCAGCTGAGCTGCCGCTGACTGAAGCTGATCCAGCGCAGCTTTCAAGTCGTCCATGGAATCAATTCTTCCCAAATCCAGATCATCCAGTAAGCTGCTTGAAGCAACGGTCATGGTCCCGCCTAATGCAAATTTTTCTGCCTGACAAGTCACCTCCACGTAATCTGGTATAACAACCTCCGTATCTTTCAGCTCCAAGCTTTGAGCAAGTCCCGGGAGCGCATAGCCGACAACCATGGATTTCTGACCGTCGTTGATCACCTTGCCGTTTTTCACCTCCACCTTGCTGAAAATATCGTTATCCAAACTCATGCCGGTCATCACCACAAAAGGAACGTAGACGCCGTGCAGCTTTTGGTTGTTGGTATAGTCAAAGCGAATTTTTACCTTACCGCTTTTTCCGGCAATTTCCTTCGATGTGACAGCCTTATCATTCAAGTAGTAGCTGACCTTCATTTCGACGGGCAGCTCCTTTTTTATTTTTCCTTGATAATAAATATCCTTACCCTCCGCTTTCCAGGTTCCCTTGCCGTCTTTTTGATCAAAGGACTCGTCTCCCTTAACGTTTTCAATTTCTTTCAGTTCCGTATAGTCTTTGATTAGACTGAGCTCACCAGCGTTCTTCAGCCATTCGCTGACGATAATTTTACTGGCATCTCCATTTTCGTCGGCCATGACATACACGGTTTCCTCCTTGGAAATTAAGGCGTCATCCGTTTTTTCGGCGGCAAAGACCGGAGCGGTGCTGCCTGCTGCCGCAAGGACCAGGCTCAGTATCACAGTCAGGATTCTAGTTTGCCTCAAGTTTCTTTTCATTTTCTGCTTCCTCCTTTGAATGCTTAAAGCCCATGCTGGTGCTGCATATGATGCGGTGGAATAAAACCAGCATTGCAGGCAGAATAAAGATTACAATCATCATGCTGATCAGAGCCCC
This sequence comes from Clostridia bacterium, assembly GCA_902363595.1. Taxonomy (GTDB): domain Bacteria; phylum Bacillota; class Clostridia; order Peptostreptococcales; family Anaerovoracaceae; genus Hominibacterium; species Hominibacterium faecale. Next base: position 28,223 of record CABJAP010000002.1, on the reverse strand, counting down.
TCTCGCCATCAGGCCGCACAGAGAGCTGATGATGTCAATATCCGAATAAATGCCAACGCCGAATGTGGCCGCGAAAAAGCATAGCGCGCTGACGATGATTGACGGAATGGAAGTGCTGAGTGCAATCCGCACAGCTTCCTTTTTTTCCCTTCCCAGCTGCAGCTCTCGCCTGAATCGAGTGGTCATCAGTATGGCGTAGTCCACCGTCGCCCCCAGCTGAATGGTACCGATGCAGATGGATGCGATGAAGGGAAGGCGGGTGCCAGTGTAAAATGGAATTCCCATATTGATAAAGATCGCCAGTTCGATGACAGCCACCAGTATGACCGGCAAAGAGGCCGACTTAAAATTGATGGCGATGATCAGGAAGATGGCAATGATGGAAATCAAGCTGACCACCTTGAAGTCGTGGTTGGTGATGGAAATCAAATCCTTGGTGCATGGAGCCTCGCCGATGACCATGGCTTTGGGATCATACTTCTCCGTAATCTGGTTAATTTGCCGGATCTGTTTATAAACGACTCCCGTTGCCACCTTGTATTTGGAATTGATAATCATCAGCTGGCGGCCGCCCTCCTGCAGTTCATCCAAAACGCTGTCCGGAATCATATCCTTTGGTATGGCCGGTCCCATCACCGAGTTAAAACCAAGAACAGTATTTATGCCGTCTACCTTCTCAATCTCTTTTGTCATCCGGTCGGCAGTCTTGGCACTAAGGTTGGCATCGGCCAGAATCATATAGGTGGACCCCATATCAAACTCTTTTTCCAGCTTTTCATTGGCTGCAATACTGTCCAGATTCTTTGGCAGGCTGGCATCTAAATTGTAATAGACATCGGTCCTGGTATATCCGATCAGGGCCGGTACCAGCAAAATCAGGAACAGAAGGCCAAAGAGGCGGGCATGGCGTATGATAAAGGCTGCCGGCCGGTTCATTTCCGGTATGATTTCCCTATGCATAGTTTTTTGAATCAATTTATCGAATACCAGAATCATGGACGGAAGAATGGTGACGCTGCCGATGACGCCGAAAATAACGCCCTTGGCCATTACGATCCCCAGGTCCAGCCCCAGCTTATAGGTCATAAAGCACAAAGCGATGAAGCCGGCGATGGTGGTGATGGAACTGCCCGATACCGAGGTTATGGTATGGGCGATTGCCTGGGACATTGCCGCCGGTTTATCTCCCGGCAGTTTTTCACATTCTTCCTGGTAACTGTGCCACAGGAATATGGAATAATCCATGGTTACGCCCAGCTGCAATACTGCGCTGAGGGCTTTTGTCACATAAGAAATTTCCCCCATAAAGTAATTGCTCCCCAAATTGTACAGAATTTCCATACCAATTCCCAAAAGGAATATAATTGGAATAATATACGAATCCATACAGACACCCAATACAACAGCAGCTAAGGCAACTGCAATCATGACATAAATTGGTTCTTCATGCTCCGCCAAATCTTTGGTATCCGTCACAACAGCTGACATTCCGCTGACAAAGCATTGTTTTGCGGATAAATGGCGGATTTCCCGTATGGCGTCCATGGTCTCATCGGCGGATGTGGACGTGTCAAAAAAAACTGCCATCAGAGATGTATCGCCTTTTTGGATGGATGCTTTATACTTATCCGGCAGAATCTCCATGGGAACGGACGCATCCAAAGCGGTCTCGTAACTGATGACCGAGGCCACATGATCCACCTGTTTCATCCTATCTTCCAGCACCACCTTCTCCTTGGAAGAAAGACCCTCAGTCATAACCATGGAAAAAGCACCTTTGCCGAAGTCTTTAAGTAGGATGTCCTGACCTTTTATGGTCTCAATATCATCGGGCAGATAAGTCAGTACATCGTAATTAATTCTGGTTTTGATCATCCCAAGAACGGACGGAATCAAAAGCAGCAAGCAAACGACTAAGATGACCCTCCTGTGGTTTACTACTTTTTCCCCGAACTTTAACATATCCGGCCTCCTTTTTTTCTCTTAAATCTTATTCATTCTAAGCCTTTGAAACCGGCTGTGCCATAGACAAAAAAAGAGCAGTGTTAAAAATTTTAACACTGCTCCTGATTTGTCAAAAATTAATCGCTGCTCAGAGGAAATAGATCTGTATGCATCTGCTGCTTAAGCAGGCTGTGCAGCTTACTGGTAATCACTTTCGGGTCCGCCTTCATCCCGCCTCGGATCCAGTCTAAGATAATTCCCACCAGCGCGTATTTATAAAAGTTGCAGATGAAGTCTTTGTCCTCTTGGGAAATTTTATGAGAATCCCTTGTGCCTTCGATGAACAGCGCGATTAAATCATAGACAATTTTGTAAAAATATCGTTCCAAGTGCTCCCGTCCCATGGAATTGTAGGCATTGATTGTAAAGTTTTTATTGTTTTCAATATATTGGAATACCTCCAGATATACATCCTGCCAATTTTTGCAGATCCGTTCCGCATCGATGAACTGCTCCCCTTCCTGTACGAAGGTCCATTCCAGAAGGTCGTAAATATCTTTGAAATGGTAATAGAAAGTCTGCCTTTTTACGCCGCAGTCGTCCGCAATCTCCTTCACGGTTATCTTATCCAATGTTTTTCTTGACAGCATTTTTTTTAAAGAAGCCGCCATTGCCCGCTGTGTTAGTTGTGTCATAAATTCCATCCTTAAATCAGTAGGTCAGCTTTTCCCTGACCTCTTCAAAAACGCCCATTGCCAAGTTGCGCACTCTCTGGTGTGAAACCGCTGGCGGAGCGAGAATACCCAGACGTATGGTCGTTAGCCCTCTTTTCCTCTTTTTTCTGGTGGTCGCCCTCTCCTCAATATATTCGATGGTTTCTGTCCTCAGCAGCACAGTGCGTTTAGTAAAGCCGCCGCAGGTCAAAAAAACGGTTCTGCTGTCCGCCGCCATCGCCGTATTGCCGTATTCCAGTATTACCGACGCAAGAGCGCTCAGGAAAATCAGCAGGCAGACAACCAGCACCACAGCTTTGATTATCGGCAATCTAATAAAAAAGACCGTCGATACTGCTGCGGAAAGGAGCAGCAGTGCAGAGAAAAGGAAACGTCCGCAGAGGAAAAAGTATGGAAAGGCTTTTGCTTCAGTTCCTATTGGTGATTTCTCCAGCTCCAGTTCCGGCAGGAATCGCTTCAAAAAAAATTCTAACCGGTCCTTTTTGATTATAGGATAGAGTATAGCCACTTCCTGACTATCCTCTTCATTGCTGCCGTAGCCCACTGCAAAAACTTCCAAAGTCCCTCTTTTGAAAATCCGCATGAGAATCGATTGATTATAGGATACACCGCTGATTTTCTCTTTAATTAAAGTATACGTTTTTTTGTTCAATAATCCATATTCAATGAAGATCGAATTTTCTCGATTGGTAATCCGAAAGCCGTAATATTTAATCATAGTCAGAATCACGCTGATGGCTACTCCCAGCAAATAAAGGGCGATGATCAGCGCTGCAATCAGCAGGGGCGCAGAAATGCTGAGAAAATAGTTCAGCATCAGTTCCTGGCCGTCCACGTTTTTAGAGAGAAAAATCCTTGAAATAAGGCTGATAGCTACACCGCCGTAAGCCAGAACCTGTATCACCACCAGCGCTTTTGAACGCAAAAGCCCCATCAACAGGATCTCTCCAGTTCCAGCTAAAATGGTATTACCGCTATCATCTTCCGAAATGCGGTCATTGTGAATCTCCGGATCAGGCTGCTGCCGCTTGGAAAGCAGCAGTTGTTTCACCGCAATGGCATCCTTCATCTTGAAGGCCATCTTGACCTTTCCCGAATCTCCGCTGATGCTGCCCGCATTGTCCACGTTTACGCTGTAAACTTTGAACAGTTGGAAAACGATATTTTGCGAAAAGTCCACTGTGGTTATGTTGGTAAGGGGGATTTCTTGGGTTTTCTTTTTGATCCATCCGCTTTCTACCAGCAGCTTCTCATCGTCGATGCTGTAATAGGTAAAGAGATATTGGATCAGCCTGCTTATCGGTGCAAAAAGCACTACAACCAGCACAGGAACGTTTTCCAACAGTTTTTGATAATCACCAAGAACCAGCGAAATGACTACAGCTGCCAAAAGGAGTCCGAAATCCCGGAAAAACCGTTCAAAGATGAATAGAAAGTGGCCGCGTCTTGGTCCGAATCTCATTGGCCTTCCTCCTTGGTTTTCAGCCTTGTGTATAGCTTGTTTTTCAGATTCTCGGCAATTTCATCGGCAACGTCTTTTGCCAGACATTCGATCTTAAAATTATCGCTGGCCAGGGAAAGCTCCACATCGTACAGCCCCAGTCTGCGATTGATCGGTCCCTGGCTGACGGTGATATGCTGGATTCGGATAATGGGAACGATGGTATTGGTCACGAAAAAAATTCCATGGTGAATGTCCACTTTGTCTTCCGTTATATAATATCCCCACTGACGATATTCGATCATCGGATAGATAAGAATTCCCAAAAGCTTGTACAGTACAATCACGGAAAGCGCCAAGGTAATGATCCATAGAAAAGGATCCAGTTGAGGGATCCTGCCGCTGATGATACGCAGGGCTGCGCATGCCAGAAGCAGGATTGCAAAGGATAGGACTCTGCCGATTCTCCAGCTTGCGATGGCTTTTTTATCAAGTTTGATGTAATCCATCGCCGCTACCACCCCCTGGTATAATCGTTAAAGCATTCCAGGCAGACCTGCTTTCCATTCTGAATCCGCATCTTGGTTTCCGGCGCTCCTTCTCCGCAAATCTGGCATAGGACCGTGTTGAGGCTTCTGGCCTTCTCCGGCAGCGGATATCTGGTTTCGCCCACATCGAAAATTTCCTCCAAAGGGCCGCTGAGTACAGCATCGATATACGCCTTTCCCTTTTTTCCGCCGGCCTTTTTTGGTTTGGCGATCATGCGAAAGCTTTCACCTGTTCTGCGGTTATAAAAGTTAAAGGCCATTTTTCCCGTTCCATAATAGATCAGGTTTCCTTTGCCCAGGGTGCAGCCCAAAATCGCTTGTACCGCATCTACGCCGCAGGCATCGTTTTCCGTTACACACACCAGATCCTCATCTTCGGAAAAGGTGATTCCAAGCCGGTCGATCGCTTCCATACAGGCCCGAACACCCAGTGCGATCCCGCCGCATTGGTGGCCGTGAAACGCGACTGCTTTTTCCCAAAGTTCCTGTCTCATATTCCTTGCCTCCTTTTTTCGATCTGCCATTGTGCAGTCTGTCGTAATCCGATCTTCCGTCCAGGTCGGTCCGCACGCTGCAATAATGGTTTATTATAACACAGATTCAGAGGCAAATCCATTTCTATCATCTCCTGCACCCTTAGAAGGATAACCGCTAACCCAGGATTGCCTCAATGCTTTCCCGGCAGATCAAAACCGCCTGATCAATCTCCTCCCGCCGGATATTCAGCGGCGGATTGAAGTAAGGCACATCTCCCATGGGCCGCAGCACCAGCCCCCGCATCATAGCCTCTTTATAAATTTGATACCCTATACGCTGATCCGGGGCAAAAGCTTTTTTTGTCTCTTTATTTTCTACCAGCTCAATGGCATTGATTAATCCGATCGTCCTTATCTCTCCCACATGGGGATGGCCTGCCAAAGCCTTATTCAATACCTTTTTTAGATAACCTTCCTCCGTATGCGCAAGAGTATCCTCTTCTTCTAGCACTTTCAATACTTCAACGGCCGCTGCGCAAGCAAGCGGATTGCCGCTGTAGGTGGTACTATGGACAAATGCTTTTTTCTCATTGAAATTAGCATAAAAAGCCTGGTAAATTTCCGGGGTGGTCACCGTCATAGCCATTGGCAGATACCCGCCGGTAAGCCCCTTGGAAAGACAGATGAAATCCGGAGTAATCCCCGCGTGTTCACAAGCAAAGAGCTTTCCAGTCCTTCCATAACCGGCCGCAATCTCATCTGCGATCAAATTCACATGATAACGATCACACAACTGGCGCAGCCTTTTCAAATAGACAGGGGAATAGATCCGCATGCCGGCTGCTCCCTGAAACATGGGTTCAAGTAGAAAGGCTGTTGTTTCTTCTCCGTATTGTTCAAAAGCCTTCTCCGCTCCCTGAATGCACTCCGCTTGGCAGGAGTCCCGTTCTTTTCCATAGGGACAGCGGTAACAGTCCGGACCATCCACATGGATCGCGGAAAGCAGCAGCGGGCGATAGATGTCAGAATAATAGTCCATACCGCCCATTGAAAGTGCTCCCAGTGTTTCACCGTGATACCCGCCTGCCAGGGTCATAAATCTCTGTTTCTTTGGATATCCGGTCTGGAGATGATACTGAAAGCTCATCTTCATGGCGCATTCCACAGCAGCAGAGCCATTGTCCACAAAGAAACATTTCTCCAGCCCTGGAGGCAGCAGTCCTGCAAGCCGTCTGCACAGCTCCTCTGCGGGTTTGTGGGTAAATCCCGCGAACATGACGTGCTCCATTTTATCCAGCTGGTCTTTTACCGCTTTGCTTATCCGCGGATGATTGTGTCCAAGCAGGGAGCACCACCAGGAGCTGATGATATCTATGTAGGCTTTCCCCTCTTCATCGTAGATGTAGATTCCTTCCGCCCGATCAGCCATGACCAGTGGAAACGCTTCATGATCCTTCATTTGTGTGCACGGATGCCAGATGTAGTCCTTTTTCAAATTCATAATGATCTCCTTATCGATAAAGCTCTGCCAGCAGTTTCCCATCCATCGGCAGATCCTGTTCCAATTCCTTAACGCAAGCGAGTACGGGCACACCGGTATATTCTTCAATAAATCGCTTGTTATCTTCCTCCATCCGATCACCTGGGTGGAAGTAATTGAGCATAACCCCCCGCACCGGGATCCCTTTTGTGCGGGCGTATTCAATGGTTAGAATGGTGCTGTTAATCGTACCTAATTGGGCCGGCGCGACGATCAGTACCCCCAAGTTCATCGCCTTGATCAGATCAGTCAGCATCAGCTGGGGCTTTTCCCGTCTGATGGGACATATAATTCCGCCGCTTCCCTCAACGGTTATGTAATCATACTTCAGGCAAGCTTTTTTATAGTCCGCAAGGACCTTTTCTTCCGATATCAAAGGGCCTTCTATTTCTGCTGCCAAATGGGGTGATACGGCAGTTTCATAGATATAGGAAACCATCTGCGAAAAGGGTTCCGTTAGCCCTGCGGTTCGTTTCACATGATCTGCGTCGCCGGGAATCAGCGCCCCTCCCTTTCGCTCCGCCCCGCTCAGCGCCGCTTTATAGTATCCGGCAGTGTACCCGGATTCCCGCATTTTTTTGATCATCAGTCCGGTCAGGTAGGTCTTTCCGGCATCGGTTCCAGTTGCTGTAATAAAAAGTCCTTTAGTCATTGCATTTCACCACCTTATATCCAAGTTCTTCAATCATTTCCAAGTCACGATTAATGCTGATACCGGCGGTAGTCAGCATATCGCCGGAAATAGCAGCGTTTGCTCCGGATCGGAAAGCCATCCTTCCTTTGTCGGGCAAAAGACCTCTTCCTCCGGCCAGACGGATTGATGCTTTCGGCAAGGCGAAACGGAAAAGCGCTACTGTTCGGCATACCTCCTCATTTGACAGCGGCTTTTGAGCGGCCAGAGGTGTTCCTGGAATTGGATTGAGAATGTTTAGAGGAACGGAGTTTACGCCTAAATCCCGCAGTTCCAGCGCCAGGTCGATCCTGTCTTCCATCGTTTCCCCCATGCCGATGATTCCGCCGCTGCATATGGAAAGACCTGCTTTTTTTGCTCGCCTAAGAGCTTCTCGTTTATCTTTTTGTGTATGGGTTGTACAAATCTTCGAAAAGAAACGTTCACTTGCTTCTAGATTATTGTGATAGCGCACTACCCCAGCTTCCTTTAGTTTTTTGAATTGATCTTCTGTCAAAAGCCCGTGGGATGCACATGGGGAAATCTTCTTTTCAGCAGCAATTTTTCTATATGTACGGCAAAGCTGCTCAATCTCGATATCAGATAGGCGTTTTCCCGAAGTAACGACAGAGAATCGGGCCACGCCTTTCTCCTGATTATATGCTGCCTCACTGCAGATCGCCTCTTCATCCATCAATGGATATTCTGGAATTTCCGTCTGGTAATACATAGACTGAGCGCAGTATTTGCAATCTTCACTGCAGCGGCCGCTCTTTCCGTTTACAATGCTGCACAGATCAAACTCGGTTCCGCACATCTCAAAGCGAAGCCGGTCCGCTTCCTCGCATAACTTTTTAAAAGGTCGCTCTGCCAGCTTTATCAGCCCTTCCTTGTTTATCATTTTATAAACCTCCTTACTTGAGGTAAAAGCCTTTGACCTAGAATCGCACATACGACACAAATCAAAAGATCGCCAGGAACTGCCAATAAAAAGCAATACAAAAACAATGGCCAAAAAGCGATGGGTGTTCCAAGAACATAATTGCATATTATATAATAATATGCCATGCCAATCGCATACACAGCCATTAGTCCGAAAAAATTCGCTGCCAGTAATTGTTTCAAGTTTGGACTAGGCCAGTATTCGGTCATTTTTCCCGTGATCCACGTTCCTGCTGCAAATCCGATCAAGTAGCCGAAGCTGGGCACCAGGACATATCCCGGGCCGCCGCCCTGGGCAAAGATCGGCAGTCCTGCAAGACCCAGAATCAAATAAAGGATCACGCTCGCAGCCCCGTTTCGCGCTCCCAGAAACATACCCGCCAATGTGGTAAAGAGAAATTGAAGAGTAAAGGGCACCACAGGAACCGGTATTTTGATAAAGGCGCCCACAGCAATCAAAGCTGCAAACAAGGAACACAGAATCATCTTCTGCACAGAAAAGGCTTTTGTCATATCAACACCTCCACAAGAAAAGTTTCTTCTATGCCTAGTATACTTGCGCCGGGCAAATTGTCAACCTTTTTTTATGTAAAGTTTACAATTGGCTCAATTAAATTTGTAATTTTTTTACATTTTTTCTCTTGCAACAATGTGTTGTGCATGCTATAATACGGATATTGATTCAATCAAAAAAGCCATTGTCAGGGACAATGGGGAAAGGACTTTATTATGGAGCAGAACATTCGTGAAATCAAAGAACTGCTAGTGATGATCTATGACGAGGTGAAGGAAGTAAAGGTTCGGGTCACCAATCTGGAAAGAGGCTTTGCCAATCTGTTGGAGAGAACGACTTTACTGGAAAACAAAGTGGAAGCAATGGATACGAGAATCTCCAACCTGGAATCTTCCATGGACAATAGAATCTCCAATCTGGAATCTTCCATGGGCGAAAGAATTTCCAGCCTGGAATCTTCCATGGGCGAAAGAATTTCCAGCCTGGAATCTTCCATGGGCGAAAGAATTTCCAGCCTGGAATCGAGACTTGCTGGTCTGGAAGTTTCCATGAACGAGCTCAACGATTTTTCCAGACAAAATACCGCAGAGCTTCATCATCAGGCCCAGCGCAATTTCAAAATTCTGGAAACGGATCTGGGCGCAGCAATTGACTGGTCCAAATTTCTACAAGAACAGAAAGTCGATAAAGAGGCTCTGAAAAAAGCTGCAGTCTAGTCATTCTGCGCTGATAACGACTCAGCAGGATGATTGCTGCTGCCGGGTGGGACCGGCCTTGACCATAGCAGCAAACCCTCGCTATTAGTAAGGCGAATAACAACTTAAAAGCACCCTCTTTTAAGCAAACGTCGCGTTGTACGAAGTTTGCTTTTTTCATTAGAACAAACGCGGCCCGCCCAAAGGGACAGAAACCGCGATTTTATTTATAAATATGGTTTAAAGCGCTCTACATTATTTTCTTCAAATTTTTTCAGATGTTCCATCAGCTCCAAAATATCTGCTTCTGCCACATCCTTATATTTTCTGATATTTTTAATAGCATCGATCACCCCCATATTGCTCCCCACCATCAGCATTTCCGCAATATGAGAAGTGGAATCATCGGATAAGGTTTGGAAGTTAATCATTAAATAGGTACGGATTTTCTCAAAAGCAGTCAGGCCCTCTTCCGTAAACCCGTTTGCTTCCAGCATTTGCGCCGCCTTATCGTGAATCTGCCGATATTCTTTCAGCTGGGCATGCAAATGATCTTTAAAATCTCCGTCCTGCGCGATTTCCAAAAGCTGCGTAATGGTGTCCACACCCATCTGTGAATTTTGATATACGAAATTCAATAGTTCGGCATTATAATTTTTCTCATTCATTTTTTTCACACTCCTTGCATGTTATTGTGCGCAGAATGTTTGTCTTCTATTCTCATACCCGCCTACTACTATCCCAGATGCAAGCCTCCAAATCCACCAATCCCTGCTCAGTAAAAGGCACGCCTTCTTCCTCAAGAAGCAATTGCTGCTCATTGATTCCGTCATGAAAAAAGGCATCTGCCAATTTCCCATTCCTGTCGACCACTCTATGACAGGGCAGATTGCTCGGGCTGACAGAAAGCGCGTATCCGACTGCTCTTGACAGCCGGGGATTGCCCAGCATTTTGGCAATCCGCCCATAGGTCGTTACTTTGCCGGTCGGAATCTCTGCTACAATTTTATAGACTTGTTCAAACATATTTTCCATATTTTCTCGAACCTTCTTCTGTTATTGATTCATATATATAACGTAGTGTCAAAAAACGGAGGTCATTTATGCATGTTATTTCAGCCGTCCTGTTCGCCATATCTGCCAACATGGACAATATTCCCCTGGGGATCGCCTACGGAATCCGCGGAATCAGGATCAACTTTGCCCGCAACCTATTAATCGCGCTGATCACCAGTGCCGGTACGTTCATTTCTATGTCCCTTGGTACAATAATCACCCTGTTTTTAAAAAAAGAGACTGCAGCACTGATCGGCTGCAGCATTCTCATTATCATGGGATTATGGCTCGTCGCCGGCTTTTTTCGAAAAAAGCATAAGGCATCCTCTAATCAAAGAACAGGAACAGAATCCGTCTCTGGCCCAAATGATAATGCCGATGATAAAGCACAGGGGCAAGCTTCTGTCCAAGGCAGCGGGTACAGAATTTCGATGAGTACTCGGCAAAGTCTTGGCCTTGCCTTGGTGCTAATGATCAACAACATGGGCTTTGGTATTGGGGCCAATATTGCCGGGCTTCCAATTATTCTCACATCCTTATGTACCCTTATTTTTAGCATGGTTCTGCTAATTATTGGTGTGAAAATAGGGCTTACGTTCACCAATAATCGATTAGGCGCCTACTCAGAGCTAATTTCCGGCATTCTCATCGTAATCCTTGGTATCTATGAGCTGTTCGTATAAAGAAAACACAAAAAAGGGACTGCAGTCTGCCAGCCTGCCTTTATCTTACAAAAACAAATCTGGCTCGGCCCGGCGAGTATATCCTTCTTCAAGTTCGCGCTTATGATATAGATAACCCTCGTCTTCATAATACTTAGCACCCTGAGGGCACTTTTTAATGCATGCTCCGCACTTTATACAAATTCCAGTAAATTCCCTTACATTTTCCATAGAAATTGAACCCATCGGACACACATGCGCACAAAGTTTGCAATTGTCGCAAGAGTCTGCGGTAAGAGGCTTTACTTTACGAATATCGATGAATACCCCCTTCCGGTCCCGCGGCTGGTAATATCCTCGAATAGGGTCTTCTCCTGTTACTTGGATCATGCCCCGATCCTCAAGAACGATCTTGGATGCAAAATCCCGGGCAAGTTTCATATCAGCTTCATCGGGTCGTCCCGCCGCCAATATTTTGGAAAAGGAATGCTCTCCAATGAAGGCGGCTGCCGCCACTGTTCGAAAACCGTTTTTCTCCAAAATATTCCGCAGCTCAATTAAAGCATCATCGTAATTTCGATTTCCATATAAAACAATGGGAACCGCCAGCGCACCGCATCCCTGCACTGTGTCTAAATATTTCAGGAGCACATTAGGCACTCTTCCTGCATATACTGGAACGCCGAAGACTACCGCATCATCCTGAGTAAACGATTTTCCCTCTGTCCTGGCCTGCGGCAGCGTAAAATCAAAGACTTGTGTCTGCCCGCTGTCCGCTAAAACATCCGCAACGCAGCGAACAATCTTTTCTGTTGTACCTGTTGGGCTGAAATACATGGCCCAAATATTTTTTTTACTCACTATCTTTCCCTTCCTTTCTCCTTGCGAAATGCTACAAATCCGCAATCTGTAGGATGATCCAGAATCTCTGCATCCCGATAGCGAAAAAGCATTAACGCGATCGTGGTGTCGCCGCCCGCGCACAAAATATTAATCATACTTAACAGCAGCAATAAGAAACAATGCAACAACAAGCTGATCAAAAACAAAATGATCCCTAAAAGGAAGAACGGCATTAGTCCTCCCGCTATGTAGCTGCCGAAATGCAGGGGCTCCATACAGTGACAATACGGAGTACCCGAATCTTTCATAATCCCGAATCGTATGCTTTTAAAATGATTCCGGCAACAAATTCCCCAGGTCAGACCATGCAACCCTTCATGTACGGGAATCGATATCAGAAACAGCAGTAAGAAAAGCACCACATTCCAAAGATTCAGCTGGATGGATAATGCTCCCCATTTTATTATATAGATCACTGCCGCCAGAATCGCGAATGGACCGGCAGTCGCCAAGGCCCACAAATTGGCCTTTAAAATAGATATCGTTCCCACGTATTCCCGATATCCGGCGTTGAGCAGGGCCTGTCTCTGCACTCTATAATTTTTCAACCGGAATTCTTTATCTATCATGAGTTTCTCCTTTTAAAAGTGTACCACATTCACAAGCAATCGTCGAGTCGACAAATCAAAATCCTCATCTTAAACACCACAAAAAAGAGCTAGGGCCTCCGTTCTATCTTTGTAAACCGAAAGCCCTCACCCTTATTCGTTTAATTTTATCTGACAGCACTGTGCTGAATCGCCTTCGCTGCCATTTGATTTTATTGCGTATTGATTTTCGGAGCATCGCTAGGCCAGATGCGCATATGAATGCCCTAAGCTAAAACCTGGAGTTGGAACCCAAATTTAGGCCGAGATGGGACGCGGAAAATGGTCAATAGGTTACAGCAAGCTTGCCATATGGCCCAAGGTTCTCAATAGTTGGGAAACATAGCTCATTTCATTATCATACCAGGCGACAATACGGACTTCGTAAATTTTAGTGCCGCACCGCTCCGCCAATGTCTGTGTAGCATCGAATAAAGAGCCATAGCTCATGCCAATTACATCGCTGGACACCAATTCTTCCTCAGAATACCCAAAGGATTCGTTGGCAGCCGCCTTCATCGCCTCGTTGATTCCTTCCACACTGACACTTTCTGTTTCATCTTTCAGGGTTGCATCAAGAATGGTGATTGAACCAGAGGGTACTGGTACTCTCTGGGCGGATCCAATCAGTTTGCCCGCCAGCTCCGGAATGACCAGGCCGATTGCTTTCGCTGCACCGGTGCTGTTGGGAACAATGTTTATAGCCCCGGCTCTTGCACGTCTGAAATCACCCTTTTTGTGAGGGCCGTCCAGAATCATCTGGTCTCCGGTATAAGCATGGATCGTGGTCATAAACCCGGTTCTCAGTTCTCGATATTCATTGAGGACTTTTGCCATCGGTGCTAAACAATTGGTTGTACAGGATGCGCCTGATACGATATGGTCATCCTTTGTCAGCTTTTCATGATTTACACCATATACAATCGTCGGCAAATCGTTACCGGCCGGCGCGGAGATCAGCACTCTTTTAGCTCCTGCCTCTAGATGTGCCTGCGATTTTGCCTTAGAAGTAAAGAAGCCTGTGCATTCCAATACAATATCAATGTCCAGTTTCCCCCAGGGAAGGTTTTTAGGATCAGACTCTTTATAGATTTTGATCCGCTTTCCGTCTACGATCAGAGATTCCTCATCATGCTCCACAGTATGGCCTCTGTAAGCGCCCTGCACGCTGTCATACTTTAATAAATAAGCCAGCATATCCGGTTTTGTCAAATCATTAATGGCTACCACCTCAAAGTCTTGATTGTCAAAAACCTTTCTAAACGCCAATCTTCCGATTCTCCCAAACCCATTAATTGCAATCTTTGTCATTGTGCTCATCCTCCTTGAATTACATCATTTATTATATGAAAGTTTTACGAAATTGCGACTTCAGGCTTTAAAACCTTTCTCGCCTCCGTCTCCTTTTTGACGTGGTAAATCATCTCCCTAAATCCAATCGATCAAATGGATTCATAAAACGCTTAATTTTTTCCAGGCTGGCCAATCCTTCACTGCAAGCTGTTGCAGAACCTGCCGCAAGACCAAGGCGCAGCGCAAATGGGTAATCGCCGGTTTTCAAGTAACCTGCCAAGAAACCCGCTACCATAGAATCTCCGGCACCCACCGTATTTACAACACTCACGCTGTGAGACTGCATTCTATAAGCTCTTGTATCTTCGCTGAGTAAATATGCACCCTCTGCCCCTAGTGAAACTAGGACATTCCGCGCACCCTGTTTTTGCAGTGCACCGGCCCTGTCTTCCAATGCTTGATCGCTCCTAATCTTGCTTCCTTCCAGCTCTTCCAGCTCTTTTTTGTTAGGCTTAACGAGAAAGGGACGGTATTTCAGCAATTTTTTTAAAAGCGGCCCTGTTGTATCGATTACTAAGCGGATTCCTTTTCCTTCTAGCCTGTCCAGCATAGTTTCATAGCTGCCCTCAGGAATTGTGCTGGGAGCACTGCCGGAAACAATCAGTATGTCTCCCTCTTTCAGTGCGTCCAGTTTAAGAAACAGTTCTTTCAGCTTTTCATGGGAAATGGAGGCTCCCTGCGTATTTATCTCTGTTTCCTGATCAGTTTTAATCTTAATATTGATTCTGGTAATGCCTTCATCCAGATAAACAAAATCTGTATCTATTCCTGCCTTCCAAAGGCTTTCTTCCAGCGCCCTCCCCGTAAAGCCGCTGATGAAACCCATCGCCGTATTTCTAACGCCCAAACGTTCCAGCATAACGGATACATTGATACCTTTGCCGCCGAAATGGCACGTTTCCCGTTTCGATCGATTGATTTCTCCCTGCGTCAGTGCATCCATATGAATTATATAATCTATGGCTGGACTGAAGGTAACTGTGTAAATCATAAGCGCTCGATCTCCTTGATAATCGTAAACTGGCGATACCTGGCATCCGGTGTCCAATCGGTAAGAATGCAGGCATCTTCCAGGCCGGCAAACGTGACAGAAGAGATCAATCCGAATTTCGCATGATCGGCTAGAACAAACGATTCATAGGATTGCTTCATCGCTTCGGTCTTTACGGCTGCTTCTCCAATGTCCGGCGTTGAAAATCCCCTTTCTATATCAATGCCGTTGGTTCCCATAAAGCACTTGGTAAAGTTGTATCTGCTCATTGAAGCGATGGCGGCCGTACCAATAGCAGCTTCCGTAGAGGGCCGCAGCAGACCTCCTATGATATATGCATTAAACCCCTTTTGAATTAGTTTTTTCGCATGAACAATGCCGTTGGTAACATATGTAACGTTTTTCTTTTCCAGATACCCGATCATCCTTTCTGTTGTTGTCCCTGCATCAATAAAAACAAAGTCATTGTCGTTGATCATCGTTGCCGCGTATCTGGCAATCCGCTCTTTTTCCTCTATGTTGATTTGGGATCTGGCAGCAACATCGGTTTCTCTTGAAGCCATATCTGCGGATACGGAGACTGCTCCGCCAAATACTCGCTTCAGCCTTCCCATCTGATGTAATTCGTTGATATCGCGCCTTATTGTGGATTCGCTGATTCCCAGTTCCTTGGCCAGGCTGGTTACTTTAACAGCGTGTTTGATCTTCAGCTCGTTTAAAATTTTTTCATGCCGTTCATCCTGCAACATCGCTTTGCCTCCTAGCGCTTTTATTATAACACAATCTCTTCCAAAGTCAATCAATTCCTCTCAAACTCATTCACGTATTTTGACTGATTTTGACCGTTTATCGTCTTCGAATCTATAGAAAGCTTCAGGACTGATATGAAAACTCTGAACAACGTCCAGCAAAGAACTGGCTGCAAGGTCAGCTACAGTAACAATCCGGCCTCCGTCGCTATCCAAGTCATATCCAAAATGAGCAAATGCATACCAGATTAGATAGGCGCACTGGGCTTGACCGCAGCAGTTAGAAACAGCCTCTTTTTTTCCATGTAGGCCGCTCAACAAGCTGTAAGGGACACCGTTTAAACAATCCCTTGCATATTGGGCAATGACTTTCCGTTCCTGTGCATCGGTGTTCTTCAACCGTAAAACAGCAAAATTGGAATATTCCCGCCAATGATCCAGATCCTTTAGCTCTGACTCGCTGCCCAGCGTAAGCGCTTCCAGACAAAGCCCCTCTTGCGCGTCCACCACGATCCCTGCGTGCCCATGCCTCCACCCAAAGGTGTGAGAAGAAAAAGAAATCAGGATGTCACCATCTTCAATCGGCGCAATCGGCAGTTTTTTCCCCTCTGCTGAGCAGCATCGATCCTGTCTGGTAATTGGGCTCGTAGCTCTGCATTCTATCTTTATTTTTGAAAAAATTGCCGTCTGAAAAGCTTGAATCTCATCTTTTTGATAACCCTGCCGATCTCTTAGGGATTCTACCGCCTGCCGCCCCAGTCCAGTTTGTTCAAAGATGATTTGGTAGTCATTGCTGCTTAGTCGGTTTTTTTCCAAAATTTTAGATAAGGACACCTTCTCACCGCAGCGATCTTGGTACCCCGCGTCATAAAAGTGAAGCAGCATCTGAGGCAGACTTACTGCCAATACAGCTGTGACTCCAACACAAAACAGGCCATATAAAAAAATGCGAAACCATTTGTACCCGCCGTTTCTCATTCACTCCTCCTGCTTTCAGTATTCCCGAAAGGGGGGATCTAATACCTCTTTGATAACGGTCTTGAATTCTTCTGTTACAGAGCCTATAATGGAAAGAAACGATTGGGGTAATTTTATGAAACACGTTAAATCACCAACTTTAAATATGATTGGAACAGCAGCCTTGACCTTCATACGCGTGCTGCCGGCGCTTCTATTTTTTGAAATTATCTATAAACTGATTTGTACCCTGATATTCCGCCCGTTATTATCGCTGATTATGCAGCAGGCCCTCCATATCAGCGGCCACGAGGTGGTTTTTAATGGAGATATCGCAGGCTTCTTCACCAATGCGGCAGGAATCATCGCTACTATCTTATTATGCATTCTGGGAGCGTTCCTTGCATTTTATGAATTTTCGGTCATAATTATCATGATTTACTACCGATATTCCGGTACGCCGATAACGCTGGTAAATGCGGCAAAAATGGCTTTGACCACCTTCAGGAGTCTCAAAAGCTTTGGCACCATTGGATTCATCCTATATGCCCTTGGCCTGCTTCCTCTCGTGGGGATGGGGATCGCGCCGTCTATTCGTCCCGACGGGGATATTCCCAATTTTATCAGCGGTGAGCTGTACAAATCTACCTTCGGCAGTATTCTGATGGTGTTCTTTTATGTTCTTATGTATCTGCTGTTCTTCTGCCTGATTTTCGTGCTGCCCTCCATGGTCCTGCGCCGCCGCAAATTCGGCCGGGCCTGCCGAAGCAGCTTAGCTCTGCTGCTATCGATGAAGCTGCGAAATGCCATACCCTTAATTATCATCTTCGTAGTTTGGTGTGTCCTATTCCTTTATCCAGGCGTTCTTCCGACTTATTATGCCGGTATCTCGGATACAGGGATTGTAGAAATATTAGGAAATTTCTTTTTTTCTTGGAAAAGTTTACTACAGCTTTTATTAACAGAATGCCTACAAATCTGTCTGATTTTACTGCTGCTATCGTTTCTGGTGGCTCTGTATCTCCAATGCCGCGGCAGGGTCAGCCTCAACGAAGAAGCCATGCCGACGATCGATCGCAGGCTGAGAAAGACGCAGGGGGCGGCGTCAAAGATTTACAATGCCTTGAAAACGATCGCTTCGGCGATTGCCGGCTGGGTTCAAAGACGGCCCTTTTATCAAAATCACAAAAAACCCATTTGGACTATAATCTGCATATTAGCATTTCTCGGGGTATTTGGAATTCTTTACAGCCAGCCCAATTCCTACGACCAGGTGGTGGTCGGTCATCGAGGCAGTGAATATGGAGTCGAAAATACCGTGGAAGCTATTCAAGGCGCAATCGATACAAAAGCAGATTATGCGGAAATTGACATTCTTCTTTCCAAAGACGGGATCCCCATGGTCATCCATGATGATAACTTAAAACGGCTTTCCGGAGAAAACGTCAACGTATATGATCTGACGGCTCGTGAATTGAAAAAAATTAATTTGAAACAGAATGATAAGGCTGGAAAGATTTCTACATTAGATGAGGTCATCGATTATTCCCGGGGGAAAATTGACCTGCTGATTGAATTGAAGCTCCACGGCCATGAGAAGAAAAATATTGTCAAAGCCGTCACGCAAGTCGTCGAACAAAACCATTTCCAAAAAAACTGCGAGATCATGTCTCTTGAGTACGGCCTTGTAGAAGATTTGAAGACGCATTACCCCGAATATACCGTAGGATACTGTGTATATGGTAATCTGGGGCAAGCAAGGCTCAACTCGCTGCGTCAGCTTAATGTAGATTTTCTCATCATTGAGGAGAGCATGGCTACCAATAGCTTTATTGCTGAATGCAATCGTGCATATCTTCCGGTATATGTCTGGACGGTGGATAAAAAGCAGTCTATGGAGTCTTATTTAAAAATGGGGGCCATGGGTATTATAACCGACAAGCCCAAACTGGCTCGCGGAGTCGTGGATGAATATGTTGAGAGCATGATAAAATAAGACAGACTTCCGGGAAAAAGAAAAGCTCACTTTATCCCATATTTGATCGGAATAAAGCATAATCTTTAACCATCGAAAGTATTAAAATTGCACCAATTTTGAAAACAGCAAAATTGGTGCATGAGTATTAGCCTTAATATATAAGCTACTTTACTTCTGCCTTGACAGCACAAGACTGGCTGCCGTCCTTAGGCCTGTATCCAGTTTACAGGAATCATAACCAAACATAAAATCGCAATTATCTCCCCAGACGCCGCCAGCTATATCCCAGCTGTCAGGATTGTTCGGTGTTGTTCTCCATATCAGAAAACCTTCCGCGTTCTGGCGCAGTCGGCTGCGCAGCCGAATATATCAAACCTTTCCATATTAATGCAACCAAATTCTCATATATATTTTTTGCCGATCGTCTTTCCACAAACAATGAATGCTATACCGATCAATACAATCACAAGTCCTGATTTCCATGCTCCCGCGCCTGATGCATACGCAGCATAGACCATGAAGCATACCGCAAAGGCTGGAAGAAGAGAAGCAGCAATAGCATGCGCCCGTTTTTTCTGTTTAAATACTGCAAAGATGAACGCAATCAATGTTGCTGAGAATGATAGGATCAACCCGATGGAAATAATATTCAGATACCAGTCCAGTTCTGACATGGGCTTGATCCAAATAAACAACAGCCCTACGCCTGCAATCAGTACTGTCGAGAACCACGGGGTTTTATGCTTGTTCAGCAATCGGAAAACAGGCGGTAGGCAGCCTTCTTCTCCCATACGATACGCTGCTCTGGCTCCAGACATCAAAGCTACTTGAAATCCGGCATAGGTGGAAGTAATGACAACAAAAATGGCGATCCATTGCATGGAGGCCGGCAAATACGCTGCTGCAACCGAGGCGATTGGTCCGCCGTCTCCATTTTCAAATTGAGTCAAAACTTCCAATGGTACAGCTCGCTGCCATCCAATTGTAGCAATGGTGTAAATAGCGAAAATGACAAAAACAATAATCATCAATGACCTCTGTACAGAACGTACTGGTTTTTTCGCTTCTTCAATAAAATTAATCGTGGTGTCATATCCGCAGATGATAAAGATTCCAATTAGTACACCGCTGACCAAACCGCCGATGCCGCCTACTTCCTCAATTGAATAGCATTCCGCTAGAGAAATTCCTTCAATACGCGGATTCACAATTCCGCAGATACCCAGTCCGACTACAATCGTAACTTCAACTGCCAGGAAAACCGCAGATAGTTTGGCATTGAGCGCGACACCCTGTAATGCAATTGTCAATAAAATCAAAATAAAGAAGGTTCCTACGATCTGCCCTGAGTATTCCCCCTTAATGAAAGGAAATAGCGCTTTTATATAAGTGCCTGCCACATTCGTAGTCATTCCCAAAATAATCATAGCGCAAATCACATAGCTTGTACCGATTACTGTAGCTATATCGTGATTCACAAATTTTTCTGTAAAGGTAAAAACTCCAGCTGCAGAGGGCGCCTGTCTGACAAGGTATACCATGCAAAACATAATGATCAACGTGGAACAAAGAAAGGTTACGAGTAAAACTAGAGGGCCCGCATGTCCTGCTGCAGCATACAGCAGTGGTATGGAGGATGCTGCTACCCAGGCAGGCGCGTTCCAGCCCATAGAAGCCAAAATGATATGCCATGTAGAAAGTTGATTTTTTTCAAGATTGGTATTCAGTTCTTGAATACTGCCGTCCTGATCATATCCGATAAAGTTAAAAAAACTCATTTTTTCCCTTTCTCTCCTTGGAGAATAGCAAAACGATAATTAACCTAACGAACGATCGGTATGTTTATATTGTACACAAGAACCTGACCCTTGTCAATCAAGAAATTAATTAGTCATATTATCTCCTTTTAAACGGCAATTGTATCATTAGGCTAAATATGTTAGTATTATTTATACTGGAGGAATTTACAATGGGAAAAACAGCTCTGATTAATACGGAACAAAAAAATACCAGCGATACAGCGCAGCGCATTAAAGAGTGTGCACTAAGAGAGTTTGCCTTATACGATTATGAAGGGGCCTCCATTCGAAATATTGCAGAAAAGGTCGGTATCCGTGCCTCTACTATTTATTTTCACTTTAAAAACAAAGAAGAGTTGTTTATGAGTATTTATAACAGCGTTATCGATTCTGATCTTATGCGAATGCAGCAGCTCTATGAAGCTGTGAAAGAATTGCCGGTTGAGGATCAATTATTTGCATTTCTAAAATACTATGGCGAACGAAATGCAAAATTTGAAATGGAAATGTATTTCTTCGATCGCTTCTGTCAGTTTAAGCCTCCGGCCTTAAAGAGCGCCATGCAGGAAACGTTCATGGAATATGAAGCAGATGTATCGGAAATCATAGCATCGATTTTGAAGCAGGGTATCGAGCGGAAAGAGATCCTACCGATTGCTATTGAATCTCTGATTGACTACTATTTTTGTCTTATGGACGGCGTTGCTTTGGAGTACCATTACTACTCACCGGAACAATTTCAAAAGCGTATTACGATCATTTGGGATACTGCTTGGCAGATGATGAAACAAGATCGATAAACAACGCTGTTTCCAATAAATAATTTGGAAACAGCGTTGTTCATAAACGTAATATTCAAAAGGTTATTTTTCAATAGCGCAAGCGGATAAGAATTCTAGAATCGTGCTTACCGCACAGCGTTGTGTTACACCGCCCAAATCATACTGAGGGGCCACCTCTACCAAGTCAAATCCGACTACTTTTTCTTTTCCGATTTTCCTTACTGCATCGATTAATTCGCGGATTGACAGTCCTCCCGGACTTGGCGCACAAGTTCCTGGCGCATAAATAGGATCCAAGACATCGATGTCAACCGTTAAATAAATAGCATCCGTTCCTTCTGACGCCAGTCGAATTGCTTCTTCTACAACAGAATCCATTCCACGCTTCAAAACTTCGTTGATGAGAATTGTATGAATCCCAGCTTTTTTAGCTAACTCATACTCTTCCTTAGGGTTTAAACATCCACGAATTCCAATCTGTACGATATTTGATCCATCCACTTGATCGAATTCCGAAATCCGAAGCATCTGTGTGCAGTTGCTGATTTTCTCGCCCGCATATTCATCCCCCGTATCCAGGTGCGTATCAAAATGAATCACTCCCAGTTTTCCGTTAAAATTCTTTAAAATCCCCTTAACCGCCGGTAGAGTAACAGAATGATCCCCTCCCAGCAAAATAGGAATGGTCCCATGCCGATAAATACGTTCCACCGCTTCCTCAATGCGTTCCAAACTTTTATCCCGATTGCCGGGAATCACTGCAACATCGCCTGCATCAACCAACTTCAAGTGGTCGGTAATCTCCACATCCAGTTCAATATTATAGGTTGAAAACTGCTCTGATGCGATACGAATCGATTGGGGCCCAAATCCACTTCCCGGCCGGTAAACACAGCATTGTTCAAATGGAGCGCCGATCACTGCGTAATCGGCCTGCTCCAGCGAGAAGCTGGCATTGTCAAATGATACATAATCACTTTTTAAAAAAGAATGGCTGACTCCGCATTGCATTGCTGTTTCCAAAAAACTACACTTATTCATATTATTTCCTCCTCTGCTAAACAAGTCTAAATCGGCAAATATCTCAAAGTTTGTTTGCCAAATCGATGGGTTATTTTATCTATCGACCGTTCGTTAGTTTTACTATATACAACAATTCATCTTCTGTCAAGATAAAATTGTTTAGCTAAGTGTTTATTTACAGCCTAAGCCAAATTAATTTCATCAAAAAACACCTGATTCACTCATGTAAATCAGGTGTTTGCTTTTGATTACTTATTTATTCGTCGATCGTCATTTCAGGCGGTTCTTTCTTAAACATATTCGTCAGGTAAAGGAGAATAATAAATCCAACGACAGCCCAGCTGCATCCCAAAATAATGGCGGACTTATCCAGATGGATCAGTAAGTAGAATACAAAGAGCGCTCCCAAAGCCGGGCAAATCAGATATTTTATCACAGAGCCAATCCCTCTCGCTTTTTTTCTGACAAAGTAATGGAAAATTACAGACAGATTAACAAAGATATATGCGATAAAGCCGCCAAAGTTGATAAATGAAGTAGAGGTGGCCACATCAAGCGTCGTAGCCAGCAAAGCGATGATGCCGGTGACGATGATACTTCTTACCGGAGTATTGAATTTTCCATTTAACACCCCGAAGATTTTTTTCGGCAGCACGCCATCGCGGCCCATTGCGTACAATAATCTTGCTCCGCTCGCTTGGGCAGATACGCCGGAGGCAAACTGCGCGATAATTACACCGATCAATAGAATTGAGGCAAAAATTGGAGGTGCAATTATTTTCGCCACTTCATAGGATGCATTATCGACATTTGCAAAATCATAGGACGGATGCGCCAGCGTTGTGAAAAAGGATGCGCCAGCAAATGCGAGCCCGCAGATTAACAGAGTCAGCATAATAGCCCTCGGGATATTTTTTTCCGGCTCTACCGCTTCCTCAACAAACGTCGTGATCGCGTCAAACCCTAAATAGCAATAACACGATATCGCCGCGCCGGCAACAACAAAGTCAAACGGAACGTCCGGATTGAAGAAGGGAGTTAGTGTGAATCTTCCCTCACCCATACCGGCCATGACTGCTTTAACGGAAAAAATGATAAATGCCAAAATAATCATAATTTGGATTAATACCATAAAAATATTTACATTAGCCCCAATTTTCATGCCAATAATGTTAAGAGCCGATGTAACAAATATGAAAATCAAAACCCACGCCCAACGAGGCACTGCAGGAATCGCCGCTTCAAAGTATGAAGAGCCAATCAGCCAGATCGCCATAGGGATAAAGAGATAATCCAGAAGGATCATCCATCCGGTCATAAATCCCAGCTTTGGATTGAGTCCCTGACGGGTAAAGGTGTAAGAAGAGCCTGCGATCGGAAATGCTTTTACCATGTGGCAATAACTGTACGCGGTAAAAAACATAGCTACAACGCCGATCGCAAAGGCACCTGCCGCCTGCCCATGTGAAGTGACCGCAATAACACCGTACATACCATAGACGATCATTGGTGTCATATAAGCCACGCCCAAGATGGTCAAATGGTAGAGCTTCAGGCTCCGCTTAAATGTTGGAGCATTTTGTAATTGAGAATCCATTGTGTTTCCTCCTTTAAAATAGTAATAATTAAATAAACTGTTTATATAAATCCGGTCTGTAATCCGGCTCTCCAGCAGCTCCTGAACAATCCATCAGCCGTCTTCTGGCCAATGAAAGATCGATAGTTGTAAGGCTGATTCCTTCTTGTGTGTTTTCTTTGCTCCCAGCATAATAGTACACATTGGTCTCAAAAAATGGTGTTAATTTGGGACCTAATATTGCACTTCCCCCGCCAAAGTAGCTGATATCATCAAAGCCGGTCAAGTTTGCGCTGGCAATAAAAATCGTATTGCACAATACGCCGTATTCCAGTGTGGGAGCATAATAATCAATAAATGCTTGTCTGCTGCCTTGCTTTGAAATTTCTTCTACTACCGCTGTGGGATTTAAATAAAGCCTGGAACCCTTTGCAACATAATACCGCATCAGTTCTGGAAATTGATATGTATCATAACAGATCCCGATGGAAATGGGGCCCCACTCCGTATCAAACATAAAGGGCGTTTCCCCTTTGCTAAAAAACTTATTTTCCAAATCAAAAGGGTGGATTTTTTGATAGGAACCGATCACGCCCGCAGGCCCAATTGCCACAGCGGAATTGTATATTTTATCTTCATCGCCTTCCATTTTTTCTGCCAAACCGAACACAATATATATGCCATATTTCTTCGCCGTTTCGGCCATATAGGAACAAGATGGTCCCTGTATCGTTTCAGCCATGGCTCTCTTTTCTTCCAGGCTGATGTTATCATCAATAAAATAATCATATCCGCTCAAGCTCAGTTCCGGAAACAGAACAAGGTCGGCACCGCGCTTTGCGGCAGCGATCGAGTATTCATTCATTCTTTTAAGGTTGCGTTCCTTTTGTCCTGCATATACTTTAAAGTCCACAACCGCGACATTCATAACATCTTTTTCGTATTTCATAATATATCCTTTCCATCAAAATTTATTTTGCATATAAACTCAATCCTGGAAATGGACTTGGATTTTTCCAGAATATTGGTCACATGCTTTTTTACAGTTGATACAGTGATAAATTTTTCTCTGGATATTTGTTCATTTGTATATCCACGTAATATTAAGCGCGCGATTTCATTTTCCGTTTTTGTAAAGGAAAATTTACTTAGAATATCTTCCAGCGAATCAACAAATGAAAATACATACTGGGAAGCCTTTGTTTCAAGGTGCGGCTGCAGAATTTTACAGATTTCAACTTCCTTATCCGTAAAATCCCGCTCCTTTTCCGTTCTGAAAAGGTCAAGGGAACCAAAACTTGTCTCCTTTACCGTTTTATTCCACCTAAAATTTGAATCCAGGGAAAAATGTGTTCGCACCGGCCGAATATAATCGTTATAGTATTCGGTTTGCTTCCGTTCTTTAAGGTTGAAAATATCGCTGCTCCTAACCGTAGTCAGTTTGGTAGGAAGCATTTTTTCAACGATATCATCAATTTTACAATAGTATTCATCGTATGTTTCAAGATCTCTTTTGTCAAACCCCTGGCTGATTCGGGTGTCGACATTCACTTTATTCCTTGTTAGCGTGTAAAAATAGACTGTCGCCTTTTCATATGGCACCATCTTATCGATCCCAACTAGAAATAAATTGAGCGCTTTCAAAATATCACTTTCGTAATTCATCTCCAGAATAATATCGTTAATGCGTTTCCAGTCTTTAGAAGTTAAATGACTATTCATAATAGCTCCTTTGATTCTTCAATAATTAATCCATATAAATCAAGTACACGGCTACGTTCATAGCGATATTAATTATGAATATTATACATTTGTTAAAAAATTATTCATATGGTACCTAGGTACAGTTTTTTCGTTTTGAACGCTTTTTCTAATGAACCTTCATCCTATTTTGGGCTGATCAATGAGATGTACGAAGGTAAAATAAAAAAGAACACAACTTATTATCAAATCACATTCTTCTTTATCTTTTCTTTTATTATATACGAAACAATGAAAGCAATAAACGAAAAGCACAAAAACAAGTAAAGAATTCCTTTCTTCCGGCTTGGACACGTCGCTTCAAGACAGTCCGTTCCAGCAGGACACTCATGATCGAATCTGTCTGCGCGCGAGAGTGCTGCCAACTTGTTATGCGCACGGTAATCTATATATTGAAGTCTACGGCCTTGGGGAGATCGGAGCCTTTACCCGCGGAGAAGACCATACTTCTAAAAATCACAGATGATGTGGAGAAATCAAAACAACACCTGTGTATTTCTGAGCATCCTTTTGGGACCGCCCCGTGGTATTACAGCGCGTATTACGTATTCGGCAAAGGAATTGCGAAAGTCACGGCCGAGCTGGGCTGAGTTTTCTTGCCTACACTTTGTCAAGGGGCAGTCAATTGGGTCGGCGCCCGCTTCCTATTGGATGTCATTGAGAGAGTATAACCCTCTTTTTTAGCTCCGCAAAAAACAAAACACATTGAAATCTTCCCGATTTCAATGTGTTTCCTGCCCTTTTCGGATAGATTGTGGTGCGCCTGGAGGGACTTGAACCCCCACGGTCGCCCACTAGAACCTAAATCTAGCGTGTCTGCCAATTCCACCACAGGCGCGTATAAACATTCAAATTTCAACATTCAAATGCGAATCAACAGATTAGATTATACTATACCAAGTTTCATTTTGCAAGTACTTTTCAAATGGAAAGTAAAAACGAAACAATCAATTTTTAGTCAAACTGTCCAGGGGCCTTCTTGTTCTTATTAAAGGTTGCTCCGGCAAATAATACGGTAATTGGGACCGCTAAAAGAATTCCCAGGCTTCCCACAATAGCCTGTATCACTTCTACCACAATCATTTCAAAGTTCATGAGAATCAGCAGGTTACGATTATTCAAAGTAAAGAGTAGAATAGAGGCGATCGAACTGCCTGCATAGGCCAGGATCAAGGTAATAGTCATTGTCCCGATTGCATCCCTTCCAATATTCATTCCGGAAGAAACCATTCTTTTAAAGGTGCGGTCTTTCATTTCAACAGCTAATTCCTGCATGGCCGAGGCAATGGACATTGAAACGTCCATAATCGCTCCTAAGGAGCCAATCATAATTCCACTCCAAACGATGGCACGAAGATCTATAGAAGAATCGTCTCCAATTGCAGCTAAAAAGACATAATCCTCATTGACCATCCCTGTGATTTTTAAAGCATAATTTACAACGAAAGCCAGGACTCCGGTCGCTAATATCCCGCCAATATTGCCAACGATTGCACACAGCGTTTTTTTATTAAATCCATTGAGCAGAATCAAACTGGAAAAAATAATGTAAATAGTAATAATAATAGTAGTCAAATAGACATCTTTCCCGGATAGGATCGCTGGAATATATACACAGAATACTGCCGCTCCCGTAAAGGCTAAAGAAATAATCGTTGTCAGCCCTTTTAATTTCCCGATAATCAACAACAATATCAAAAATATGGCTGCAAGACACAGCATCCCGGGAATTCTATCCTGCTGTAAATAGTACCACTGGGCATCTTCTGTTGCATTACCCATGAGATCTGTATTGGAGACAAGTATTCGATCCTTTACTTCTACCGGATTGGGTTTATCAATCGTTACATCATTGATGATTTGTTCCATTTCGAGGACTTGTCCCTTTTCGTCTCCTGTAAGCATTTCTGCTTGAAAGACAATTACGGTATTTTGAAGGCCTTCAATTATCTCTTCTCGAATATCTACTAGTTTAATGACCTTTGCGCTTTCGACATCCGTTTCTCCAGCGCCCCCTGGTATATAGCCGCAAGTTCGATTGCCGATCATTATGAAGAGTAATGATAATACACATACAATTAGTAACTCTAAAACAAACCGAATCTTACCCTTACTGTTATTCATAGTTTCCTGATCCCTCGCATATAGCACTAAAATATCTTTCATATAATAAAAATCCACGATTAAAAGCAGCCTATACTTTTAACGTGGATTATCTTTGGTGACCCTACCGGGAATCGAACCCGGGTTACCGCCGTGAAAGGGCGGTGTCTTGACCGCTTGACCATAGGGCCTAAAAAAACCGGCAACGTCCTACTTTCCCAGGCAGTCGCCCGCCAAGTATCATCAGCGCTAAGGAGCTTAACTTCTGTGTTCGAGATGGGAACAGGTGTGACCTCCTCGCTATAGTCACCGGATTTTCTTTTCATCTGAAAGTATTGTACCTTCAAAACTGAATAATGTCAAGTGTCTTTCTTCCTTTACACGCTTCTTCCTTGAAACCATTGGTCAAGCGTTCGACCGATTAGTACCTCTCAGCTTC
>CABJAP010000001.1 GCA_902363595.1 Clostridia bacterium | reverse complement strand
AAAGGGAAACGATATACCAATTGCTCCATCATTATATCAGCTTAAGCAACAAGATGGATCATTCCTTACTGGCGGTAAGGGATCTTAACCATAAATATATTGTAGTAGGAAAGGAACTTGTTGAGATGGAAAAGAAATCGAATGGATTTAAAGTTGCAATTATATGCATCCTGGGCGTTCTTGTTTTGACCGTGTGCGTCTGTCTGATCTACCAGACCTTTTTTAAAGACAGCGGAAAAAGCGAGCCTGCAGAAACATCTCTTGCGACATCCGCTGCCCAAGCACAGACAGAGGGCAAATCTGAAGCGTATGAAGAATTTTCATGGTCTGCGAAAAAGAACCGCGGTTATACGATTCCAATGAACTCCGATCAGCTTAAAACTTTCAACTTTGGCGGGATTGAATCTGTGGAACTCACGTCGGACGGCAGAGCTATTTTACATTGCACTGCGGAATTGGGAGAAGTCTACGGTCTGACCCATGAAGTGGAGTCGGGCGTTCTGCGTGTATGCGCCTGCCCGTATGGAAACGGCGGGTATGGAGCTGTCTTTTTCATCATGGAAAATGGGTCTGTGGAAGCGCTGCTGCCTTCTGCCATCATTAACGAGTACAAAATAGAGAAAATCACTGATTTAGGCGGGGCGAAAGAGGTTGTCAACGTGGAGCGCATGACGGAAGGCGAACATGCCGGACTCGTCTGTGCCTCCGATATTAACGGCAACGTTACTGTACTGGATACCTACTTGCAAAAATAAGGATGAGATATAAAAGAGCTTGCGGTTTTTTTCAGAGTGTATCTGAGACTGCAAGCTCATTTTGTTTATTTGGATGCTTCAATCAGCTCTTTCGCTGACTGGAGGGTGATGTCGGTAATGTTGATTCCGCCCAGAAGCCTGGCGATTTCCTGGACTTTTTCGTCAGGGCGCAAGTGGATGACCGTGGTATAGGTGCTGCTGTCATCGGATTCTTTCTCGATCTTATAGTTGTGAGCGCCATAGGCCGCGATCTGCGGCAAATGGGTGATGCAGATAATCTGGTGGTTTTTTGCGATCTGCTGCAGTTTTTTTCCCACAATGCTGGCAGTGATGCCGCTGATGCCTGCATCGATTTCATCGAAGATCATGGTGGGGATTTCGTCATAATCGCCGACGATCTTTTTGAAAGCCAGCATGATTCTGGACATTTCACCGCCGGAAGCGATCTTGGAAAGGGGCTTTAATTTTTCACCCTTGTTGGTGCTGATCATAAACTCGACTACATCTGTGCCGTTGTCTGTGAACTCGGTGCTTTCCTGAAACTCGATGGATAATTGAGCGTCTTTAAAATTCAGTTCTCCCAGCTCTGCGAGAATCTTTTCTTCCAGCTCGGCAGCGGCTTCTTTCCGCAGAGCGGATAATTCCTGACAAGCGGCTTTCAGATCAGCTTCGCATTTTTCTTTCAGTTCGGTCAGCTCCGTTTTTAAGCTGTCGATGTTTTCCACCTGCGTCAGCTTTTCTTCCAGCTCTTCGCCGTAAGCGATGATTTCTTCCAGAGAAGCATTATGCTTTCGCTTGAGGCTATTCAAGGTTTCCATACGGGAAATACATCGATCCAGATCCTCGGGGGAAAATACGGTCCTGTCCCGGCACTCGCGGATCTGGGAACACAGTTCTTCCATAATATAGTAGGATTCTGACATCTGTTGGTGGATGTCCATCAGTTCCTTGGAATATTCTCCGATCTCTCCGATCATGTCCAGCGCCTTTTTCATGCTGCCAAGGGCAGGGAACTCTTCGCCGTTGGCCAGCTCATAGGCTCCGGCAAGATTTTCGTAGATTTTTTCACTGTTTTGCAGCACACTGATTTCTTCTTCCAGCGCCTCATCTTCACCTGGCGCCAGACCGGCCTTGTGAATTTCCTCCAGCTCAAAGGCCATGAAGTCCCGCTTTCTCTGATTTTCTGCCGCATCGGCGAGAAGCTGCTTTAGTTTGTTTGAAATATCCCGGTATTGGGAATAAAGAGACGCTACTTTTTGTTTGGCCGGTCCTATGGTATCTTTTCTGTACATATCCACCAGTTTAATGTGATAATCCGGATTGAGCAGGGATTGGTGGTCGTATTGGCCGTGGATATCGGCCAGCTTCTTGCAGAGCAGATTCAAATGGCCCAAAGTGACGATCTCGCCGTTGATCTTGCACAGATTCTTTCCTGCGGCCGATACCTCCCTGGTGATGACGTATTCTTCCCCCTTGTGGGTTCCGGCCAGCTGAACGATAGCCTTTTCCTTTCCGGAACGAACGAAAGCAGTATCCGCCCGGCTGCCCAGAGCCAGACTTACTGCTTCGATTACAATTGACTTACCGGCTCCCGTTTCGCCGGTGATGATGTTGAGTCCTTCGTGAAAGTCAATTTCCACGTTTTCAATAATGGCAAAATCTCTGATACTGATATGCGATATCATATGCTACCTCTTATCCAAGCATTTCATTGAATTCTTTTAAAAACTTTGGTGTGTTGTCCGCATCGTCGATGACGATCATCAGCGTGTTGTCTCCGGCTACGGAACCGATCACATGGGGAAATCCCAGTGAATCAATGGCTTCACCGGCGGCGTTGGCGCATCCGGACAAAGTTTTTACAACAACGATATTGCCGGAAGAATCGACGGATTTAATGGTTTCTCTGAATATATTTACAAAACGATCGGAAACCGGTCCTTCCATATTCATGGCGGCTGCATATTTATATTTTCCAGTGGAGGAGAGGGTCTTAATTAAATGAAGCTCTTTGATATCCCTGGATATGGTAGCCTGCGTCACGTCATAACCGTATTCTTTCAAGAGGGAAGCCAGCTTATCCTGTGTTTCCACCTCATATTCTTCGATCAGCTCTAAAATTTTATTTTGTCTTGAATAACGCATTGTATTCTCCTTCAATATACATTTTAAATTAATTTTATACATTTATAATTATACCATACTTTTGGGAAAATACCACATAAAAAAACCTTAATTGAGAATTGCGGAACGTATGTTTGTGTGCTATACTGAATTGAATGTGCGGATTGAAATCCGTGCTGTTTTGAGGAGGCTCTATGCGAATACTTGGAATAGACCCGGGATATGCGATCCTGGGCTATGGCGTCGTCGAAATGACCGGCAATCGCTTTAAGGTGATCGATTATGGCGCCGTGACTACGGATGCCGGCATGGAGATGCCGGACAGGCTGAAGATTTTGTATAATTCTTTGATGGAAATCATTATGCGCCATGAACCGGAGGTGGCCTCCGTAGAAGAATTATTTTTTAATACCAATGCCAAAACAGCGATTCTGGTGGGGCAGGCTCGGGGAGTGGCCGTGCTGGCTTGCGCGAACTCAGGGCTGGAGATTGCAGAATACACTCCGCTCCAGATCAAACAGGCTTTGGTGGGCTATGGCCGCGCAGAGAAAAAGCAAGTACAGACTATGGTCAAAACCATATTGAATCTAAAAGAAGTTCCAAAGCCCGATGATACGGCAGATGCTCTGGCGGCAGCCGTGTGCCACGGACATTCGGCAGGCAGCAGAAACCGGCTGAAAAGCTTGAACATGAAAAGCAGGAGGTAGGAAATGCTACATTACATAAAAGGTACGTTGGCTATAAAAACAGAGAGCGGCATTGTGGTCGATGCGGGAGGCCTGGGATACGAAATAACCGTTCCTGCCAATTCCAGCGTTTATCTGGCGAAGGAAGGGGAGTCCATCACTGTTTTCACGGCTATGATCGTAAGGGAAGATGATATTCGTTTGTTCGGTTTCGGCGAAAAAGCCGCCCTGGATACGTTTCACAAGCTGATTACGGTCAGCGGCGTAGGGGCGAAAGCGGCCATCGCGATTTTATCAGCCATGCCCCTATCAGAAGTCCATCAGGCCATTGTGCTGGAGGATGCCAAATCTTTGACCAGGGCCAACGGCATCGGCAAAAAGACGGCTGAGCGGATCGTGTTGGAGCTGAAAGATAAGTTCGGCCAGCTGGAACAGGCAGCTCTTCCGGAAGGCATGGAAAGCAGCGCTTCCGCAGACGGAGCCGCCGGGGACAGCAGGACGGAAGCAGTGAGCGCGCTGGTGGCGCTGGGTTATACAAAAGGAGAAGCCGTCAACGCTCTGACAGCGGTGAAAGAAAAGGATTTGACTGTGGAAGAATACATTAAGCAGGCTCTGAAAAGACTGTTTTAACGATAAGGGATGAGTTATGGAAAACGAAGAAAGAATAACTGCGGCAAGCGCAGGCGAAAATGAAGAAGCCTCTGAGTTCACCTTGCGGCCTCAGACGCTGGAGGATTACATCGGCCAGAAAAAGGCAACTGAGAATTTGAAGATCTTTATTGAAGCGGCAAAGCTGAGGAGAGAACCCCTGGATCACGTTCTTTTTTACGGACCTCCGGGCCTGGGAAAGACGACTCTGGCCGGGATTATTGCCAATGAGCTGGGGGTGGATATTCGGATCACCTCCGGGCCTGCCATTGAGCGGGCCGGCGATCTGGCGGCGATTCTGACTAATCTCAATGAAAATGACGTCCTGTTTATCGATGAAATCCACCGGCTCAACCGCTCTGTAGAAGAAGTGCTCTACTCGGCCATGGAGGATTTTGCGCTGGATATCATCATCGGGAAGGGCCCCTCGGCCCGATCCATCCGCTTGGATATTGCCCGTTTTACTCTGATCGGAGCAACCACCAGGGCCGGAAGCCTCTCGGCACCGCTGCGGGACCGGTTCGGCGTCAGCAGCAAATTTGAAATGTATACCACTGGAGAACTGAAAAAGATCATCCGCCGTACAGCGGGTCTGCTCAATGTGGAGGTGGATGAGGAATCCCTCAATGAAATGGCAAAGCGTTCCCGGGGAACGCCTCGGGTCGCCAACCGTATTTTAAAGCGAGTTCGGGATTTTTCCCAGGTCAAGGGTACCGGAAAGATCGACCTGGCCATTACCCAGGAAGCCATGACCGCCCTGGGGGTGGATCCTATGGGCCTGGAAAGTCTGGATCGGGAAATCCTGCGTATGATCATTGAACGCTTTAAAGGCGGCCCCGTCGGCATCGATACCATCGCCGCTTCCATCGGTGAGGAACGGGTTACCATTGAAGATGTCTATGAGCCTTATTTGATACAAGCCGGTTTTCTCCACAGAACCCAAAAGGGCAGGGTGGTTTCGGAGCAAGCTTACCGGCATTTGGGCATTGCCTGCGATGACCAGCAGGTGGAATTAAAGATAAAGGAATAGGAACATGCATATAAACGAATTCGATTATCATCTGCCGCAGGAGCTGATTGCGCAAAAGCCTGCGGATAAACGGGACTGCTCCCGTCTCATGGTTCTCAACAGAGAGAACGATACCATTGAGCATCGTCATTTTTACGACATTTTGGAGTATCTTTTGCCAGGGGACTGTCTGGTGCTGAATAATTCCAAGGTGCTCCCGGCCCGGCTTTTCGGAACCAAAGAAGAGACCGGCGCCAAGGTGGAATTCCTTCTAACCAAGCGGATCGAAGGCGACCGCTGGGAAACCATGGTAAGACCGGGAAAACGGCTCAAACCGG
Organism: Clostridia bacterium; assembly: GCA_902363595.1. Lineage (GTDB taxonomy): Bacteria > Bacillota > Clostridia > Peptostreptococcales > Anaerovoracaceae > Hominibacterium > Hominibacterium faecale. The sequence goes on along the minus strand of CABJAP010000001.1, from coordinate 580,367 downwards.
GAGATACGGTGGCTTTTTCTCCCGACTTTAAGGCGGAAATTCTCGATTATGGAAAAGACGGTACCAGGATCGTAGAGTTTCATTATCAGGGAATCTTTATGGAACGTCTGGAAGAACTGGGAAAAATGCCGCTTCCTCCATATATCGAACGGGACAGTGACCAGGAAGATAAGGAACGCTATCAAACGGTTTACTGCAAAGAAGAGGGTTCGGTGGCAGCGCCTACGGCCGGTCTTCACTTTACGGAAGAACTGTTGAGAAAGGCTGAAGAAAAGGGCGTTAAGATCGCTTATGTGACCCTTCATGTGGGAATCGGTACCTTCCGTCCGGTGAAGTGCGAAACCATCGAAGAGCATGAGATGCATTTTGAAGAATATGAGGTTTCCCAGGAAAGCGCCAGGCTGGTAAACGAGACCAAAGCAGCCGGCGGCCGGATCCTGTCCGTGGGCACGACCTCCACCAGAACCTTGGAGAGCGCGGCGGTTTTTGAAAACGGTCAGTACCGGCTCAAAGCGGGGGCAGGAAGCACGGGAATTTTCATCTATCCGGGCTACGAATTCAAACTGGTGGATGGGCTGATCACCAATTTCCACCTGCCAAAATCCACGCTGCTGATGCTGATTTCCGCTCTCTACGACAGAGAGAAAATCCTCAGCGCTTATGAAGTTGCGGTAAAAGAGCGGTATCGGTTTTTCAGTTATGGAGATGCGATGTTGATTGTATGAAACCCAATAGAATGTTGGCAGCAACATTCCGTTAAAGATCGGTGACCTTTTGCAGAACATTCAAAAGAACAAAGTGAAATGTATTGGCTTTATTCCGAAAACAAGGTACAATATCTTTATAAAATTGGGGGTGCCAGATATGGCAGAGACAATGACTGTAAAGGAAGCGGCTAAACGGTGGGGCATAACGGAACGCAGAGTAACGGTTCTTTGCGCAGAGGGAAGAATAGAGGGGGTTCATAAAAAAGGACGCAGCTGGAGGATTCCCGTGGACGCAAAAAAACCTGCGGACAGCCGCGTGAAAACCGGCGCATATAGAAAAAGTGAAATTCAGCTGGATTTGCCGCTTTTGAAAAGACGGATGAAGATACTTCTGTTTATTTCAGAGACAAAAAGATTTGGTCCTGCGGTAAAAAATATCGGGACTATCAGGGGAAATACCCGGTGATTTTCATCACCTTTAAGGATGTAAAACGTGATACCTGGGAGGAGACCTATGATCAAATTTTAAGCATTTTAAGGCAGGAATTTGAACGCCACAGTGAACTTTTGGAAAGTGAGCATTGTAACATTTATGAGAAAGCATATTTTAAAACTGTGGTGGAAGAGAAGGCGGACGACACGGACATGATGATGTCCCTGCAGAGGCTTTCACAAATGCTGGATGAGCATTATGGGATTCTATTGGCGTCATTTAAAGCAGATTCGAAACAACCCTTCTTCCGTATACAGTTTTCTGCTGGTTGCCGGATATCTGAAGGTTGTGAGAATGGATCCATCTTTTAGCGGGGATTATATGTGCGAGGTGGCGCTGCCCAATCAGGAGATCGCGTTTGTATATAACAAGGAAATCCTGCAAAAATTGACCGATATCATTCCCCAGGCTGCCGCGATCTCGATACAGGAGGCATTGTATTCCAATGATGCAAAAAGAGATGCACAAGCTGCTTCTCCAATCGGCAAGCTGCTACGGATATGGCCGGGGAAAACTTTTACCACGGTTTTGTTTTGGGGCTTTGCGCTATGATGGACAACCGCTACTACATTAGTTCGAATGGAGAGCCCGGGGAAGGCCGATATGATATCCAGTTATCGCCCAAGTCGGCGAATATGCCGGGTATTCTGATTGAGCTGAAGGCGGCCAGGAAGCTTTCCGGAGACAAACTAAAACAGCTCTCGGAGACAGCTTTGGCACAGATTGAGGATCGTAAGTACGATACCGATATGCTTCCAAGGGTGTTAAAACAATCTTTAAGTACGGAGTTGCTTTCAGCGGGAAACAGGTGGAGATTACGACAGATTCCTTATGCGTGTCACTGCGCAAAACGAGGAAGAAGATAGACAAAACATCGCGAGAAAACTAAACTTCAACGTGAACACAAGTGACAAACGGAGATTTAGATATGAAAAAAAGAGTGTTATTGGCATTTTTTTGCATGGTTCTGTTGGCCGGCCTTTTGGCTGGATGCGGCAGCAAAAACGTAGTAGTCAGCAATCAGGATGAAAATCAGGTAAAGTTTAATCTGACCTTTTTTGGCAATAAGAACGAACCGGAGAACGTTACAGTTATTGAAGAGATTATAACCGGCTTCATGGATGAAAACCCTGATACCCGTTTGTCTTATGAAAGCCTGAAAGGAACGGATTATTTTGAAGCCCTGGAAAAGCGAATGGCGGCGGGGAAAGGCGACGATATTTTTATGGTCAATCACGATACCGCTTTATCGCTGGGAGAGAACGGACAGCTGGCGGATCTGTCCCAATTAAATTGTATTTCCTCCTACTCAGACAGCATGATCAGCCAGATGGAGGAAAATGGAAAAATCCTGTGGGTTCCGACTACGGTTTCCGCCTTTGGATTATACTGCAATGAAGAACTGCTCAAGGAATATGGACAAGAAATTCCGGACAATTTAGCAGAATGGGAACAGGTCTGTCAATTTTTTAAGGAGCAGGGAATCACACCGATCATCGCCAATAACGACATTTCCATAAAAACCCTGGCTATTGCCGTAGGGTTTGATTTGGTTTATCATGAAGACAGACAGAAAGAGCTGTTCGCAAAGATTAACAAGAATGAAGAACTGCTCAGTACTTACCTGAGACCGGGTTTTCTTCTGGCAAAGCGTTTTATCGACCGGGGATATGTTGATGCTGAGAAAGCGCTAAAAACCGAAAAGACTTCTGATGATCTGGAAGAATTCGTAAAAGGAGAATCCCCATTTATGCTGACCGGAGGCTGGGCTGCCGGCCGGGTCAAAAACATGAATTCGAAATTGAACTTTACCGTTGTACCGTATCCGGCAAGGAAGGATGGTTCGGTCCTGGTGGTCAATGCCGATACCCGGTTGAGCGTCAACGAAGGCAGCGCCAATAAAGAACAAGCCCTGAAATTTGTTGAATATTTTACAAGGGAAGATTCCATACAGAAGTTTGCCGATAATCAGTCATCGTTCAGTCCTTTGAAACAAGGCCAGCCATCCTCAACCGAAGAAATTCAGCCGCTGGTTGAATGTTATCAGTCGGGACGGACTGTGATTGGATCAGACAGCCTTTTAGAACTTCCCATTTGGGAAATAACCGCTGAAGCAGCGCAAAAACTGCTCTCCGGAGAAACCGTTGATACAATTATGACGTGGATGGATGAACAGCAGAGGATGAAATGATGATTTCTAATATATGGAAAAAAACGGCATTGGCGGCGGTGCTCATTGCATCTTTGCTGTGCTCGGTCACGGTTCTTTATATCAAAGACGTAAAGAATCAGTTGTGGCAGGAATCAATCAATACGATTACTGAGAGTACGAAGCAGGGGACCAATGGATTGGGTCTTTTGCTGAGCAAAGATTTTCAGTCCTTGGAAACGATAAGCTCCTATCTCAGTAAAATCACTTCTAATGATTCGAAAACGCTGAACAACCTTTTGAGGACGCAGACCGAAGGCGGAATCCGCCTTTACCTTTCAAACGGTCAATGGATTCCCAGCGGTCTTGCCGATGCCCAGGCAGCTGACAGTCTGGAAAAAAACCAGAACACAGAAGGCGTCGTGGAGCCGCATATCAGCAGCACTTCCGGCGTTAACGTGATTGATCTCTACAGAAAAGTGACCTTTTCCGACGGTCGAAACGGGTATCTAATTAAAGAATATGAAGTACGAAATATTGCTGATCGTTTTTCCCTTTCTTTTTATAATAATGAAGGATTTTCTTATATTGCCGATCATGATGGTGAGATTCTAATCCGTTCTTCTCACCCTAATAGTAACAAGACGGTAAAGAATTTATTTGATATGCTGCCTGAGGATGAAAACGATCTGCAAACTATAAACCAATTCCAGAAATCCCTTCAGAAAAAGGAAAACGGATGGGCTTTATTCAACTATAATCAAGAAGCGACTGTTTTCTGCTATGTTCCTCTGAAGCACGCTACGGATTGGTATCTGATTTCCATCATTCCCGAAGATATCATCAGTGAACAGAGCAACAAAATTCTTGCCAGGACCATGGTTCTGATGATTGCAGTCATCCTGGGTATTGCGGCGCTGGTTCTGTTTTATCTATGGCATGGCCGCAAGGCTAACCGCAAATTGAAAAGCCAGGCCAATTATATCAGCCATCTATATAATTCCATTCCAGAGGGAATTGCCGTGGTGACAATCGATGCACCCCATCAGTTTATTCAACTCAATAAAGAAGGGCTGCGAATGGTTCATTATCGTCAAGATGACGTTGACACAAAAGGAATGCTGCTCTCAACCATCATTCATCCGGATGACATGGAGGAAACAGAGCGAATTTTTAAGAATGCCGTTGAAAGAGGAACAAAGCAAACATTCCTGAATCGGATATTCAGAACGGACGGCTCTTATTTTTGGTCGTCGGGGATTGTTGAGAAAACCATGGATGAAAATGGTAAGCCGGTGCTGGTGGCTACCTTCCACGATGTAACCAAAGAAAAGCTGGCTGAGGAGGAAGAGGAAAAGGAAAAGCTTTTGGAACGCAGAACCCTGCTCAGCGCCATTTCCAACGCCTATCCGGTGATTATCAGCATTAATCTTTCTGCGGACCAAATCGATGTTTTGTATTTTGAACAAGAGCTGAAAATCGATATGGGCAATCCCAGGTCCTACACGGCCTTATACGATGCCTTCGGCCGGATTTTGGAATCAGATGCCAAAGAGGAATATGAAAAGCGGTTTTCCATCGATCGTTTGAAAGAAATTTTAGGTAAAAAGAAAAAAGAAGTATTTATAGAAGCAAGGGCACTTTTGACGGACGGGAAACTGCATTGGATTTCAGCGCAGATCATCCATGTGGATAATCCTTATTCCGAGGAACAGATGGCGATTCTGTTGTCCAGACGCGTGGATGAGCAAAAATATGAAGAAGAGCAAAACCGCAAAATGATGCAGAGCGCGCTGGAAAACGCCAATGCGGCAAATGAAGCAAAGAGCCGGTTCCTTTCCAATATGAGCCATGATATTCGAACGCCGATGAACGCAATTGTAGGGATGACGACAATCGCCAAGGCGCATCTGGATGATAGAGAACGAATCAAAGATTGCCTGGATAAGATTGATCTTTCCAGTACCCATCTGCTCAATTTGATTAATGATGTCCTGGATATGTCAAAAATAGAAAGCGGCAAACTGATTATGAGGGAAGAACCTTTTAATTTGGCGGAGCTACTGATCGAGACGGTAAATTTGGTTCGCCCGCAGGCAAAATCTCATGATCTGGAGATTGACGTCCGGCTGGCGCCTCTGAGAAATGAACAAATCATCGGCGATCCGCTGCGGCTTCGGCAGATATGTCTCAATATTTTCAGCAATGCGGTTAAATATACTCTTGCCGGCGGCAGAATCCTCATAGAGGCAGAGCAGCTTTCCAGCACGCGCAAAGGATATGGAATGTATCAAATTCGCTGCACGGATACCGGTATCGGAATGTCTAAAGAGTTTCAAGAAAAATTGTTCCTGCCGTTTGAACGGGTACAGGATTCTTCGACCAGATGGATTGCGGGGACTGGCCTGGGCATGGCAATTACAAAGAATATTATTGATATGATGAACGGTCATATTGATGTCAAAAGCCAGACCGGCAAGGGATCCGTCTTCACGGTAACCCTGTCGCTTAAATTAGAGGAAGCAAGGCAGGAAATGGTACCCGAATTTTGGATCGGCGCCAGAGCCCTGATCATTGATGACGATAGGCAGGCTTGCAGCGCAGCGATCGAAATCCTTCGTGATATGGGTATTGAAGCGCACTGTACAGATAGCGGCAAGACCGCTCTGGAGATGATCCGCAGGGCCCAGGAAGACGATCAAGCTTATAAGGTGATCCTGCTGGACTGGAAGATGCCGGAAATGGATGGAGCGGAAACGGCTGTGCAAATTCGCAAAATTGTTGGGTCGGAAGTTCCAATTATATTCCTCACTGCATATGACTGGTCAGAGATTGAAGAAGATGTAAAGGAAAAAGGTGTAACCGGATTCCTTTCCAAGCCATTTTATCGTTCGAATTTCTGCTATCTGCTCAATGAGTTGAATGATCGGGGAGAAGAAGGGCCGGTTATCGATTGGGCGGATCAATACAGCAATAAACGGATTCTACTGGTGGAAGATAATATGCTCAATATGGAAATTGCCAGTGAACTGCTCAAGGAAGCAGATATCCAAATCGAAGAAGCTTTTAACGGCGATGAGGCTGTAAACAAATTCGAGGATTCTTCGGAAGGGTATTATGATCTCATTTTAATGGATATTCAGATGCCGGTTATGGATGGATATCAGGCTGCCAGCTATATTCGGGGACTAAAGCGGTCCGATGCGCAGGATATCCCGATTGTAGCAATGACAGCCAATGCTTTCGCAGAAGATGTACAGGAAGCGCTGCGGGCGGGAATGAATGATCATATTGCCAAGCCGATCGATATTGAGGTTTTGAATCGTACCTTGCAGAAATGGCTGCTGTAAATGGATGATGTTGATTTTGTGATATTCAATTCTGAAAAATTGACTTCCCCTTTCTGTTCATGTATAATCGAACCGTAGAAATTTTCATGCATCGCAGCTTTTGCAGCGATGCAGTCTTTATATAAACCAGGAGTAAGTCATGTTTTGTAAAAATTGTTTTAAGAAGATTAGTAATCGCAGTCATTTCTGTAAATATTGCGGCGCTCCGGTCAAACAGAAAAAGCTGGTAAAAGAAGAAGCCGTGAAGGAAGAGCCGCCCATGCAGGGGCCGCCGCCAGCACCGACGCCTCAGGAAAAAGAATATGATTTTAAGCTGAGGTCGGAGCGGGAAAAGGAATTCCCCATTCCGACCAAGTATCTCAAAATCGGCTTTGCAGTAGTATTGGTAATCGTAGTTGTCGTTGTACTCCTACAGAGTTCGGTCTTTCAAGATCCGGATTCCATTAAGTATAATGATTATATTGGTGTCTGGCAGGAGCGTGGGACCGACGATATTGAAAGCTCTGGCGGCGTTCGACTGGAAATTACTGACGTCAATGGAGGAACGATGCGGATTTCCCTGAGCTTTTATGACGGAGGAGCCGCTTACAACAGCATCGTAGTCAAAGATATCGGCGCAACTATAAAAGACGGGGAAGCCTATTATACCTTTTCCAACGATGGAGCCGGCAACAGCGGAAACGGGGTACTCACTTTCAAAGGCAGGGATATTGAGTGGAAGAGTATCATAAATGAGGCAGAAACCCGCCATTATGAAGTGGTCAAGGTGAAAAACAGCATCACAGACGAGGAAACGCTGGCTACTGAAGAATCGACCCAGGCCACGGAAGAAACCACCAAGCAGGCCAATGAAGATTACATAATTCCCAATAGCTCAGAAGAGCTTTTGACAGAAGAAGATCTGCAGGGGCTGACATCCGAGGAGCTGCGGATCGCGAGAAATGAAATCATGGCAAGGCATGGACGGATTTTCAATGACTCTCAGCTGGCGGCTTATTTTGAAGGTAAAGACTGGTATGAGGGAACAGTGGATCCTCAGACCTTTGATCAAGGCGGATATCTGAGCGACACAGAGATCAAAAACGTGGAGCTGATTAAAAGTAAAGAATAAAACCAATGAAAAAGTGTCACTGCGGCTATAAATGTGCATCCGCTTTCCAATGCGGATACTGCCGGGGCGACACTTTTTCTGTGTTCGTTTTTTTATGGGCGAAACTTATCAAATCAGTCTTCCAGGAAGTCCTTCAGTTCACTGTTGAATTTTTGCGGATCCTCGAGGAAAAGACCGTGTCCGCAGCCGGGGAAGATGACCAGTTTGCTGTCTGTGCCCAGATGCGCTTTCATATATTCGCCATGGGACGGGCCGTAAATCAGACCGTCTCCGCTGTAAGCTAAAAGCACCGGCACTTTGATGGTCGGCAGGACCGGGCGGAAATCCTCAATCGCCATGGCGATCCACATGTTCATCATGCAGTGGGGCGTATTGTCCAGCGCTTCTTTAAAGACCCACTGGAACTCTTCCGATTCCTGGTCATAGTCTTTTGCGAAAACATTGGGAATGAACAGCTTTGCAGCGAATTCCCAGCTGACCGCAATGGCGGCCATGAATTGGAGATTTTGCACAATGTCAAAGGTGCAGCTCTGACCCAGCTTCCATTGGGGGTCATTCAAAAGTTTTGGTGTCATGTCGATAAAGCACATCTTTTTTATGTACTGACACTTGAATTCTCTCGCATAGGCCAGCAAGGTACTGGTTCCCATAGACCAGCCGACGACAGACACTTGATCCAGGCCCAGATGTTCGATCAGCTCGTGAAGATCGGAAGCGAAACGGTTGAGATTCATACCCCGCTCTGTAATCTGGGAACGATCGGACTGACCATGGCCTCGAAGATCATACAAGATGACCCGGTAGTTTTTTGCGAATTCATCCACTTGATATTTGAAAAATTTGTGGTTGCAGGACCAGCCATGGATAAAAATCAAAGGTTCGCCGCTTCCATGTTCTTCATAGTACAGTTTGCACTGATCGCTCGTGGTAAAATAAGCCATTCTCATTCCTCCTTTTTGGGTATCATTTGCAGCAGCTCTTTCCAATAATTATATACCTGGCGGTTTAAAAAGTAAATTGGGTGTGGTATGATAATATGGCTGATAAAGCAGAGAAAAACATGAGATATAAAAGGAGAACCTATGACAGCAGTAACCTATGAACTGATAAAGACCGACCCTCGATCCAAGGCAAGACGGGGGAGGGTGACAGCGCCCCACGGAACCATTGAAACTCCGGTTTTCATGCCGGTGGGAACGGCGGCTACGGTAAAAGCCATGCGCCCGGAAGAAGTGAAAGAACTGGGTGCGGAGATCATCTTGTCCAACACCTATCATTTATATCTGCGTCCGGGACACGATATTGTGCGGGAGGCGGGAGGCCTTCATAAATTTATGAATTGGGACAGGCCGATCCTTACGGACAGCGGCGGCTTCCAGGTATTCAGCTTGGGCGATCTGCGCAAGATCACCGAAGAAGGCGTAGAGTTCCGCTCCCACATCGACGGTTCCAAACATATGCTTTCGCCGGAGAAATCCATCGAGGTACAGACGGCGCTGGGATCGGACATTATGATGGCTTTTGACGAGTGCGCGCCTTATCCGGCTGACCGCAGCTATGTGAAGGATTCGCTGGAGCGAACCACCAGGTGGCTCAAGCGCTGCAAGGCGGCTTGGAAGGATACGGAACACCAAGCGCTCTTTGGCATCATGCAGGGCGGCATGTATAAGGACCTGCGCAAACAATCCGCCGAAGAGATTGTAGAGCTGGATTTGCCCGGCTATGCCATCGGCGGTCTCAGTGTGGGAGAACCTAAGGATTTGATGTGCGAAGTTCTGGATGACTGTGTCGATCATCTGCCGGCGGACAAGCCCCGGTATTTGATGGGAGTCGGTACGCCAGATTACCTGTTTGAAGGGGTGGAGCGGGGCGTCGATATGTTCGACTGCGTGCTGCCGACCAGAATCGCCCGCCATGGAATGGCTATGACTTCGGCCGGAAAGGTGAATATTAAAAACGCCCAATATGAACGGGATTTCAGCCCGCTGGATCATCAGTGCGATTGCTACACCTGCCGGAATTATTCCCGGGCCTATCTGCGCCATCTGTTCAAGTGCAATGAGATGCTGTCTTCCATGCTGCTTTCCAACCACAACCTGCATTTCCTGGTCAATTTGATGAAAAACATTCGCAAAGCCATTGAGGAAGATCGTTTTCTGGAATATAAAAAAGAGTTTTATGATAAGTATGGGACATTTTAATTAATTTTAGTTAAAGGAGAGGTATTTGATGGAGATCTTAAAGAAGAAATTTATCTGAAAAATAATGAGGCTTGGCGTAGTTTTAAATAATTAGCCAGGCCCCATTATATTGCCATAATAACATATGGAATTTGAAGGATAGAATGCGATACGGGAACATTTAACAGTGTCTAACCGCAGGTATTTTTTTGCGCTGCATCAGGTCGCATTTTTCGAAGAACATCTACTGCTGTTTCAAGAGGTGATATTCTCTTAGGATCAGCATAGTCGACAGTGCAAATGCGAGAATATCTGCACTTGGCTGTGCTATCCAAATCCCTTGGATCCCCCAAAAGTGCGGCAAAATGAAGAGAAGCGGCACTGCAAATAGAATGATCCTTGAAACAGCAGTCAGAATAGACAGGCCTACTTTTTCAACAGCTACGTAATATCCAGATACAAGCATGGACATGGTTCCAAAGGCGTACATAAGCAAGAAGATTTTGGAAATATCCATGCAGGTGCGGGCCAACTCTTGGTCAGTTCCTGCAAAGATACCGGAGATAGGCTCAATAAACAACAGCACCAAAGCTACCACTGTCACGATCGCAAGACCGCCCTGCAATATGGCGGTTTTAATTGTTTTTGCTACACGCTGCATGTAGCCTGCGCCCCTGTTAAAGCTTACGATAGGCTGCAGACCGGAGACAAAGGAGTTGCATACCAGCATAACTAAAAAGGCAATATATCCATTGATAATGCCGAAAGCGCCTATTTCCAATTCGCCACCGCCGAATGCAACGATCTGGTTATTGATAATAATGGTAGCAATTGTTGTACAGATCTGGATTACAAAGGTGGCAAAGCCTATTTTTAAGCTTTTTCCAAGCAGCTTAAAGTCCAGCTTGAAATCAGACGCTTTGATTCGGAATACCTTTCCTTTTGCCTGAAGATAAAGAAGTAAGACGGAGGAGAACCCTACAGAAATAATCCACGGGAGCGCCGCTCCGGCCATTCCAATTTTTAACTTAAAAATCAGAAAGAATTCCAATGGAATCGTCAGTATAATTGGAAGCATATATCCCAGTGCGGCGATTCCCGGCTTTTCTTCAATACGGGTAAACGCGTACGCCAGGCCGCCCAGCATACAGAAGGGGAATCCAATCAGCCAGATCAGCAGATATTCTTTTGCGAAAGGCAATATGCTTTCTGTCGCGCCAAATGCAGTGAGCAATGGCTCTCTAAAAATAATTGCCATTACGGAGAAAAGTACAGAGAAGAGAATGACAGCCGCAACCGTTGTTCCGTAAACCTGACGGGCGCCTTCTTTATCGCCTGAGCCAAGCTGTGTGGCGGCCATTGTGGCGGCACCGGTTGTAAACAGCCCCGACATTGCGGCAAAGAAGGTCAGGAAGGGAGCAATAATGCCAAATGCGGCAAGCCCTATCCCGCCAATGCCATTGCCGATAAAAATTCCGTCTGCAATCAATGAACAGGATTGAAAAAGTTGACCGGCTAAGGCCAGAAGAGAGTATTTCCAGAATAAAGGGGTGATTTTTTTTGTGCCAAATTCGTTTTCAATAATAGGGTTCATTATTCGACCTCCTTTTGATTTACATGATAGACGATTCGCCCATTCATAATTGTCATGAGCGGGGAAGTATCTAATATCTGTGCAGTATTTATAGAAAACAGATTTTTATCTAAAACAACGATGTCGGCCAGTTTTCCAGATTCGATGGTTCCAAGCTCCTGCTCTCTGCCCAAGGAATAAGCGCCCCCTTTCGTAAAACTGTCGATTGCTTCTTTAAGCGTTATTCTTTCTTCCGGACACGTGGTTGCAGGGGCACCATCGGGAAGGGCGCGGGTTACGGCTGCATAGATGCCCTCAAGCGGATTACAGTCTGCCACAGGAAAGTCGGAGCCAAACGCAAGAACTGTCCCATAATCGAGCAGTTTCCGGAATGGCCATACTGTTTTTGCGCGTTCAACGCCCAGCCGCACCAGCTTTTCCATACGATCCAGAGATAAATGGAAGGGCTGCATAGAGGCGATCACGCCATTTTTCGAAAAGCGACACAGATCAGACGGAAGCGCGTTTTCGATGTGCTCGATGCAATTTCGTATAGCAGGGGGGCTGCTTGCCTCCCTTGCGTATTGGTAAGCGTCCAAAGCGATGCCAACGGCGCGGTCACCGATGGCATGGAGCTTTACACCAAAGCCCTGTTGGTTTGCCGCCCGTACCAGTTCCTTGTAGAACTGCGGGGGATAATTCACACAGCCGAATTCGCCTGGTTTATCTGTATATTCCTCCGTTAATGCAGCCGAATATGCGCTGGTGGTACCATCGATAAACTGCTTCAGCCCTGAGATTTGTAGGTCATCGTAGCAGTATTTTTTCAAAAGCTGCTTCGCTATGGAAAAGTCACCGTCGTCTCCCAAACTTGGATATAAATGAAGGCGGGCTGTCAGCTTGGATTCTTTCTTCAGCTGCAGCAAAGGCGCGTATTCCACAGGTTCTTCTTCAAGGATCGGATTTGCAGAAACATCTGCTATGGAAGTGACGCCTTTGCTTGAAAAATATTGTAAGTTTCTTTGAATTGCGTCAGGTGAAGGTCTGGCCGTTTCTTTTGAAATCAGTGAAATCGCCGCAATATCGCATAAAATACCGGTGGGCTCGCCATTTTCATCCTTTTGTACTTCGCCGAATTTTACTGTAGTATTCCTTGTAATCCCGCATAGTTCCAAAGCTTTTCCGTTGAGCCAACTGGTGTGGCCGTCCGAGGAAGAAAGATAAACGGGAATATCAGGGAAATACAAATCCAGCATTTTTCGATCCGGCAGGGCTTCGATATCCCAGCCGCTGACAAACCAACCGCCACCTACGACACAGGAAAGCCCTGGGTTTTTTTGTAGATGCTCTTGGATCAGTTGGATACAGTTTTGCTCAGAGGTTGCGTTAGATAGATCTACCCGCATAACCCCCTCTGAAGCGGCCGTTGCCAGTATATGGGTATGAGCATCGATAAAACCTGGAAGCACCATCCCTTCGTTAAAAACAAATACGTGGTCGGGAGAACATTGGTATTGGTCGCCCTCTGATATAGTGCAGACGTCGATAATGATGCCATCCCTGATTACAATACAGGCCTCTTGCGGTGTTGCCGCCGTACCTGTATATACTGCCTTACTTTTAATGATTAAGTCAACTGTTTTCATTGAGTCTCTCATCTCCTTTTTTGAGATATTCCGGAACATTTATTTAATTTTCTGATAATTATCTAACCTAAATATACCTTTCGAAAACTTGAGATTCAATTAGCGGCAGGGGTTATTTTTTTACCCTATTCCCAGAAGAACTACTACCAGGCAGTATTTTTATTCCACCTGATACCTTTAGATTTCCTTTCGTACTCCACTCTTCTGTGATAAAATAGGGATAGTATTTTTACCATGTGTACGGCGTTGCTGCAGGGTAAAAAATACTGAAACTTACTCGACACGGCTCGCAAGTTATACGATATTCTCCATTGAGTACGGCGTTGCCGCAAAGTTGAATATCGTGAAATTTTTTCGTCGTTGCGAAAAAATGATAGGAAGCTTCCGTTAAATGGAACCCATGTGAGGGCGCTTATGGAATACATCGAAAAAAATGAATTGGGAATCATCAGTCGGATTATCTATATGATCCATACGATGGAGGATTTAGATGAAATGCGATTGGCTTTTTTAAAGCTGCTGCAAGTTCTGATTCCATATGGAATCGCAACCTTTGTTCTTTCTTCAAATACGGGGGAGTATAAATTAGAACGTCCGGTTACCGTAAACGGCGGAGATGTGGAGATACTATCTAATTATCTGGAACGGTTTAAGCATGATGATTACAGCCGGTGGATTTTCTTTGCAAAGGAAAGTATGACATATCGTGAGACGGATCTGCTTTCAGAAGAAACCCGAACCAATACAAAATTTTTTAAAGAGGTTTACAGCGGTGCGAATATTCATTACTCCGCACAGATAAGTCTTGCTCATAGAGAAGAATTTTTAGGAGTGGTGTCCATTTACAGAATGAAAGGAACCCCTGATTTTTCGGACAAAGAAATGTACATGCTGGATCAATTAAAAAACCACCTGTCTTTTAGGCTGTATAAGGAGATAGAAAAAAATTACGGGGAAGGCATGGCTGCTTCTGTGGAAATGCTTGCGGCAGAATATGGGTTGACTCATCGGGAGAATGAAATTTTAAAACTTCTTCTGGCGGAAGTGCCGACGGAAGAAATCATAGAGAAACTGTGTATCAGTTTGCATACTTTAAAAAAGCATAAAAGCAATCTGTATAAAAAGCTGCATATTTCCGGTAAATGGGAACTTTATAAGCTTCTGCATTCGTGTAAATTCTTCTGATCCAAAATGCAAAGAACGATTGTATTAGAGATATTTCACCATGTAAACATGTATCTTCATGGAATGCGGCCTACATATACCATGGAAGCGGTGCAGGTCACTAAAGTGTCGATGAAGATGGGCAGGTGTAATTCCAGCTCGTCCATTTTGGCGGCGACTCAGTTTCCCTTTGTGTATTTTACTGCGGACAGCGGTAACCTATGAATTAACAAAAAACCACCCTCGATTCAAGGCAAGGAGGGGGAAAAGCGCCCCACGGAACTATTGAAACTCCTGTTTTTATGCCGGTGGGAACGACGGATTCCAGGTACTCAGCCTGGGCGATCTGCGCAAGATCACCAAAGAAGGCGTGGAGTTCCGCTCCCACATCGACGGTTCCAAACACATGCTTTCGCCGGAAAAATCCATCGAAGTACAGACGGCGCTGGGATCGGACATTATGATGGCTTTTGATGAATGCGCTCCTTATCCGGCTGACCGCAGCTATGTAAAGGATTCGCTGGAGCGAACCACCAGGTGGCTCAAGTGCTGTAAGGCGGCTTGGAAGGATACGGAAGCTCAGGCGCTCTTTGGCATCATGCAGGGAGGCATGAATAAGGACCTGTGCAAACAGTCTGCCGAAGAGGTTGTCGAATTGAATTTGCTGGGTATGCCGTCGGCGGTCTCAGTGTGGGAGAGCTAAAGGAGTTGATGTGCAAGGTTTTGGATGACTGCGTCGACCATCTGCCGGCGGACAAGCCCCGATATTTGATGAGAGTCGGGAACCTGATTACTTGTTTGAAGGAGTGAAGCGGGGCGTCGATATGTTTGACTGCGTACAGCCGACCAGAATTGCCAGCCATGGACATTCGCAAAGCCATTGAGGAAGACCGTTTTCTAGAATATAAAAAAGAGTTTTATGATAAGTACAGAGCATTTTAACTAAGGAGAGGTATTTTATGGAAGTATGTAAACACGATGAGTTCTGCGGCGGATGCATTTATCAGGGGACGCCTTATGCGGAACAGTTGAAAATCAAGGAACAGGAGGTCCTCAACCTTCTTGAAAAAAAGGGCATTGCCTGCGGGGAAATCCTTCCCATCGAGCCTGCGCCCAGCCAGTACCGCTATCGCAATAAGATGGAATATACCTTCGGCGATATGGAGAAAGGCGGCGATATGACCCTGGGCATGCATCGCAAAAAGCATTTTATGTCCATCGTTACTGTGGATCAGTGTCAGCTGGTTCACGAAGATTTTAATCGGGTTTTGCGGGCCACCTTGGACTTTTGCCAGGAGAAAGGCTATTCATTTTACCATAAAAAATCCCACAAGGGCCTGCTGCGCCATCTGATTGTGCGCAGGGGCGTGCATACCGGCGAGCTGCTGGTCAACCTGGTCACTTCTACGGAGCCTGGCTTTGACGAGGAAGGGTATGTGAAAGCTTTGCAGCAGCTTCCGCTGGAGCATACTTTAGTGGGAATTCTGCGGACCTTTAACGATAGCCTGGCCGATGCGGTTAAGTGCGATGAGCTGAAAACGTTGTGGGGCCGGGATTATTATATGGAGCGGATCATGGACCTGGATTTTAGAGTCAGCGCCTTTTCCTTTTTCCAGACCAACGTGGAAGCGGTGGAGAATCTCTATTCCTATGCCATCAATTTGATCGATGACTTCAGCGGTAAAGTCGCTTTTGACCTGTTCTGCGGCACGGGAACCATTACCCAGACCTTGGCGAAAAAGGCCAGGAAGGCTGTGGGCGTGGAACTGGTGGAGGAAGCGGTGGCGGCGGCTAAAAGCAATGCCGCTCTCAATGGGCTGGACAACTGCCAGTTTATCGCGGGCGATGTTTTTGAGGTGCTGGAAACGGTGACGGAGAAGCCCGATGTGATCGTGGTGGATCCGCCGCGTATGGGGATTTCGCCCAAAGCGCTGGATAAGATTATCAGCTATGGGGTTGAGCAGCTGGTTTATGTTTCCTGCAATCCGAAGACGCTGGTGGAGAATCTTTATTATTTACAGTATTATGGGTATGAGGTTAAGAGTTTGAAGCCGTTTGATAATTTTGCTGGGACGCGGCATACAGAATGTGTGGCGTTGGTGGTGCGGGGAGGTTGATTTTACGGATGTCTAGAGGAATAGAAATGGATAAGTTTCCATATGGGTGGGGCCGGGGATGACGCCGGGTGAGTATAGGGAAGCAGTTTTATCTCGTGAAAAGAAACTATGGAGCAAAACCGAACTTTTTTCGATGGTCAAGTCATATCTCAATCACTGATACTAATAGATGGAGAGAAAAATAATATGGAGAAAAATCAATACGGAATAAGACTAAAGGAATTAAATGAACTTTACGATATCGGAAAAAAAGTAAGTTTAGTTTCCGGAAGTAAAAGGGCAACAACTATAAAATCTGCACAAGCTGAAAAGGTAGTAGAAAAGGTATTGTTGCATTGTAATAGTATTATCAAATTATTTAATATTGGTCAAAATGAGTATTCAGAATTAGATATTGCTTTAATTGCTTCAGCGACCCGAAATATAATGGATGCTGCTAATGTATACTTTTATATCTCAGAAAGAGGTATTTCTGATGAAGAGGTTAACTTCAGATACAACCTACAACTCCTTAATTATAATAAAAATATTAAAGACAATTATAAAAAAATAAATATTCCAATGGATAGTTATAGAATGAGACTTATGGATATGAGTTTTGTAATAGAAGAAATCAAAAAAAGTAGTATATATTCAACGGCTAGCAATAAAGAAAAGAGTATGATTCTTTCGGGGAAACAGTTTTATAACAGGAAAAGAGTTGGAATTTTTAGTCAAGACTTAGAATCAGCTATTTTTAATATATTGTCAAATAGTACACATAGCTTTTACATTGGATTAAGCAATAATTCTGTTAAAAAATCTATAGTTTTCTCGAGTTATATTGATTCTTTAATGTTGAGTATTATATCTGTAGAGACAGCAATTATATATGTAGCAAATATAATAAATGACTATTTATTATTAAGAAGACAATTGAGTAAGATAATAACACGACCAGAAAGAATCCGTATAAAAGATTTAATGAAAATCGATTACATTAGTAACTATTTGGAATTTAAGAAAATCGAATTTGCTAAAGATATATTTTAAGAAATAAAAATACCTCGCATTGTTTATAAGATTTGCTTTGAAATTGAGAACGACCTCCAATGTACTGCCTCCAACCACTGAAAAAGGATATAAAAAATCGCAAAACCAATTTTTATATCCTTTTACCACATTCCTACTTTGACGAGCCTTTTCGCCCCGCCTTAATTAGCCAGCTCTAGGCTCCTGCCAATAACGCCCACATTGCCCGCACCGCAGGCGGTTTCGCCAGGAGTGCTCACAACCTGCCCAGTCTGACTATAATTTCATCCCAATATCCCAGGCTCTCCATATTACGGTCCTCAGGTTGCCCACATTGTCGCAGTCTCCAACCAGGTGAATGTTTTTCGCTTTTTCATGGAGCGGCGTTGGGGTGTACCCAACGGAATAAATCACGGAATCCGCCTGGATTTCGCTCAGCTTTCCATCGCTGTTTTCGATGATGACGGAATGCTCCTTGATTTCGCAGACCGTCGAGTTGAGATGCACAGGGGCTTTTTTGTAAGCGATCATTTCTCTCAAAAACGACGAATTTGCAAGGCATACGCCTTTTGCGCAGATCAGGTCATTGAGGCTCTCAATGATACACGGTTTTTTGCCTTTTAAGATCAGGTCGTAGGCGATTTCGCAGCCGGTCAGCCCGCCGCCGATGATCACCACGTTTTCGCCCACATTAGCTCCCGAAAGATAATCCGTTGCTTTGATCGCCTTTTCGATGCCCTGGATCGGCGGCACCTTGGCGGTGGAGCCGGTTGCAATGATTATTTCATCCGCGTTCAAACCGCTGACATCGTTCACTTCGGTGTGAAATTTCACTTCTATGCTTTCTTTTGCGACCGCTCGTTTATACCATTCAATTAAGGCGCGGTCCTTTTCCTTGAACGATGGCGCTGCCGCCTGGATAAAGATGCCGCCCAGTTCACCGCTCTTTTCGTAAATCGTAACATGATGGCCTCTGGCCTTTAACACGAGCGCCGATTCCATGCCGCCGATCCCGCCGCCGATAATGGCGATGTTCTTCGGGTGGGATGTTTTTTCAATCTTGTACTTTTTCGACTGCATGGTCCTTGGATTCAAGGCGCAGCGCGCCATTCCCCGCGTATCGTCCATATCCTGAACGTTCGGCGCTCCTTCATAGGAGGCCATGGTAAAGCACGCGTTATGGCAGTTGATACAAGGTTTGATATCATCTTCCCGATCTTCCTTCAGCTTTGTGATCCAGTTAGGATCAACGAGGAACTGGCGCGCAACCCCCATACCGTCGATACTGCCTTCTTCGATGGCTTTGGCAGCGGCCTCGGGTGTCATTTTTCCGGCGCATACGACAGGAATATCGACGAACTCTTTGATGTGCTTGACATATTCCAGGTTGCAGTTTTCCGGCATGTAACCTGGCGGATGCGCCCAGTACCAGGCATCATATGTACCGTTGTCACAGTTGAGCATATCATAACCCGCATCCTGCAGATACTTTGCCGCCCGCTCCGACTCTTCCATATCGCGCCCAACCTCATCATATTCTTCACCGGGAAGGGCCCCTTTCCGAAAACCTTTTGTTTTCGAAACCACAGAATATCTAAGCGACACTGGAAAATCGCTGCCGCATTCGGCTTTGATGGCTTTTACGATCTCCACAGGGAAACGATATCGGTTTTCAAAGGAACCTCCATATTGGTCTGTTCTCTGGTTGGAATACTTCATCGTAAACTGGTCCAGCAGGTAGCCTTCATGTACCGCGTGGACTTCGATGCCATCCACGCCGGCTTCTTTACAGAGCTTGGCTGTTTTGGCGAAAGCCTCGACCATTTCATGAATCTCTTCCACCGTAAGCGCTCTTGACGGAACCTTATCGCTCCATCTGTTCGGGTTCGGGGAAGCGCTGGCACAAAGATATTCAACGTTCATAATCGGTTTTCCGATTGTTCTTAGAAACTTATTGCAATAGATCGTTTCCATCAATTCGTTTACAGCCATGGAGCGTCCAAAACCGGCTGTCAGCTGCACAAAGAGTTTGCAGCCGGTTTTATGGAACTCATCCATAAACGCTTTTAACTCCTTGAATTTCCCTTTTCCCTGGTAGAGCCATTTGCCAAAGAAAGTATCGCGAATCGGCGCGATTCCCGGCAGAATGAGGCCCGCGTCGCCTTTGGCCCGCTCCAGCAGAAAATTGGCTGCTTCTTTATCAAAATGATTGGGCTCCATCCATCCGAAGATGGAAGTTCCGCCCATGGAGCATTGGACGATTCTGTTTTTTATTTCACAATCGCCGATGCGCCACGGGGTAAATAAAGCTTCATAGTCCTTTTTCATGATTGCCCTCCTTTAATAGGACGTTACAACGACTAGTCAATATTAACATAGACCTGCTGCTTATATGATATATTCTATCAAATTTATTCGGATTCAGAAAGTAGTTTGTTACTTTTCGCAGCGATATAAAATGGTATAAAAGAAAAAAGTTCCATAATGAGAACCAACAAGACCGAGCAGATAAACACTATCTGGCGGTACTCATTATGGAACAATCCCGAAAGGATCAGACTATGCTACTCGGCATTCTTCATCATCCGGGATCGGGTCAGCCTTCTTGCCGACGAGGTGAAGAACAATACTCAAGGCCAGCATGATAACACCCAGCCATGTCAATATGGTCATCATCAGCTCCCAGTTGCTGATCAGGCCCGATCCGTACAGATCCAGGTAATAATCGTGACCCCAGTCTCCTTCATACCATCTCAGGAAGAAGGAACCGCCGAGAGCCAAAACCCCGAAGATCAGGAAGAATCTTCCGACTCTTACGGTATCGCCCTTGCCAAGGCCGGTCTTCGGATTCAGTGGGTACTGCAGAGGATTTTCCACGGAAAGCCCTCCATATACCTTCTTGCAGATGATATACATCAGCAGAGCGAACAGGATAAGAACATATCCCAGCAGGAAGTATTCCGTTCCGTTCATCAGGATACCTACGATGCCGATGATCAACATCGCAATCACAATATAATAGGGCGAAAGCTTGCCTTTAACATAGTACAGGTCGCCTCTTTTTTCCACTGGATACAGCTTCCTCAGCTTGAGGAACGCCACAGCGAAGCCTGTATAGCATACGAAAAGCAGCGGTGACAGTATGATTACCAGAATTTCAAAATCCAGATTTACCAGTACCGCGTTAAGAACAGCAAGGATAATGATGGGCCAGATAGGAACCTTACGGTTCTTGGAAACCGTCGACAGGAACTTGGGACACAGATGATCTTTACCGAGGATCATAAAGGATCTGGCCGCAGTCGCCGTTGTGGCGTTAACAAGGGCCAGCTGTGAAATGACGGCTACAATCATAAATGCCACTCCGGCCCACTTTCCTACATGGGTAAGAAGCACGGTTGAATAGTCGATGGTGGTGCCCCATTCAGACCAAGGGCCTGTGGATACGATTCCGCCCAATGTCGGCAGGATATAGCTGATTACCATAACTAGAATACACAGCTTCATACCCTTAGGAATGATCCGGGGATTTTCGATCTCACCGCCCAGATTGGCGATAGCAGTGTATCCGCAGAACATCCATACGCCGATGGCAATACCCACGCCAAGGCTGGAGAACGCGCCCGATTCAACGTTCATGAACGGGTCGAACGGATTGTTTTCCCAGTTGGCCAAGCCCACGATGCCTACTGCCAGGAAGGCGGCCAGAATAATAAAGGTGAAGATCGTGTTTACAACATTCACTTCCTCAAGGCCCAGCAGATTGACAACTGTAAATACGAGAATAATTGCGAATTTTACTATCAGCGCCACCGTAGGACTCATGTCCACATACATACCTATGTAATCCGTCGCCAGAACGATGTATGACGCCCCCGTCAGATACCAGGCAACGGCCATCCACAGACCGAAAACAAAGCCCCAGAACTCACCAAAGGCCATTTTCATCCATACATACGGACCGGAATCCACCGGCGCCAGATTTGTCAGTTCCGATACGTAAAGTCCCATGGGCAGCGCCCACATAAGCGGGATCACGATTAACAGAACAAGCGTCAGCCCGGGACCGGAAGCCGGAATGATCGATTCGATACCGAAAGCTCCGCCGCTTACTGCGCAGAAAATAAAGAAGACAATACCTGCGAGCGAGAATTTCGTTTTTTTCAGATCAGGCATAGCGTCGGTCAGCACCTGACCTCCTTCATACTTAACTTTCATGATAATTCCTCCTTAAAATTAGTTTTTTCTTATGACCAGTTCATGCCCTCCTTTCAAAGTGTTTTCAAACTTTTCGCTATAGTTTATTAATATCGATAATAGAATCTATTTGGGCCTGTGTCAATACATTTTGAGACATTTTCTTAATCTCGAAGGCCAGGGCTTTAAAGTCGTTTCTTTGTGGGATCAGGCAGGGCCATCCGATCGAATTGATCTTATTTCGATAAGATGGTATATTATTGACAGATTGGAGTGAAAAATGGTGCCATTTTATCATAGTTCCTGCTAAAAGAGCATCTGCTAATATTAAGAAACGTTTATAGACTGGAGGATTACCATGTCAATGAAGAAAGATGAAATAACGATACACAGCTCGGCGGCTGAATATCTGACTTATGCTGCGGCAGTTGGAGATCGTGCTGACGTAGGGAAATGCGCTACGAAGATGAAAATATATGGCTGACGCAGAAGATGATGGCCGTGCTGTATGATGTAAATGTGAGGACTATCAATGAACATATCAAAAAAATATATTCGGATGGTGAACTTACTGAAGAGGCAACTATCCGGAAATTCCGGATAGTTCAAACCGAAGGTTCAAGGCAGGTAAATCGTGAAGTTATCCATTACAGCCTTCAGATGATTATTGCTGTCGGCTTTAAAGTCAACAATGACCGCGCTGTCCGTTTCCGCAAATGGTCAGGAAAAATCAGTTGCAAAGAACTATCTGAATGGCAATTTACGGAGGTGGGAGCATAGTGGAAATTCGATACATTACGCCTGCAGATGACAGAATGGCAATCAGCAGGGTATATGAAGAAAGCTGGAAACATGCGTATTAAGGCATAATACCGCAGGATTATCTTGATTCAATCCCGGAGGGAAGCTGGGCAACGGTTTTAGAAAACCCGGATTGGAACACACTGGTTTGTATCGATCATGGAAGAATCGTGGGGACAAGCAGTTTTTGTAAATCCCGTTTTAACCAGTTTGATGGACAGGGAGAAATCATTTCCATTTATTTATTGCCGGATTATATGGGAAAAGGTTTCGGGAAGGCTCTTTTGGAATCTGCTCTTGCTGAATTGAAAAAACAGGGCTACAAAGATGTTTTTTTGTGGGTTCTGGAAGAAAACCTGGGGGCAAGACATTTTTACGAAAAAGAAGGGTTTTCAGCAACCGATGACGATTTGAACGATAACATCGGCGGAAAAGATTTGCGCGAAATCCGATATATTTATGGGGGATAGTAATTATGGAGTACATAATCAGAGAAATCTTAAAAGAAGAATATTGTTTGCTTGAAATTTTTTTGTACGAAGCTATCTTTGTGCCGGAGGGAGTGCCCGCACCGCCCAAATCAATTATCAATCATCCGGAATTGCAGGTTTATGTAGCCGACTTTGGGAAGAAAAAAGACGATATAGGTTTGGTTGCGGAGGTTGGCCCCAAAATGGTAGGTGCTGTTTGGGTCCGTATTATGGATGATTATGGGCATATTGATGATGCGACACCTTCCTTTGCGATTTCCCTATATAAAGAATATCGAGGATTGGGCATTGGAGCTGCTTTGATGCAAGAAATGCTCCGTATTTTGAAAGACAGAGGGTACAAACAAGCGTCACTTGCCGTACAGAAAGCAAATTATGCGGTAAACATGTATCGAAAAATAGGATTTGAAATTGTAGATGAAAATGAGGAAGAATATATCATGCTTTGTCGTTTGTGATCATACAGTCGGCTTGTGATTTGAGCTCATGCAGGCTCAGTGGATTTGGTGGACCTATACTAATAGTTCGAAGCTGGTTTATAACATTGTTTCGCTCATAAATGAAGGTGCGATCACCTATGAGGAACTTGAAGAATTTAGTGAGCAATTGAAGGAAACGGTGAGGTTCGTTATCGAACGATAACTATGATAAAGTAGATTGAAAAATTTGATTGAAAATACTAGAGAAGGAATCATGTATAGAGAGTGGAAAGATAATGGAAGGAGCGAATATGTTAAGAACAATTACAGTAAAAGGAGTCGGTAAAATATTAACAAAACCTGACTTTGTAGTACTTTCCATGAAACTGAAAGCCAAGGATGAGGAATACGATAAAGCAATGGATAAGGCAGCAGAGCAGTTAATACAGCTAAATGATAGTCTTGTTTCCATTGGTTTGGAGAAAGATGCTGTGAAGACTACGAATTTTCATGTGGATACAGATTACGACAGTTACAAAGATAAGCAGGGAAACTACCAAAAAGTATTTAACGGCTTCGTATGCAGCCACCAGTTGAAGCTCTCGTTTGATTTTGATATGAAGAAATTGTCACGGGCATTGGCAACTATCGCAAAATGTCTGGCACACCCAGAGTTGAGTATTTCCTTTACCGTAAAGGATGCTACGGCAGTAAAGGAGAATCTCCTGCGTGAGGCGGCTTCCAATGCAAAGCGAAAGGCAGAACTGCTCTGTGAAGCATCCGGCGTAAAACTGGGGCAGCTCCTTTCGATTGATTATAACTGGAGTGAGCTGAACATCTACTCCAATACCAGATATAGTTTGGCAGAAGAGTATTTGTATGATGCAGCACCTGTGATGGAAAATTCAATCGAGATTGAGCCAGATGACATTCATGTGAGTGACACGGCCACCTTCGTATGGGAGATTGAGTGAGCATATGAAGTTTTGAGTTAAACTTCAGAGCAATTTGGACAAATAAGAATTTGGAGAACTGGTATGGAATTGAAGAATTTGCTTACAGCTAAAAATCGCGATGAATTGCGAGAGTGGCTAAAAGATAATCATGACAAGGAAAAAGAATGCTGGGTGGCAGTGAAACGTGGAAGGCCGGTTGATAATGGCACTTTCTGGTATATAGACGCAGTTGAGGAAGCCATGTGTTTTGGCTGGATCGATAGCACAACAAAAAAGATGGATAGCGGAATAACTGTACAGAGACTGGCCCCACGAAGAAAGGGCAGCATATGGTCAGAGCTGAATAAAGAACGATGCAGAAGATTGGAACGCAAAGGAAAAATGACAGATGCAGGTAGAGCGGTATTGCCTGACATGTCACCAAATGGGTTTGTGATTGATGAAGAGCTTTTGCAAGCTTTGAAAAGTGATTCTGTAGTTTGGGAAAACTTCAATAAATTTCCGCAGTTATATCAACGAGTACGAATCGATACAATCCAAATCAAAAAGAAACAGCCGGAGCTGTTTCAGAGTAGATTAAAAAAATTGATTGAAAATACTAGAAAAGGAATCATGTATGGAGAGTGGAATGATAATGGAAGGCTGCTAGAATAATCCGGGTTTTAACCCCTTCGAATTCGAGGGGGTTAAAAATTCTGGATGCAATTAAGGATAATTTGATTCCACCGGAATAACGCCTGCTTCCACGTCCTCCGCTTCGTTAAGATCCGTCTCGGAGATGCCGAGTTTTGCCATGGCTTCTTTGAAAGAAACCGTGTTTTCCATCTATCAAAGCTGCGGGAGCGGTCTGCCATGTCTGACGTGGTGTGGCGCAGTGCGGCGCAGACTTTCAGCAACAGCCGAAATCCGGTAAACTTCAAAAAAATCCGAGATTTTTTACGCAAAGATGCGGGGCTGCGAGGCCTCGTCTTGGAAAAATGAGTGCCAGGCATGTAAAAAGCGGATTCAAATCAGATTAAGGGGGCGCAACCGTTGAAAAAAAGGTAAATTTCCAAAAAATCTAAGGCTTTTTTCCCGAAACCAATCCGGACAAAAAATCACAATCCACGTCAACACACCTCCAGCCGTCTGTGCAGATGAACCGCCATAAACACAGCAATCACAGCTGATAAGACATCTGCAATGGGCTGGGCATATAAAATTCCGTTGATGCCCCAAAAAAGCGGCAGGATGAGGACAACCGGAATGAAGCAGAGCCCCTGCCTGCAGGCGCCGAGGATAAAGCCTTCCTTTCCCTTGCCTAAGGCCAGGAAGAGAGAAGAATACACCGTATAAAACCCGAAAAGCATAAATGTGATCCCATTTGCCCGCAGGGCCTTAGCCCCTACAGCAACCATTTCGACATTACCAGTTGAGAATTGGGAGAGAATTGAGGTAGAAAACAGTATTAAGACCAAGCCCAAAACAACACAGAAAATCGTTGACCACAGTATGGAAGTGCGGATCGATTTATGCAGGCGGTCAAACTTTCTTGCCCCGTAGCTGTAGCCGGCGATCGGCTGAAACCCTTTGATAAAGCCAAAGACCGTCAGGCTGCCTATGGACACAAGGCGGGTCACCACGCCCATTGCCGCGATCACAGCGTCGCTGTAATTCCCCGCGGCGTTGTTGATGAAAGAGATGGAAAGGCTCGTCAATACTTGGAAAACGAGAGTAGGCATTCCGATCTTAAAGATTTGGGACATGATTTCTTTTGAATAAGTACAATCCTTGATTTTGAATAGAAAAACGCTTTTCTTTCTGAACATGTACAGCAGGTACACCGATGTAGACAGGATTTGGGAGATTGCGGTAGCAATTGCCGCTCCGGCAATGCCCAGGTCCAACGTGTAAATAAACAGGGGATCCAATCCGATGTTGAGGACCGCGCCCAATAATAAAGCGCACATGGTGATTTTCGCAGCGCCTTCACTGGTGACGATATTGTTCATCGTCACGTTGAATACATTGAAGATGCAGGAAATGAGATAAATACCGGCATAGGTCGCCGCATAGGGCAGGATGCCCGGGGTCGCGCCCAGCAGTTTTAAAATCGGATGCAGGAAAACAACGGACAAGGCGATGACCAATGCTCCTGCGAAAAGACTGCTGTATAATGCGGTGCTTGCAATTTTATTGGCTTTTTCTAAGTTTCCCGACCCCAAAAGCCTGGAAATATAAGAGGCAGCTCCGTTTCCGAACAGCAGCCCCAATCCTACGATCACCTGCCCCAGAGGATATACGACAGAAATAGCCCCCATCTGACTTTCCCCCAGGCCGCTGACAAAATAAGCATCTACAAGATTATAGAGGGCGTTGACCAGCATACCGATCATGGTAGGGATCCCCATAGCCAGGAGCGCTTTGGGAATCGGAGCAGTCCCCAAGAGCTCCATTTTTTTGTTTTGACCATTCATAATGTGTCTCCTTTCACAAAACAAAAGTATAATTTCAACTACTATAAATTATACTAGTTGAAATGCAAACAGAATACTACTATAATTTATAGTAGTTGTCAAGAGCGCAAGGAGGAAAATTTTATGGCGACCATTGATTTAATTGTATTAGGAATGTTAAAGAAAGAAGCGTTAAGCGCTTATGACCTTCAGAAGCAAGTGGAATATCGCAATATTTCAAAATGGGTCAAGATCAGCACGCCTTCCATTTATAAAAAAGTCATACAACTGGAGGAAAACGGGTACATCAAAAGCCGCATAGAAAAGGAAGGGCGGATGCCGGAGAAATCCATTTATTCGTTGACCGAAAAAGGGAATGAGCAATTTCAACGGCTGATGAAGGAAATTTCCTGCAAGCCTATCCATTTGTTTCTGGATTTCAATGCCGTGATTGTCAACTTGGAAAGTCTGCCAAAAGAAAAACAGGCGGAATGTCTGCAAGAGATCGGAAGCAACATCAAAGTGTTAAAAGGATATCTGGAAGAAAACCTTGCCGCAAAAGAAAACGATCCGGAAATTCCAGCGACCGGCATGGCCGTTTTGCATCAGCAATATACCCTGGCACAGGCGATTGAAACGTGGATTGACACATTGAAAATCGAACAGCCGGGTCAGAGCCGAAAGACGGACGTTTTAACAAAAAAGGAAAGCTTTGCAAATGAATAAGATTTTATTGGTAGGAGACGACATGGAAATCAGCACCATACTGAAAAATTTTTTAACAAGCCAATGTGGGCGATTTCACAATGGTAAACAGCTTGATATTCCCAGCCGTTTTCCCTTTGGGTTTGCAGCACTGTCCGTATACCGCGCGGAACGCAAGGATTTGATTTAGTTAAAATATGCTGCAAGAGGGTCCGCCGGATAAAAACGGCAGGCTCATTTTGCTTGCGATCAAAAGAGAAAAGGGCAGCGTCCCAATAGGAAATTGCAGTTGATTTTCCGGTTCTGATCCAGTACAATAGTTCTGTATGGGTACCAAGGCTGCAAAAGATCAAAAGAAGATCGTATAAAAGATGGGACACGGATCAATGAAAAACTATTTAATAAAGTTTTGGAAAAAAATACTTGTGATAGGTTTCGGCTTAATTGTAGCCGTCACGCTTATCTTTAATTCTATGCTGATTCGCCAGACGACATATGAGGAAGGTTCTCAGTATTTGGATGAATTGTCGGGGCAGATTGCTTCATCCATCGAAAAGCAGTCTCGCGACCACTGGAATATGCTCGATATGTTTTACCGGTATTTTTTGGACTCGCCCGGCGATAATTGGACGGCCTTGGGCAGCTATATTCAGGAAAAGAAAGAGGATTTTGGATTTGATTCCTTATGCCTGGTGGATGAGAACGCAATGTATTACGACAGGAAACAATCCTTTTCGCTGCTATCAAGCAAAGAAGTTACTGCAAAACTGCTTACGGACAGGCAGCCAATTATCCTTGACAACATGCTTTCTACAGAAGGCAGTTTGATATTTTTTATACCGATCGATAAACAAAACATTAACGGCAAAAACATTTGCGCATTGGGCGTGTCCTACAACAGCAAAAACCTCTTCGATATGCTCAATATCCAGGCTTATAACGGAGAAGTCATGATGTACATCATCCACCAGGATGGTGTCGCCCTTTTCCGCTCCGGCCAGGAAGAAGTCATCCCCGGCTATAATATGATAAACAGCCTGGAAGAGGCTGAATTCAAGCGCGGCTCCCTTGATGATCTCCGAAGTCATATACGGAGCGGCGAGCAGGAACTGATGACGGTTGATTTAAGAGATACGGAATATTACATAAACCATACGCCGGTGGGCGTGGACGACTGGCAGCTGGTTACCATGGTGCCTGTCGATGTGGTCAGCGGACGTTTGATGCACTCTTCGATGATTACTTTTCTGTGTATGTTTCTGATCGGCGCCCTGATTGTGGTCGCCTTTATCCTGCTGTATTCGGATTCGGCCAGAAAAGTGCTGAGAGCAGAAGAGGCTGCGCGCAAGGCCGCCGAAAGCGCCAATCGATCCAAAAGCCAGTTCCTTTCCAATATGTCCCATGACATACGGACACCGATGAATGCCATCATCGGGATGACAAAGATCGCGCAGGACCATATCGGGGAATCGGATAAAGTGGAGGACTGCCTGAAAAAGATAGATTTGTCCGGCCGCCTGCTGGTGGGGCTGATCAATGATATTCTGGACATGTCCAAGATTGAGAGCGGCAAAATGGTTCTCAATAACGATACGGCCTCGCTGGTGGATCTGATGCAGAATCTGGTAAGCATTACTCAGCCGACCGTTCACCGTAAAAAGCAGGTATTTAATATCCGATTACATAGTATCCGCCATGAGAATTTGATTTTCGATTCTCTGCGCATGAACCAGGTGATGATCAATTTATTGGGAAACGCCGTAAAATTCACACCGGAGGGAGGCAGCATCAGTCTGGATGTGATAGAAGAGCCTGCAAAGGATGAAACCTTTGCCCACTTTATTTTTAAAGTGGCGGATACAGGAATCGGAATGTCCGGCGAATTCCAGAAGAATCTGTTCACGCTATTTACCAGAGAACGGGACAGCAGGGTCGATAAAATCGAGGGCAGCGGCCTGGGGCTTGCCATTACAAAGATGATCGTGACCATGATGGGCGGTTTTATTACCGTCCATAGTGAACCGGGCAAGGGGAGCGTATTTACTGTGGAGGTGGATATTCCCATTGACGGTGCGCCGGAGGAGATGAAGCTGCCGGCTATCCGCGTATTGGTGGCCGATGATGATCCGGAAACCTGCCGCTCCGCGGCCGGCTATCTGGAGGAGCTGGGAGCGAAGGCGGATATTGCTTATGGGGGCAGGGATGCAGTCAACATGACTGCGGAGGCTGCTGAGAACGGAAACGATTATCAAATGATTTTTTTGGATTGGCGTATGCCGGATCTGGAAGGAACCAATACGGCAAAGGCAATTCGGGAGATTGTGGGAGAAGAGGTCCCAATTCTGATTATCAGCGCCTATGACTGGTCCGGCATAGAAGTGGAGGCTGGTGAAACGGGAATTAACGGGTTTATCCAAAAACCCTTCTTTAAATCAACGCTCTACCATAATATCCAAAAATATTACCTCCATTGCGACTGGGAGCAGCCGATGCAAATCCTGGATCAGGAGGTTTTATCGGGTAAAAAACTGTTGCTGGTCGATGATAATGATATAAACCTAGAGATTGCCCAGGAGATTTTGTCAAGCGCAGGCGCGGCGGTGGATGCGGCCCATGACGGACAGGAAGCTGTGGAGCGCTTTGAACATTCGCCGTTCGGTTTTTATGATATGATTTTCATGGACATACAAATGCCTGTCATGAACGGGTATGAGGCAACAAAATCCATCCGGCAGATGGAACGGGCAGATGCAGGCCAAGTGCTGATTTTCGCAATGACAGCCGATGCATTCTCTGATGATATCGCGCTGGCGAAAAAGGTGGGAATGAACGCCCATTTTGCCAAACCATTGGATTTAACCGTTATGATGAAAGAGATCCGGAAATTGGTCTCAGAAAACGAGGTGAGGCAGAATGAAGAAGTTTAAAAAAGGGCTTGCCGTAGTTTCGTGCCTGGCGGCCATACTGGGAATACTGGTGGGATGTTCGTCCCAGGAGGCTGGGGCGGATGAAGCTTTGCTGGGGCTCTCAAAGTCCGATGAAGATAAGCTGACCATAACCATAACATGCAATTCCAAGCTGGACCATTTTGCAGCGTCCGTGGAGGAGCGGTTTGATGATATCAGGCTGGTACAGGACTGTTATACGGGACAGTATCGGATCAGCGAACATATTGCCCGCATGGAGAATAATGATTTTGGAGACATCGTAATGGTGAAAGCAGGCCATATTCCCAAAATTGATATGTCCGATCAGTTGATCGATTTGTCCACTCAGAAATTCCCTATTAAAATTAACAGCAATGCCTTCCAAGCGGATGAAGACGGCCATATATACCTGATTCCGGGGCCGCTAAGCTTTAATTGCAATATATATAACAAGACGCTGTTTGAAAAGAACAACTGGGAAGTCCCCACAAACTATGAAGAGCTGTTAGCTTTAAGCAGGAAGATCGATAAGACCGGGATTCGGGGATTTCGAAACAGTTATTTTGATTCTGCTTCGCAGAGCTACACGCTTTACCAATACTGTGTATTTTCCGCACTGGATACCCTGACGCAGGTAAGCGGGCAAATATGGCATAATCAGCTCATGGCGGGGGAAAAAGTTTCGCTGGCGCCAATGGAAACTGCTTTTGAGGATATGCAGCGTATGATGGATATTGGGGCCGTCCGGGCGGAGGACATAGAGGTTCCGTTCAGCGCCAATCTGGAGGCGCTGGTCCGCCGGCAGGTGGCCATCGGCAGCGGGGAGATCGACCACATAAAGATACTCAATGAAAGCAGCAAGGATGAATTCTGCTTTATGCCCCATTTCAGCATGACGGATGGCCAGGGCTGGCTTCTGAACTTGGGTTTCTATTTTGGAGCGAACAAAGAACTGAAGCAGCCGGGAAACGAAAAAAAATTCAAGGCTGTGATGAAAATTATGGATTTTATCGCCTCTGAGGAGGGACAGAAGCTCCTAGTCGAGGATGGGCTGGGTATGATGCCCGCCACCATTAACGGTGAGATCCCTGACGATCCGGTATTTGAGCAGATACGCACGCAGATCGAAAGCGGACGCTATATCATGCGGCCCACCTATGATATGTTTTCGTCTGTATTGGAAAACGATATTGGGGCCTTCATCCGAGGAGAGGTGGACAGCAAAGAAATTTTGGATAAATGCAGTTCGATTTTAGAGCAGGGAGCCCCGTCCGTTCCGGCATTAGGCGAGGCGGAGGCGGATTTTTCTGTCTTGCAGACCGGCTGTTTGAAAGCAGATGCTTTGCGTACTGCCACAGATGCGGATGTTGCCCTGATCGGTGTATCGGAGGTGAACGGTTATGACCCGGTAGGGGGGACGGGCACAAAGCTATACAAAGGAGCTGTCACGGAAGATGACATAACCCGTGTCGCCAAACCTCGGACGGATACACCGCTAAAGGGTATGAGCATTTCGGTGACAGGGAACGAACTTTTGTCGCTGCTGGAATATGGAGCAACGTCGGAAAAAGAACAGCAGGATGGCCAAGTCAGCCGGTTTCATCCCTTTGCCGTATCTGGCCTGAAGGTTACTTATCATTTGGATAATGAGGAGGGGGGCAGGGTTGCTGATGTGACCATGGAGGACGGCAGCAAATTGCAGTCGGACGCCCTGTATACCATCTCCTATATCAAGGGAACATTCCCAGAAGGAAAATTTGATGGGAAAGAAAGCGGTGTTACGATGACAGACGCTTTGAGGAATTATATCGTAACAAAAAAGAAAGTTTCTCCAGATAAAAATCGAATTTGGTTAAAATCTTGAGAAGGGGAAGCTCGACCTATGAGGCTGTCGCTGCATGCGGCAGCTTTCTTCTTGTGCTCTTTCGTCATATTCTATAGCCATAGGCTAAGGTCCATGATACAATAAACTTATATTGCTCTGGGGAGGCTCACCATGAAAAAAGCCATTACTCTTCGACTATGCATCGTTATCGTGGTCAGCATGGCCGCGACGGCGGTTTTAAGCTATTATATCCAAATCAAATCTGCAAGAGAAGCGATGGAAACCAACGCGGAACTCAGGATCAACCAGGTTAAGGAGATTTTGGAGAAGAACAGTGCGGAGATTGAGAAATTGAAGCAAAATTTAGAAGAGGATTATTTTGTTCGGGCAAAAGCTGCGGCCTATATCATACAGAATCAGCCGGAAGTAATCGATGATCTAAAGGAGCTTAGAAAAATCGCATCTTTGTTGCAGGTGGATGAACTGCATCTTTTTGATACAAAGGGAAAGCTGTTTTCCGGCTCAGTT
This sequence comes from Clostridia bacterium, assembly GCA_902363595.1. Taxonomy (GTDB): domain Bacteria; phylum Bacillota; class Clostridia; order Peptostreptococcales; family Anaerovoracaceae; genus Hominibacterium; species Hominibacterium faecale. The sequence goes on along the minus strand of CABJAP010000001.1, from coordinate 547,582 downwards.
CCCAAGTATTATAACTATACCTTTGAATCCGGGGAGCAAATGAAATTCTTTCTCCCCATGCTGAAAGATAAATCCATGCAGCTTTGCCAGGAAGTGACGCCCAATACTGCTGAAAACAAACTGATGCAGTATATCGCCGTATGGCGTGAGGACCAGAAAGGGATCGTTCAGATTGGAATGGAACCGATCCGCCTTCTGGAGGCCATGAAAAAGAATGAATTATCCCATATCTTTGATTTGATGACAACAGAGGACGGCATCACGATTTTTGCTGTGGATTTAGATACAGGCAAAATTTCAGGTTCTACTGATAAGCAGCTGCTGAATAAAAAGGCAGCAGACCTCGGCCTGGATGTGAGCGCTCCTGAATTGGGAAAAGAGCGGCAGAGCGGGAAGGTCACCTTTGGCGGAAAGGATAATTACTGTGTCATGGAAGCAACGGACAACGTCTTAGTTTGTGTAAGCGGCACGCATGAAAAAATCTATGAAAATGTCCCGTCCAATATGGCGCTGATTATTTTCAGCCTGGCTCTCCTTGCCATCGTGGTGATTTTTTTGCTCCTTAGGATATTGGATAATATGATTATTAACGGAATCTACGGTATCATTGCCGGAACGAAAAAAATCGCGGCCGGAGATTTGGATTACCGGGTGGAGATCGATCATTCTCCTGAATTTGCCATGTTAAGCAGTAATTTAAACCATATGGTCGAGAGCCTTCTTGAGACTACCAGCAAGCTTTCTTTGGTATTCCAGAGTGTCGATATTCCGGTTGCTGTCTACGAATATAATCAGGACATGGAACGGGTTTTGGCCACGAGCAAAATCGGGGAGATCCTGCTGATGCCAGAAGAGGAGCTTCGCCAAATCCTGTCCAGCAGGAAACGCTTTGCTGAAAAAATTGCCGAGATCTGCACCCATCCCTATGAACTGGAGAAAGATGTTTATCTCATTGACCAGGACGAAGGGCGCAAACATTATGTAAAAATAAAGTTTTACCAAGAGGAAAGAAAAACGCTGGGAATCGTTGTGGATATGACAGCAGAAATCATAGAAAAACGGAAGATCGAGCGAGAACGGGATGTGGATTTGCTCACCGGGTTGTATACCCGCAGGGCTTTCTTCAGCAAGTTTGACGCATTGCTGCAGGAACCGGAAGAACTGAAAACAGCAATGGTTTTGATGGCGGATTTGGATAACTTAAAATATACCAACGATCATTGGGGGCATGATTACGGCGACAAGATGCTGAAGGCCGCTGCGGATCTGCTCCAGGGCTGCGATTGCCCCCATAAATTGGCGGCCAGATTAAGCGGGGATGAGTTTGTGCTGGTAATCTACGGCGCCAAATCCTAGCAGGAGATAGAGGACTGCCTGGACTGCCTATACAGCCATATGAAAAAGTCAGATCTTGTGATGCCTGATGGAGAGCATGTGGCAGTGAGTCTCTCCGGCGGATATTTGTATTATCCCGAGCATACCGGCACCAGTCAGGAACTGTTAAAGCTGGCAGACAAAGCGATGTATAAGGTAAAGAAAAGTACGAAAGGGAAGTTTGGCAGATATCGGGCTGAGGATGATAAAATATAATCGGATTTTTACGGAAATCCCAATCTGTAAGAACATTAGACAAATAGGAAAATTTATTGGTAGAAATATGATAACACCTAAGTTGGAAACAGATAGATTGCTTCTAAGAGAAATTCATTCAGAAGATATGAAGACAATTTTTAATTGCTGGATGAAAGATGAAAATGTGTCAAAATACATGTGCTGGAAAGCCAGCGATGATATAAACGAAGCAAAAAAGTTTGTAGAATTTGAGCTCGAAAATTTAGAAAATGATGAGTGGAACAGATGGATTATTGTTTTGAAAAGCACAGAGGAAATAATCGGAACTTGCTTAATTTTTTTCAATGATGACGAAAGACATTGGGATATTTCTTATAATCTTGGCAAGAACTTTTGGGGAAATGGGTATGTGACTGAAGCTATGCGTGCAGTAATTAAATATGCGGCTGAAGTAATGAAAATAAAAGAGATCAGTACGGCGTATGCTGTAGAAAATCAGGCTTCTGGCCGTGTTCTTCAAAAACTAGGGTTTCGATTTGTAAAAGAAATACCTTATGAATGTAATGGGGGAGATATCATTACGACAGGAAGATACTGCAGATATAAGATGTAGATTTCATATTACGATTATGTAAATCCCGGCTTGCTAAGGAGAATTTGATATGCAAGGTACAGTTAAGTTGGAAACGGAAAGGCTAATATTGCGGAAGCATGTGTTTGAGGATGCGCAGATGCTGTATCGGTGTTTTGGCAGTGACGAAAAAATGTATGAATATTCCGGTTGGAACCCATATGCGACAGAAGAAACGGCCCAGGAAACAATACAGCATTTTTTAGATGGTTACAGCAATGCATATTTTTATGGATGGGCGATCGAATATGAAGGCCGGCTGGTCGGAACAATCGGCGCTTATGACTATGATCAGAAAGAAAATAGCATTGAAATTGGTATGAGCATCGTCTGCAGCCGCTGGGGCAAAGGATTTGCAACTGAGGCGTTACGACGGGTCCTTGCTTATTTGACAGAAGATGAGGGAATATCCACGGTCACAGCCTGGTGTGCAGAAAACAATATTGGTTCAACACGGGCAATGGAGAAAGTGGGTATGGTTCAGACAAGCCTTGAAAACGACGCACTGACGATAAATGGGAAACGATTTGGAAAGCTAAATTATTCTTATATGAATCATGGACTGCCACCGAGAATTTGATATGCACACGCTCATCGATTGTATGAAGAAGCAGGATTTTCAAATCAGCCATACACGGTCCGGTTATTCAAATGGTGAATGTGTGATTGGGAAACGGTAAATGTGGTTTCACGAAGTAGGATCTTAGGGAAGGTTCATTGGACGGATATGGTGGACCGGCAAGATGAACAGAGTCAGGAGAAGTAAGATGAATGAGATAATGGAGTTTTCCACAAGAGAGGAGTTTCGGGAGTGGCTGGTTGAGAACTGTCTGTCCAAGTCCGGTGTCTGGCTGCTTTTCGGCAAGGCGGGCGGGCCGAAAACGATCAAGGCGGGCGAAGCGCTGGAAGAAGCACTCTGCTTTGGCTGGATCGACGGGCAGATGCAGCGCATTGACGAGAAAACTTACAAAAAGTATTTTTCTATGCGCAGAAAAAACAGTAAATGGTCGGAGAAAAACAAAGCTCTGGTTGAAAAGTTGGAGCAACAAGGGATTATGACGGATTATGGACGGGCTAAGATAGAAGAAGCTAAGAAAAACGGCCAGTGGGATGCTCCCCAAAAGCAGGAAGTGACCGAAGATATGATCGATTCTGTAGCTGTGCTGCTGAAACAATATGATCCCGCTTATACCAATTTCCTGTCCATGTCCTTGTCGGTAAAGAAAACCTATACGCGGGCATATTTTGATGCAAAGACAGATGCGGGGCGCGAAAAGCGTCTTGCCTGGATGGTGGACCGGCTGATCAAGAATTTAAAGCCAATGTAAATCAGGAGGATGGGTATGGAAAGTGAATATACAAAAGTTGATTTGAATGAATGGAGCAGGGGGAGCCTGTTTAAAAGCTATATTGATCATATGCGTATTGTCATGAGCTTAACGGTTGATATCGATGTATCCAATTTAATCGGATTTTCGAAGAAAAACAGCTTGAAGTTCTACCCCTCAATGATTTGGGTCGTTTCAAAAATTGTCAACGGGCATGATGAATTTAAGTATGGCTGGGACAGGGACGGTGATTTGATCAAGTGGGAATCTATTTCTCCATCCTACGTTGATTTTCACAAAGAAGATGAGAATTTCACAAAATTTATTACGGAGTTTTCGGATGATTTATTTGAATTTCATTCACAATGCATGGCCGATATGGAGCAGCATAAACACCAGCGTTCTTTTGTAGAAAATCAGCCTTTAAACTTTTTCGACGTATCCTGTCTGCCATGGGTAAAATACAGACATTTCGATGTCCATGTTTTTGACGAAGGCAAATTTCTTGCGCCAGTAATAACCTGGGGTAAATATGAAATAGAACACGGCAGCTATATGATGCCGGTCACTATGAATATTCATCACGCGGTTGCAGACGGTTTTCATTTGTCTCGATTTTTTATCGAAGTGCAGGAACTGATCGATTCTTTAAACTAATAATGAGGCAAAGAGCATTTATGCTGTATCATTCGCACCAGAAAAAAACACCCGGGCGTCGCATTAGTTATAAGGAACATGACACACAGTTGTCGTGTTCCTTATACTATGATTGAGACAAAAACGGAGGATTATATTTATGGTTGAATCAAGATGCGGCATCCTGTGCAGTGAGTGTAGTTATAAAGAGCAGATGGGATGTGAAGGCTGCGTACATATCGACAAACCGTTCTGGGGCGACAAGTGTCCTGTCAAAGGCTGCTGCGAGGCCAGGGATTACCATCACTGCGGGCAGTGCGGCGAGTTCCCCTGCGCTTTGCTGAATCAGTTTGCCTATGACGAAAAGCAAGGTGACGATGGCAAGCGCATCCAGCAATGCAAGCGCTGGGCAGGGAAATGATTTTCATATAAGGGACGGTGTGAAAGAAACCCAATGGTGCCAGCGTTCGATACGATTTTACGATTTGGATGGCCTATGATCGAAGTTGAGTTCATAACTTTTATGGCTGCGTGACGCTGGGCAGCCGCATCACTCCTCATGGGCATGATAATAGGCATCCCGTATTTCCTCCGGCATCTGCTCCGGTGTCATTTCATGGAGGCGGTCTTCATTGCCGTCCTTAATGGCCTCTTCATAATACCAGCACTTAAAACGAATCATATCCAACACCTTTTCCATTCGGTGGATCTCCTGCTCCACAGCCTCTTTTTGTTTCAGAAAAAGATCGCGCCTCTGGGCATAGGTGCTACTTCCCTCCGAACACCACTCCATAAACTGCTTAATATCCTTGATTTCCATCCCGGATTTTTTCAAACATTCGATGACCCGAAGAGCTTCGATTTCCCGTTCATCAAATTGGCGGATACCGGAAGCTCTTTTCATTTGGGGAAACAGCCCTTCTTTGTCATAATAGCGCAGGGTGGAGATTGGCAGCTGAAACATTTCGGACACTTTGCCAATGGAATACATAAAAAATTTCCTTCCTTTCAAAAAAAGTTCAAAAAACATCTTGACCTAAAGTCAGGTTTAGGTATTACCATAAGCATAACACATTACCATAAAAAGATCAATCTGATTGTAAGGAGGTTTTTCTATGATCAAGAACATTCTCGTTATCAGCACCAGCCTGAGGAATCAAAGCAATTCGGAACTGCTGGCGGATTCCTTTATAGAAGGTGCGAAGGAAGCTGGCCATGCTGTAGAAAAAATATCACTGAAGGATAAAAACATCGGTTTCTGCAAAGGCTGCCTGGCCTGCCAGGAGCAGGGCAAGTGCGTGATTGAGGACGATGCCATTGAAATTGCGGAGAAAATGAAGCGGGCGGATGTGATCGTCTACGCGACACCGATTTACTATTATGAAATGAGCGGGCAGATGAAGACGCTGCTCGATCGAGCCAACTCGCTCTATCCATCGGACTATGCTTTCCGCGACATTTACCTCCTTTCTTCCGCAGCCGAAGAGGAAGAGGGGGTAGATGAGAGAGCGATCCACGGACTGGAGGGCTGGATTGCATGCTATGAAAAGGCTAATCTGGCGGGTACGGTGTTCGCTGGAGGCGTGGATGATGCCGGTTCAATAGAAGGACATTCGTCACTGAGAAAAGCTTATGTTATGGGCAAATCGATCAAATAGAGGAGGATTTAAAAAATGGAAGAAAAATTAAATTTAGTAGAAGTTTGGGATAAGACATTTACAAAAAGCGACAAGGTGAACCACCGAAAAGTCACCTTTCATAACCGTTATGGCATTACTTTGGCGGCTGATTTCTATGAGCCGGCCGGGGCCGAAGGAAAGCTGCCTGCAATCGCAGTAAGCGGGCCCTTTGGAGCAGTAAAAGAGCAGGCCTCCGGACTCTACGCGCAGACGATGGCAGAAAGAGGATTTATAACGATTGCGTTTGATCCGTCCTTTACCGGGGAGAGCGGCGGAAGTCCAAGATATGTGGCTTCGCCGGATATCAACACGGAGGATTTTCAGGCGGCGGTGGATTTTCTGTCCGTGCAGGACAATGTGGATCCTGAAAAAATCGGCATCATCGGTATCTGCGGATGGGGAGGCATGGCGTTAAACGCCGCAGCCATTGATACCAGAATCAAAGCGACGGTTGCTTCCACCATGTACGATATGAGCCGGGTAAACGCAAAGGGTTACTTTGATTCGGAAGACAGTGAGGAAGAACGGCACGAAAAACGAAAAGCCCTGAACGCACAGAGAACTCTCGATTATAAGAAGGGCGGCTATGAGCGGGCAGGCGGCGTTGTAGATCCATTACCGGAAGATGCGCCGTTCTTTGTCAAAGACTACCACGCCTATTACAAGACCAGCCGGGGTTATCACCAGCGGTCGCTGAATTCCAATGACGGGTGGAACACAACCTCAGCCTTGTCCTTTTTAAACATGCCGATCCTCCAGTATAGCAGTGAGATTCGCAGCGCCGTATTGCTGGTTCACGGAGAAAAAGCCCATTCCTGCTACTTTAGTAAGGATGTCTTTGAGCAATTAAAGGGTGATAATAAAGAATTGTTGATCATTCCGGGTGCAGTTCATACGGATTTATATGATCAGGTCGATATCATACCTTTTGATAAGCTGGCGGAATTCTTTCGGGAAAACTTGAAATAGGGGGGATGAAGAAAATGGAAAAACAGACAGCAGGCAGCGATGCCTTTCGCGCGGGTAAAGGCGTGCATGCTGAAGTCTCAGGTACAGAGGAACACGGCGGTTTCTTCGGCCAGGGGGAACCCAATACGGCATTCGCCCAGTACTTTATCGGAAACAGCTATCTGAAACCCTTGACCGATCCCAAGGAGACGGTTTTTGTCGCCAATGTGACTTTTGAGCCGAGCTGCCGGAACAATTGGCATATCCATCATGCCAAAGCAGGCGGCGGGCAGCTGCTCATCTGTGTGGACGGCGAAGGCTGGTACCAGGAGGAAGGCAAAGCGGCGCAGAGCTTAAAGCCGGGTGACGTTGTGACCATACCGGCGGGAGTGAAACACTGGCATGGAGCTAAAGCTGATAGCTGGTTCAGCCATTTGGCAGTGGAATGTCCCGGAGAAGAGACTTCAAATGAGTGGCTGGAACCAGTAACAGATGAATATTACAGGAAATTGGAGGAATAAGAAAATGAAAAACGTTTTAGTTGCATATTTTTCTGCAAGCGGTGTGACCGCAAAGGCCGCAGAGACCTTGGCTGCGGCAGCAGGCGCGGATCTGCATGAAATCAAGCCAACAGTTCCATATACCCAGGCCGATTTGGACTGGATGGATAAGAAAAGCCGCAGCACCATGGAAATGAAAGAACCGGCATCACGCCCGGAAATATCAAACCGGGTAGAGAACATGGATGCCTACGATGTTGTTTTCCTGGGATTTCCCATCTGGTGGTACGTGGCTCCCAAGATCATTAATACCTTTCTCGAAACCTACGATTTTTCAGGCAAAACGATTGTTTTGTTCGCCACATCAGGCGGCAGCGGCTTTGGAAAGACTATGCAAAAGCTAAAAGACAGCGTGTCAAAAGATACCGTGATCAAGGAAGGCCGGCTTCTCAATGGAAGGGTGCGGGAGGAAGACTTGAAGGCGTGGATTGACGGACTAAACTTATAAGAAAAAACTCCATAAGGTCAGGAACTCATGATATAATCAAATGATAAGACGGATAAGCCTCAGCTGGGTGCTTGAATCTTAAACTTCTATATTAGGAGGGCAAGTCATGATTCCTGATCATATCTGGATGAAACTAAATGAAATATCGGTACAAATTTCAAAGCTTTCCGCTTCTGAAGGGGATCGAAAGACGATCCTGCGATTAATCAGAAGTGTGATTCCTTATGATATTGGAGTCTTTACATTGGTTTGCCACCAAAAGGATGGTGAAAAGTGTTTTGTAAACCGAGTGATAGAATCAGACTTTTCACGTGAAAAAGCTTCTCGCATGCTGGATATTATCAATGCACAAGGAAGATCGGACTATCTCAGCTGGATGGCCTATGAAAAGGAGCCCTGCTGTATAGATGAAAAAGAGATGCTTAGTACGGCTATAAAAACGACCAACACATATTATAGCAACGTAATGAAGAAATATGATGTTACGGAAGCATATAATTTTTCTATATGCGGTAATGAAATGTGTTTGGGGATTATCTCATTGCTTAGAACAGGAGCAGCGACCGCATTTTCCGAAGAGGAAGTACGGATGATAAAGGTGTTTCAGCCGCATATGGGGAGCATGCTGCTGAAATCATATGTGGAGGAGGCTCATTATTTTGCCACAAAACGACAAGAGCGCTTCAAAACAAAATATGATTTTACAGAACGTGAAATGATCTTACTGGATCATGTGAAGGAAGGGAAAGAAAATAAAGAAATTGCGCAGATTTTGCACGTATCTGAAAATACAGTAAAGCGACATTTCAATAGCATATTAAGTAAAACAGACACAAAAAACAAATATCAGCTTTTAAAGCTTATGATTGATGAAAAGATGATTGATGAAGAATAAACAGTTATAAAAAGAATTTGGGGAGCCGTCGCACCAATGATCGGAGAAACAGGCCGGTCTGGTGCGATGGCTCTTTTTGTTATTGCTGAAAACGGCAAGATAATACCAGAGTGTTATACCTTTGAAATAAAGATACTGCAGCATAAAGATATATAGACTGTGGTTTCTTGTTTAGCATGCAGTTTAACAATAAAATAAACACGAAAGAGAGGATATCGGTAATGATAAATTTTGGAAAGGAGAAGAAATGAACAGGGCAATCGAAAAGGAGAAACAGATCATCAATGATGTTGTCGAAAAAGCGTATGATGTGTTGGCTTTTCCTCCGGGAGGCATGCCCAAATGGGATGTGTTTATGAGTTTGTTCTATGAATCCGCACAGCTGTCGCTGCGCGTGTTTCCGCAGGACAAAGAGATTTCGCTGTTGACATTGGTGGAATATACAAAGGCGCAGATGGGCAATCATTTGCAGGAAGAAGGCTATTCAGAAAGCCCGGTTTCCAACGATATTGAAGTCATCGGCGACATCGCCTGGGTGAGACAACACTTTATCATGAATTTCTCCAATGGAAGAAAAACACATGCAATGGATATTTTTCTTCTAGTAAAAAAAGAGGATCGATGGAAAATTATCTCCGTTGCCAGCGATATGCTGTAGAAATGATTTATTAAAAGTCAATTTATAAAAATGAAGAGGTGAAAAAATGTTAAAGAAGTATAATCCATTTGTAAGGGGAAGCTATCCGGTAGGAGTAAAGTCAGATTGTTATACAGATGAAACAAGGGGCGTTGTGCTGAACGTTGAAATCTGGTACCCCGCGGCAGAAAAATACGCGGGCATGGATCTTGATCCAAAGACGAAGGACGTTTATCAGGAAGTATGGCTTGTGGAAGGGATGGACGAAGAATCAACAGCTTCGCAAGATGCGGTTCGTGATGCGGACGCAGCGCAGGGCAAGTATCCACTCGTTATTCTGGCCCACGGATGGGCTGGCCACAGAAGAGAGTCCACCTTTATCGGAACACACTTGGCAAGCTATGGATATGTTGTTATCTCCGCGGATTTTCCTGTAGGTACATTTGGTGAAGTGGATGCATTCTTTACTAAGCAGGAAACCATTCATGATTATAACGCGCTTGAAAAACATGTAACTGCAATTGGCGAAAGCAGATTCAGGGATATTCCTTTCTTAATCGATACGGTTATTGAAAAGGAAAGGAATATAGATATAGAAGCCGGTATTGGCATAACAGGCGCAAGCTATGGGGGATGGACATCCTTTATGGCGCCATCCATTGATCAAAGAGTAATCGCATCCGTACCAATGTGTCCGGGCATTCGCAGTGATTTTAAGTATGAGTCCGGCCCGCTGAACGTAATGCCGGAGATCGATTTTAGTAAGTATTCCGAAGATACAAAGACCTTGATTCTTTGTGCTGACAGAGACTGCATTATTCCATTACAGGTACAGCTGGAAAATCTAAAGCGTTTGGAGAATGAATATAGGATGGTTATCATGTTCAGAGCTGATCATAATCATTTTGTTGATGACATTGATGATGTCGGACAAGTCTGGTTGAAGGATTTCCTTGTAAGACTTGCAAACATTTTCCCTGACCCTGAAATGAATCTGAAATTGATGGCGGAAAGATGCTGCAGACCGGGCCAGCTGGTTGACGGAAACACTGCAAAAGAAGTGTGGCGAGGTCTGATTCTCGCACATATGGATCGAGTTTTGAAGAGAAATGCAGACGCGTCAGATTTCATCAGAGGCGATATTGATGCTGCCACTGAAACAATAGGAGCACATACATATACAATCAGTAAGTGAGCCGAAAGGAGTGTGAATCTCAAAATGTCTATCGATAAAAAAAGGTGGATCGTTTTACTGCTGCATATCATAATATTGCAGGCAATTCAGTTCCCATATTTTATTTCTGTACTCGCGGGACCTCTGAATGAAACGAGGAACTGGCCTGTTGTAACGTTGATGCTTGTTTTTACCGTTGCGATCTGGTGCTATTCGCCCGCCATGATTATTTGCAGCAAAATCAGCGAAAAAATTGGAGAAAGAAAACTCCTGATGGCCGTCGGCACATTATATGCGGGCTCTATTGTCGTCAGCGCTTTTGTAAAAAGCGCTGCGGCATTCATCGCCTTTGGCGGTGTTTTTGCGGGGTTCGGAATGATGGGGCTGATGATGGCGCAGTTATCCTCGATCGGAAAGTATTTCCCAGATAAAAGAGGACTTGCAATGGGCCTGTATTTTGGACCGGGAATCGCATTGTTTTCCTTTCTGATGATACCGGTTGCAAAGTGTATTAATTTGACGTCTGTAACGACGACGATCATAGGAATGGGAATTATCTTTGGCATTGTAATAGTAGGCGTGTCCTTTTTTACGAAAGACCCACCGAAAGGATATATCCCGGAGAAATGGGAGGAAGAAGGAAACCCTGTGGAATCCCTTTTGGCGGGTCCGGAATACAACTGGATCGAAATGATAAAGACGCCTGCATTTTATATGTTATTTGTAGCATTGCTTGGTCTGCAAGTTGGAGGGTACAGCATGACCGGCAATGTGTCTCTGATGGCGCAATCAGCATTGGGGGTTTCTGATACGCAGGGAGCTTTCTTTAGCATGTTGATCTTTATCGGAACTGGGATTGGCGGTCTGATATCCGGAATTCTCGTGGATAAAATTGGAGGCGGATCGACACTGCTGGCAATAAGCGCAGTATCGGCATTGGTACTGATCGTGTATCTGGTAATGGCGCAAGGCGTATACAGTATGTTCGCGGCCGTAACGTTGGTTCTGGGAGTTGGGCAGGGGGGATACGCAACCGTTCAGGCATCCGTCGTTATGAATGTCTTTGGGGTAAAGCATTATGGTACAAATCTGGGGATATTTGGAATAGCCATGATTATTTCAGCATTGATTGGCCCGACTTTGGCAGGCAGCGCAGTTGTAAATACCGTATTCATCGTAAGCATGCTTGTGAATATGATAGGCGCGGCAGCATCCCTGGCTTACATCAAATTTGAAAAACGTATTTTCCGAAAATTTGAATCTCAACGGAAACAGATTGAAAATGTTTGAGATGGAATAAAGTAAGACAGAAAGGATTTCAGAGTATATAATGTGCAGGTTATCAAAGAAGGCCGGCTTCTCAATGGAAGGGTGGGAGAGGAAGACTTGAAGGCGTGGATTGAGGCTATATAATTCTGATCAGCGGGTAAGTTTATGCGTAAAAAACAAAAAATATATGCGGAATTTACGCATTTTTCAACGATTGAACCTCATTGAATCAGTCTCGGAGCAGGAAGCTCTCCATTTTTTCAATTTGAGACCCCGCTAACCCACAACTTTGCGTAAAAAATCAATATGATTTTAAAATTTTCCGCAATCCGGTTCCAGCAGTTTTGGAACCGGATTGCTGCGTTTTAGACAAACATGCCGATAAGGCCCAATTTCGAATAGAAATTGAAAAAAAAATGAAAATACACTGCAAGAAATGATATACTATCCTATATGCTTCGGCAAAAGGAGCATATTTTACAAGAATTTGCTGTGTCTCCATGATACAATCCGGTTATCTAAAAAGAGGAGGTAACGGCATGCTATGTCATCAGGAACAACGTTTTGTATATTACGATAAAGATTTGAAGATAGAAGCATACAGGCTCAGCGGCATCGTTCAAAAATTCCCCAACCATTTTCACGATTATTATGTAATCGGATTTATCGAGGGAGGCCGGAGGAAACTGTGGTGCAAGGGAAACGAATACTTGCTGGCGGCCGGTGATCTGGTTTTGTTCAATCCAAAGGACAGCCACCACTGCGCGCCGATTAACGAGGAATGCCTGGAATACCGAGCGCTTAATATCCCGGAAGAACGGATGAGGCAGGCTGCAATGGACATTACCGGCCGGAATCTGACGCCGCGTTTTGAACCAACCGCAGTCGTTCAATGCGAATTGAGCGGACAGGTTGACGCCCTTTACCAGGCCATTGTGGACGACCTGCCGAAAATGGAAAAGGAAGAACTGTTTTATCTCTTGATCGAGCAGATGTTAAAAGACTTTCTTTCCTGTCAGGCGGACAGAATACCGGAAGGCCCAAGTGAAGAAATTCAAAAGCTATGTGATTATATGGAGAAAAATTACAGCACCGCCATTACCCTGGATGAATTGGCGGATGTGGCCAAAATCAGCAAGTCCTATCTGGTGCGGTCCTTTACCCGGCAAGCCGGTGTATCGCCATACCGATATTTGCAATCGATCCGTATTCAGGAGGCGAAGAGGATGTTGGAAAGAGGCACATCACCGATTGAGGCAGCCGGACTTGCCGGATTTTCAGATCAAAGCCATTTTACCAACGCCTTTAAAGGCTTCATCGGGCTGACACCCAAACAATATCAAAATATATTCACCGAAAACAGGCAAGCAGGAGGCAAGCGATGACAGTTGATCCAGCGATGAAAGGCCATGGAGCAGCTTTGTTTACAATCCTTGTATGGGGAACGACCTTTATCTCGACAAAGATACTTTTAACGGATTTTACGCCCATCGAAATCTTGTTCTTCCGTTTTCTTCTGGGACTGGCCGCGTTGATCCTGGTGTATCCACGCAGACTTCGACTGACAGAACGCAAACAGGAAGTTACCTTTGCCCTTGCCGGACTATGCGGCGTCTGCCTGTATTATCTGCTGGAGAATATTGCGCTGACCTATACGATGGCCTCCAACGTAGGTGTCATATTGTCCGTGGCTCCCTTCTTCACAGGGATATTAACCCACCTCTTCATGAAAGGAGAGGAAAAGCTGAAAACCAGCTTTTTTATTGGCTTTGCGGCGGCGATGGCCGGAATCTGCCTCATCAGCTTTAATGGAAGCGCGCTTAAGCTCAATCCAATGGGAGATTTGCTGGCCGTGACCGCGGCGCTGGTGTGGGCGTTTTACTCCCTGCTGACCAAGAAAATCAGCAGCTACGGGTATCCCACCGTTCAGACCACCAGAAGAACCTTTATCTACGGACTGTTATTTATGGTGCCGGCCCTGTTGCTCTTTGATTTTCATGGAGAACTGTCCCGGCTTGCAAGCCCGGTATACCTGTTCAATATTCTCTTTCTGGGGCTGGGCGCTTCAGCAGTCTGTTTCGTAACCTGGAACTTTGCGGTCAAGACTGTGGGAGCTGTCAAAACCAGCATTTACATTTATATCTGTCCGGTTATCACGGTGGTTACCTCTGTGGTGGTGCTCCATGAAAAGATAACGGGATTAATGATACTGGGAATTCTTCTGACCCTGGCAGGACTGCTGATTTCAGAAGGGCGCATTGATATTAAGAAACATTCGGCGAGGTGAGAGCAAGACGCGGAGGAAAGGCGGATAAAAATCTATGATGGAACAATTACTGGCGGTTTTCGCATTGCTTTCCTTTTATGGAGTTTATTTTGGAAAGCTGTTTGCACAGAAAAAACAGGGCATTAAAACGAATCAGATCGCTAAAGGAAAAAAGGAAAAAAAACAATACCGAATAGAACGAATCATGGGGATTGCGACTTACGGCATTTTGTTCGTGCAGCTGCTTTCCATTGCCTTCGATTATAGCTGGCTGCCGCGGAACGCCAGGTTTACAGGATTTTTGTTGGCAATGCTGGGGGTTCTGCTCTTTGCCGTAACGGTTTGGTCGATGAAAGACAGCTGGAGAGCCGGCATTCCAGAAAAGGATAAAACCGAACTGATTACCGAAGGCGTTTATCAATACAGCCGCAACCCGGCTTTTTTAGGGTTCGACTTTATGTATACCGGAATTTTGCTAATGTTTTTTAATCCAGTGTTGCTGGTTTTTACCATATTTGCAGCGATTATGCTGCATTTGCAGATTTTACAGGAAGAACGATTTCTTGAGGGTGCCTTTGGCATCCCATATATGGAATACAAACAAAAAGTATTTCGTTATTTGGGAAGGCGATAGGTCTGGGAAATCGGATTATGAAACGAACAAAGGAGAAAACAATGAGAACGGAACTGAAAACATCCATCGACCAATTTGCCGAATACAGCAAAATCTACAAATCGGTTACCAAGTGGGACAGCACCATGATGGATAAGCTGTGCGCGCTCCAGTGCGTCTGCAGCGGCAGACAGGCGGATACGGAAAGGTACAAGGCATGCAGAACTTATATCAAGGAAAATGCAGGTTTTTTATCGACCATTAAAGGAGAAATGCTGCCTGTGGTCGCATGGCAGATGGCTGCCGAGGAGGAGCCGGAAGCCTTTTTCGCCAACATGCAGGAATGCTACCATACGCTTCGTGAAGCGGGATTTTCTGCGTGCAATCATTTAGTGGCGGCGGCTCTGCATATGGCGAGGATAACGGATGATTTTCCGGCTGCCGCGGCAAAAATGAAAATGCTGTATCGGGCGATGAAACAAATCCATCCCTTTGCCACTGGTCAAGACGATTATGTGACGGCGGCTATGCTGGCGGCTTCCGGGATTTCAGTGCCCGAATTCCAGCAGCGGATCAGCAGAATCGAAGAACTACTCCGCAATTGGATCGCCAGGGGAAACCAGCTTCAATCCATTGCCAATATTATCCTGCTTTTTAATGTGGATGATATTTCTTTGTGCGAACGGGCAATCAATATTCATCAGGCCTTTCGGGAAAAGGGATACAACTTCAAATCCCACGATATGACGGCTCTGCTGGCGCTGCTTTCCGTGTCCAGGCAGCCTGCCGATCTCCTGGCCGATGAGATCGTGGAAGCTTCTGATTATTTAAAGACGAAGAAGGGTTTCGGCTCTCTGTCTATGGAAAAATGTCAGCGGACCATGATGGCTGCGGGCATCTATATTACAAATGAACTGGGAGACGGCGAAGAAAGCCGCATCAGCGGCACTGCACTTCAATCCATGGTGGTGGATTATCTGGTGGCCCTTCAGACTATGTGCATATGCTGCATCGTCACCGTAACGGCAGCGGCGTCCGCCAGCAGCGCCAGCTCCTAAAATTATGCTTGACAAATGGACATGACAATAGTATAGTTTTCTAAGCTAAAACAAAGGGAGGTGTATTGATGATTTATTCCATTCGTATTAAATAAGAAGCAATAAAAAATGAGAGACTCACGCCGGTGAGCTGATTTGCTGTACTTATTTTCGAATGGAACGATATCAATGCGATTCTTTTGCCCATAAATGTGCATCTATGGGTTCATATCGTCTATTCTTGTGCAGACAAAGTCCCGGTGGGAACTGTCTGCATTTTTTCTTGCCCAGCCGCTTTTTAAAAGCAATACAAGAAACAGACAGGAGGATATATGAACGAAATACAACCAATAAAATGGAAGAAGAAATTTTTTACGATCGCCATTGGACAGACTGTTTCACTGATTGGCAGCTCTGCTGTGCAGTTTGCCATGATCTGGTGGATGGCGATTGAAACGGACTCGCCGTTGATGATGTCATTGGCAGGCCTGGTGGCATTTTTGCCCCAGCTGATTTTGGGACCCTTTGCAGGTGTCTGGATTGACCGGCGCAAACGAAAAACAGTCGTAATTGCCGCCGATCTCTTTGTGGGACTGGTAGCTGCAGCATTTGCAATCGTATTTTTCATCGGCAGTCCGCCAATATGGTCGGTTTGCCTGGTGCTGGGTATCAGGGCGGTGGGCGGCGTTTTCCATACTCCGGCCATTCAGGCGCTGATCCCCATGCTGGTACCTTCGCAAGAGCTGATGAAGGCCAACGGCTGGAGCCAGTTCATGCAGTCGGGAGCATTCATGCTGGGGCCGGTATTCGGAGCATTTCTCTTCGGAGCATTTTCCATGCCGGTGATCCTGCTGACCGACCTTTTGGGGGCAGTGGTGGCATGTACAACTGTAGCCGTGATTAAAATCACCGAACCAAAATCAAACAGCTCGGAATATCCCAACTTCAAACGGGAATTTCAGGAAGGAATCGCGGTTTTTCGAGCAGACGCAAAACTGCTTCATCTGTTGATCAATGCAGCGATCAGTATGATCTTCTTTATGCCGCTTTCATCTCTTTATCCGCTTATGAGCAGCAGTTATTTCAAGGTAAATGCATTTCATGCGGGAATTGTGGAATTCCTCTATGCGGCGGGGATGATGGTATCGGCACTGGTCATTGGACAGTTCTTCCAAAAGACCAATCGGCTGCGGCTGGCGAGAATGGGGATTTTCTGGCTGGGAGCAGTAACCCTGCTTTGCGGCATTCTGCCGGCAAGCTACGGCTTCTTTTGGATTTTCGCGGGACTTTGCCTGATCATGGGCGCCTGTGGAAATGTCTATGGCCTTCCGGTCATGACCTATATGCAGGAAACTATAGACCCCAAATCTCTGGGGCGGGCCTTTTCTCTACTGGGAAGCGTCATGTCGCTGGCCATGCCCCTTGGGCTTCTCATCGCCGGGCCCTGCGCGGAAAAGCTGGGCGTCGCCTTTTGGTTTCTAGTCTCTGGGGTTGCGATCGTGGCAGTGACGGCAGTGATGGCACTCTATGACAGAAAATGAACAACAAGAAGCAAAGAAAAGACGGGGCACCGCATTCATACGGCATCCCCGTCTTTTGCTGTCAATCAAACCTGCGCCGTAAACTACCCAATAATCGCGCCTTCTGCAGCGGAAGAAACCATGCGGGCATAGGTGGACAGATATCCTTTCTTGAATTTGGGCTTTTTTGGAACCCAGGTCTTCAGGCGTTGCTTGATTTCCTCTTCACTGACCTTCAGTTCCAGCTTTCCACTGATACAGTCGATTTCAATGATATCTCCGTCCTGTACGATAGCCAGGGGTCCGCCGCTGGCGGCCTCCGGTGAAATATGTCCGACAAAACAGCCGTTGTTGGTTCCGGAAAAACGACCGTCGGTTATGAGAGCGGCGGTTTTAGCCAGCCCCATCCCATTGAGATATTTCATAGACTTATACATTTCCCGCATCCCCGGACCGCCTTTCGGGCCTTCGTAGCGGATTACGATAACCGTGCCTTCTTTAATGAAGCCGCTGAGGATTGCTCGATTGGCATCCTCTTCACAATCAAAGCATAGGGCCGTACCTGTGAATCTGCGGGCGGACGGATCGATGGCCCCTGGTTTTGTGACCGCGGTCATTGGCGCCAGATTTCCGCGCATAATCTGCAGGCCGCCTTGTTTTTCAAAGGGAGCATCCAAGGCCGTGATGCAGTCAGGATTTTTTTCATAGCGGTAAACATAAGCATTCAGATTTTCTGACAGCGGCCTGCCGGTTACGGTCATTGCTTGGCCATGGAGCAGAGGCAGGAGATTTTGCTGAATTCGCGGAACGCCGCCGGCAAGAAACAAATCGTTCATATCCGCATTACAGGCCGGATATACGCGGGCAATAACGGGTGTTTCCTTATTGTAGGCTTCAAAGGTTTTAAGGACATTCATGTCAAGCTCTGCTTCATAGGCGATGGCGGATAAATGCATGACTGCATTGGTTGATCCGCTGGTAGCTAGGCAAATCCGGACTGCATTTTCAACGGCATCGCGGGTAATGATGTTTCTCGCTGTGATCTCGTTTATCACCAGATTACAAATCGCCTCGCCCGTTTTCTGCGCCAGCCTCAGACGGTCGGGATGCACAGCCGGCGTCATAGCGCCGCCGGGCAGGGCCATGCCAAGGGCCTCGCTCAACGTACACATGGTATTGGCTGTTCCGTAAAAAGAACAGGAACCGCAGGAAGAACAATAGCCTTCTTCCAGTTTTTCAAAGGTTTCCCGGCTGATTTTTCCTGCGCGCAGAGCGCCCAGCCCCTCATCAATGGCAGTCATATCGGATTTGCGGCCGTGAAAGGTTACTTCGCCGCCCAGCATCGGCCCGCCAGGAAGATGGATGCAGGGAATATCCAGGCGAGCTGCCGCCATTAACATGCCCGGAACTATTTTGTCGCAGGAACCGAGGAGGACCAGCCCGGCCAAATTATGAGCCTGAGCCATTACTTCGATGCTGCCGGCGATCAGCTCCCGGGAGGGCAGAATGTAATGCATGCCTTCATGTCCTTGCCCCAACGCGTCGCAGCAGCCAATGGTTCCAAACTCAACAGCAGTCCCGCCGCCCCGATAGATTCCCTGCTTCACATAGTCAGAGACTTGCCGCAGGTTAAAGTGTCCTGGAACCAGCGTGCTCCAGGCATTGGCGATGCCGATAACCGGACGCTGCAAATCCTCGTCGCTGTACCCCATAGCCTTATAAACGCTGCGGTTAAGTGAAAATTCTTCCCGATTGTTTAAGATGTTTTTTCGATCCATAAATAAAGTCATCTCCTTTTAACAGTTCATATCGTGATTCGCATAAAAAAGCCCTGATGCCGATCCTTTACAGGTTTAGACTGCAATGTCTGATGCAAAGACTGGTTTTGATGCGCAAGTACATCAAAATGGGACTTTTTCCACCGAGTGAATAAGGAGATCCATTCACAAAAACAACAACAAATCAACGGATCATCTTTATCAGGAGTTTACATAAAAGCGCTATCCTTAGGCAGATGCAATCTAAGGAAGGAGAATATGAAAACGTGATAGTAGTGAAAAACCTTGTAAAAAAGTATGGCAGCCACATAGCCGTAGACAACCTGAACTTTTCGATTGATAAGGGCAGGATTTACGGCTTTTTAGGTCCCAATGGAGCAGGTAAGAGTACAACCATGAATATTATGACCGGTTATCTGGCAGCCACAGAAGGGGAGGTGACGATCAACGGCTTTGATATACTCAAAAACCCGGAGGCATTCAAAAAATCCGTGGGATATCTGCCGGAGATGCCGCCTGTTTATATGGATATGACCGTGAGGGAATATCTGAACTTTGCAGCGGAATTAAAGGGCCTTTCCAAAGAAGAGCGCAAGATACAGACCGAGGTCATCATGGGCAGGATCAAACTGAACCAGACCGCGGACCGGCTGATTGCCAATTTATCCAAAGGCTATAGGCAGAGAGTAGGGCTGGCCCAGGCCATGTTGGGATTTCCGGAAACTATTATTTTGGATGAACCCATGGTAGGGCTGGATCCCCAGCAGATTATTGAGATTCGCCAGCTGATCCGCAGCCTGGCCAAAAATCATACGGTTATTCTCAGCTCCCACATTCTAGCGGAAGTCCAGGAGCTATGCGACTATATCCTTATCATCGCAAAGGGAAAGCTGGTGGCCCAGGATACGCCGGAAAATCTGGAACGACTGTTCTTAGGTACCGGCCTCATTAAGCTGGAAGCCAGGGGATCGGTGGAAAAAATTAAAGAGATTCTGTCCCGGGTACGGTTTGTCAAAGACTATACGCTTACGAAAAAAGACGAGCAGCTTTATCAGGCGGCTGTAACTGCACAAAAGGGAGCTGACATCCGGGAAGCCTTATTCTTTGCTTTTGCCGGGGAAGGTTACCCGCTCCTTTCCCTTTATGAGGAAAAAGGCACATTGGAAGATGTCTATCTCAAGCTGACACAGGAAGGGGGCGGAGCAATTGAAAGCCGTATACAAAAAAGAGCTTAGTTCTTTTTTTCGTTCCATGACCGGATATGCACTGATCGCGTTCCTTGTCACTTTTACAGGGGTTTATTTTATGCTCTATAACCTCAACCAGGGCTATCCCTACTTTTCTTATACCTTATCGGCGATCATGCTGGTACTGCTGGTGTTGATTCCAGTGCTGACGATGCGCTCCTTTGCAGAGGAGAGAAAGAGCAGGACCGATCAGCTGCTGCTTACCTCACCTGTGAAAATCCGCCAGGTGGTAGCCGGCAAATATTTAGCTATGTGTACCGTATACCTGATTCCTAATCTGATTTTCTGCTTATTTCCATTGATTATCAAGGCGCAGGGAAATGCCTATCTGCTGGCGGACTATTGTTCCATTCTGCAATTTTTCCTGCTGGGATGCTCCTTTATTTCCATTGGCATGTTCTTCTCCAGCTTGACCGAAAGCCCGATCATCGCTGCGGTCAGTACCTTTGCGGCGACGCTCATCCTCTATATCTGGGAATACCTGACTGATTATTTGCCCGACGGAGCAGCGGCCAACTTTATCTTTGTGCTGGCCATCGGCCTCGGACTTGCGGCTGTCATCGTTCACGTGACGAAAAACCGCTTTCTCGGCTCTGCCATTGCATTTCTTATTGCTGCAGCAGCCATAATCACTTGCATTTTCAACTCATCACTCTTTGAGGGCTTGATTAAGAACCTGCTGGGCAGCCTGAACCTGGCCCAGGGTTTTAACAATGCGGCTTTTAATCAAATTTTTGATGTTACTGGCGTGATTTTGCAGCTAACTGTCATCTTTGTATTCGGGTTCCTGACGGTACAGAGCATTGAAAAAAGGCGTTGGAGTTAGGGGGTGCAGCAAATGAAACATATGAAGATCATAAAAAAATTAAAGCCAAAGAAACATCTTTTGAGCAAAGATGCTGTAAAAGCTTCGTTCTCTACCTTAACATCCAGACACGGAGCCTACAGTGTGGCTGCAATCATCCTGGTCCTGGTAATCGCCATCATCATCAATCTCATGGCAGGTCAGCTGCCTTCTTCCGTCCGCAATCTGGATATCAGCACCAACAGGATTTATGAAATATCCAAGACCAGCAAGACCTTTTTAAAGAACCTGAATCACGATATCAAGATCACCGTGATCGCCGAAGAGGATTCCATCGATGACCGGCTCAAAACCTTTTTGGAGAAATACAAGTCTTTATCCAAACATATTGAAATGACTACCATTGATCCGGTTCTTCATCCGTCGGTTCTCACCCAATATGATACTCAGGCACAGACGATTGTCGTGGAATGTGAAGATACGGGACTTTCAGAGGCCATCAGCTTTTCCGATATTTTGGTGCAAGATACGTCTTATTATTATACCGGCAGCAGCGACAGCTCTTTATTATCCTTTGATGGGGAAGGTCAGCTGACCGGGGCCATCAATCAGGTAACAGGCCGGGAAACCAAGAAAATCTATACTACTTCCGGCCATGGAGAAGCGGAGCTTTCCTCGGCGATCACAAATCTGATGAACAAATCCGGTATGACGACAGAAGCGCTCAATCTGTTGATGGACGATTCAATTCCAGAGGACTGCGACTTGCTTCTGCTCAACGGACCTTCGTCGGATTTGACGGAAGGGGAAAGCAGCAAGCTGGATCAATATATCAAAAAGGGCGGCAAAGTGATGGTGCTCATGGCAGAGCAGGGGCCGGAAACCGGGAATTTGATCAACCTTCTGGCTGACTATAAAATCATCATGGAGGAGGGATATATCGCAGATATGCAGCGGTGCTATCAGGGAAACTATTATTACATTTTCCCCAATGTGACCGGCAGCGGCGATATGATCAGCGGCCTCAGTACGGGAATGGTCCTTATGGCCAATAGCCGGGGCTTCGAATTGGGCGAGGATAGTGAAGAAATCTCTGTTTCCTCCTTCCTCCAGACTTCGGAAGACGGGTATGCCGTATCCGAGGATCGTGAAACACAAGGGACCTTTCAAATCGGAGCCGTGGCAGCCTATACTGCACAGGCAGAGAACGACGATGACCAAGTCGTTACTGGAAGCTTGACCGTATTTGGATCCAATTCGATCATCGATGAAACCATCACGCAAGCCTTTGCAAGCCTGGAAAATAAAACCTTATTTATGAATGCGATTACATCTGCCATTGGTGATGTGGATAATCTGTCCATCGACGCCAAGAGCATGCAGGTCCAGTACAATACAGTACAGTACGGAGGCTATATCAGCGTGGTTCTGATTTTCATCATTCCAATTATCGTGCTGATCATCGGTTTTGTATTGTGGATGAAGCGCAGGAAAGCATAGGAAAGAGGGGATCAATATGACAAAGAAAAAACAGATCACCGTTCTTTTCCTGGCAGCGGCGGTGCTGCTTGCATTGTACGCAGGCCTGAAAGCATACAACAGCTGGAGCTATAAAGCAGAAACGGAAAAAACATCCAAAGAGTTGGCGGCAACCGATTTGAATACGGAGGATATTGAAAAAATTGATTATACGGATGGCAGCGATACCGTGACCTTTGAAAAGAAGGAAAATACCTGGTATTATTCGCAGGATGAAGCGCTGCCTCTCAAACAGAGCCTGGCGCAGGAAGCCGTCAGCGCTTTCTGTACCATAACCGGAAACCGCAAGCTTTCCGGCGTGGATGCAATGGAAGATTACGGGCTGGCATCACCGGCCTTCAGCGTTGTACTTACTGATGGCAAAGGAAGGGAAACGAGCGTGGACATCGGCAGTAGTACAGGCACTGACTATTATCTGACTGCAGACGGGGGAACTACGGTTTTCACCGTCAGCAGTACGATTCTCGATTCACTGATCTTTGACACTGCATCCATGATTCAGACAGAAACCTTTCCCGAGATCGACAGCAAGACGCTGAAATCTTTTACTGTGAAACAGAAAGGAAAGACGCTGGTCAGCTGCTCCGGCGACGATGAGGACCTGTCCGAATATGGAAGCGAGCTGTCAGGGCTTTCCCTGGATACCTGCGTCAACTATAAAACCAGCTCCGGGGAGTTGAGCAATTATGGACTCGACCAGAAGAAACGCAAAGAGATGACCGCTGTTTATGATGATTCCGGTAAGGAAAAGACACAAGTCTTTTACATGGGGTCGACTTTTCAGGAAAACGATACCCTTTACGCCTATATCCAGCTGAAGGGGTCAAAGATGGTTTATAAGGTCTTTGTTTCGGATACAGAAAAGCTTTTGGAGGAATTTTGACAAGCCAATCATTTCATAGTATGATATATACGACAAATCCAGTATCATATGCTGGATTTGTCGAAAGGAGTATGAATATGAAATATATAAAGCGAAGTATTGAAGATATCGTTTTACAGTCTGAAAAGACCTTTAAAAGCATCTTGGTGACAGGGGCAAGGCAGACGGGAAAATCCACCATGCTCAAAGAACTTTTCCCAGAAAAGAAATATGTGCCGATGGATGATCCTTTTGTTGAAGAGCAGGCCAAAGAGCAGCCTAATATGTTTATGATGCTGAACCCTCCTCCTGTCATTTATGACGAAGTGCAAAGAACTCCGGAGCTCTTCCGATATATCAAAATTAAATGTGACCAGAGCCAGGAGCGGGGGCTGTTTTGCTTATCCGGTTCACAGCCTTTAGAGCTGATGGAAGACGCGTCGGAGTCTTTATCCGGCTGGGTGAGCATCATAGAGCTTTCAGGCTTATCCATGAGAGAAATACAAGGGGATGCGTTTCACGAGCCTTTTGTCCCTACTATGGAATATGTGCAGGAGAGAAGTAAGACTGTAAAGCCCTTTGATCATATATGGGAAATCATACACAGGGGGAGTTATCCGGAACTTCAGGATCCGCAGGTGGAGTGGTCCGCTTTCTTTTCCAGCTATATAAAGACTTATCTGGAGAGAGACGTGCGCGAGCTATCCGCGGTGCAGAATCTGGATGATTTCAGACAATTCATGATTGCCGTTGCTGCCAGAACCGGCCAGATGGTCAACTATGCCAATATAGCCGATGAAGTGGGAAAGGATCAGACTACGATCAAAAGATGGATGTCCGTATTAGAAGCTTCCGGCATTATATATCTTTTAGAACCCTTTACTTCATCCGTATTAAAACGGGCAATAAAAACACCTAAAGTGTATTTCAGAGATACCGGGCTGGCCGCCTATCTCACGAGATGGCTGACACCCGAAACCCTTGCCAATGGAGCCATGAGCGGAGCATTTTTTGAAACCTTTGTGATTTCGGAAATTCTCAAGTCTTATTCAAACAGAGGCATTGACTATCGATATTGTGTATCCTATTATCGGGGAAGGGATAAGAAGATAAAAGGAGATAGCCGGGCAGAAAGGGAAATCGACCTCATCATTGAAGCCAACGGCATCCTTTATCCCATTGAGATAAAAAAAGGCGCTTCGGTATCCGCAGATCAGACCAGCGCCTTTACAATTTTAGATCAGATTCCAGATAAGAAACGTGGGATGGGTGCGATTATCTGTTTGTGTCCTCAGCCGGGAGCATTGAGAGAAAATATCCTGCAGCTTCCAATCTGGTACATTTAGAAGTTCCTGCCGATTTCTTCGATCTGGGCCAGACTCCCTGTAGCCAGAATGTCGCCTTTTTTACAGACTCCGGTCACATAAAAACAGCCCCGGTCCTGCCAGTTCATATAGGAGATGGACTGGGAATAGGAATTGATGATGCCGTCAAAGATGGAGCTTTCCTCCATTTCGCCGCAGACCAGCAGCATGGACTCGCGGATGGGTAGCTGCTTTTCCCCCATGAGGAAAGAATAAAATTTGTCGATGACGGCTTTTAAATATGTAGGGAAGGTAAACCAGTAGATGGGCGTGGAGAACACAATTGCATCCGCCTGTTCCATTGCCTGGGCGACTTGATTAAAATCATCATTCTGTACACAAGCCTTTCCGCCGCTGCTGTAGCAGCATTCGCATGCAGTACAGCCGTTTATCTTCAGCTGGGCGGTCTGGATTTTCGTGACCTGGTGGCCGGCGCTTTCCGCACCCCGTATAAATGCATCCGCCATCAAATCGCTGTTTCCCCCCTGGCGAGGGCTGCCTGTAAGGATCAGTATATGCTTGCTCATAACACTTGCCTCCATAATGGTTTTTTCTTATTATACAACGTTCTCGTCCGGGCAAAAAGGGTTTGGGACAGATTCAAAAAATACCTCAAAAATACATAGGCATGAGGCGATTGAAAGACGCATCAGGGTTGCCCCGGCCTTTGTTTCGTGATAGACTATTCTGTCGAGGAATATAATCAAGGAACAGGAGTGACAAGCATGAAAGACAAAGAAAGAGTCAAAAAGGGAAAATCCTTGCAGAATATAAAATCAAAAGAAGAAACCGCGCTGGGAAGCCAGCCTGTGGGCCGGCTCCTCTTCAAACTGGCTCTGCCGGCGATTACGGCCCAGATCATCAATGTTTTATACAATATGGTAGACCGGATGTTCATCGGCCATATCCCAGAGGTCGGGGCAAAAGCTCTGACCGGAGTAGGGGTCACCATGCCGGTGATCATGGCCGTATCTGCATTTGCTGCTTTGGTAAGCATGGGCGGCGCGCCGAGGGCTTCAATTATGATGGGCCGCCAAAAGAAGGAAGAGGCTGAAACCATTCTCGGAAACTGCTTTGTGATGCTGGTCTGCGTTGCGCTGGCGCTGACAGCGGCGATTCTTATTTTCGGAAAGTCTATTTTGCTGCTGTTTGGAGCCAGCGAAAATACCATCGGTTATGCCCTGGAATATCTGAATATCTATGCCATAGGAACGATTTTCGTTCAGCTGGCTTTGGGCCTCAACGCCTTTATAACGACACAGGGCTACGCCACGACCAGCATGTTCACCGTTTTGATCGGAGCCGTTCTTAACTTAATTTTGGATCCAATTTTTATCTTTGCATTGAACATGGGGGTTAAGGGCGCGGCGCTTGCTACAATCCTTTCACAGGCGGTCTCCGCAGCTTGGGTGCTCCGATTCCTTACTTCAAAAAAACCATATCTTAAACTGCGGCTATGTCATATGAAGGTGAGCGCTAAAATCATCCTTCCTTGTATGGCTTTAGGGCTGTCACCTTTTATTATGCAGTTCACAGAAAGTGTCATTGCTGTCTGTTTCAATACTTCCTTGCTCAAGTACGGCGGGGATTTGGCGGTGGGGGCTATGACTATTCTCATAACCGTTATGCAGTTTGCCATGCTTCCTCTGCAAGGGCTGACCCAGGGAGCCCAGCCGATCATCAGCTATAATTACGGCGCATTGGATTTCCACCGTGTAAAAAGAACATTTCGGCTTCAGCTCATTTCATGCTTGACTTATTCCACGGCATTGTGGGCGGTCTGCATGTTTCTGCCTCAAGTGTTTATACATATGTTTACCAATGATACCCATCTGGTTGAAATCAGCGTTTGGGCTATCCGCATTTATATGGGATCCGCACTTCTCTTCGGCATACAGATCGCCTGCCAGCAGACGTTCATTGCGCTGGGGAATGCCAAATCTTCCATTTTTCTGGCAGTGCTGCGAAAGATCATTCTGCTGATTCCGCTGATCTTTATTTTGCCCCAGTTCTTGAATAATCAGGTGCTGGCCGTATTTCTGGCTGAACCAATCGCGGATTTTTGTGCGGTTTGTACCACCGGGACCTTGTTCTATCATTCCTTTAAAAAGCTGACACGGCAGGAGCCCGTCCCGCAGAAGGGTTAAGCTATTCTCTGTCTTGCAGAATCTGGCGGAGATAGGATCGAAAGGCTTCCATGTCGCCTATTTCCGCATAGCTGTCCAGGACCAGCAGGATATGACGCAGATCATGGCGTGCCGTACGGGCTTTTTCCATCTCCTGTAAGAGATCTGCATATTGTTTCTTTTGACGCTCCGTCTGAATTTCTTCTGTGCGGAGCTTTTTTTCTATTTCCGCCGATTCGATCGCCTCGTTAAGCATATGCAGGATCAAATAATAGGTAAGAAAAGTGGCGAAAATCCAAATGGACGGCAGAAGGGGCGTTGATATTTGGTCCGAATCGATCAATTCACCGTATATGAAATAGAGCGCCAGTTGGAAGTATAGGAAAAAGAGGCCGGGAATAAACCAAAGGTATTTCCAGAAATCCAGGTTTTCCGTTTTATTAATAATCGGTTTGAGCAGGCGGAGGACAAAGATGTAGAGAAGCGGAAATGTAACCAATGTTAAAATACCCTTTCCGATGATTAACGCTTCCAGCCGGGTGTGAGCAGGTTGCAAAAAGGAAAATATGCTGGTGGTTTTTACGATAATATAGAGGGTATCCGTGTAGCTTTTGATGATGAACAGCGTAAAAAGATTAATGATCTTTCTTCCTTTGAAAAACAGACAGCATACCAGTGCTGCCAGAGCCATAAAAGGGATCATCGAAATAGAAGAGGAGGAGGAGACGGAAGCTGCGGCAAGAAGGTGGCGGCTGCTGCAAAAAACAAAAATGATGTAAAATAAAACAAAGGGAATGTTGATGCGATTGGAAAACCGCAGCCGATCCTTCAAAGGCAGAAGAAACAGGATGAAAAAAGGTAGCAGCTCTTGCAGTTCACTGAGAATAATAAAAAACAGGCTCATCGTTCACGCTCCTCCTTGTAGTTATAAATCATTACCCGAACTGTAAATTTTTGTTCGTAATCGTAAAATCGCACAGTGCCTTGATACTTGTCGACGATATTCCGTACAGAAACTGTTCCTAGCCCGCTGCCGCTGTGGCGGGAAGAGACAAAACCGCTGCCGTTTTTGACGACTTCTCCGCTGAAGCTGTTTTGAATAAATAAAAGCAGCTTTGTTTGAGAACTTTCCAACCGGACCTTGACGAATTTTTCGCCGCCGGACTGGCCAAGGCAAGCTTGCAGCGCATTCTCCAGCAGGTTCCCCAACAGGATAGAAATGTCGATTTTTGATATAAAAATGTCTTTGGATACATTCGCGTACATAGTGAGGTCAATTTGATTCTCCTCATATAAATTACGATAATGGCGCAGAATCGTATCGACTTCATAATGTTCGCAGACCGGTGCTCCGGTCGCCTGAGCAAGCCGATTCAGGCGATTTTGAATATAGGCGCGAATGGCCGGGATATCGTTCGATTCGGCAAGCTTTTCCAATTGGGACAGGGGCAGGAATATTTCGGAACGAATTTTTTCCGTACGATGGGCGTCGTGGTCATAAAGGGCTTTTCGAATTTGACCCTGAGCTCGCGCAAGGCGAATCTCTTCCTTTAATCGGGCGTGTTTCAGCGTTTGACTGAGCATATACAAGATTAGATAATAGGTTATAAAGGTAATAAAAAACCAAATATAGGGCGAAACAGTAGCAGCTGTTCCTAAAAGGGACAGGCGGTCAAAGTATCCGTCTATAATCCCCAGACGGAAGATTAGATAAAAGGAAAATGGAATGAGCCAGAGACTGTTCCAAAACTTCATGGAAAAGGTCGGCTGGGCGATCGGGCAGAGGAGACGTCTAATAAATAGATAAACCAGCGGTCCGGTCAGGATTAGATGGAGCAGCTCCACCAGGTCAAAAGACCACCCGCTGAGGATGCTGATGAGCTGGGCGCTGAGCAGAAGAGTATCCAGATAATTTTTTATGACCAGCACGAAAAAGATGAGTGCACTTTTGCGCGCCGCGACCAAAAATATGCATATGCATCCGGTTCCCACCAAATGAAAGAGCGAAAATAAAAAGCGGAATTTGGAATAAAATTCAAGGAATTCAGGAGCATTTACAATTTCAATATTGATGAAAATTACCATAGCAACACAACTGATATATCCTATGGAAATGAAGATTGTTTTAGGTATGGCAAAACGGATCTGGTTTCGAAAGCTCAATAAAAAAAGAAGAAGCCAGGGCATATCCTCTTCCAGAATATTGATAATAATCGATAATGGGGACACGCGCAGCTCTCCTTTTTAAGTTCTAAAACGATTACAGGTTCAAATCTTGGATTCCTGCTCTAGACGATAGAATTCGTAGTCCGCGTATTTTTGTTTAATATCGGTTTTTCGATTACGGGTGATCGGCATAATATCACCGTTTTTCAAGATAAATTCATAACCCTTGAGACAGGCGACATGGTCCATGTTGACGATGCAATTCCGATAGCAGTTGAGGAACTGAGGATAAGGTTCCAACAGTTTGGAAAAATCGGAAAAGCTCATATAGCTCTTCACTACCCGTACAGGTGTATGGATTTGTATATAGTGATTATGATAATCGGTATATATGATATTGTTCAAACGAATTTTCACATAGGTTCGACTCTCTTTTACTACAATATAGCGACTTTTATGAGCCAATTCCTCCATACAGCGATCCATGGTCTTGTGGAAACGGTTATAATCGTAAGGTTTTACCAGATAATCGAAAGCCTGAACGGAATAGCCATTGACGGCATAATCAGTGCTGACCGTGGAAAAGATTATCAGGTTATCATAGCCTTGATCCCGCAATTTGCGGGCTAAATCCAGACCATTGATGTCGTGCATGTAAATGTCCAAAAAAATAAGATCAAAGGACGAAGGCTGCTGTTCATCAATCAAGTGATTGCCGTTCTTATAGACCTTAATCTGGACGGGAATGAAATGCTCCTCACAATATTTTTTTATCAAACCTGACAATTTTTGCGCTTCGGATTCCAAATCATCTACAATTGCTATATTCAAAAAATAACCTCCTGGCTTGTATGATATATACATTCTATCATACAAGCCAGGAGGTGCAAAGAAACTATTTTTGCCGAATATGGTAAAAACGGGATTGATATAGTAAAATTGTCCGATTCGAAAGAAATCTGTCGAAAATAAGCGATTGGACGATCCTGCAGCAAAAGCCTGGAATAATAAAAAAGCCGGATGTGAATCTTTTTAATCCGCACCCGGCTCCATATTCGTTTACTTTTCAGAAGGTCCAAAGGTTTTCATATATTCCATTAAAGTATTCAGTTGTTTTTCTGCGCTCTTTTTATTCATTGACCAGACTGCCATATTCAAATCGGCTTTCTTTGCAAGAAACGCAGATCCATCCAGGTTTTCCAGTGTACCGCCTGGAGTTGTTTTGGGGCTGGTGGAAAGGGCACTGAAGAGCGGGGTCTTTTCTGAAGCGTACCATAGAGCTGTGGAACTGGCTTCTTTATATTTAATATCGCAAAGACCACAGGTGGTTTTAAATATTGTACGCATTTCATCGAGAATACTGTTCTCAAGACTTTTTGCATTGATCTGTAATTTAAACTGGCCCTTTTTCGTCGATACACGGCCGATGTTGGAAGCCGCTATTACATCTCCTTTATCGGATTTAAGATACGTGCCATTTATGATTGTATACATGAGACTGACAATATTATCCGTATCTTTTGTGGAAATTACCTGATCGGGCATTTTTGTTTCGGTCATTGTATATTCAAAGGGTTCTTCCAGATCATCATAGTATTCTTCAACTTTTTCAAAGGAGCTTTCAAATCGCTTTGTAAAGCTTTCCACATCGTTCTCCTGCAGAACAATCACCGCTTCAGCCGTTTTGGGGTAGAGATCCGATGCTTCTCCCCCTTCAAAGGATGCTAATTCAAAGAGGACGCTGGAACTCTTGCAGGAAGCAAGAAGATCGCCGATGGTCTTGATGGCATTGGGGTAATCGCCCCGATACTTGTAAGGACTCTTGGAAGCCGTTCCTGTCAGCTGGATTTTGTAAGCCTTTGTGTACTGAGGCGAAGTCCGCTTAAGCGTTTGCGAGGCTATGATTTCGGAGGATGCGGCGATGCTGTTATATAAAGCCGGCTCTTCTTCATGATTGAGAACAATAAAATTATCCGTTTTTAAATACTTATCGCTCAGCGCATTGGCTCCCACCGGTTTTCCATCCTTTTCCAGAGTAAAAATCGCCTTCAGGCTTCCGTGACTGTCGGAACTGTATAGGAGTGCCATCACGGCAGCAGCAGTTTCAAGGTCACCGTTTTTTTCTTCTGCTTGACCCAGATTAATCGGGCACTGGACGGTAAAGGTCTGCGCATCTTCAAAACCTTCCGAAGCCGGTTTTGCAAGCACAATATATTGATCATTGCTGGTCTTGACATCAATGCCGTTTTCCTTTGCCCATTCGGTCAGATAATCGGATAGTTGCTGAAAATCGGTGGAATCTTTCATCTGAGAGGAGAGACTCTCATAATTGGTATTCAGACTTTCTTTCACAGATAGTTTCGCATTTTCTTTATCCGTGCTGCAGCCCGTAAAAAGAAGAAAAACGACAATAAATGTCGAAATCAGAAAGAAGGGAAAAAATCGTTTCATAATTTTGAAATTCTCCTTGTTTATTATTTGAAATCCTATATAATAATAGCATATAGTGAATTGTAAAGGTAGAGATTTCATAGAGATTTCACGAAATCTTAATAAATCTCTGTTAAGGAGACCATATGGAGACGAAAAACTTAATTATCAGGGAAACCGTATTTGAAGACTGCGAGTATTTTGCCAAGTGGGAAACGGATCCGGAAGTGACCCGCTTTCTCAGTTATGACGAGGACAGGACGTATAAAGATGTGGTGGAAGAGTGGATCGTCGACAAATTAGATGAAACCAAACTGCAGTTTACAGTTGTAAAAAAGGAAATTCGCCGTCCGATCGGACGGATTTACATTACCAGACTGGACCGGTACTGCGATTCGCTGGACATTACAAAACTTTACATTGCTGGCAGCGAGAATCGCCAGCAGGGCTATGGCAAAGAAATGATGCGGGAGCTCTTGGAATACTGCTTTGTGTTCCTGCATATGGAACGGGTAACGCTGGATTATTACAACGGCAATAAAGGCGCGGCGGCCTTATACGAAAAGATGGGATTCGCCAAAGAAGGAGTAGCCAGAAACGCTACCAAAAAAGACGGTAAATATTATGATTTACATCTCATGTCCATGCTGAGAGCCGAATTCTTTGAAAAAGTGCATGATAAATATAATCTTTAATTATGTAAACCAAGAGACCTCCTAATCCCGGGAGGTTTCTTTTTTTGCGCTTCTGCGAATTCTGTCGAAAAAAATACACGAACAAACATCATAATCATATTGACTTAATATCTAAACCATGTATAATTTTTAAAGGACGCTTCGAGTTGACCACAAGATATAGTATGGCACAGAAAGCGTTGAAATATACGAGTTTCAGTAGATTTTAGAGGTAATATGAAGGAGTATTGGCATGGAACCATCGATTAAACAGATTGTAAAACGTGACGGAAGAACTATGGATTTTGACGTGAATAAAATCGCCGAAGCGATCTATAAAGCAGCAACAGCTCTGGGGGGAAAGGACAAAGATACGGCCATGTACCTGGCTCGTCAGGTAGAATTATATCTGGCGGAAATTCGCCACAACGACACCCCTACAGTAGAGCAGATTCAGGATGCAGTTGAAAAAGTTTTGATTGAAAACGGACATGCCCGAACTGCAAAGGAATTTATCCTTTACCGGGCGGAACGGACCAGAGTACGGGATATGAATACCCGCCTGATGAAGATTTATGAAGATCTGACCTTTAAAGAAGCTGCAGATAACGATATCAAGCGTGAGAACGCCAATATCGACGGCGATACGGCCATGGGAACCATGCTCAAATATGGTTCTGAAGGCTCAAAACAGTTTTACGAAATGTTCGTTCTCAAGCCCCAGCATGCAAAAGCGCACCGGGAAGGGGACATTCATATCCATGACTTGGACTTTTTAACCTTGACCACAACCTGCTGCCAGATTGATATTGAAAAGTTGTTCAAAGGCGGTTTTTCTACCGGGCACGGTTTTCTGCGGGAACCCAACGATATTCAGAGCTATGCGGCGCTGGCCTGCATTGCCATTCAATCCAACCAGAACGACCAGCACGGAGGTCAAAGTATTCCCTATTTTGATTTTGGAATGGCCAACGGCGTGAAAAAGACATACCGCAAGCTGTATTGGAAAAACCTCGGGAAAATGATCGACATTCTCTTTGATGTGGAGGACGGGGCCGACAAGGCGGCGGCCATCGGAAGAGAAATTGAGGAAAAATATGGGATTTATCCCATTCTGGCCGATGACAACGGCTACCGGGAAAAAGAACGGGAATTGTTAAAAGCGTTCTGTGAGGAAAAAGAGATCGACGCGCTGCAGGACCGGGCGATTAAATATGCAAATAAGGAGATTCGAAGAGCAACTTATCAGGCCATGGAAGCTTTTGTACATAATCTGAACACCATGCATTCCCGCGCCGGTGCTCAGATTCCGTTCTCTTCTATTAATTACGGTACCGACACTTCACCGGAAGGGAGAATGGTGACCGAAAATATCATGCTGGCTACGGAAGCCGGCCTGGGTAATGGCGAGACGGCTATCTTCCCGATCCATATTTTTAAAATTAAAGAGGGGATTAATTATAATCCCGAGGACCCCAACTATGATCTCTTCAAGCTGGCCTGCCGGGTTTCGGCTAAGAGACTGTTCCCCAACTTTTCCTTCATCGATGCGCCCTATAATCTCCAGTATTATAAAGAAGGCGATCATAATACGGAGGTGGCCTACATGGGATGCAGGACTAGAGTTATGGCCAACCATTACGACCCGGACAGAGAAGTGGTTGGCGGAAGGGGAAATCTCAGCTTTACTTCCATTAATCTGCCGCGCATTGCCATCAAAGCCCATGGAGACATCGACTTTTTCTTTGAAGAGCTGGACCGCAAACTAGCGCTCTGCGCTGACCAGCTGATGGAGCGGTACAAAATACAAGCATCAAAAAAAGCAAAAAACTATCCCTTCCTCATGGGACAGGGAATTTGGCTGGATTCGGACAAGCTTGGGCCCAATGATTCCGTTGCCGAAGTGTTGAAGCATGGGACTCTGACCGTCGGATTTATCGGCCTTGCCGAATGCCTCAAGGCGCTGATCGGCAAGCATCACGGCGAGAGCAGAGAGGCTCAGAGCCTGGGACTTGAAATTGTGGGATTTATGAGAAAGCGTATGGATGAAGCCACTAAAGCGACCGGCTTCAATTACACACTAATTGCCACGCCGGCCGAGGGCCTTTCCGGAAGATTTGTACGGATAGACCGTGAACGATTCGGAGAGATTGAAGGAGTTACGGACAGAAAATATTATACCAACTCGTTCCATATTCCGGTGTATTACAATATTTCTGCTTTTGACAAGATTAAGCTGGAGGCGCCGTATCATGCGCTGACCAATGCTGGACATATTACTTACGTAGAACTGGACGGCGATCCTTGTAAAAATCTGGATGCCTTTGAGCGCATCGTAAGGTGTATGAAGGAAAGCGGTGTTGGTTATGGATCGATCAATCACCCGGTGGATCGGGATCCGATATGCGGCTATACTGGTATCATCGATAACGAATGTCCCCACTGTCATCGTACAGAAGAAGACGGCGACCAGGGATTTGAACGGATTCGCAGAATCACCGGATATCTAGTGGGAACCGTGGACCGCTTTAATAATGCCAAGGCAGCTGAAGAACAGGATCGTGTAAAGCACGATATGGAAGAAGGTTATGAGGCCTTATGAGCAAAGGAGTAAATACCATAAGATTGGCGGGGATCGTCCGTGAATCCATCGTGGACGGGCCCGGATTCCGATTTGCGGTGTTCTGCCAGGGCTGTCCCCATAATTGCCCGGAATGCCACAATCAAGCTACCCACGATTTTAACGGCGGAAAGGACGTGGCCGTTGAACGGCTCTTGGAAGAGATCGAGAAAAATCCGCTGCTGGCCGGTGTCACTTTTACCGGCGGCGAACCGTTCTGTCAGCCGGAAGGCTTTCACAGCCTGGCAAAAGGCGTTAAAGAACGAGGGTTAGATATTGTTACCTTTACCGGATACACCTACGAACATCTCATGAAAATCGCTGAGGAAAAGGAATCCATAGCCCTGCTTCTTGATGACACGGATCTTTTGATAGACGGTCCTTATATTAAGGCTGAAAAAGATTTAACACTTCCGTTTCGCGGCAGCCGCAATCAGCGCCTGATCGATATGAATGCCACTAGAAAGGAAGGAAAGGTTGTCCTTGCCGAGCAATACGACTGAAACAAAGCCCGCTTAACGCGGGTTTTTTGACTAAATTGTGTCTTTTTAAACTGGAAGGGCATATTCTTGGACATGCTTGTGCAGAAAATCTTCTCGACACAGATCGCAAAGTAGAGTATAATAACGGAAAATTGTTAAAAATCAGACAAATAGGAGGTGCCTTAATGGATTTTAAAAATCAGTATAAGGAAAAACTCACGACTGCTCAAGAAGCGGTTAAATGCGTCAAGTCAGGAGATTGGATTGATTATGGGTGGTGTACTGGTACAGCGGATTTATTGGATCGGGCATTAGCGCAGCGGTATAAAGAGTTAACCGATGTTAAGGTGAGAGGCGGAATTCTCTTTAAAAAACCGGCCATCATGCAAGTGCCGGACACATCAGAACATTTTATCTGGAACTCCTGGCATATGTCCGGGGTTGAACGCAAGATGATGAAAGAAGGGGCGACCTTTTATGCACCCATTCGTTATTCAGAGCTGCCCCGTTATTACAGAGAAAACACAGGGTCTGTTCAAGTGGCGATGTTCCAAGTGGCTCCTATGGACGCGCACGGATATTTCAATTTTGGTCCCAGTGCTTCTCATATGATGGCAATGTGTGAACAGGCGAAAATTATTATCGTTGAAGTTAATGAAAATCTGCCCCGCTGTTTGGGCGGCAAGGAAGAAGCTATTCACATTTCACAGGTAGATATGATCGTAGAAGGAGAAAATTCGCCGGTGAGTGAACTGGGCGGCGGCGGTCCGGCTACGGAAGTTGACCAGACCGTAGCCAAACTGATTGTGGAAGAAATACCGGATGGAGCATGTCTACAGCTGGGAATCGGCGGCATGCCCAATGCAGTTGGTTCCCTCATTGCGGATTCCGATCTGAAAAATTTGGGTGTACATACGGAGATGTATGTGGATGCGTTCGTAGATATCGCTGCCGCAGGAAAAATTAACGGTTCCTGCAAGAGTATCGATCGTTTTCGTCAAGTCTATGCATTTGCTGCAGGGACAAAGAAGCTGTACGACTACATTGACAACAATCCCCAATGTATGAGTGCACCGGTGGACTATACCAATGATGTACGGACCATTTCCCAGATTGATCGCTTTATGTCCATTAATAACGCAGTGGATGTGGATCTTTTCGGTCAGATCAACGCAGAATCGGCGGGAATCAAACATATCAGCGGTGCAGGCGGCCAGCTGGATTTTGTTCTGGGCGCATATCTTTCCCAGGGTGGAAAAAGCTTCATCTGCTGTTCGGCGGCATTTAAAGGGAAAGATGGACAGCTGCAATCCAGAATTCGTCCCACTCTGGCCCCAGGATCGATTGTCACGGATACCCGAGCCAATACCCATTTTTTGGTCACTGAATTCGGAAAGGTTAATTTAAAAGGCGCCAGCACTTGGCAGAGAGCGGAAAAAATTATCAGCGTCGCCCATCCTGATTTCAGAGAAGATTTAATTAGCGAAGCGGAAAAAATGGGAATATGGCGCAAATCCAATAAAAAATAAAGGAAAAAATCCTTGTACCAGAAGTTCCCTTGTGGTATAATGTCATTTGTTCGAGTCCTCTCGAATTAATTTGTAATCATGCGAAAGCTTAAGATACTTAAAGGAGGTGCGGTAGATGTCAAGAAAATGTGAAATTTGCGGTAAGGGTCAGGTTTCCGGAAACAACGTGTCCCACTCAAACAGACACACAAGAAGAAAATGGAACGCTAACATCCAGAACATTAGAATTGAAGAAGACGGAAGAGTTAGAAGAGCCAATGTTTGTACCAGATGTATCCGGTCAAACAAAGTAAACCGTGCCATTTAATGAAAAATTGGAAGCTGTAAACCAAGTGGTTAACAGCTTCTTTTTTTCATATGCTTGTCAACCAAGACGGACGGAACGCCCAGCGCCTAAAACTCTGACAGCATCCCATGCGGCATTGCCGTTATTTACAGTACAGCCGTATCCCGCAGATCAAAAGCAGAACGCCTAAAAGCAGGATCCATGCTTTGATGGGTAAAAAGAAAGCACAGATCGTAACAACGCCAAATACCAGCAGTATAAAACCCAGATCCCGAATATCCTGCCGGCAGGCCGGTGGTTTTCTGCGTTTATTTTTTTTGCATTTATTCCGATTCATAGCATCACCTTATTTAGTTTATGCAGGAAATCCATCTGTTGTGCAAAACGGTTTAAATATGCTAAAATAGATTAAACTATTAGGAGGAAGAATTTTGTTTACAGTAGAAACGGATTTGGGATCGATCACAGTCTCAAAAAGCGCAATCGGAAAAATTGTGATCGAAGCCGTTAAGCGGTTCGATGGCAAGGTGATCATTTCCAACCATAAGGGAAAAGTGCCGGGAATTGTGTCCTGGA
This sequence comes from Clostridia bacterium, assembly GCA_902363595.1. Lineage (GTDB taxonomy): Bacteria > Bacillota > Clostridia > Peptostreptococcales > Anaerovoracaceae > Hominibacterium > Hominibacterium faecale. The sequence goes on along the minus strand of CABJAP010000001.1, from coordinate 509,885 downwards.
TCGGCGGCATGGACGACATCAACAATATGGAAATCAATTATGGAGAAAACGGCCTCGATTTGAGAATTTTCGTAGTTCTCCGCTTTGGCACCAGCATCACACAGGTAGCCAATCAACTGGTAGATGATATTCACGAAAAGACCAAAGAAACCATCGGCATTGAGCCTAACAGCGTGGCCGTTGTTGTGACCGGCATGATTTCTAAGAATATCGCCAGGAGACACATTGAGGTGACCAGATAGATGGAGCTGTTCCAAGAGGTAACGGCCCTGAAAGGGATCGGGCCGAAAAAAGCACAGGCATTGGAAAAACTGAAAATCCGTACCATTGGAGACTTACTGGCCTTTTTTCCACGAGATTACGAGGATCGGCGTTCTTTTTGTGTGATTAAAGATTTGAAACAAGACAAGCCTGCATTTATCAGGGCAACGGTGAAGTTGGTTGTCAAGGACCCGTTTCGAAAGGGAAGAAAGCAGATTCTGAGGCTGTTGGTCAGTGATGACAGCGGTCAGATGGAGGTCCTGTTTTTTAATGCCCGCTATCTGGCGGATACATTTAAAGTCGGCAAACAGTTTGATTTTTTTGGTAAGCCATCTGTAAATTATGGAAAAATGCAAATGATTCATCCTGATTTTTCTGTCAGTGAAAAGGCCCAGATGCAGGGAATCCTGCCGGTCTATCCGCTGACAGCCGGCATTAGTCAGAAGGAAATGCGGACCTGGCAGCGGATGGCCCTTGAGTCTGTCGATGGTATTGAAGAATATTTACCTGAAGATTTGGTCCGGCGAAATCGGTTATGTGATTTACGATACGCCGTGGCCAACGTCCATTTTCCCAAAGAACGCCAGCCGCTTCTGCAGGGAAAATATCGACTGATCTTTGATGAACTGTTAGCGCTGCAGACCGGGCTTTTGGCATCCAGGCAAAAAAGCACCCGCGGTCAAAAAGGCCTGATCTTTTCCAAAGATGCGGATGTAAAGCCGTATATTCATTCCTTAGCCTATGATCTGACTGAAGCGCAAAAGAGTGTTGTAGGAGAGATCCTAAAAGACTTGGAATCGGGAATGATCATGAACCGTTTGGTTCAAGGTGATGTCGGTTCCGGAAAGACCGTCGTCGCTGAAATTGCCCTTTATAAAGCGGTCAGAAGCGGTTTTCAGGGAGCAATGATGGCACCTACGGAACTTCTGGCAAAACAGCATTTTGCCGGATTGTCGAAAAACTTTGCGGCCCATGGGATCAAAGTAGGTATGCTAACCGGCAGTATGACGGCTCGGGAAAAGAGAGAAGTTCTGGAGGCGCTTTCGACCGGAGAGATTGAAATTCTGGTGGGAACCCATGCCATTATCCAGCCGGATGTTAGTTTTAAAAACCTGGGTCTTGTGATTACGGATGAGCAGCATCGCTTTGGCGTCAAGCAGCGGAATGCGCTCAGTGAAAAAGGAAACAATCCTCATGTGCTGGTTATGACAGCTACACCAATACCAAGAACACTTGCTGTAATTCTCTACGGCGATCTGGATGTTTCCGCCATCGACGAACTGCCGCCGGGAAGGCAGCGGATTATTACCAGAGCGGTGGATGAGACCAGGAGGCATACCTGCTATGACTTTGTGGAAAAAGAGCTGGAAAAGGGCCGTCAGGCCTATGTAGTGGCGCCTCTCATCGACGAATCGGAGGTCCTGGATGTGAAGTCCGCGGAGGAACTGTACCAGGAACTGAAAGAGCGATTTCCCGGACAGGAAGTGGCCCTTTTGCACGGCGCTATGAAGCAGCAGCAAAAAGATTTGATTATGACCCAATTTTATGAAAACAAAATTCAGCTGTTGGTATCCACTGTTGTCATTGAAGTGGGGATCAATGTTCCCAACGCGACGATGATGGTGATTGAGAATGCAGAGCGGTTCGGATTGGCCCAGCTTCACCAACTGCGGGGAAGAGTCGGACGGGGAAGCCATCAATCTTACTGCATGCTCATTACAAAGGAATCATCAGAGGTGGCCAAGCAGCGGGCTCAGATCATGGTAGACTCCCAAGACGGATTTTACATTGCGGAGCAAGATTTAGCGCTGCGAGGACCGGGTGAAATTTTCGGGACACGTCAACACGGCGTACCTGATCTTTTGATCGCTGATTTAGCAAAGCATGCAAAAATTTTAATTGAGGTAAAAAAAGAAGCGGATCTCATTATAGATGAAGATCCATATCTTTTAAGTGAAAAATATGTTGGATTGAAAAAGCGTATTATAAACTTGTTCGGCGATGATTTTTCGCTGAAATTGTAGGATACCAAAAGTAGGAATTAAATCTAATTATTACATGACATACTATCTGGCTCCTGGGTTAAATTAATAGCGTACAGGAGGTGAGATAACATGGCATTACAGGAAAAAATCTATGAAAACGCAAAACCTGGATTAAACAGCTTAAAAACTGAAGTTGCAAGCGAACTTGGTCTGTCCAACTACGAACAGACTGATAAAGGCAACCTGACTGCAAGACAGAACGGTTACGTTGGCGGCTACATGACTAAGAAGTTAGTTGAAATGGCTGAACAGCAGTTAGCTGGAAAATAACCGAAAACGGTTGAGCGGACCTCATTGAAGGTCATAATCAGGTAATGAGAGATATCCACTGGAAGCAGTTCCGGTGGATATTTTTCGTTTAAAAAAAGCTGGAAACGTTGGAAAATCAAGAGAAACGATCTAATTATTACATGACATACTATCTGGCGAGCGGGTTAAATTAATAGCGTACAGGAGGTGAGAAACATGTCATTACAGGAAAAAATTTATTCAGACGCAAAACCTGGATTGAACAGACTGAAGACAGAAATTGCAAACGAACTCGGTCTGTCCAACTATGACCAGATCGACAAGGGCAACCTGACTGCAAGACAGAACGGTTATGTCGGTGGTTACATGACTAAGAGATTAGTCGAAATGGCTGAACAGCAGTTAGCCGGAAAATAACCGAAAACAGGCGAGTTGACGCAAGGCGTTGACATCGGAAGATGAGAGATATCCACTGAAAGCAATTTCGGTGGATATTTTTCGATTGTGGGAATATTCCGCATGTTCTTGAAATTTTGCCAAAAGGCGGCTATACTGTCTTTAATGTGTATTGGATGTAAAAAAGGAGGAACATGATGAGTATTAAAGCGAGCAAAGAAAAAAATGTATTTTTTGTTATTCTGTTAGTGGTTACGGCGGCCAGCGTCCTGAACTGGGTCAGTTATGCGGTCCCGGCATTTTTGGAATACATCAGAGATGATTCCTTTGAGGATGAGCTTTACATGGCTGATCTGGGGGGATTTGCATTGGCTGCAGTTATTTTTGTTTTACTGGTGATTTGTTTTCGAACCAAACGGCGGAATTTGCTCCTGCCTGCGGCTGCCTTGTTTGTGATCGAAACGGTTTTCCTGGATGGATATGCGGCGCCTGTCTGCTGCGCGGTCCTATGTTTGATGGCGTTCCTGCAGGAGCGCGATGAGAGGAGCGGTTTGGTTCCTGCGGCGGCCGTGCTGTTGTATGTGGTGATGCTGTTCTTTTGGGTCGTTAATCTGATTCGAGATGCAGTGGAAGCCCAAAGTGATGTGCTGTATGGTGAATCGTCGATGGGATGGTATTATCTTCCTGCAATTGTACTGTTTGCCGCTGCGGCAATTATAATGGGAAAAAGCATTCGCAAAAAAAGAAGCGCAGGAATAAAAGTCGCTGCGGCTGCTTATCTGGCGGGAGAGATATCGCTGATGGTTATAATGGTTCCAATATACGGTTTAGATGAGGTAGTCACAGATTCCTTTGTTATGCTTGGTTTCGGATTATTGACCTGGATTTTCTGTTCTCCGGCCATTCTCATCAGTCTCTATTTGATTTTTCGCAAAAACGGAGACGCCCATGAGCTGAAAATCGATACGGATTAACGGGTTTTTCCGTCTTTCTGCATGGTTTGGTCTAGCCACATGAACGGTTATATGGTAAAATACTTCTTCGTGAGGTGTAAACATGAGAATCATAGCAGGAGACTATAAGGGGAGAAGGCTCACTTCGCCCTTGGATAATAAAATAAGACCGACCACTGATAAGGTGAAGGAAGCGATTTTCAGCATTTTGGACAGCCATGTGGGGATCTATGGAAGCAAGGTCTGCGACCTTTTCGCAGGTACTGGAAATCTGGGCCTGGAAGCTTTGAGCAGGGGCGCGGAGCATTGCTGGTTCGGCGACAGTTCCAGGGACAGCCTCAAGCTTTTGCGTGAAAACATCGCTTATTGCAGAGCGGAAGACCGATCCACCGTTTTGGCGGGGGATTTTCGCAAGGTCCTGAGCAGAATCAATACCCCCTGCGACGTGATCCTGCTGGATCCGCCGTACGGAAAAGGTCTGCTGCCCGAATGCTTTGAACTGATCGGCGAACTGGGGCTATTGGCAGAGGACGGCGTGCTTGTAGCGGAGCACAGAAAAGAAGAAGTTCTGCCGGAGCATATGGCAAATTTTTCAAAAATTAAGGAAAGAAAGTACGGAACCGTTGTAATATCAATCTATGGTTGATATCAGCGGCGTCTTTGTGATACAATACAATATATGACAACGGAGGATACATAGATGAAAAACAAGGCCCTTTATACCGGCTCTTTTGATCCGCTCACCAACGGGCATCTAGATATTATAACAAGAGCATCCAAGCTTTATGATAAACTGGTGATTGGAGTGATCGTCAATCCTTCGAAAAACTCGCTGTTCACTCTGGAAGAACGGCAGGAAATGATACGTAAAGTAACTGTGGACCTTCCCAATGTGGAGGTAGATCATTTCTCCGGCCTTCTGGCGGATTATGTCAATGAAAACAAGTTTGACGTAGTAGTAAGAGGGCTGCGTGCTACGACGGATTTTGAATATGAGATACAGATGGCGCAGATGAATGCCCGATTGTATGAAGGCAGTGTAGAAACAATTTTCCTGATGACCAGCCCCAGTTATTCGTTCCTCAGTTCCAGCATGATCAAAGAGGTGCATTCTCTGGGCGGGTGCGTAAAGGGTCTGATCCCGGAAATAATTTTGCAATATATGGATAAAAAAAATAAGGTTTAGGGGAGGATAAGAATGAAGGTATTAGAACTGCTAGAAGAAATCGAAGAAATTGTCGATACTGCCTCAGGATTTCCGCTGACGGGTAAGATCATGGTTGATGCGCAGGAGCTTTTAGAAATCGTAAGGGAGATTCGGCATGAACTGCCAGAGGAGATTCAGCAAGCGCAGTGGATTAAAAATGAGCGGGAACGGATCATTGCTGAAGCAAAGAACGAATATGAAGCGGTGATTGCCGATGCCAAAAGACAGGCGGAAGCCTTGGTAGAAAACGATGATATCACAGTTAAGGCCAAATTGCGGGCTGATGAATTGATGCGGGTAACGGAAGAAACCGCAAAACAGCTCAAAATGAGTACCTACGATTATGTAGACAGCATCCTCTTCAATTTCCAAGAAAAGATGGAGCAGCTCAATGCCCTTTATTTCGGCGATATGTTCGGCACTATTGAAAAGACGTTCAACGATATCAACTCGACCCTGTCCAATAACCGGGAAGAGATTAAGGAAATGGCTTACCGCACCCAGATGAACGAAGATGATACCATGCAGGAAGCAGAGCCTCGCCAGGAAGAACGAGACGGCGAATAATCTCAAAAAGGAGCGGCACCCGGCTGCAATTAAAATCCAATTACTTAGAATGGGAAACATGCCCGCCATGATGCACATCGCAGCAGATGTGAGTCATGGCGGATTTTTCGTTTTTGCTGGGTGGCCCTGTACTCAACCGCTGAAAAAGGTATAAAATTCAAAAAATATTTTTGCTTTTTCCCGGAGCCTCTCATCTAGGGGTTTCGCTGCCAACTTTCTTCCCAAGTCGGATTCCCAGTCCGCCGCATCTTGCAAGAAAGCGGACATATATTTGATGCTGGAAGAATACCTTTAACCATGAATATTTTTATGAGCCGAAAACGAAACTATATGATTGCTGGACTTATGGCGGCGATTTGCTGTGCCTTTATGGTTATATTTCCTTCTATAGCCATCTATTCCGCACAGAAAGGAATCTACTTATGGGTTCAGAGTGTGCTTCCTGCGCTGCTTCCATTTTTTATTTGCGCGAATTTTTTAAATTACATGGGAGCAGTGAAAGTCATCCGCCCCAGTCTCTTTCCTTTTGCTATGAGCGTCCTTTCAGGATACCCGATGGGAGCTAAAATTATAGGAGATATGCGCAAGGACAATACAATTTCAAAGACCGAAGCAAAACGGCTGATCAGTTTTTGCAGCACTTCAGGACCCACGTTTATGGTCGGTGCAGTGGGCATTGGCATGCTGGGCTCAACAGCGGCAGGTGTGCTTATTGCTGTTTCCCATTACCTGGGAGCTGTTTTAAACGGTATAATTTATTCGTTCTTTTTTCGCAGTAACAAAGAACGGGCCAGTGCGACCCCGGTGAGAAGAAGGCAGCAGGGACTGCTGGAGCTTTTTACAGATGCAATTCTGTCTGCCTTCAAGTCCCTGGCGATTATTCTGGCATATATCGTCTTATTCATGTTCCTGACTGATTTGATGCACATGGGCGGACTATTCAGCTGGATCGGATATCCGCCGCTGAAAGCGCTGGCAAAAGGATTTTTTGAAATGACAGTGGGGTGCGGCGCTCTGTCGGAATGCATCAATTTATCCATGGGCCTTAAAGGTGTTCTCTGCACTGTGGTGCTTTCCTGGGGAGGCCTTTCCATTATTGGTCAATCCATGAGCATGCTTTCCGGAGCTGGAGTTAGTATGCCTTATTTTATACTTACCAAGCTGACACATGCGGTTTTAGCAGGAATAATTGCTTTGCTTCTCTGCGGGTGTATGTTATGATACATACATGAATGTGTTAGGAATTATAGCAGAATACAATCCTTTCCACAACGGCCATCTTTACCACTTGCAGCAATGCAGGCAAATGTCTGAGGCCGATTTTGTGGTTGTAGTAATGAGCGGAAATTTTACTCAGAGGGGCGAGCCTGCGATTATGGACAAGTGGACAAGAAGCAGGATCGCAATAAACTGCGGTGCAGATTTAGTATTGGAGCTGCCATTTGCCTATGGGGTGAACAGCGCCGAATATTTTGCCAGAGGCGGTATCGGCATTCTATCGGGGCTGGGCTGCGTAACCCATTTAGGCTTTGGCGCAGAAAAGGGGAGTCTTGCCCAATTGGAACAAGCGGCTTCCTGTTTAGCAAAAGAATCGGACAGGTTCCGCGCATTGATGAAACAAAATCTGGATGAAGGACATTCCTATGCCCGCTCAAGGGAGGCTGCCGTGGCGGAAACCATGGGCACGCGGCTGGCACAGCTCACCCTGACGCCCAATAATATTTTGGCGCTGGAATACTTAAAACAGTTAAAATTATGTAACAGCTCCATAAAATGTATTATGGTAAACCGAAAGGGGAGCGGCTATTTTGATACCGAGCTAAAAGGTGATATTGCAAGCGCTACAGCCATTCGCAGCCACCTGTCCCAGGAACAGATTGAGCTCTGCGTTCCAAAGGAAACCTTCCAGGCATTGCGGAAAGCGCCGCCCGTGAAGGGCTATTTTGACCTGGTCCGCTCAGCAGTACTCAACCGGTCCTGTGAAGAATTATCGCGAATTTTTTCGGTAGGAGAAGGCCTGGAAAACCGGATCAAAGGGCAAATCCGCAGAGCAGAGGATTTGGAAAGCTTGATCGGGCAAATCGGATCCAAACGTTATCCTAAAACCAGGATCAGCAGAATACTCTGTCAGAACCTGATGGGGCTTACTTACTTTGAGGAACAATTTTACGCCAGAGTTTTGGCAGCGGGACCCGGAGGAACAAAACTGCTGCGGCAACTGAAAAAGACGGCCCAAATTCCATTGATCACCAACCTGAACAAAATCCAGCCTCTGCCAGATCTTTTAGAGAAAGATATCCTGGCTTCCGACATATACAATCTCTTGACAGGAGCCAATTTATATAAAAACTGCGACTATGTGCGACATCCGTATATAGAAAGTTCAAATAGCATACAATTTGCTTGAAAATCCCAGACAATGGGATTATAATATAAAATGTTGTTTTTATTAAATCACAAGATGGAGGAAAATTGAATGAAAGTATTAGTTATCAACTGCGGTAGTTCTTCACTGAAATACCAGGTACTTGATATGACGAACGAAATATTGCAAGCAAAAGGACTCGTAGAAAGAATCGGTATGGAAGGTTCTGTCATCACCCATGAAAAGATCGGCATGGATAAATTTAAATTGGTTACTCCGATGGAAAACCATAGAGACGCAATCGGCCACGTGTTGGATGCGATTATCGATGAAGATCATGGCGTGGTAAAAGATATGTCTGAAATCGGAGCGGTCGGCCACCGTGTCGTACACGCTGGAGAAAAATACGCAGAATCGGTTGTAATTGATGACTCTGTTCTCGCAGCTTTGGAAGAATGCGTAGACTTAGCACCGCTGCACAACCCGCCTAATTTGCTGGGAATCGCTGCTTGCCGCGAACTAATGCCGGATACTCCGATGGTTGCCGTATTTGATACCGCGTTCCATCAGACAATGCCTCCAGAATCCTATATTTATGCGATCCCATATGAATATTATGAAAAATACGGAATCAGAAGATACGGTTTCCACGGAACGAGCCATAAGTATGTAGCAGAAAGAGCTTCCGATATCCTCAATGTAAACATCAACGACCTTAAGATTATCACTTGCCACCTGGGCAACGGAGCTTCCGTATCCGCCATCAAGCGCGGTGTCTGCATGGACACTTCCATGGGCTTTACGCCGCTGGAAGGACTGGTAATGGGCACAAGATGCGGAGACATCGACCCGGCCATCGTTACTTACATTCGAGAAAAAGAAGGCTTGGCCCAGGGTGAAGCCAATGAAATCCTCAACAAGAAATCCGGCGTGCTGGGAATTTCCGGTGTATCCAGCGATTTCAGAGACCTGGAAGCTGCGGCAGCGGAAGGAAATGAAAGAGCTCTGCTGGCCATCAAAGTATTCGCGCACAAAGTAAGATCCTATATCGGCGCATACATTGCAGAAATGAACGGCGTGGATGCCATCGTATTTACAGCCGGCGTCGGTGAAAACGACATTTCTATGAGAGATATCATCTGCAACGACATGGGCAACCTGGGCATTAAGCTGGACCTGGTAAAGAACAAAGTAAGAGGCAAGGAAATGATCATTTCCAGAGACGATTCCAAAGTTAAGATCATTCTGATCCCGACCAACGAAGAGCTGATGATTGCCAGAGATACCTACAGACTTTGCAAAGTAAACATTTAATCGAGCCGGTACAGGATAAAATCCCATGCTGGAATTTCCGCTCTTTGCAAATATTTGGTTGACAATTTGTCCAACTGACTATATAATTGAGAAGTTGTAAAACGATTTTACACACAAATGAGCAAAAAGGAGGTGTAGAAAATGGCAGTACCTAAGAGGAAAACTTCGAAAGCAAGAAGAGATAAGAGAAGATCACCAAATATGAAGATGACAGCACCTGGACTTTCAATTTGTCCGCAGTGTCACGAGCCTAAGCTTCCACATAGAGTTTGCCCAAATTGCAATTACTACAACGGCAAGGAAGTCGTAGCTTCCGAAGCTTAATTGAAAATATTGGTAATGACGAGAGGATAGTATACTATCCTCTTTTTCTTTGCCGAAAAAGACCCAGGAGCCCCTGCCGGAACACCCGGAACCTGCCGCTGGCGAGGCGCTTTGCTTTATATTGCCGCGGAAATACTGTCCATTGACATGATCGCTGCGCCCAAAATCTACGGCGGAAAAACAGGGGCGATACTACATCTAGTTAGTTTACATAACATATTACGGGAAAAGGTGGATTTTGACTGATTTTGCGGCAAGACAGAGGCTTTCTTTCTATGAAAAGCTTGAAATTCTAAGCGTTTCATTATATAATAAATTTGTTATTATATAGAAATATAGGAAATATTATTTATCAAGAGGTAAACATAATGAAGATTAGGAACAGAGTATTAAGCACGTTTATAGCTGCATCTATGGCACTGTCTGTCTTTGCTTTCGCCCCGGGTGTTTTTGCTGAAGAAGGCGAAACCCAGCCTGCTCAGCCAACGCAGCAGACCCAGCCGACTCAGGAAACCGATCCGGTCGCAGCTACGGTCACAACCTTTGCCATTACAGCAAAAGCGCAGCCAGCTGAAGGCGGTACGGTGACGGTCGATCCTCAGACTGCGGAAAGCGGAAAGGACGTTACTTACACAGTAAAGCCGGCGGAAGGTTATAAGACCATCGGCATTGCCATCGGCGGACAAAGCGTCACTGTCGCAGATCCATACGGAGTGACAACCGGGACCTTCAAACCGGAAGCAGATACGGAAGTTACGGCCGATTTTGCCGAACTGGCACAATACTCAATCACCACTTCTGTGAATTCCGCATCAAAAGGAACGATCACGGCAGGGAAAACAGTGACAGAAAACGATTCCATGACCATCACGTCCTCGCCCAAGAGCGGATACTATCTTTCTGATCTGCAGGTCGATGGAAAATCGGTGGGTGCCAAATCTACATATACCCTTGAACATATTAAAGAGGCCCATACCGTAAAAGCGATCTTTTCTGAGAAAGTAAAGATCATGCTGGATGCGGGCCATTATGGAAAATACAACAGAAGCCCGGTCTATACCAGCTACTATGAATCCAACATGAGCTGGGCGCTGCACAATTATCTGAAGGCCGCACTGGAGGACTACGGCGGTTTTACAGTAGGCGTAACCCGCGCCAGCCAGGCAAAAGATATGAACGTTTATGATCGTGGAACGGCGGCCAAAGGATACGACTTATTCCTGTCGCTTCATTCCAATTCCAGTTCTTCAAAGACTACCGACTATCCGCTGATCATTACCCAAAAGGGAAATACAGGGGACAAGCTGGCGAAAAATCTGGGCAAGACGATCGAAGATACGATGAATACAAAGCAGGGATATAAAGTCTGGCAGAAGCTCAACAGCGATGGCAAGACCGAGTATTACGGCGTTCTCAGAGGATCCAAGTCTGTAGGAACAAAAGGCATGATCCTGGAACATTCTTTCCATACGAATCTGACCGCTACAAAGTGGCTGTCCAGCAATACAAACTTGAAAAAGATGGCTGAAGCAGAAGCGAAGGTGATCGCGGATTATTATGGAATTACAGAGGGAAGCGGTTCTTCAGCAGGAAATTCCGATCCAAATCCGGCACCGGCGCCAGCTCCGGACACAAGCTCCGGCTCTTCTTCCTCGAAAGTTGTAAGCAGCAGCCAGAAAGTCAAGGTGACGGTCAGCAGCCTGAACATGAGAAAGAGTTACAGCAGCAGTTCCAAATCCATGGGTAAAGCCAAAAAGAATACCGTATACCAACTGAAGGCCAAGACCAAAGACGGGCTTTGGGGACAGTTAAAGACCAACGGCTACTGGATTTATCTGAAAGGTTATACAAAAGTTGTAACCAGCTCTTCCAGCAGCAGTTCCTCGTCAAAGAAACCTGCTGCCAAAACAGTAAAATCGTCCCAGAAAGTCAAGGTGACGGTCAGCAGCTTGAACATGAGAAAGAGCTACAGCAGCAGTTCTAAAAAAATGGGAACCGCTAAGAAAAATAAAGTATACCAGTTGAAGGCTAAGACTAAGGACGGCAAATGGGGACAGATCAAGAGCAACGGCTATTGGATTTGCTTGAAAGGGTATACAAAAGTCGTTAAAAGCAGCTCATCCTCTTCCAAATCCAAGACAAAAGTGGTAAAATCGTCCCAGAAGGTGAAAGTAACTGTAAGCAGCTTGAACATGAGAAAAAGCTACAGCAGTAGCTCCAAGAGAATGGGAACGGCTAAGAAAAACAGAGTCTACAAGCTGAAGGCCAAGACCAAGGACGGAAAATGGGGTCAGCTGAAAACCAACGGTTACTGGATTTGTCTTAAGGGCTACACCAAAAAAGCATGATTCAGGGAAGGATAACCATGAAACGACCAATCCGATTTTTTAGCTACTTTATTTGTGTCACACTCATCGCATCGATGTTTTCTTTTGCGCCCGGCGTATTTGCGGCGGAGAAGGATGCAGCCAAAGAGAGCGCAGCCAGCGACCGGGAGACCGTTTCTCAGCCAGCTGATCTGCAAGAAACGAAGGAGATGCCCGGCCTGCAAAAAGCAGCGCCGTTGTCAGAGCCTGCGGATCCGACAAATCCGACGATCCCTACGGACCCGACTGATCCTACCGACCCAACGGAGCCTCCGGCAAAGAAATACTGTAAAATCACGGTCTCTCAGACCAGCGGCGGTATTGTGACGGTGGATCAGACTTCGGTAGAGCAGGGCGCAGCGACAACGATCCATATTACCGTTACTCCCAATAAAGGATACGGAGTTGCATCCCTTACCGTGGACGGCCAACAGGTGGGAGCCACCTATTCCTATGATTACACTTTTACTCCGACAAAGGATGAGATAAAAATCAGCGCATCTTTCCGAAGGAGCAGCAGCTATGTGTTTATCATGCTGGATGCGGGCCATTATGGAAAGGTCAATCGCAGCCCGGTATACAAAAGCTACTATGAATCCTTGATGACCTGGCCCCTGCATCTTTATTTGAAGCAGGAGCTGGAGCAATACAGCAATGTGGTGGTATCCACCACCAGAAGTTCCCAAAGCAGAGACTTGGGCGTTTATGAACGGGGAACAGCGTCTGCCGGCTATGATCTGTTCTTGTCGTTGCATTCTAATGCTGCCGGATCCAGAGCTGCGGACTATCCTTTAGTCATAACGCAGAAAGGGAACACAACGGATCCTTTGGCCATTTCGTTGGGCCAGACCATTGAATCGGTGATGGGAACAAAAGATGGTTACCGAATATGGCAAAAGCTGAACAAGGATAAAAAGACCGAATATTACGGCGTTCTTCGTGGCTCTAAAGCAGTGGGCACGAAGGGAATGATCGTAGAGCATTCTTTTCATACCAACCTGGCTGCTGCCAAGTGGCTGTCCAGCGATGCCAATCTGCGGAGAATGGCCGAGGCGGAAGCTGCGGATATTGCCGCATATTATGGGCTGACCAAAAGCGGCGCAGATGTGATTACGCCGTCAAAGTCCAGTCTCAGCATCGCCAATACCAACTACAATACACTGACGGTCAAGTGGAAAAAATCCATCGGCGCTACCGGTTATGTTCTTTACCGCGCGACCAGTAAAAAAGGTTCCTATAAAAAAGTAAAGACCATTACCAGGGGAGCAACCCTCAGCTATAAGAATAAGAAGCTGAAAACAGGCAAGACTTATTACTATAAAGTACGGCCTTTTAGAAAAACGGCCAGCGGGACCAGATATGGTTCTTATTCCAGTATCAAATCCGCTAAAGTAAAACCCAATACGCCATCGGTCAGCAGCAAGGCGGGCAAACGCAAGATAACGGTTAAGTGGAAAAAGGTTTCCGGTGCCAGCCGGTACGTGGTCTACCGTGCCACGAAAAAGAAGGGCAAGTATAAAAAAGTTGCTACCCTGAAAAGCAATCGAAGAAGCTATACCAATAAAAACCTGAAGAAAAAGAAACGGTATTATTATAAAGTCCGGGTTTATAAAACGGTAAAAGGTAAGAAAATTTACAGCAATTACAGCGGATATACGACGAAAAAAGCCAAATAGGGGCAGAAAACGTTTTGCTGCGACAAGGTTCTCGACTCACGCTTAATCGCTTGCGCGATACCTGAGTCTGCGGAGTTTGTCTACGCAAAACGTTTTCTGTTCACTGATAGATTATGGAATAGGGCAGCGTCTCTTTCAGGATGGTTACGTTGTATACTTTAAGATAGTAGGTCTGATTTGGGTCGACCTCAAATTTGCAATCATATCTGCCGTTTTCCATTTTTATTTCTTTTGATAACCCTCTTTTACGATAATCACATAACTGGATATCCGCAGAATCCACGCTGAGCTGGACGGTCATCATGGAAGTTTGGGGTTTGAGCTTTAAATAGGTTTCCCTTTTTCCTCCTTCTGTAAAGAAATAAAAATCTTTTCCCGCAGGCACTTCATATTCCGGCAGAATGTCGCTACGCCAGCTCTGGTATTCGATTTGCATGTGATCCTTTGGATTTGAAGTGAACAGCCCTATATAATAGGTGCCTGGCGGTACCATAATCACGCCGTCACGCTCATCCGAAATTTCTCTTGGAATGCCAAGTTCCGCCTCTGCATAACTCTCATCACCCCAGTCGACAAACAGAGTTTCTTCAACCGGTTGGGATAAATCTTTATCCTGGTAAACGCCGGCTCTCACGTCCTTGCACTGTATCTGATCGCTGCCGTAGATTTCCATCCAAATATTCGTTTCTTTCGTATATGTAACTTTTTTGCGAAACCCATATTTTCCATTCGATATAACGGCTTTATCTTTGAAATTAAAGACAGCCGGTCCCTGATCGGTGTTGATGTTTTCGAGAACTGTCTCCCAGGTTGGGATATCTAATGCTTGTGTATCGCCCTGAACGATTGGTATCTTGCTTATGATTGCAGCTCGCTGCATTGAAAAAAAGATCAGTATTCCAACGAATAAAAGCACGATACAGATACCCATCAACAAGACTGTTCGGCCTCTTCCTGTTTTATAAAACATGAGGTTCCTCCTTTAAAGACGTCTTACGATACAGGACTTCTATGGTCATTATATCGATAAACCATAACCTTTTCAACCAATGCCATTATAGAAAGGAGGGTGCTTGTTTTTTGACGGAATTTTCTTCCTTTAGCATAACTTGATATGCAGGCACAAAAAAACGGAGCCGCCGTACCAGGGAAAACCAGTTTCCACGGCGCGACAGCCCGTTAAGGACATATGCTTGAAAAGCAAACTATTTAATCAATCCGTAATCCTTCATCTGACTCATGATTTCATACAGGGAAAGGTTTTCCGGCTCACAGAGGGGCAGCCGGTATTCGGACTTGATCTTATCCATCATCGAAAGGGCGGCTTTGACCGGAATGGGATTGACTTCTACGAACATGGCGTCAATCAAATGCTTCATTGCAAGCTGCATTTCCATAGAACCTTTCACATCGCCGCGAAGGTATTTGTGTATCATGCTGCTGGTATCCGAAGGAATGATATTGGCGACTGTTGAAATGGCGCCCACGCTGCCCACGGACAGCAGGGGAACAATCATATCGTCATTGCCTGAATAAAGGGCGAAGTCATCGGATACATAGCGGGCGATTTCCACCACCTGGGACATGTTGCCGCTAGCCTCCTTAATTCCCACGATGTTTGGGTGGCGGGAAAGAGCGGCAACAGAAGAAGGACTTATATTCACACCAGTCCTTCCGGCAACGGAATAAAGAATAATCGGAATATTGACCGAATCCGCGATTTTCTCGTAGTGTTTAATAAGTCCTCTTTGTGTACATTTGTTATAATAGGGCGTTACGATCAAAAGACCGTCCGCACCCACTTTTTCCAGTTCCTGCGCCATGAAAACGGCGTGGCCCGTGTCGTTGCTTCCTGCGCCTGCGATGACAGGCACTTTTTTCTTTACTGCATCAACAGTAAACTTTACCGTATTTATATGTTCTTCATCATTAAGTGTAGAAGCTTCTCCTGTGGTACCGCAGCTTACAATAGCGTCGATACCGGAAGAAACCTGCCAGTCCAGCAGACCGGCCAAGCTGCCGTAGTCCACGTGTCCCTCCGAAAAAGGGGTTACAAGAGCTACGCCAGCGCCTTTAAATAAGGTCACTTTGCCTCATCCTTTCACTTAATTATTTGATCAGTTCCTCCGCGATCTGCACCGCATTGGTAGCGGCTCCCTTGCGAATGTTGTCAGAAACAACCCAAAGGTTAATTCCGTTTTCCACAGAAAAGTCTCTTCTGATACGGCCTACATACACTTCGTTGTGGCCGGCAGCTTCCCGAGCCAGCGGATATACGTTATTGGCCGGATCATCCTGCACAACGATTCCAGGGAAATTGGCCAAAGTCTCCCGCACTTCATCCACATCGATCGGCTTTTCGAACTCGATGTTGATGGATTCGCTGTGGGAATCGAATACCGGCACCCGGACTGTGGTGGCCGTTACCTTGATGGTGTCGTCGCCGAGGATTTTATGGGTTTCGTTGATCATCTTCATTTCTTCTTTGGTATATCCGTTATCCAGGAAAACATCGATGTGCGGCAGACAGTTCCCCGCGATCGGGTGGGGATACGCTTCGCACTTGTCGTTTCCCTTCAAGCCTTCTTCTAAATCGCTGATTCCTTTAACCCCTGATCCGGAAACGGCCTGATAAGTAGAATAGATCACTCTCTTTATTTTATATTTGTCATGAAGCGGTTTCAGAACGACCATCGCCTGAATGGTGGAGCAGTTGGGGTTGGCGATAATGCCTTTGTTCCATTCCACATCCTGCGGATTTACTTCAGGAACAACAAGAGGTACTTCTTTATCCATACGCCATGCGCTGCTGTTGTCAACGACGGTTACGCCGTGCTGTGCTGCGATGGGCGCGTATTTCTCGCTGATGCTTCCGCCAGCAGAGAACAGCGCGATATCAATATCCTTGTCAAAAGAATGCTCATTCAGTTCTTCCACGACATAATCTTTGCCCTTGAAGGTGACGGTTTTTCCGGCCGATTTGGCGGACGCCATCATGTATATGTTTTCAAAAGGGAAATCCCTCTCTTCCAATACTTTGAGGAACGTAGTGCCAACTACTCCCGTGGCGCCCACAATTGCGATGTTTGGTTTTTTGATCATTTCTTCTTCCTCCTATTTATGTTAATATTTTTTGAACGAAATAACAGCGTAATTCGCAGTCCGCATGGCCGTCCGCGTGAATCAATGCGGGTTCCTTTGCGGCACCTGCGCCCAGATGAATGGATTTATTATATCATTTCCAACCGTACTTTGTAAAACCTTTCTTATAATTTTATGCGCCGTCCGGCCTGAACTTGCGGCTAATGGTAATTTGGCCGGCCGACCGGGCGTAATCGAGCAGACCTTGCCGGCCTGTACCCCGGGATGAAGCTTCATAATATATAGAATATAGTATATGTTTTTATCGGGATTTGTGCTATAATATATGTTGATTTTTTATGTTTTTGAGGAGGATGAGATTGTGACGTTTATTCAAGCTATCATTTTGGGGTTAGCTCAGGGGCTGGCGGAATTTCTGCCTATCAGCAGTTCCGGCCACTTGGCATTACTGCAGTATTTTTTTGATATCAGCGCGGAGAACGTACTGCCCTTTGCAGTACTGTTGCATCTGGGAACGCTGATCTCGGTGTTTGTTGTATATTGGAAGGACATCGTCGATCTGATTTGCGAACTCTGCGCGTGCATCAAGGATCTTTGTACGGGCAAGGGGCTGAGGATCAACGCCAACCCCACCAGAAGACTGGGGTTTATGATCATTGTGGCCACCATACCCACGGCTATTATCGGCCTGGCGTTCAACGATTTGTTCGCAGGCCTGTATCTGTCCCTTTATGCCATTGGCTTTGGGCTTTTGATCACCGGAACCATTCTCGTCATCGCGGAAAAAATGGCAAAGGGGAAAAAGCGCGTTGAACAGATGAAATTCAGAAACGCTGTGCTGGTTGGTTTGATGCAGGGGATCGCCATCTGGCCGGGAATTTCCAGATCCGGTTCGACCCTTTTCGGCGGACTGATTTCAGGTCTCAACCGGGAATTCGCCGTCAAGTTCGCTTTTCTGATTTCCATACCATCGATTTTGGGCTCGGTCATCGTGGAAGCGCCGGACGCCTTCAGCGCCGGCATGAGCATGGGCGATCTGGGGCCAGTTATCGTCGGCGTAATCGTTTCTGCAATATCCGGTTTTTTTGCCATCAAAACAATGATTCGAGTGGTATCCAATAAAAAGCTCACCGGATTTTCCATTTATACTTGGGCACTGGGCGCCCTAGTATTACTCTATGCGTTTTTCCTCGCATAGGATACAGAAAGGGATAAAAAATAATGGCAGAAGCAAAGAGAAAGCCTGGAAGACCTCCAGGCTCGAAAAATAAAAACAGCAGCAAGAAGAAAACTGCCGGCCAACCTACCGTTTCTGCAGCAAGGACCATGGATCCGGCCGTCAAGGATGAGATCTGGTCCATCGTAATCATAGCGCTGGGAGCCTTTCTTGTGGTGGCGTTTCAGACCCATGCGGCGGGAGCCGTTGGAGAAGGGCTGTCGCATTTCTTTAAAGGATGCCTGGGGATGATCGCATATGCGTTTCCTTATTACTTGATCCTTTACGGAATCCTGCTCTTCGCAAGGAAAACCATCCACATTGGCGGTAAATCGGTGGTTTTGCTGTTCATCATTTTACTTACCGCGTCCATCATCAATTCGGCCAGGTTTATCGATCCGCAGGTTCTGGCTTTCGGTCTTGCCGATGCGGCGGACTATTACCGGGACGGGACCCTTTTGGACAGCGGCGGACTATTTGGCATGTACATAGGAAGTTTGCTGGTAAAAGCCTTCGGCATTCCAGGGCTTTATATCATTTCCTTTGTGGTGGTCATCATTTGCCTGCTGCTTGTGATCAACACGCCCATCTCCCGATTCTTTGAACGGGCGGCGGAAAAACGCCGGGCAAGAAAGGAAGCCGAGCTTTTGGATGATTTGGCAGACGAACAAGAAACCCGCCCCTTGCTTGCTGAAAGGACGGAGAAAAAAGAAAAGAAGCGGACTCCTATTCGAGAAAAGCTGGTGAAAGATCAGGGGATTCAGGAAAAGATGGATTTGCAGGCCGCAGAAGTGTCCGTGCCGCCTTCTGAGGCAGCCCGGCAGCGTGCCCAGCAAGAGACCGCCTATGTACCGGGAAGGATCTCCCAGGGCCAGCGGAATATTTTAGAATACATGAAGGATGAAGACTTGTTCGCAGGCGGCTCGGAAGAAGCAGGATACGGGCTGGATGAGAGTGAAATGGAACATGAGGACGGGGTTGGTCTTGCGCTGGACTTGGGCCTTGACACTGGCCTGGAACCTGTGATGACGGAGATGGAAGCACCGGACCCGGATCAGAGTCTGGGACTTGTGGAGGATGAAAACCAGGATCGCCAGCAGGAAAATCCGGGATTAACAAAAGGCGTTCAGGAAGTAATGCCTACTTCTGGCACTTTGAAAAAAGAGCCGGATAAAATCACCAACAGCCAGGCGGCCAAAGCCGCGCTGGATCCAAACGAAATTAATACGGCGGCCCCGCCGGCCCATGCTTATAAATTCCCGCCGGCAGAGCTGCTGAATAAAGGCAGCGCTCCCCAGAATCGGTCGGGCGTTACGGCTTCGCTGAAAGCCAAGGCCATGAAGCTGGAAGAAACCCTGCGCAATTTTCATATTGACGCCCAGGTAGTCCAGGTGACCCAGGGACCGGCTGTTACACGGTATGAAATTCATCCCAACGTCGGGGTAAAGGTAAAGAGCATCGTCAATCTGGCCGATGATATCGCGTTGAACCTGGAGGCGAAGAGCATCCGTATCGAAGCGCCTATTCCGGGCAAAGCAGCTGTGGGCATTGAGGTGGAAAACGACAAAGTAAACATGGTCACCATCCGGGAAATCATTGATTCTAAGGAATTCAAGAACGCCAAATCCAAGATCACCTTTACGGTGGGCAAGGATATTGCCGGAAACGCAATCACAGCTGATCTCAAATCCATGCCCCATCTATTGATTGCGGGTTCCACCGGTTCGGGAAAGAGCGTCTGCGTCAACAGCATTATCACCAGTATCCTCTATAAGGCCAAGCCGGAGGAGGTCAAACTGGTTCTGATCGATCCCAAGGTGGTAGAGCTGACCAATTACAACGGGATCCCCCACCTTTTGATACCTGTGGTCACCGAACCGACCAAGGCGGCGGCAGCGCTTAATTGGGCGGTTGCGGAAATGGAGGACCGGTATAAAAAGTTCGCTGAAGAAGGGGTTCGGGAGCTGGCCAGCTACAACACGAAAGTGAAAAAAGACGGAGAAGATGATAAATTTCTGCCCCAAGTGGTTATCATCATCGATGAACTGGCGGATCTGATGATGGCGGCGCCGTCCCAGGTGGAAGAATCCATTTGCAGGCTGGCTCAGAAGGCCAGAGCCGCTGGGATGCACTTGATCGTGGCGACCCAGAGACCATCGGTGGATGTTATCACCGGCGTGATCAAAGCCAACATTCCTTCCAGAATCGCCTTTGCCGTGTCCTCCCAATTTGACTCGAGGACGATCCTGGACATGGCGGGCGCTGAAAAGCTGGTGGGAAAAGGGGACATGCTTTTCAACCCCATGGGCGGTGGAAAACCGACCCGGGTGCAGGGGACGTTCATATCCGATTCAGAAGTCCACGACGTCATAGAGTTTGTCAAGGAACAGGTGGAAGAAGCCGAATATTCCGATGAGGTCATCCATACCATAGAGAAGGTCAACACACCGGAAAAAGCCGACGACACGGACGAACTGCTGCCGGAAGCCATAGAAACGGTTGTTTCAGCCGGTCAGGCATCGGTCTCCATGCTCCAGAGGCGTTTTCGCATCGGCTATAACCGGGCGGCCAGGATCGTGGATATGATGGAAGCAAGAGGGATCATCGGACCCTCGGAGGGCAGCAAGCCCAGACAGGTATTGATGAGCGAAGCAGAGCTTTACGCCCTGCAAACGGATACAGAGGAGATGGAAGAAGAATAGATGAAGATTTTTATCGAAACATTGGGCTGTCCCAAGAATTTTAATGATTCGGAAATGGCAGCGGGAATTCTGGAACATGCGGGACATACCATGGTCCCATCGCCCCAGGAAGCGGATCTGATCATGGTCAATACTTGCGGCTTCATCAACGATGCCAAAACCGAATCCATTGAACGGATTTTCGATATGGCCCAGTATAAGGGGGAGGACAAGATCCTGGCGGTGACCGGCTGTCTTTCCCAGCGCTACGAAAATGAACTGTTCGAGGAAATGCCGGAAGTGGACTTGTTTCTAGGGGTCAACGATTATCAAAGGCTGCCGCAGATTCTGGAAAAGTTTCAAAAAGGAAAGCGGGAAAAACATCTGAGTGATTACAATAAAATATTTATGGAAACCCCATTTCGAAAGCTGGGGGAAAACCCTTATACAGCGACCTTAAAAATCGCAGAAGGCTGCAATAATGTGTGCGCATACTGTGTCATTCCCAGCATACGGGGTAAATATCGCAGCAGGAAGCAGGAGGATATTGTGGCAGAAGCCAGGATGCTGGCGGAAAAGGGCTGCAGGGAGCTAATTCTCATCGCACAGGACGTGACCGCCTATGGCATGGATCTCTACGATGGATTCGTCCTGCCGCAGCTTTTGCGCAAGCTGTGCCGGATCGAAGGCCTTCACTGGATCCGCCTGATGTATTGCTATGAGGACAGGATCTCTGACGAGCTGATTCAGGTGATGGCGGAGGAAGAAAAAATCTGCAAATACATTGATATTCCGCTGCAGCATATCAGCGACCGGGTGCTGAAAGGCATGAACCGCAGATCGACGGCGGCCGGGATCCGCGGCACCATCGAGCGTCTGCGCCGAGCCATGCCGGATATTCATATCCGTACGACTCTTATAACTGGGTTTCCCGGCGAAACGGAGGAAGATTTTGAAGAACTCCTGGATTTTGTAGAGACGACTCGTTTACAGCGGCTGGGCGTTTTCACCTATTCCCAAGAAGAGGGAACGCCGGCGGCGGAGATGGAGGATCAGGTCGATGAGGAAGTAAAAGCTCTGCGGCAGGATGCCATTATGCGCAGACAGCTGGACATCTCTCTGGCAGCCAATCAGGAAAAGATCGGCAAGGCGCTGGAGGTACTGGTTGAGGCAGAAGAAGGGGACGGAAGTTATCTTGGCCGGACTGCTTATGATGCTCCGGAAATCGACAATTCCGTCATATTTACCGCAAAGCGGCAGTTGGTGCCGGGCGATCTGGTGCAGGTCGAGATAACGGACGCTTTTGATTATGATCTGGCTGGCAAGGAGGTTTAAACATGAATTTGCCTAATAAATTAACAATTCTCAGGATTATCGCAATTCCAGTTTTTATCGTTGTACTTCTTATGGGACACCGGTATATCGCGACGGTTATTTTTATCGCCGCCGCACTGACCGATATGCTGGATGGCCATATCGCGAGAAAATACAATATGGTGACCAACTTCGGCAAGCTGATGGATCCCCTGGCTGACAAGCTGCTAGTCATGTCGGCGCTGCTTTTGCTGGTGCAGCTTGGCAATGTGGCAGGCTGGATGGCTGTCGTCATCCTGGCCAGAGAGTTTGCTGTTACCGGTCTGAGGCAGGTTGCGGCTTCCGAAGGAATCGTCATCGCTGCCGGCGTGACCGGTAAAGTAAAGACGATCCTGCAGATGATCGCCATACCATTGCTGCTTTTGGATAACTGGCCCGGCTGCTATATCGGCATGCCGCTGGATCAGATTTTCCTGTGGGCGGCTGTAATCATGACGATCATTTCCGGGACCGAATATATTGTAAAAAACAGACAGCTGCTTTCCATGTAAGCTTTGCGGCTGAGAAAGAAGGATAGAACATGAAATCCGCTATTTTAAGTGTAGGGACCGAGCTTTTGTTCGGCCAGATTACCAATACCAATACGGTGTTTTTATCCCAGCAACTGAACCTGCTGGGATTTGACGTCATGTATCACTACACGGTAGGAGACAACCCGGACCGTCTGGAAGAGATGATCGCCCTTGCATTCAAAGACTGCGATTTGATTCTGACCACCGGCGGCCTGGGACCGACCCAGGATGATTTGACCAAAGAGATCGCATGCCGGGCGCTGGACGATCACATGGTCCTCCATCAGCCGTCCATGGATAAGCTGGAGCAGTACTTTAAGAAGCAGAACCGCACTATGACGGAAAACAACCGCAAGCAGGCGTATATGCCTTCCAGAGCCGTGGTGTTCGATAACGATGCCGGTACGGCGCCGGGATTTGCCCTGGAAAAGGACGGAAAACAGATCATCTGCATGCCGGGGCCGCCCAGAGAAATGACGCGCATGTTTCAGCGCCGGGTGCTCCCGTATCTGGAAACAAAATCGGAAGGGACGATTTATTATCGAATGATCCGTACCTTCGGCATCGGCGAATCCATGCTGGAAACAAAACTGCTGCCGCTGATTGACGGGCAGACCGATCCAACTTTAGCCACCTACGCAAAAGAAGGGGAATGCTGTCTGCGCATCGCTTCCAAGCGGGAGACGAAGGAAGAAGCCAAGGAAGCGGTGGATGCCATGCTGGGACAGGTGCAGGATATTATTGGTGAATATATTTACAGCTGCGACAATGAAGAACTGGTGGATGTGGTATGCGCCAAACTGATGAAACAAGGACTTTCCATTTCCAGCGCAGAATCCTGCACCGGCGGCATGTTTGCGGCGGCGCTGACCAGTGTATCGGGCATTTCCAGGGTTTTTGACCGTTCTTTGGTAACTTACAGCAATGAAGCCAAGATGTCCGAGCTGGGAGTAAAGGAAGAAACTCTGGCAGCCCACGGAGCGGTCAGCGAGGAGACGGCCAGAGAAATGGCTGAAGGCCTTAGAAGGGTCAGCGGCAGCGATATCTGCATTTCGGTGACCGGTATCGCAGGTCCTGACGGCGGAACAGAAGAAAAGCCGGTGGGCCTTGTTTATATCGGCGCATGTTTCCAGGGAAAAACCACTTGCCGGAAGATTCAAATGCGGAACGTCAACCGCAGCTGGAACCGGAATTTCGCCGTGCTTTCCATGCTGGATGTGATCAATCGATTGATTGAAGGGTAAGCGCAAATGGAACGATTTGATACGTTTTTAGATACGATTCTGGACGGAGAGAAAGACAAGGATCTGCTCAAGCCGATATTTATGGAGCAGATGGTCCGGGACTACAAATATTACCGAAAAAAAGGCTATGGGGATCAGGAAGCCGCGGACCAGACCTTGTATTATTTTGGAACCAGAGAAGCGGTGCGCAAAAAACGGGATGATTTTGAACTGCAGGATGAGCACAAGAAGTTTTTGGAGTGGTATCCAAAGCTGATTCGGGGCGGCCTGGCCTGTATCGCAGTCATTCCCCTCCTTTTTTTGTTCCTGATCTTTACCTTGGAAGCCAAGCTGCGCTTTCTGGTGCTTTGGATCGTATCCATCATTATAATCGCCGTATTTCTCATACTGGTAGATTATAAGCATTATCAATACAAAGATCTGCTGGAAAAGAGAGAGGACAATCGACCGTGAAGAATATTTTACGCATTTTTTTGAGAGACGTCAATCGGCTGAGAACCAACGTGATCGCCATTGTCGTGATTGTAGGCATGTGTGTCATTCCGGCCCTTTACGCCTGGTTTAACATAGCTGTAAACTGGGACCCTTACGGCAGCACCTCCGGAATACAGGTAGCTGTAGTCAGCCTGGACGAAGGCACGGAGATGGAAAAGGTCCATATTAATGCCGGGCAGCAGATTATTAAAAACCTGCGGGCCAACGACGATATCGGCTGGCAGTTCTTGACCAGCGAAAAAGAAGCCATGGAAAAAGTGGAGAGCGGGGAATATTATGCGGCCATCATTGTCCCTGCTGATTTCAGCCGTAATATGGTCAGTATCTTCACATCCCATGTGGAAAGGCCCCAGTTTGATTACTACATAAACGAAAAAAAGAATGCTATCGCGCCCAAAATAACTGATAAGGGCGCAACCGCCATTCAGACCCAGATTGATGAAACCTTTATCAGTATCGTAACCCAGGCCGCGGCCCAGTTGTTTGATACGGTCAGCGGCACTCTGGAGGCGGACGGCGGCCCCATGGACAAATTAGTCCAATCCTTCCGCGACGCGGAACAGGATTTGGATGGATTCGTCCATACCATCGACGCGTTCAGCCAGACGACCGCGGGGATTCAGTCGCTTGTCAAAACAACCCAGGCCACCCTGCCGGATGTACAGGCGCTGATCAAAGACGGAAAGACGACTGCCACCGATGTGCAGGCTCTGCTGCTTTCCTCCAAACAGGTTGCCAGGGAAACGGTTAAGGCGCTGGACGATATCTTTGCTGCCGCACAGACCGGATATAACGATCTGGCGGACACCCTGGACAGTGCTGCCGCGCAGGCAGAGACCAGTTCCGCCAAGGCGGCCGATGCTTTACTCAAGCTGAGCGATCAGGTCCAGAATATTGTGGAAATCAACGATACCTGCATCCAGCTTCTCCAAAACCTGAATCAGGAACTGCCACAGCCGTCCTCTGAGCTCAGCGCACTGGTCAAACAACTACAGGCAGCCAACGATGCCAATCGCCAGCTGATCAAAGAAATTCCGCCCTTGGCTCAGGAGGTGCGAAGCTCAGGAAAAATGACCAATGCAGCCCAGAAAAAGCTCAGGTCCAGCATTGACAGCGCACTGGCAAAACAGACCAAGATCCGCAGTGACTATCGGACCAAGGTGCAGCCAAAGCTCAATAAAGTGATCAGCAGCATTTATGATTCTCTGACGGATTTTTCCCAGCTGCTGACCGGTGCTAGTACCGGTGTTGCTAATATTCATCAGGTGCTGGATGGTGTGGATGACACGCTTTCCGGCGGAAAGAACGCTTTGGACAGCACAAAAAAAGTCATTGATGGAGCTAAAAACAAATTGGAAAAGGCGGCTGTTTCCTTGGAAAACGTAGGCAGTGACGAGCGAGTGAAGAAGTTGATGGATATTCTCAAGACCGATCCGGAATTGATGGGCGATTTCATGAGCTCGCCGGTGAAAATCCATACCCACACCCTCTATCCCATTAAAAATTACGGCTCTGCCATGGCTCCGTTCTACTCGATTCTGGCAATTTGGGTGGGCGGAATCGTGCTCGTTGCCATTATGAAGACTCAGGTCAGCGAAGACCATGAAAGGCTGAGACGGATCCGGCCCTATCAGGCATATTTTGGACGCTATATTCTGTTCATGGTGCTAGGACTGGTGCAGGCTACGATTATTTGCCTGGGCGACCTATTTTACCTGCAGATTCAGTGCGAGCATCCGTTTCTGTTTTTGCTGGCTGGGTGGACCAGCAGCATCATATTTGTCAATATTATTTATACGCTGACAATTTCTTTTGGAGATATCGGAAAGGCGCTTTGCGTCATTCTGCTGGTCATTCAGATCGGCGGAGCCGGTGGCACCTTCCCCATCGAAGTGACGCCCCAATTCTTCCAGAATCTCTATCCGTTCCTGCCTTTTACCTATGGCATCAATGCAATGCGGGAATGTATCGCTGGTGTGTACGGCATGAATTATTGGCTGGATCTTCTGCGGCTCTTTGCCTTCGTTCCCTTCTCGCTGCTGCTGGGATTGGTCCTGAGGAAGCCGCTTGTAAGGCTGAACCGGTTTTTCAACAAACGGATTGAAGATACCGAGCTGATGTAGAAAGGGGAATTTGTATGAAAAAAAAGCTAGCTCTGATTTTTGTGCTGGTAATCGCCATCGCAGCTATGATGTCCTATATGGATGTGGATCTTAAAGCAGGAGGAATTTCCATACAGCTGTTGATTGTGATTGCTGTTGTCATCCTAATCGTCATATTCTTTGTGACTAATATTTTAGGATATCAAAAGTTCAATCAGCAGATGGGAAAAGCTATGGAAGCCATGAAAGGCGGGGATATCAACCTTTACATGGAGCTTTTGGATGAAATGCTCCAATCAACCAAAGATCCCAACAAAAAAAGGATTCTGACGGTGAATCAAGCTTTGGGGTATGCAAAGCAAAAGCGATTCATTGAGGCGGCCGAGCTGATGGAGCAGATTGACCTTCGCGGGCTTGCCGGTCTGAATTTAACCATTTATTATGTCGATTTTGCTTATTATTGTTTCCGCGGCGGCAAGAGCGAACAGGGCCTTGAAATACTGGAGAAAAACCGGCAGCAGATCGAAAAATTTAAAACCCACCCCAATATCGCTGGGCTGGTATGTGTCGTTGGTGTTTACGAGGCGTGGGCAAGAGGCGAGGATACGGCAGACCTTGTAAAAAGAGCTCGGACAGCATGCAAAGGTACAGATTTTGAAAACGATTATAAAGAACTGACGCAGTTTTTAAAGAAACAGACTGAAAAATAGAAAGAAATCCTTGACACTGCGAAAAATAAATGATAGCTTATAAATGTAAAATATTTACATAACAGAATTTCTCTTGACCTAATGAAAGGAATGGGGTATTATAAGAGAAAAGAACAAATGTTCACATGGAGGTATGAACGTGGCGATCAACAAAGACGATAAAGATAAAGCCTTACAAGAGGCGCTAAAACAGATACAAAAACAGTTCGGCCAGGGGGCGATCATGAAACTGGGCGATGACAGCGCTCGGATGAATATAGAGGCCATTTCCACCGGCTCTATGAGCCTGGACTTGGCTACCGGAATCGGCGGAATTCCCAAAGGCAGGATCATCGAAGTGTACGGTCCTGAATCATCGGGTAAGACAACTTTGACCTTACATATCATTGCGGAAGCACAGAAGGCGGGAGGCCGAGCCGCTTTTATCGATGCGGAGCACGCTCTGGATCCAGAATACTCCAAAAACTTGGGCGTTAATGTGGATGAATTGCTGGTGTCCCAGCCTGATACAGGAGAACAAGCTTTGGAAATTTGCGAGATGCTGGTTCGCAGCGGAGCCATCGATATTGTAGTAGTGGACTCGGTGGCGGCTCTGGTTCCAAAATCAGAAATCGACGGCAACATGGGGGACAGCCATGTGGGCCTGCAGGCCCGGCTCATGTCCCAGGCTCTGAGAAAGCTGGCCGGTGTTATTAACAAATCGGGAACTGCCGTCGTATTTATCAATCAGTTGCGAGAAAAGGTCGGCGTCATGTTCGGAAATCCGGAAACCACGACTGGAGGCCGTGCTCTTAAATTTTACTCCAGCATGCGTTTTGATGTGCGCAGAATAGAGAGTATAAAGTCGGGAGATACATTTTTGGGGAATCGTACCCGGGTGAAAGTAGTAAAGAACAAAGTGGCACCGCCTTTCAAGCAAGCTGAATTCGATATTATGTATGGGCAGGGAATCTCCAGAGAAGGAGATGTGCTGGACTGCGGCGTAGATGCCAAGATTATTGAGAAAGCCGGTTCCTGGTACAGCTTTAACGGTGACCGTATAGGACAGGGAAGAGAAAATGTAAAGAACTATCTGGCCGAACATCCGCAAACGCTGGAAAAGGTGGAACAGATGCTACGGGATCAGCTGAAAGCTGAAACTGAGGCAAAAGCCGAGGATGTGGAAGCGGCTGAAGCCGATCTACAGGTGGACGAAGATGGTGTTATCATTGAATAATCCATCGGACAGAGACCATTGAATGACAGACAGACGAAGTAACGTCTGTCTGCCGATGTTTTTTGGAAAGCAGGAAAGGGTTATGCGGGAAAACAATCCGACTTACAATCAAATACTCAATGAATCCGCCAAATTATTTGACCAAAAAGGCTACGTGAAAACAACGACCAGGGAAATTGCTGACGCTGTAGGAATTAATCGCGGACATCTTCATTACTATTTTCCAAAGAAAGAGGATATATTGGCCTGTCATTTCGGGTTTTATGTGAAAAAAATCAAATATTTTTTTAATGAATCCAAAGTGCAAACGGATGACTACGCTATCTATTACGGTCTCCTGTTTGCATGTCAGCTTCGAACCTTAGAAACAGAAAACTTTATTCATGATTTGTTGCTTTTAGGACGATACGACCTGGATGCTTATTTTCATTTAATTACTGACTCTCTATGCCAAATGATCCTTGAATTTGCAGGCCATCATGGACAAAAGCCCAACAGAAAGCACTTGCAGGACAGCTGTGAGATTGGTCTGAAGATTGCCATACGCATGCTATATGTTAAATTCACCTACCATATGGAACGAGACTTTGAATCGATTTGGCTGACTTCCATGAAACATGGACTTTACCAACTGGGATTTACAGAAACTGCGATTGAACAGACTTTGCTGGCCCTGCAGAGAGACTATCAAGAACTTTCTATGGAACGTTTTCTAGAAATTGTAGCCAGGCGTGATTACGATGTGCTGGCAGAAGAATTTCGTGATCTTTAAAAAACACCAATTTGTAGATAAGAATCGAATAATTCTGAAAAAGCCTTGACTTTTATTGGAAAAGTGTTATTCTATATGCAAAATTAGTGCACGCCTTAGTGCGCGCCCAATAAAACAAGGAGGAATACATATGAATAAGAAAATGAACATGCAGGACAGCCCGATGCAGCCTGTTACAACCTTCAGTGAAATCTTCAGGTACGGATTCGGAGGAGCTACGCTGAACATCATTTATTTTGTTTATGCCAGCTACGTAATCTTTTTCTGGACGGATTATGCCCTCGTCCCAGCGGCAGCAGCCGGTGTTATTTACTCTTTAGGAAGAGTATTTTGTGCTATCACGGACCCCATCGCAGGGATCATTTCAGACAGAACAAACACTAGATTCGGAAAATATCGGCCGTATTTGATGGTTACGACTCCGGTGGTAGTTATTTTGTTCTTTCTCTTGTTTACGAATTTCGAAATATCGGCCACGGCAAAAGTAGCCCTTTATTCGATAATCTATATTGTTTTTTGCATCAATTACGAGCTTCAGACTGTTACATATGAGGCTCAGGTGCCCAGTATGTCTTCCGATCTTTCCAAGCGCAATTTCGTCGTTATGTCCAGACAGGTTTTGGGCACCGGATTCGGTTATTCGGCGATGGCACTGGTGCCGATCTTTTTAAAAGCTTTCGGCGATGATGAAAAGGGATGGCATATCACGATCGGAATCTTTGCAGCAGCAGCATTTCTATGCATGCTCCTCAGTCTAAGCGGTTCAAAAAAACATGATCTGCCCATGCCCAGGCAGGATAAGAAACAGGAGAAAGGCTATTTGAAGGAAGATTTGAAAAAAGTTCTTACCACTAAACCGCTTCTCCTTTTGATCGCTTCCTTCGGATGCGTGATTCTGGCTTTTGAAGTGATTTCGGCCACCAACATCTATGTTTTTAAATATGCGGTCGGCAATGAAGCCGCCTTTTCGGTTGTGTCCTTTGCCACTTTGCCGGCGGCAATCGCAGGAGCTTTTTTAACACCGTTTTTAGTAGCAAAGTTCGGTAAAAAACAAATCTTCATTCTGGCAGGGATTATGAGCTTGATTAAACCGATGATATTCTTGCTCTTCGACCCGTTTGACAGCATGACCGTACTGATTATCCTCTACATGATTCAACAGTATTTCTAGGTTACGATGATCGTAACCGTATGGACCATGGTAGCCGATTGCGTGGAATATGTGGCATTGACAAAAAATGTATATAGTGCGGGGCTTGTAACTTCCTGCAACACATTTATGTTGAACTTTGGAGGCATTGTGGCCGGATTGGCTGTAGGCGGTCTTTTGACCCTAGCCGGTTATACGGGCACAGATATGGCTTCTTCAGCCACGATCAACGGCATCATTTGGATCAACGCCGGTATCCCAGGAGCCGCATTTCTGATCGCATGTATTGTTTTAAAATTCTATACGGTCAATAATAGAATTCTCCAAGAGCTGGGAGCCAATATCGGAAAACAGGTTGTCAAATAGATAGAGAGGAGATTGCGATGAAACCGTTAGGAGCTTTGAAAGAACAAACATTTACCTCCATCGAAGAGTTGGCCCAGGAAGCTTATGATCTCAACTACGATCTGGCCGACCATCCGGAAATTTCCGGCAAGGAGTTCCATGCATGCGAACAGATGTGCAGGATTCTGGAAAATCACGGGATACCGGTGGAACGAAGCTTTGCCGGCATACCTACTGCTTTTTGCGGCCAGGTGCGCATGGATCCGGACTCAAAAGTGAAAATTGGTATTCTCGCCGAATATGATGCTTTGGCTGAAATCGGGCATGGGTGCGGACATTGTGCCAGCGGCAGTTTGAGCCTTCTGGCCGCTCTGGCGCTTCATGCCAACGAGAAGGATCTTTATGGAAATATCCATATCATCGGCACGCCAGACGAGGAGCTGACAGGAAAGAAGATCGATATGGCCCAAGCCGGTATCTTCGATGATTATTCTTTTGTGATTATGATTCATATGGATATGGAAAACCGTGTTAAGATGGAGTTCATGGCGCTGACGGCCTTTTATTATAAATTTAAAGGCAGGCCCGCCCACGCATCGGCAGCACCATGGGAAGGGCGGAACGCGCTCAACGGAGCCATGCTGATGATCCATGCTTTTGACATGATGCGGCAACATATCAAGCCGGATGCCCGCATACACGGGATCATAACCAAGGGAGGAGCTGCACCCAACATTATTCCGGATTATGTGGTGACGGATTACACACTGCGATACCCGGACAGCCGCTATCTTTCCCAGCTGGAAAAAATGGCCCATGACTGTGCCAAAGGTGCGGCTATGGCGACACAAACAGAAGTTGAAATTGATCATTACGCACCGACCCTGGATAGCCTGAAACCCAACCCAGCCGGAGAACAGATTTTGGAAGAAGTTTATGAAGAGCTGGGAATTGATCTGGCCACAGGAGAAAGTGAAAACAAAGGCTCTTCGGATATTGGCAATGTGAGCTGGAGATGCCCGGCTTTTCATCCTACCTTATCCATAGGTGACACAAGCCTGACGCATCACACGCGCCAATTCGCCGCCAAAATGAAAGAAAAAGAGGTCATAGAACCGGTAATCACAAGGGGCGCTCAGGTCATTTCCCTGATGATTCTGAAGGTTTTGACCCAGCCGGACATCTTAGAATCCATTCAAATCGATTTTAATAAAGAGTAGTTTAGAACAGTGGAAGGCGATGATTTTTCATCGCTTTCATTTCATTTGACAAAGAGATTTTAATCACGTATGATGGAATGTATGAGAAAAGATTGCGATGTTTATAATCGAATATTGGAGGTAGCCAAAGAACTCTTTGAGGAAAAGGGATTCGCCGCGACTACTACCCGTCAGATCGCTGAACTTGCAGGCATCAGCAGGGGACATCTGCGCTATTATTTCGGAAGAAAAGAAGAGCTCTTTTTTTCCTATTTTTCCGAGCTGCGGGACAATCAATGGGACAGAATCATAATAAAATGTGCAGATATGGAAGATGCCCCTATCTTTGCGCTGGTGCTTTTGCGGTGTTATACGGATTTAATCTGCCGATTCACCTCGGCCAAAGACTTGGAGACGCTCCAGAGCTATGAAATTTTGTCAAATTATGAAAACAGAGCAGACGCAATAGTCGATCGGATCTGTACCTTTGCGGAGAAAAAAAGCTTAAAAACAGATAAAGAGCGGATCTTTGCCAGTGTTGAGATTGCCAAGATCATTCTTTATAAATTCGCCTTTGATCGCTTGAACCAGCATCGAGAAGAACTGTCACCGGAAGAAATTTGGAGGTGCTCTGCCAGGCATGGTCTTTTTTCATACGGCATATCGAGCAGTGAGATTGAAACCTTGCTTTCAGCTGCCGCTCATTACATAAAAGAAAAACAAATCGATATGCAGGAGTAAAGACAAATGGAAAAGAAGAAAATTGCTCTTATAACCGGCGCTTCCAGCGGATTGGGCCGGGAATTCGCAAGGCAGATCCAACGGGAACCTATTGATGAAATATGGGCCGTCGCCCGCAGAGAAGACCGCCTCCGCGCCCTTGCACAAGAAGTTTCCCTTCCGGTGCGCGTACTGCCCCTGGATTTGACCAAACAAGAAAGCCTTGACTTTCTTGCAGAACGCCTCAAGGAGGAAGGACCGGATGTACGGCTGCTGGTCAACGCAGCGGGTTTTGGAAAAATTGGGGATTACAAAGAGGTCTCCATACAAGACAGTATGGATATGATCGATCTCAACTGTCGTGCCGCAGTGGCGGTAACCCAGATTGTGCTGTCTCATATGAGTAGCGGAGGCCGTATTCTGGAAATATCCTCGACTTCAGCCTTTCAACCCTTTCCTTCGTTGAATGTATATGCGGCGACCAAGGCATTTCTCATGCGCTACAGCCGGGCTCTGAGATGGGAGCTCTTTGGTCAGGGCATTTTGGTAACGGCCGTATGCCCATATTGGGTCCGCGACACAGAATTCATTCCAACGGCAAAAGACACAAAAAATGGACAGGCGGTCCGCCATTTTCCGATGGCATCCAAATCCAGAACCGTAGTCAGATGGGCTCTCATAGATAGCAAATTGGGACTGGCTGTTTCCACCCCGGGGCCAGTATGCTTTCTCCATAGAATTGCCGCCAAGTTCATACCCCACTTCATCATGATCGCAGGCTGGGAAGGTCTGCGAAGACTATAAAAGAGAGGACTAAAAAATGATCAACAAAGAAATATTGGAAATTAAAAAACAGTTTACGCCTGAGAATTGTACCATTACCCGCATGTGCGGATGCTACGTGGATGCAGAAAAGGTACGTAAATATGAGGTGAATCGCTCCTTTTTGTCCCTTCCTGAAGAAGAGGCCTTTAAATATTTTGAAATCTTCAAGCAGACGCTTACCGGGACCCTGGGTAAAAAACTGATCAATATGGAATTTCCACTGGCCCAGGAGGAGCCGGGGGGAACCCAGGAATTCCTTTTCCGTCTGAGAAACAGCAAGCTGGAGGATGAATCTCTGGTAGACGAATTTTTCAATAAAATTATCGACCATTATGAGTACGGAGAAAACTATTATATCATCCTGATCCATGCGGTTTATGACGTGCCGGGAAGAGCGGAGGACGGCTTGGAAATGTTTGATGCTTCCGAGAACATATACGAATACATATTGTGCAGCATTTGTCCGGTCAAGCTTTCCAAGGCAGGTCTCAGCTATGACGCTGACCAAAACAGTATCGTGGGACGCAGTCGGGACTGGGTAGTGGATCCTCCGGCCAAGGGATTTTTATTTCCTGCCTTCAATGATCGAACCGGGGACATTCATCAGGCGTTGTACTTCTCCAAAAAGCCGGAAGAGCTGCAGCCCAAATTGATCGAAGAGCTTTTGGGCAGCGAGATTCCCCTGTCCGCAGAAAACCAAAAAGTTACCTTCAACGAAATTCTATCCGAGACATTAGGCGAAGAATGTGACTTTACAATGGTCAGATGCATTCACGATAATCTGCAGGAAATGATCGAAGAGAGCAAAGAAGAACCGGAACCCTTGGAGCTGGACAAGTTCGATATGAGAAGGCTGCTGGAGCGGAGCGGCGCTTCGGAGGATAAGCTGGAGAAGGTGGAGACTACCTTTGAGCAGACAGCAGGGGAACGGAGGAAGCTGATGGCTTCCAACATTGCAGAAACGAAAAAATTCAGCATTGAGACGCCGGATGTGGTAATCAAGGTCAGCCCGGACCGGGCTGACCTGGTGGAAACTAAGGTCATTGACGGCAGGAGATGTATTGTCATCGGGATTAACGACCATGTAGAAGTCAATGGCGTGGATATTGACATAAAAGAAGAGGAAGAAGTGTAATTTATAAAACCCGATTGGCAAGCATCAGCTTGAGGATTTCTACGTCGGTCGTTTTCATTCCCTCACGTCCGATATAGCCCATGTTGGCGATGGTGGTTTCAATATCTTCGGTTATAAACCCTTCTCCGGCTTGGAAGCTGCGGCTGCGCATAGACATATTATGAGCCATGATGGCTGCATCCACGGCGGAAGCGATTTTTGCAGCGCAGGAAGCCTTGGCGCCGTCGCAGACGATGCCTCCCACATCAGCCAGCGTATTGACGATGGTGGAGGAAATTTGGGCGAGAGTTCCACCGTGCATATAGGTGATGGCGGCTCCGCTGCCGCAGGCTGCGCTCACAGCCCCGCAGAATGCGGAAAGCTTTCCAATATAGTATTTGATATGTATGGAGATTAAATTGCTTACAATCAAAGCTCTGCATAGTTTTTCACGGCTGACCTGCAATTCTTCCGCGTATTCCACCACCGGCACGGTTACGGTAATGCCTTGATTGCCGCTGCCGGAATTGATCATCACTGGCATGCAGCTTCCGCCCATGCGCGCGTCGGAACCGGCTGCGGCTTTTGCTTTTGCCCTTATCTGCACACAGTTGCCGCCGGTTTCCATCAGCGTCTTACCGACACAAGCGCCATAATTCTCATCCAAGCCAGCCTGGGCGATGGCACAGTTCACTTCGATCTGTCTTTCCAGAAGCTCCTTCAGCGGGGCCAGGTCGCAGCAATCTGCAAATTCAATAATGTCCGTAATGTTGAGGCTGGCTTTCTCATCTTTTTCACAACTGCCGGCGCCTTCTTCTTTTGCAAGGAGGGGCCTTCCATTGCGTTCCATAAAAACGATATTGGTATGGGCGTTTTTTATGATCACCCGGGAAGAATCGGTTCCAGCAAAGACAGAAACGTCGATATAGAGGTTGTCCTCGCCTTCCTGCAGCTCACAGATGCAAAAGTCAGATGCCAGCAGTTGCCTGGCCTGGTGGCGGTCCTCATCGTCAGCCTCTTCCAGGACATTGAGCTCTTTGGACGGATCGCCGATGACAGCGCCTAAGACTGCTGCAGCTTCCACACCCCGAAGGCCTCCGGAATTAGGTACATAGACACCTTTAACGTTCTTTATAATGTTGCCGCTGCAGCTCACTGTCATGCGCTCAGGAGCTTGTTTTAAAATCTCCACGGCTTTGGCGGCAGCATAGGCCAGCGCGCCCGGCTCTGTGCAGCCCAGGGCGAGTATCAATTCGTTTTCTAATATGTTTCTGTAAGAAGCAGCAGTTTCTCCGTTCATGTCCAGACCTCCTTTAACACTTTGATTATATTACTGATAATATCAGAGATATAACCAAGCGTCAACTCTTTTAAGTGCAAAAATTCATGGCCGTTTACTTTAGAGCCGGCCTTATGGTATGATAGTAGTAAGTATCAAAAAGAAGAGGAGCGAAGATGGCAGAAAACGGTAATTTAAAAGATATGATCTATAGCAAGGTCTTTTCCTCAATTATCAAGGGCGAATATTCAGCCAACGATATCATCAGTGAAAAGCAGCTGATTGAAAAATACCAGGTGAGCAAATCGCCGGTGAGAGAGGCCCTGGGTAAGCTTTGCAGCGAAGGCATTCTAAAAAGCATGCCCCGGTTCGGCTATGTGATCGTCCAGCTGACGAGAACCGATATCGAAAATATTCTGAATTTCCGGCTGGTGCTGGAAGGCGGCAGCCTGCGGGAGTGTATCCACCAGATCGAAGAGGAACAGATCGCCAGGCTGAAGCAGATCGACCAGCAATGTGAAAGCGACCAGGCGAAGAATGATTTTTGGGTTCATTGGGAACATAACATGGAGTTTCATTTGGCGCTTATTTCGTTCTGCGGCAATGAGTTTTCCTACAATATGCTCAAGCAGTCCCTGGATACCCTCACACGGGCATATGCCCAGTTTTATTGGGATAAATGGGCAAAGATCGTATTTCCCACCGACACCAAATACCACGCTAAGATTATTGAATGCCTGCAGAATCAGGATATGGAAGGGGCGATCCATTTTCTCAGGCAGGATATTAGTGATTTTGGGAGATAGGGGAGGCAGATCATGACATCAATTCCCATTGAACGAATTTTAAACGCCACCTACGATGGAATCGCCGCCGCAGACCGGGATGGAAAGGTGATTCTTTTCAATGATGCTGCCAGGCGCATCTTTCATGTGGAAGGAGATCCGATTGGCCGCCATGTTTCGGAAATCTCTCCGGTTGCCAGAATGCCGGAAGTCATCAAGGACGCCATCGCAGAAATTAACCATATCATTAAGATCGATGAAGAGACAACCTTGGTTACCAGCAGAATGCCCATCTGGGATGAAGATGGGGAAGTCATTGGCGCAGTGGCGATTTTTAAAGAAGTGCCCCAGTTGGAGGAACTTTCCACGGAAGTCAATCGTCTGGAAGAAATGCAGAGCATGATGGAAGCGATTTTTTCGGCTGCCCAGGACGCCATATCCGTGGCTAATCAAAACGGGATCAATGTAATGATGAATAAAGCGTATTCCAAGCTGATCGGAATGAAGCCATCGGAGCTGATCGGCCAGCCTTGCGACATCGACTGCAAAGGGAAAAGCATTCATCGGGCCGTTTTAGAGTCGGGAAAGGAGCAGCGGGGATTTCATATGGTGGTGGGCAGGCACAACAAGGAAATCATCGCCCAGGGTGCGCCGATCCTGGTCAACGGCGAGCTGAAAGGAAGCGTGGCTGTGGCATATGATTTGACAGAGCTTCTCTCTTTGAGCAGAGAACTGGATGATGCCAAACGGGTGATCCGGGAATTAAAGGGTAAGTACAGTTTTGACGATATCATTGGCAAGAACCGTTACTTAAAAGAAGCCATTGAAAAGGCCAAGCGAGCAGCAAAAACATCGGCGCCGATCCTTCTGATCGGCGACAGCGGCACGGGCAAGGAATTGTTCGCCCATGCCATTCACAACGAAAGCAAGCGGGCGGCCAAACCGTTTGTACGGGTCAATTGTGCGGCCATCAGTGAAGGATTGCTGGAAAGCGAGCTGTTCGGCTATGAGGAAGGAGCCTTCACCGGCGCCAAGAAAACCGGCAAACGAGGCTACTTTGAACAGGCGGACAAGGGAACAATCTTTTTAGATGAGATTGGCAAGATCAGCCCGGCCATGCAGGCAAAGCTGCTGCGGGTTTTGCAGGAACAGGAGATCATTCGCGTAGGTGCATCCAGCCCCATATCGGTGGATGTGCGGATTGTTGCCGCCGCCAATAACGATCTGGAAGAGGAAATTGCCAATGGAAATTTTCGAGAGGATCTCTATTACCGCCTCAACATGGTTCCCATTGAGCTGCCCTCGCTGAAGGAGCGGCCGGACGATATTCCTTTGCTGGCGGAATATATGATTGTGAAATATAATGAGGAGTATGGACGAAATATCGAAGGCATCTCTTCCGGTGCGCTGGCCGTGCTCAAAGAAAAGGAATGGCGGGGCAATGTACGGGAGCTGGCCAATTATATCGGCCGAGCGATCATTGATATGGATCCGGCAAAAACAAGGATTGAGGCGGAGGACTTGCCCGATCTGGGCCTGAAAGAGATGCGTACTTTGGATAAGGAAGAAGAACTGGAAGGAGTGAAACCTTTGAGCCAAGTGGTCCGGGAAACAGAGCGTGCATATATTAAAAAAGTATTGGAAAAGAATGGCGGCAACAAAACGAAAACAGCCAGGGATTTGGGAATTTCGATACGCAGTTTATATAATAAGCTGCAACAGTAACGGAGAGCTGATTTGAAATGCAGATTTTTTCATGGTCTGCATTTTTTTGCAGGCAAAATTCTGCAAATATAGTTTTGCCGCCGCCGTTTAAAAGTCATATTTGACAGAAAAATGTTGAAATTTGCAACACTTTATAGCGGTACAGAGACAAAGCAGCCTGCTGGCACGAAATTTGCTTTATATAGCATTACAACTTTGTGGAAGAGTAGAGGAGGAATACGTTATGGGCGAAAAAAAAGAGAATCTGGATTTTTTTCAGACAACTTACGATTGTGTGATTGAAAACGGAACCGTCATTGACCCAAAAACGGAATTGAGAACCATCGCCAATG
Organism: Clostridia bacterium; assembly: GCA_902363595.1. Taxonomy (GTDB): domain Bacteria; phylum Bacillota; class Clostridia; order Peptostreptococcales; family Anaerovoracaceae; genus Hominibacterium; species Hominibacterium faecale. The sequence goes on along the minus strand of CABJAP010000001.1, from coordinate 471,264 downwards.
TGGCGATTTTAAACGGAAAGATTGCCGGAGTTACCAGAGCGCCGCTGAAAGCTGCGCGCACCATTGATGCTACTGGAAAAATCGTTTGTCCGGGCATTGTGGATCCCCACAGCCATGCGGACGGCCAGCTGTTCAGCGGATATGTCATGGCCAGTATGGGCGTTACCACCATTATTGTGGGATCCTGCGGGCTGGGGCCATATCCAGTGAAAGAGTTTTTGACCGGTCTGGATGAAACCGGTTATCCGCTCAATACAGCGGCGCTGACACCCCAATCCTGGATTTTGCGGGAGAAGGCAGGGATCGAAAGCCCCTACCACCAGGCCACGGAAAAACAGATACGCCAGATGGCCCAGTGGGCGGAAGAAGACTTGTTAAATGGCGCCATTGGACTTTCCTTAGGGCTGGAATACGCTCCGGTTACGTCTTGGGACGAGATGGCAGCCATGGCAAAGGTGGCAGCTAAATACGATAAGGTTATGCCCATCCACTCCAGAGCCGGTGGCTGGAATTCCCTGGAGGCCACAAGAGAAGTGATCAAACTTCAGGAAACGACCGGGGTGAGAGTGCTGATCTCCCACCACGTTTACCAGTGCGGTCAGGGAATGATGGAGGAATCCTTAAAGATTATCGAAAAAGCGAGACGGCAAGGATATGAAATCGCTGTGGACAGCGGGGCTTATTGTGATTTTGCCTGCCCGGTGGGTTCGGAAGTATTCTGTGAAGGCTGGCAGGATATCTATGATTGCACTTATCACGACATTCTTGCAGGGACCGGCAAATATGCCGGGCAGCGGCTGACGGAAGAGACCTTTAATGAGATGAGAGAACAGGATCCTGACGCAAGCGTTACGGCTTTTGTGGGCAAGCCTTATGAAGTGGCGCTGGCCCTAAAACAGCCATATGTCATGATGTCCACCGACGGGGGTTTCCCCAATCTGGCTCCGGGAATCGGGCATCCCCAGACAGCAGGTACTTATCCCAAAATTCTAAAGGATCTGGTTCGGGATCAGGATGTGCTAACCCTGATGGATTTCGCAAAGAAGTCATCCTGGATGCCGGCACAGCTTTTCGGCCTGGAAACAAAAGGATTCATCGGCGAAGGGGCCGATGCGGATATCTTGATCTTTGATCTGAAACGAGTCAAGGATAACGCGACCTTCCCAGGGCTGGGCGACCCGATGGCCCAGCCGGATGGCATTGATTATGTATTAGTAGCCGGGGTTCCGGTCATCGACGGCGGCGAGATTAAAAAGGACGCAAAGCCTGGCAAGAGCATCTTTGCAAAGACAGAACTTTGGAAAATTTAGCGGAGGAAAATCATGGATTTAGGAATATTGACCTTACTGCCAATGGTAGTATTATTCGTACTAATTTTTACAACAAAACGTATGCTGCTGTCGGTGACGGCGGCGACCATCGCCGGTTCGATCCTGCTGGGCGGCTGGAAGTTCGCGGCTGTTTGGCTGGAAAAAGTTCAGGCAGCCTTTTCCGGCGGAACGCTTGGTTACTTGTATTTGCTGCTGGCTCTCTTCGGTATTCTGATCGCCCTTTTGGACGCATCAGGGTCGGTCACGGAATTTGCCATGTGGCTGAGCAAATACGCCAACACCAGGAAAAAGGCTTTACTCATTACTTATATTTTAGGATGGTTGATCTTTGTGGATGATTATCTGAACAACATGGCTATCGCTACTGCCATGAAAAAGGTCTGCGACAGTCATCGGATTCCCCGGACCTTCCTCGGATATGTGATCAATTCTACGGCAGCGCCGGTTTGCATCGCCATTCCGATCTCCACTTGGGCGGTTTTTTACAGCGGTCTCTTTGAAGATTTCGGTGTGACCACAGGCGGCAGCGGAGCATCCGCCTATATAGCGGCCTTGCCATATATGTTCTTTGCCTGGATATCTTTAATCATCATGGCCCTGGTAATTTTAGGAGTTATTCCCATGTTCGGGATCACAAAAAAGCATACCAAGCTGGCGGAAGAAACCGGGGTTGTCTGCCCGGCAGATGTGAGTTATACCGGAGAAGCAATCATGGCTCCCGACTTTGCATCCATTCAGGCGGAAAATGAAGGGAAAAAGGCCCATCCTTGGAATTTCCTCGTTCCATTGATTATTCTGGTTGTCGTAACCCTTCTGACGGATATTAATGTAATGCTGGGCTGCATGGCGGCGATTGCGGTGACCGGAATTTTAATGCTCCTGCAGAAAAAAGTGAAGCTGACCCAGCTGTTTGATAACGCATATAATGGAGTTGTGAGCATGGTGGCCATTTGTACGCTGATTACCATGACTATGACGCTGGTGGAGGTAAATACGGCCACTGGTATGGCTGATTATGTGGTTGAAACCTTAAAGCCCTTCCTCAACGGGGCTTATCTGCCGGCATTGGTTTTCGGATTCTGCGCTGTTTATTCCTATTTCGGCGGCGGTTTCTGGGATATGGCAATGATCTTTATCGCCATTGTCGTGCCCCTTGCCAACGGGCTGGGCGTGGATCCGCTGATTTCCTGCGCGGCGCTGGTTTGCGCTTCTGCGGCAGGCAGCACCACTTATGTGTGCGGAGATGCGGTCATGGTATCTTCAAGGGCGGTGGACATCAAGCCTTATTATCAGATGAAAGGTACGCTCCCATATGCGATTATATCCTACGTTCTTACCACAATCGCATTTTTAGTGGTATCCTTTATATAGAAGTACCAGAAAGAGAGTGAAACATGAGTGATCAAGCAGAAAAAAATTTTGATCGGATTTTGGAGGGGTATCATCAGGAAATGATCGATAACCTGTGCCGTCTGATTCGGATAAAATCGGTTTTTGGCCCGGAAGAGGCTGAGGCGCCTTTCGGCCGGGGGCCAAAGGAAGCTTTTGACTTTGCCATGAAGCTGGGCAGGGAAAAGGGCTTTGAATGTGTGAATTTTGATAATTATGCCGGAGAAATCAACTTCGGCGAAGGGGCCGAGGCTGCCGGGGTTATTTGCCACATGGATGTGGTTCCGGAAGGGGAAGGCTGGACGTATGATCCCTATGGCGGGCAGATTGCGGACGGCAATATTTACGGGCGCGGTGCTGTGGACGATAAGGGCTGTTTTATCGCGGCTTTTTACGCCTGTCTGGCCTTGAAGGAAAGCGGCGTGCCGCTGAAACGGCAGATCAAGCATATCATCGGTACCAACGAAGAATTGGGCTATTTCCCCTGCATCCGCTATTATAAGGAGCATGTTGAAAAAATGCCGGTCTGCGGCATTGTGCCTGATTCCTGGTTTCCGGCGGCTTTTGCTGAAAAGGGCATCCTCAATTATGAATTCAGCAAAACCTTCCCAGTGGAATCGTGCGGAAAGGAGCTGCCGACCCTGAACAGTATCCACGGAGGCAGCGCCTTTAATGTGGTGATTCCGGAGGCCAAGGCGGTCTTTGAGGGAAGCAAAGAGCAGCGGGCGGCCATTGTAAAAGCAGCAAAGGAAACGCTGCCCATAGACAGAATTAAGGCTGTGGAAACAGGAAACCTGCTGGAGCTGTATACGGTTGGGAAATCGGCACATGCATCCACGCCGGAAATCGGTGTCAATGCGGTTTCTCTGATGCTCCAGCTTTTGAAGAAGCTGGATTTCTTCCCGCAAAACGTCTGCCATACACTGCACGCATTGGCGGATTCGATCGGCTTTGATACGGACGGAAGCGGCTTGGGCGTTTCTTTTTCTGACCGAACCGGCCCGCTGACCAATAATTTGGGGATTTTCCGATTGGACGGAAACAGCCTCTATGCCGGGCTTAATATCCGCTATCCGGTTACGCAGAATACGAAAGCCCTGGAGGAACAGCTTGCGCAGGCGGCGGAGCGATCAGGGGTTTTCTGTGAAGTGACGATGCGCAATCCGCATTTTTATGTTGATCCTGAAAGTTCCCTGGTCCAGACCTTGGTCGATATATATCAGCAGATGACCGGCGATCTGGAAAGTCAGCCGGTGGCCCACGGCGGCGGTTCTTATGCGAGGATTTTGGAAAACTTTATTCCTTTTGGGCCTTCAATCCAGGGGGAAGAACTGAGTTTCCACAAACAGGATGAGCATATATCCTGCGAACGTCTGCTCCAGCTGAGCAAAATCTATGCCCGGGCGCTCTATGCCATGGCCAGGTAGGCCCGATATTACGCCCGGATCACGCCTATTGGCATGAATTTATAAAAACGAAAGCAAATCTCTTTGCTAATTTGCTTTCGTTTTTTGTTGATTTTGTTTGAAAAGTTTGTTAAAATAAAGAAACAAACAAATTAACAAACAAAAGGGGTGGTTTTATGCTAATAGCAGAGCTGGTCGAATTGGCAGAACGGATACAAAAGGGGCAGACGGATGCCCAGCTGGTCGAAGTGAAATCTGCCCGCGAAGACTGTCCGAAAAAATTATATAATACCCTGTCCGCATTCTCCAATCAGGATCAGGGCGGAACGCTGGTGTTCGGCCTCAATGAAAAAACGTGGTTTAAAGCCGTCGGGGTGTACGATCCGCTGGATCTGCAGAAAAACGTAACGGACCAGTGCAATCAGATGGAACCGCCGGTGGAGGCGGTATTCACTGCAGCCGAATACCAGGGTGTAACGATCTGCGCAGCAGAGATTCCGGGAATCGATCTGGCCCAGCGGCCTTGTTATTATAAAGGGGCGGGCAGGACAAAAGGTTCCTGTCTGCGGGCCGGGGGTGCGAATTTGCAGCTGACCGATTATGAACTCTACGCTTACGAAGCATATCGCAAGCAGCTTCATGATGATGAGCGGCCGGTAACGCGCGCTTCTTTGAAGCTGCTGGACCCGGATCGGCTGGCTGCATATATCAGCAAAAAGGAAAAGCAGAAATCGCAGCTCTCCCTGGCGGATGAGGAGCAGGTCTATGAAATGCTCAATGTGACAAGAAACGGTGCACCTACATTGGCGGCGCTGATGAGTTTCTGCGTTTATCCCCAGGGGCTGTTCCCGCAGCTGGGGATCGAGGCCGCAGTGATGTCCGGATACGGGACAGGAAGTACGAACGCAGTCGATCATAAAAGGATCGAAGGGCCCATTTCCGATATGATGGAAGAAGCTGCCGAATTTTGCAAACGCAATATGAAAACAAAGATCACTATCAATCCCGATACCGGCATGCGTGAGGACAGAACCGATTATCCCATCAATGCCGTTCGAGAAGCAATTCTCAACGCCTTAATCCACCGGGATTACAGCGCTCATACAGAAAGGATTCCCGTACAGGTCCTCATCTTTGCGGATCGCCTGGAGATCCACAGCCCCGGAACGCTCTACGGACGTATGACCATCGATCAGCTGGGGAAAACCCGGCCTGTGCTTCGGAATCCCGCTCTGGCGGTGATGGCTGAAAGCCAGCTTGGTCCTGAGATCCGATATTCGGGCATTCCTGCGATCCGTGAGGAAGTGAAAGCATATGGCCTTCCGGATCCTGTCTTTGAAAACAGAAGGGATGAGTTTGTGGTCATATTTTATAACGATATCCGAAGTCCCCTGGCAATGCGGGTGGCAGAGGACCAGGCTCCTTATTATACGGATGCTGAAAACACCACTGGAATAGACATCCCGGCAGACGCGGATTTTCCTGCCTGCTCTGATAAAACCACAGGTGACCTTTTGGAGTTTTGCAGAAAGCCGCGGACCAGAAAAGAAATCGCAGATTTCCTGGACGTCAAGACAATTTTCTATGTGAGCGGACACTATATCAAGCCGCTGCTTGATAGCGGCTATCTGGCCATGACCATGCCGGAAAAGCCCAAGAGCAAGCTGCAGAGATATTATACGGCCGGCTCGGGCCCTGCGCCGGAATGCTGAATGATGATGTGAGCGGGCCGATTGCTGAAAGGACAGGAGTGGGGTATAATAAAAGCAAGCATCATCAGTGTCGGATCGAAAAACTTGTAATGGAGAAATAAGAGCGGAAAGGGGTCTATGTTATGGCACAGGAAAAGGCTTATCTGGAAAAACTGCTGCCGAAATATCTGGAACAGGATTTGGCGGCCTACAAGAAGGGACTTGCAGAAAATTCTCCTTTCCTTGATTGTCTAATTAATGAGCTGCAGGGATCGATCAACAGTGCCTTTGTGAATGGCGCAATAACCGAAGAACAGTGCGATTATTTGTATACCACGTATGTTTATGAAGAGGGGAGTTTTCAGTGATTGACTTTTCAGCCTGCAAAGTGAACCGCTATAAATACTATGGCGGCAAGAACGGACATAAGATGAGCATTCTTTATCAGGATGAGCGGTATATGCTCAAATTTCCGTCGCTGAATCCTGCGAAAAACAACAGCCGCTTTACGAACAGCTGCTATTCGGAAGATATCTGCTGCCGCATTTTCAACAGTATGGGGATTCAGGCACAGGAAACGATGCTGGGGACTTACCTGGAAAAAGGCAAGGAAAAGATCGTCGTGGCCTGTAAAGACTTCGAACAGTCTCCGTGGAGGCTTCAGGAATTTGCAGAACTGAAGAACGCCTGTATTGAATCATCGCAAAGCGGTTATGGCACAGAACTGGATGAGGTCCTTAAGGCCATCTCCCAGCAGCAGATCATCGATCCTCTTGTTCTGGAATCTTTTTTCTGGGATATGTTCATTGCCGATGCCCTTGTTGGAAACTTCGACAGGCATAATGGCAACTGGGGATTTCTTGTGAATGAACAGGAAGAAAAAGCAGTGATTGCGCCGGTATACGATTGCGGCTCCTGCCTGTATCCTCAAATTTCTGATGAAAATATCGCTGCAATCATGGAGGATAAGGATCAAATCGACGCAAGGATCTTTGTTTTCCCTACTTCTGCCCTGCAGCAAGACGGAAAGAAGATCAATTATGCAGACTTTATAACCGGGTTAAAACACGAAGGCTGCAACAGGGCGCTGAAAAGGATTTTTCCCCGCATCGACATGGAGATGATTAACAGAATCGTCGATGAAACGCCGTATATCAGTGAAATCAGGAAGCAGTTTTATAAGAAGATGCTGGATGTGCGCAGAGAGGCGATACTGGATGCTGCCTATTATGCGTTGCTGGAGCGGGAGATTGACAGCAGGGATAGTAAACTAAGATAGTCCCGCTGATGGCAAACGGGCCGCTACAAAATAAAATATCGTGTCTATGGCCAAAAGACTGTTATATTGATAGTTTTTCGGCCTTGTCTTACAGAAATCACAACTTACAGTTAAAAAAGTATCAAAGATCAGTTTAAAACTTTCTGATTTTGATACTTTTTTAACCTTTCTCAAGCTTCAGGATAAATTATGCCCTGATTGTCGTAATCTCTAAATCATCCAAACAGGAAGAATATAATTGTCAGCATTGATCGCCGACAATTCCGGGCGCATACAGATGATTGCCCCTTTTCCCCGTGGAACAGAGCCTTTGTCCAACACGGAGAATGTGCGGATCAGCTCACTTCCGGGATTTACAGAGCGTTTGATTTCCAAAGGATGCAATTGGCCGTCGCTTTCGATTACCAGATCCACTTCATTGCAGTCCTTATCCCGGTAGTACCAGAGAAGGCACTCCTCTCCATTGTTGTGATAGCTTTTCCGGATCTCCGCAACCACATAATTTTCCAAAATAGCCCCATTGATAGCGCCGTTTGCCAGAATCTCAGGACTGCTGTATTTAGTCAGATAGGCGACGAGGCCTGTATCAAAGAAATACATTTTGGGCGTTTTCACCGTTCGTTTCAGCAGATTGTTGGAGTATGGACGCAGGTAAAAAATAACATCGGACTTTTCCAGTATCTGAAGCCATCGCTTGGCAGTATCAGCGGAAACACCCACGTCGGATGCGATATCATGGACATTCAGCATCTGTCCGGTCCTGCAGGCCGCCGCCCGGACAAAATCACTGAACAGCAGTTTGTCAATACCGGGCACCAGGTCAGTTACATCCCGATCAATATAAGTTTGCAGATAACTGGAGTAAAAAACAGTTCGATTGGTGTATTTGCCGCTGACCAAGCCGGGAAGAGAGCCTTTCCAAATTCGCTCATATAGCTCGTAAAGATCAGCCTGTTTTCCAGCCGGTTTTCTCTTTTTCAGAGCTTCCAGCTCAATGGAAAGGGGAGCCTGTTTTCCTTCTCCATAGATTTCGTGCTGAGAAAGAGAAGACATGTACAGCAGAGCAACCCTTCCGGCAAGAGATTCCTGGGCCAGGCTCATCATGCGAAAAGCCTGAGAACCGGAAAGCCAGAAAGAACCAGGCTCAGCTCCATGGTCGATGGCGATCTTAATATAAGAAAAAAGTTCCGGTGCGTACTGGACTTCATCGATGAAGATCGGGAGCTGATGAAGCTGCAAAAATAATGCCGGATCTTTTTTTGCCAGGCTGCGTTCCTCCAGATCATCCAGCGACACATAAGTCCTATCAGGATGCATCAACCGCTTCAATGTGGTGGTCTTTCCAACCTGCCGCGGTCCTGTAACCAGGATACAGGCGTATTCCTGGGACAACTCCAGAATCACGCTTTCCAAATCTCTTTTTATATAATCCATCCTAACCTCCTTTTGACTAATCTGCAATTTAATCTTATTTTAACCTAAAATCAAAACGATATCAAGGCTAATAAACGATACAATCTTATTTTAGCCGAAAAAGGAACTTGTCATTACATTATGAAGAAGATTTTGTAGTGTGGATAGTTTCCCATGAACGTCCAGGCCAAAACCAGCCTGACCCGCCAACCCTTGAAATTCCCATGAAACCCGGCAAAAAACCTTTGACATCAGCCTGTCCCTGTGATATCATACATTATTGTAAGCCGCACAAACTGGGCTGTTTTGTAAAGCAAGAAATTGCTGCCCACACTGGCGAGACTGGATAGAGGAGGTAACATACCAAAATGTACGCAATTATTGAAACAGGCGGGAAACAGTATCGTGTCGCCGAAGGAGATCAGATCCGAGTAGAGAAATTAAAGGTGGACGACGGTCAGCAGATCAAATTCGACAAAGTACTGGTTCTCGGCGAAGGAACAGACGCAAAAGTAGGAGCACCTTATGTAGACGGTGCTGCTGTATACGGAGATGCGCTTGAAACCGCAAAAGGCGACAAAGTCATCATCTTCAAGTACAAAGCAAAGAAAGACTACAGAAAAAAGCAGGGCCACAGACAGCCATATACATTAGTTGAAATCACAGGAATTTCAGCCGATGGAACTGCTCCGGCAAAGAAGGCCGCAGCCCCTGCGAAGGAAGAAGCTCCGGCAGAGCCGGCTGAAGATTCCAAAAAGCCGTCTTTAAAATCCATGAAGAAGGCTGAACTCATTGAATTTGCAAAAGAAAACAGCATCAGCATCGATGAAAAGGCTACAAAGCCGGTTATTCTTGAAGCAATTGAAGAAGCGTTAAAGTAATTTCCTAAGTAGATTGATATAGCGAGGAGGTGTCTTTTCATGGCAAGTAAAAAAGGTGTAGGAAGCTCGAAGAACGGTCGCGACAGTGAGTCGAAACGGTTAGGAGTTAAACGTGGAGACGGACAGTACGTGAGCGCCGGAAGCATTCTGGTCAGACAGAGAGGAACCAAGTTCCACCCTGGCAACAATGTCGGAATCGGCGGAGACGATACCTTATTTGCAAAGATTGACGGAGCCGTAAAGTTCGAAAGACTCGGCAAAGAAAGAAAGCAAGTAAGCGTATACCCGAAAGAAGCTTAAAAACGTTTTGAAAGAGGGCTGTCGCATGAAGATTGAATTCGTGCTGCAGCCCCATTTTTTTGTTCTGCAGCCGCACCGCAGGACCTATCGGGATAAATACCCGATAAACTGGGATTTGAGCGGCTGAACGATATATTTTCATGAAATTCATGGCATACTAAGAAAAAAAGGAGGTTCTGATGTTTGTAGACAGAGCCAAAATTATCATCCGATCCGGCAAAGGCGGCAACGGAGCCGTATCTTTCCGCAGGGAGCCCTATGTTCCGGAGGGCGGCCCCGACGGCGGAGACGGCGGCAAAGGCGGAGATGTGGTGTTTCAAGCCGACAGCAGCCTGCGCACCCTGATGGATTTTCGGTATAAACGGAAATACGAAGCCGAAAACGGCCAGGATGGTATGAAAAAGAAAAAATTCGGCAAGGATGGAAACGACCTGGTCATCAAGGTTCCGCCGGGAACCGTAGTCATCGACGAGGAAACGGGCTTGGTGATGAAGGATCTGGTCGAGGCCGGAGATTCCTTCGTAGCCGCCAAAGGGGGCAAAGGGGGCAAAGGCAACGTACACTATAAAAATTCAGTGAGACAAGCTCCCAATTTTGCTGAGGCCGGCGGTTTTGCCAAAGAACGCAGCGTGATCCTGGAGATGAAGCTGATCGCCGATGTAGGGCTGGTGGGATTCCCCAACGTGGGCAAATCGACCCTGCTTTCCGTGGCAACCAGCGCCAAACCCAAAATTGCCGACTATCATTTTACGACCATTGATCCCAATCTGGGGGTGGTGCAGATCTATGACACCAGCTTTGTAATGGCCGATATCGCCGGTATCATCGAAGGCGCGCATCAGGGCGCCGGTCTGGGATTCCGGTTCCTAAAGCATATTGAGCGGACCAAAGTTTTGATCCATGTGGTGGATGTCTCCGGCAGCGAAGGCAGAGACCCGGTGGAAGACTTTGATAAAATCAACAAAGAGCTGGAGGAGTACAATCCCCAGCTGATGAAAAAACCGCAGATCGTGGCAGCCAATAAGATTGATATGGTCGATGAGGACGGCCCCGAATACCAGCGTTTTAAAGAATACGTGGAGGAAAAAGGCTACAAAGTCTTTCCTATGTCAGCGCCGATCAACGTGGGCGTCAAAGAAGTGCTGGCCGAGGCCGCCGCAGAGCTGGATCGCCTGGCAAAGCTGCCGTCTGAGGAGGAATACATCGAAACCTTTGACTTTGAAAAGGACGACCAGGATCCGGATTACCGGGAAGTCTACGTTTCCCGCGACGAGGACGGATTTGTCATCACCGGTAAGCAGCTGCAGAAGATCTTCAATTCCACCAATTTCAACGATTCCGGTTCCATGCGCTATCTTTACAAATATATTGAAAAGAGCGGTGCCTTTGAAAAGCTCAAAGAACTGGGCCTGGAAGAAGGGGATACGGTCAAGGTCATCGATTACGAATTCGAGTATTACGACGAATTTTAGATAAAACCCGATAGAAAAAGGAGGTAAAGCGCCTTCTTTTTTTATGGTTTTCACATAAGATGTACCAGGAGGGAATCATATTATGTGGAAATCGAAATTATTAAAACAGACAGGCGTCTGTGTGATCATTGTCCTGGCCCTGCTGCTGGCCCGCAGCGTCAATGTGCCCCAGCTCAACCGGGGAAGCGAGGCCGCCATCGCCTATCTTTCAAAAAATTATACAGTATCCGACGCCATGACTTTTGCCAAAAACAGCATCACCACCATAGCCAAGACCCCGGTTACCGTGACCAACGCCGTTTTGTCCACAAAGGATGAAGGAAAATACGGCAAACCGGCCGACGAAGCAAAAGAAGGGGAAACGGTATCCGTTTACGCTGTGGGAGCCGGAACCATATCGGCTGTAGGCGAAAACGAAAAGATCGGAAAATTTATCAAAATCAACCACGGCGATGAAGCGGAGAGCATCTATGGAAACTGCGCCAGCATCTATGTCAAAGAATTGGATCGGGTCAAAAAGGGCCAGGTAATCGCCACTTTTAAAAAAGAAGGCGATACGGAATTTTATTATTCTTTTCGAAATCTGGACTAAATTTATGGTATAATAATTCCGCCGTTTGAATGCGGATTTGCCGCAAGGAAGGACTGATTTTAACGATGAGAAAAAAACACCCCAGCAGGCAGGACTGCCTGCGCCTATTGGAAGAATATAAAACGCCGGAACATGTGGTAAAGCACTGCAAAGCGGTGGCTGACACGGCAGTGAAGATGGGAAAAGCGCTGAATGAACACGGTTATCATCTGGATTTGGAACTGATCGAAGCTGCCGGGCTGATCCACGATATTGCCCGGGTCGAGGACGAGCATTGGGAAAAAGGCTATGAGCTTGCAAAGTCTCTGGGCTATGAGCAGGAGGCCGATATTATCAAAGTGCATATGCGCTATTCTCCTTTTTCCGCAGTAGAACACGTCAATGAAACCGACCTGGTCTGCCTGGGCGACCGCATTGTCAAAGAAGATGCCTATGTGGGGCTTGACAAACGTATGGAATATATCATTGAAAAGGCCAGAAAACAGGGACACGCGGATGCGGAAAAGCGAATACTGGAAAAGAAAAAAGAAGCTCAGGCCCTCATCGAAGGTATTGAAAACACCATCGGAATGACGTTAGATCAACTTATGAAAGGTATATAAATGGAAATCAGTAAAGAACTGGACAAGCTATTGAAACAAGTAGAAAAACCGGCCCGCTACATTGGCGGGGAGATCAATGCGGTGATCAAGGATCCCCAGCAGGTCCGATACCGGTTTGGATTCGCTTTCCCGGATACCTATGAGATCGGAATGTCCTACATGGGCATGCAGATCCTGTATCATATCTTGAACAAGGAAGCGGATATTTATTGTGAACGGGTTTTCGCACCGGCCATGGATATGGAGAAGCTGATGCGAAACAATGGGATGGAACTGTTCACGCTGGAAACAAAGACGCCGCTAAAGGAATTGGACTTCCTGGGATTCACCCTGCAGTACGAGCTTTCCTTTACCAACCTGCTCAATATGCTTTCTCTGGCCAAGATCCCCCTTCTGGCGGAGGAACGGGACGATTCCTTCCCAATCATCCTGGCCGGCGGGCCGTGCGCCTATAACCCGGAACCTTTGGCCGAAATTGTCGATGCCTTTCTCATCGGCGATGGAGAAGAGCTGCTGCCGCAAGTGGTCAAGATGAAAGAGGACGAGCAGACCAAGGAAGACTATTTGAAAGCTATCTGCAAGCTTCCCGGCGTCTATGTTCCACGGTTTTATGAGCCTGTCTATGATGAAAATGGAACGATCAAGGAGATTGTCAAAACTTATGAAGGGGCGCCGGACCGCATTGAGCGGGCGCTGATTGCGGATTTGGACAAGGCATTTTTCCCGGAGGAACCGATCGTTCCTTTGATTGAAGTGGTCCACGACCGGGCAGTAGTTGAGACCTTCCGCGGATGCACCAGAGGGTGCAGGTTCTGCCAGGCAGGTATGATCTACCGGCCGGTCCGGGAGCGGGAGCCGGAAACCATCAAAGAGATTGTGAAACATCAGCTGGACAATACGGGGCATGAAGAACTTTCCCTTCTGTCCCTGTCCACCAGCGATTATTCCCGATTTGAAGAGCTGGCGCTGGATTTGATGGCCATGTGCAAGGAGCAGAACGTTTCCCTTTCGCTGCCGTCTCTGCGGCTGGATTCCTTCTTTTTCAACGTGCTGCAGGAGATTCAGGGGTACAAGAAGTCCGGGCTGACCTTTGCCCCGGAAGCGGGCTCTCAGAGGCTCCGCGATGTAATTAACAAAGGCATTACTGAGGAGGATATTTACGGAGCCGTGCGCCAGGCCCTGGAACTGGGATGGAGCAATGTGAAGCTGTACTTTATGATCGGACTGCCGACAGAGACTTATGAGGATCTGGACGGAATCGCCGAAATCGCACGCAAAATAAAAGCCATCAATTATGAAGTGAAAGGGCGGAAAGGCGGACGCTTCAATGTTACGGTCAGCGTCTCCAACTTTGTGCCCAAAGCCCATACGCCCTTCCAATGGGAGGCGCAGGATACAGAAGAATCCTTCTTCAAAAAGCACGATTATTTGACAAAACAGCTGACTATGAAGGGAGTAACCTTCAATTATCACGACACAGAGGTCAGCGCCCTGGAAGCCGTTTTCGCCAGGGGAGACCGGAGGGTGAGCAGGGCTCTGATCCGCGCCTTTGAGCTGGGATGTAAGTTTGACGGATGGTCGGAGCATTTCAGAGGCGGTCTGTGGAAACAGGCCTTTTCTGAAACCGGAATCGATCCTGCCTTTTACACCACCCGGGCCAGAAGCTATGATGAAATTCTGCCGTGGGATCGGATCGACTGCTATGTGACCCGTGAGTTTCTCATTCAAGAAAACGAAAAGGCAAAAGCAGAAACGACCACCCAGGACTGCCGCAAAGGATGCGCGGGATGCGGTATGAACCGAAAAGCCAATTGTATGCCGGAGGTGAACCAATGAGCCAATATGTGATCAAATTTTCCAAAGAAGGATCAATTTGCTATACTTCCCATTTGGACATGCTGCGGCTGTTTAAAAGAGCGCTGAAAAAAGCAGGAATCAAGCTTTCCTATTCTCAGGGGTTCAATCCCCATCCCAAGATGGGATTCGCCCAGCCTTTGTCCCTTGGCTATTCCAGTATCGCCGAGTATCTGGAGCTGGAGACGGAGGAGGATTATGACGAAAAACAGCTGAAGCAGGCGCTGGACCTGCAGATGCCGGAAGGCGTGAAGCTCTTCAGCTGTGAAAAGACAGCCGGCCAGCAGAAAAGCCTTGCGGCAAGGGCCGAATCGGCAGAGTATATCATCGGCATTCCCATGGGCAAAGAACCGGAAGAAAGCGGACAAGCCCTTTGTGAAGCCTTTTTAGCGCAAAAAGAAATTCTGGTTCCCAAGAAACAGAAAAAGTCCAAACAAATGAAAGAAGTGGATATCCGGGATAAGATCCGCTCCATGAACTTTGTCCTTGCAGGCGAAAATCTGCTTGTCACAGCGCTGCTGGACTGCGGGAGCCATTCCAATCTCAGTCCGGAGCTGGTAATCCAGGCGCTGGCCCGCTTTCTGGAGATCCCCACGGACCGGTGGGAGATGGATGTGATGCGGACAAAACTTTTCTTTAATAACTGACAGAAATTACAAGTAATATATTGACATTTCTTTTCGTGAATTGTAAAATAATGTAAACATTCACGAAAGGGGATTTAGAGATGAAACAATACCTGAACAAAGAATTTCTGCTCAGCAACAAAAAATTGATTATCAAAGCAGCTGCAATCGCTGTTATGCTTGCGGCTGCTTTTTTTGTTTTTGTTCTGGGCGGAAACAGCAGCCAAGAAGAGCTGGCCGTTTCCCAATCCGCGCAGCAGGCTTCTGCCAGTGGTGAGGCTGGGGAGGAGGCAGAAGAACCGGAGACGATTATGGTCGATGTGGGCGGGGCTGTGAATACGCCTCAGGTGGTAGAGCTGAAAGCGGAAAGCCGGGTGGCGGATGCAGTTTCAGCGGCCGGAGGATTGAAAAGCAATGCGGATACGGCCGGAATCAATCAGGCGGCCTTTTTGTCCGACGGCGAAAAGGTCTATATACCGGAAAAGGGGGAAACGGTTTCCGGGCTTGTGGATTTGCCTTCTTCTGACGGCGGCAGCGGCGCAAAATCAAAAGTCAACATCAACACGGCCACTGAAGTAGAACTGCAGACCCTCAATGGAGTAGGCCCGGCAACTGCGGAAAAGATCGTGGACTACCGAAAAAGCAACGGATTTTTTAAGAAACCTGAGGATTTGAAAAATGTCAATGGAATTGGAGACAAGACATTTGAAAAATTAAAGGAACAAATTATGGTTTAGGGGGATATTATGAATAGGAACAAAAGGGTGTTTACCTGGATCCTGGTCATCTGCGTGACCATGTCCATGTTTCCTGCTGCGGCTTTTGCCGCCTGGGAGCATGGAGACAAGGGGTCGGCGGATTTTACCAAAATCCTGGTAGGCAAAGATGGGAAACAATATTACATAAATGAAGATGTCAAAACTGTCTTTTACAACAGCGACGGCACAAAGAAAGTAAAGGCGGGCAACGGCCGCAGCAAGGTCAGGTGGCGGTACCTGAAAATCAGCGACAAGACGGACGGTACGGCCAGATACGGCTACTGCATCGAATTCGGCGCCAACTTTGCGGATACGGCCAATTACAAGGCGTATGACTCATCCAAAGATAAGACGCTGTTTCAAAACCTTCCCGCTGATGCACAAAAGATTATTTCCGCAGCCTTGTGTTACGGCAGAAACGGTTCGCGCAAAGTGCCCGTTTCAGGGGCAAACGATGCTGATTATTATTTCGCGACACAAGTTCTGGTTTGGGAAGCGCAGCAAGGGCTGAGGACCATTGCGTCGAAGGAAGGCAAACCCAATGGAACCAAGCTGGCAAAGGCCCACAGCATGCCTGCCAAACATATGTACAATTTTCTCAAAGGCCGGCCGGCGGAAAAGTGCTACAACTGGCTGCTGAAAAAAGTCAACGATCATTTGAAGGTCCACAGCTTTGCGTCACAATCGAAAAAAGGAGCGCCAGTATACGATATGACGTATGACCAGGCATCCGGCGGATGGGCGGTAACCCTCACCGATACCAACAATAAAACCAGCGGAATTAAGAGCAATGTTTCAGGGGTAACCGTAAGTCGCAGCGGCAATCAATACACCTTTAAAAGCGCATCACCCATTAAAACGCCGGTTGTTCTGACTGGGAAAAACACACTGGAAGGGGGCAGCGCCTCCGGCAAGATCCTGGTCTGGAACTGCACCACCAATTCGGCGTACCAATCGATGATCATGGGATCGGAAGATCAATTCGCCATGTATTTGGGTTTGAAAACCGTCGATACGCCGACTCAGGTTGTGATCGAAAAAAAAGACCGGGAAACCGGAAAAACGATCACCGGTGCTCCCACCGTGTTTCGTCTGGTAAATGGAACTGGCGGAAGTCTCGTTGCAGAAAATTTGACTACGGGAGCAGACGGCAGGGCCGCGCTGCCGCAAGCACTGCCGGCCGGTACATATCAGGTTCAGGAAGTTCAGGCGCCCGATGGATACCGTCTGGAAAAGGAGCCGGTAGTCTTTTCCGTGGCTGACAATACGGCGGGCACCGTTGTAGTGGAACAGACGGATATGCCTCAGAAAGGGATCATCCGTCTGACGAAAAAAGGGGATACCATTGAGTATGAGAGCGGTCAGGCAAAAACAGGAGAGAAAAAACTTTCAGGAGCAGTCTTTCAGATTATGGCCGCTGAAGACATTGTAACAAAAGACGGCACCGTCCGTCTGAAAGCCGGAGAGCTGGCCGATACTGTCACCACGGATGAGCAGGGAAACGCAAGTTCTAAGGAATTATATCTGGGAAAATACAATATAGTGGAAAAGGAAGCGCCTTTAGGGTATACGGCCCTGACAGAGCCGACAGCGGTAGAATTGCGGTTCGCGGGCCAGGAGGCGGCAATCGCTTCTGTCGATGTGGAGCTGACCAATGAACTGAAAAAGGGCGGAGCAGAAATCCAAAAGACCGATCTTTCCACTGGAAAGCCTCTGCCTGATACAGGGATTGAGATCCTGGATACCGACAAACGTGTGCTGATTCAAACCAGAACTGATGAGAATGGAAAAGCATTTTTTGAAAAGCTACCGGTCGGGAATTATTACTTTCGGGAATTTGATGCTCCCAAAGGTTATCAGATTGATGAAACCGCATTCCCATTTGAAGTAAAGGAGCACGGAGAAATCATCAAATGCGAAATGACCAATCAAAAAATCCCTTCGCAAGCAGCGCCGAAGAAAACGGATCATTCTCCGCAAACAGGCGATCATTTTCCGTTCTGGATCTGGATTGTTATGCTGTTTGCCGCAGTTTTCTTAATTTTTCTTGCGGCATATCGCCATAGGAGGTATTAAATTCTAATTATTAGATAATACTACCAACTGAGGTGGTGTTATGTTTAGTAATCAAAAAAAGAGTTTTTTTAAAAGTAAATGGTTTTACGGAATAATCGCTGCGGCGCTGCTGGCCTTCGGAATATGGATCAATTATGATGGCGGCAGCCAGAAAGCCAATACAGCTACCAAAGTAGACCAACAGACACAAAGTACGACACAAAGTCCTGATGTGGTTGACAGCAGGGATGATGAAACTTCGGAAACAACCGACGAAGAAACAACCGATGAAGAGGAAACAAAAGAAACCGAAGAAACACAACAAACCTACTTTCTCATACGTGAGATCGAGGGTGTTGTGAAAGTGTTCTACTGCAATGGAAATGGTGAGGAAAGTCTTTATCAGATCACGACGATCCCTTTTGCTTTACTTAGTAAGGAAGACCAGCAGATGCTGGCGGAGGGCGTTCAGGTTAACTCAAAAAATGAGCTGGCGGACTTTCTGCAAAATTTTGATAGCTAGAGGAGGCAGCAATGAAGAGTGCGATTAAAAAAGGAGGCCTGATCTTTATGGGCCTCCTCCTTACGATTATTATCATCGGCCAGTTTACAATGAAGGACGATGATACCGCCAGTGTGGATGTGGTATCAGAAACCGTGCTGGTGCCGGGCGGACATTCCGTAGGCGTTCGAATGGATGTTAAAGGAGTATTGATCGTAGGGCTGGAGGAAATTGAGACGGCAGACGGAAAGAAAGTGAATCCGGGGATCCAAGCCGGACTGCAGATCGGAGACATGATTCTGGAAATCGACGGTACCAAGGTGTATAAAGCCGAAGAAGTGCAAGCTTTAGTGAACAAAATACAAGGCGATGTAAAGCTGAAAGTAAAACGAAAGTCGCAAAAACTGGATATTAATCTTACTCCAGTCGTGTCCAAAGATGATAATCTCTATAAACTGGGAGTCTGGGTTAAAGACAAGACCGCCGGTATTGGCACTCTGACCTACTATAACCCGGTGAATCAATCCTTCGGAGCACTGGGCCATCCGATTGTAGACCCGGAAACAGGCTCCATTCTATCAGTGGATAAAGGGCAGCTGCTGCAAGCTCAAGTACAATCCATTCAAGAAGGCACCGCCGGAACGCCGGGAGAAATCAGAGGCGTCTTTTATGAAGCGGACTCTCCACTTGGCGGATTGGAGAAAAATAGTTCTTACGGCGTTTTTGGAAACGCTTATCATCCAATTGAAAATCCGCTGTACACAAAGCCTTTAGTCGTCGGAAGACAGGACCAGATCGAAAAGGGAAAAGCCTATATTCTGACCACCCTGGACGATAATAAACTGGAACGATTTGAAATTGAAATTGAAAAGATCAACCATCAGAGCGAACCAGCGGATAAAGGCATGGTAATTAAAGTAACCGATAAGCGGTTATTGGAAAAGAGCGGCGGTATTGTCCAGGGAATGAGCGGCAGTCCAATCATACAGAATAATCGCATTATCGGTGCTGTAACCCATGTATTTGTCAATAATCCTCAGAAGGGCTACGGGATTTTTATCGAGTGGATGCTGCGTGCATCTGACTCATAAATAAGAAATTTGTCGAAATACTACGCAAATTGACTTTCTTTTTTCGTTGCTATTTTTACAGGATAATCTAAAATTATATATGGAATAACAAGCCAAAAGAGAGAAAAAGAGGAAAACAAATGTTTAATGCGTTTATTGACAAAGGAGGATTAAATGAAAAGAATTAAAATCGGTATTGCTGACGATAACAAAGACTTTTGTGACATTCTGTCGGATTTTTTCCAGGATAAGGACAATATCGACATCTCGTTCATTGCCCACGACGGAATCAAGACAGTAGAAGCCATAAAAGAACATATGCCTGAGGTTTTAGTTCTGGATATGATAATGCCCCATTTAGATGGACTTGGCGTTCTGGAAACGATCAGCGGCATGGATTTGCCAGTGTATCCGCGGACAATCGTGCTTTCTGCCGTAGGGCAGGAGACAATCACCCAGAAAGCCATCAATCTTGGAGCAGAATATTACATCGTTAAACCTTTCAGCCTGGACATTCTGTTGAAAAGAATCAATCAACTGGCCGGCAACGACGCTCAGGAAGAAGGGAAGATCAGTTTCGCAAGAGCCATACTCAATAATCAAGAAGAAAACTCGCGTGAAGATCTGGAAGTGGATATCACCAACATTATCCACGAAGTTGGGGTTCCGGCTCACATCAAAGGATATCAATACTTACGGGACGCCATCACCATGGTGGTAGAGGATATGGATTTGCTGGGAGCGGTAACAAAAGAGTTATACCCGGCAATTGCCCAGCTCAACAATACAACTCCCAGCAGGGTGGAACGGGCGATCCGGCATGCGATTGAAGTTGCATGGAACAGAGGAAAAATTGAAACAATCAACAGCCTGTTCGGCTATACGGTGCATAACGACAAGGGAAAACCAACCAATTCGGAATTTATTGCAATTATTGCAGACAAGCTGAGACTCGAAAGAAAGGCCGGCTGAACAAAGGGAATAATATTGTAATTATTTTAGGATATCAAGCAAAGTAATTGAAAAGGAATAAAGGATTAGATGGAATTATTGTAATGGAAATACTTATTATTCGTATGGGATAAACTCCTTTTATCAGTCGATAAAGGGAGTTTTTTAAATGCATAACGAAATTATTATTTCGCGTATTCAAGACAAAAGAAAAAGCGCCTCTGCGCAGGATACGACAATTTCTAACAAAGGGACATGGTATAGTTGGGATAAATGTTTTCTTTATTTCTCAACATCTATATATTGAAGAATTTCCGATATGGAACATTGTAGGATACGACAGAGATCATTCAATGTAGTTGTGGTAACCGGCTTATTGTTCTTAAGCCTTGAAATTGTAGAACTGCTGATATTATAGCGGGTGATCAGGGCATAGGTGCTGACGCCTTTTTTTTCTAATGTCTTCCAGAATGGATCATAGATGATCATAATGCACCTCCACTTTTATAAAAGTATAGGTTAGTATCATTTAATTGACTATACTCGATAAAGCGACTATAATAGTTTTAGACTAGTTTCACAAAATATGCATGGAATAACCATCCTGCTATACGAGGATAAATAATATGGATTTTATTTTTAGCTACATAATTGCCCTAGAGATGGTAATTGTGAGTCTGTGTATCGTTAATACATGCCTTCATAAGCGATATAAAGCGATCAATGTCTATCTTCTCTTAATGGTGCTTTCGGCAATAGCGGTTACGATTAGTGTTAATCTAATTCAAATGACCGGTTTTAAGATCGAGAGCAGTTTATTCATACTCAGCTGTCTGATCTTGTTGTACCCTGCATTTTTCTTGTACAAAGAACCTTATTCCATTTTTCTGACTGTTTTATCAGCGGCAGGAGTCTATACGATGCTTGTTTTTTCCATGTCTGTACATATTGGGGCACTCCTGCCCGGCCCGTCTCCATTAATGATACTTGCGGTCCAATCCTTCATTCATGCAATCTGTATCTATTGGATTTATCGGTTTCTTAAAAATAGATCTTTCTATCTGCCCAATCATATCTCCTGTAAAATTCATGGTTACTTTCATTGGGTAAACATATTCTGGCTGTTACTGATTGTTGTATTAAATTTGGCCTTTCATTATACGGAAAACGAGTGGCTGCCGGCAGCTGCATTGCTGATACTTTCTGTAAACCTGTTTTTCTCCTATGTGTTTTTGTATTATTTACTCAAAAACGATAAAGACATGCATTACTTGAAAAAGGCGATTTATCTCGACGAGATGACAGGGTTGTGCAACCGGTCGCGGATGTTTTTGGATGCGGCGGAAAAAATTAAGGATAAAATACCGTTCTACTTATTCTATATTGATTTGAACGATTTTAAATCTGTCAACGATTCCCACGGACACTTGGCAGGGGACAACTATTTATGCAGAGTCTCTGGTGTGGCGAGGAGAATTATCGGAGATCAAGGAAAACTCTACCGGATGTCCGGAGATGAGTTTATTTGTATTTACATAGGCACAGACGTCATGCGCTGTCTGACACAGCTGAATGAGTATCCTTGGGATGAACAGTTCCACGATATGGAATTCCTCGGATTCAGCCTGGGGTATTCCAAGTACCCTGATGACTCGGAAGAGCTGGATGATCTAATTTATATTGCCGATAGCAGAATGTATCAGCAAAAGCGCCATGACAGCAGCCAGACAGCTAAAGAAATGTGAAAGAATAAAAAATGCGCCATCTAAGAACGGACGGCGGAAAAAAGCTTTCCCTTTTTCATTGAAAAAAACATCGATCATAGTATAATATCATATTAACGAATACTTGAAAAAGGAGAGATGCAATTATGAAGATAACCGCTGTATTAGGAAGCCCCAGAGATGCCAGTATTTCTACCAGGATTGCCATGAGAGCAATCAAGGGCGCAAGAGATGCCGGACATAAAGTTAAGATTTACAATGTAAACGAAATGGACATCTTAGGCTGTCATGGCTGCGGATGCTGCCGAAAATATGATACGGACTGTGTCATCGAAGACGATATGGAAGAATACTTTAAAGATTTGAGGGAGAGCGGAGCACTGATTCTGACCTCTCCCAACTATTATTCGCAAGTAACGGGACCGATGATCACATTTATGAACCGCCATTACTGCCTTTCCGACAAAGAACGCAAACCCCGTGTTCCGTCTGGGATTAAATTGATCGGGATTTTTGCTCAAGGAGCCCCGGCTGATTATGAAAAATACCAGGCGAATTACGATTGGTATCTGGGGACCTATATTGGCAAAGATATGGACTTAGTGGGCAAACTCATTGCCGGAGGAGATACAGATACGGATGATGACAGCGCGATTATGAAACAAGCCTATGAACTGGGCATGTCTTTATAGGATAGTTTTTCGTTCTTTGTTTTCATCAATTTCATTGTTTCAGAGACCAAAAACGCCAATTCTTCCAAATTGCTGCAGAACAGATGGATATCGCCGGACTCTAATCCGTTGATTACCCCGGACGTATAAGTTTTCAGCTGTTGTTTTACGCCGCAGGAACCTGCCTGCGATTCCAATAGAGGCAGACCAAGAATCAGCGTTTCCCGCAGTTTTAACCAAAGTTCTTTTAAGGCCGGGCAATCGTTGTCAAACAGAAGAAAATCCAAACAAAGATAGAAGCTCTTGAATGTAACGCCTTGTTCCTGCAGGGATTGAAGCTTGGAGGTATATTGTGAAAACCTGTGCTTTGATCTTGATGAATAGCGCTTTACAATATGGTTAAAAGCGAAAAGAATCATTTGCATTGCTTCCTGAAACATGGAAGCAATTTTTTTCACTGCCGGGGCCTTCAGTAATATGTTCTCTTCTCTTATGGCAATTACAGAAGCTCTTAACCCCTGAGATGTAGTAACAACTCCAAATACTTTTAAAAGATCGACAACCCTTCGTACTGTACTAAAGGACACGCCATAGGTGTTAGCGATCGTGCTGTAAGAAGGAAGTTGATCCCCTTCTTCGTATACAGAATCAAGCATAATCAGTCTGATCAACTCTGCTGCTAAAGAATAGCAATGCTGGGGGCGTCCCCGGTAGACATTCCACTGAAAAGGGATTTGTTTCTGAGGTGGCACATCTGTCTGTGCCTGCCGAATAAAAGACTGAATTGTTCCACCGATTTCCTGTTCGATTAGAAGGTAAATACGATAAAGTTCCTCACGGTCGTTAGACTCACAGGCCGCGATCACCTTTCCAGATAACAATCTAAGGTGTTGTAAGTTTTGCGTATTGGGAAGTTTCCTATTTAATGTGTGTGGAAATTGGTAGAAGGAAACAGTTTCATTGTATAAATCCAGCGCAAGACGATTATTCATCGCTAATATAATTTCCTGACCCAATAAAAAAGAAACGTAGAGATCTCCATTTTCCAGTTTAGCAGCCACTTCTTTAATGAAGTTCATTTGACTTTTGCACAGTCGCAGACACCCTTGGTGCATCAGAGGCACGAGCAGGACCTGCCAAGCTTGGCCCAAAGATTTAATCGCCTCTTTTCTAGACAGGTAATACGCCTTTGCGTTTTGGTTGCATGCTTGCTCTGATTGATCATATACAACCAAAGTCTTTCTGCCGGAAGAAAGGCTAATGTATCCTTCTTCCTGGAGCTGCAGATAAGCATTTCGTATTGTACGGAACGCAGCGTGGTACACTTCATGCAGAAATTCCATCGACGGCAAAACATCTCCTTTTTTATAGTATCCAAATTCAATTTGAACTTTAAAAAATTCATAGATTAAAGTGGTTTTGCCATACTTCACAACATATCCTCCTCGTATCGAACAATTGCATGGGAAAAATAGTATACCATTTTTTTTAAACCAGATCTACTATAAGCTTGTAAAGCACCAATATGTTTGATAGAATTATACAAAGATACCTATGTGAACAAAGTAAATATATCAATTTATTTGACGTGTGCAGTTTAGCTGCAAAGGTAGGCAAGGAGGAAAGGCTATTGGCTACGGAAACAGAAAGTAAACAGGCGAAAGCAGATGAGAGCTCGGATTACGAATATCGTACGTTGATGAGTCTGCTGGGAGTCAGTGTGAGCAAACATCTTCTGGATGAACATTATACGGTCATATGGGCCAATGATTTTTATTATCAGTTGATTGGATGGACAAAAGAGGAATATGAAACCAGGTTTCACAACCATTGTGATCTCTACTATAAAACGGACCCGGAGGAGTGGAACCTATTGGTAAATACGGTTACAAAGGCTTTAGAAACAAAGCAGGAAGGATACCAGCTGGTCAGCCCTATACGTAGAAAAAACGGCGAACGTATCTGGGTAAAATTTTCCACCGCATTTGCAGATGAATATGTAAATGGCTATCAAGTTGCCTATTCAGTCCTCACCAATATTGACGATTTTGTACGAATGCAAAAGGAACAGTCCGTAACATATGATAATCTTCCTGGATTTGTCGCCAAATTTCGAGTGGAAAACGGAGGTTTCGAATTTTTAGAAGCCAACGGGCGTTTTCGTGACTTTTTTGGCAGTGATGGACAGGAATGCCTACCCTACGGCCTCACGAATTATGATACGGAAAAGAATCGTGCAACCTTTCGTCAAAATCTTCCGCTTATGGAAAAGGGAGAACCAGTTCATTTTACCTTGCAGTCTAAAGATCCATCCGGTAAAGATATGTGGATGCAGGTTAACGCTGAGTGCATTGATTGGGTAGATCAATCTCCAATATATCTGGTCATTTACATTGATATCACAGACATAACAGAACAGCGCGAATTGCAAAAGCAATTGGAAGAACGTTCCAAATTGCTCAACGAAGCCCTTCAGGCCGCTGAGAAAGCCAACAAATCCAAATCGGATTTTTTGTCTCGGATGAGTCATGATATTCGAACTCCAATGAATGCGATTATGGGTATGACTGCTATCGCCTCATCCCACATTGATGATAAGGAACGGATTCAAGACTGTCTATCTAAGATTGAAGTTTCTTCAAAACTTCTTCTAAGCCTGATCAATGAAGTCCTGGATATGTCCAAAATTGAAAGCGGACGAATCACAATGGCAGACGAAGAATTCAGTCTGAGTGATATTCTACAGAGCATGATAACCATTATTCATCCCTCAGTTCTGGAAAAACAGCATACTTTTGATATTCATGCTTACCAATTGAAACATGAAAACGTCATAGGCGACCCCCAGCGTATCGAGCAGGTCTTTCTCAATATTCTTTCCAATGCGATTAAATATACGCCGCATAAAGGAAAGATCGTCCTGGATATTAAAGAAAAGCCCTCAAATCGTGATGGTTACGGCTATTATGAATTTATTTTCAAAGACAATGGGTACGGTATGACGCCGGAATTCGTGAAAAAAATCTTCCTGCCTTTTGAGCGTGCGGAAGATGATAATATACATACGATTCAAGGAACGGGCTTGGGAATGGCTATCAGTCAGAATATTGTCCGTATGATGGGAGGCGATATTCAGGTTAGCAGCAGCTATGGACAAGGATCGGTCTTTACCGTAACCATGTATTTAAAACTACAGGAAGAAAAAGAATTTGATCTTAAAATAAAGGCCGTTGCGCCGGTTCTGGTCGTAGATGACGATCAGATTTCTTGTGAAACGACTTGTCAGCGACTGGAGGAACTCGGACTGGACAGTCAGTGGGCCCTTTCCGGAGAAGAAGCGATAAAAATGGCTGCTTCAGCACATCAAGAATCGTTGGATTATCAAGCAATTATCATTGATCTGAAGATGCCGGGAATGGATGGAATTGAAACGGCGCGGCAGATTCGAAAGCGAATAGGAAAACACATTCCTATCATTCTGCTTTCGGCGTATGACTGGACGGAATACGAAGCATCTGCAAAGGCCGCCGGAGTGGATGGTTTTGTAGTGAAGCCGATGCTGCGGTCCAGTCTCGCCTATGCGCTCAAACGTTATGTACTCAAAGAGACGAAAGAGCCGGTCGATCAGTCTCGGTCAAAACTCCGAAAGGGAATTCATACAGGAAAACGTTTGCTTCTAGTAGAGGATAATGATCTGAACCGGGAAATTGCGGTGGAAATTTTGCAGCGAACAGGAGCTCTTGTGGATATCGCACGAAACGGACAGGAAGCAGTCGATATGTTCCAAGCAGCCCTTGAAGACACCTATAGTCTGATCTTTATGGATATCCAAATGCCGGTTATGGGCGGGATTGAAGCCACCCGTATCATCCGCAATCTGAAAAGAGCAGATGCGAAAAAAGTGCCCATCATCGCAATGACGGCGAATGTATTTACAGAAGACATCGCAGAAAGCAAGGCTGCGGGAATGAATGAACATCTGGCCAAGCCTTTGGACCTGGAGCAGATTTATCAGATCATGGAACAATATTTATGCGATGTGGGCCAACAGAGCAAAGAATGATCTTAATTTCCTAAAAGTATCTGGCTATCTGGAGGTTCCTGTAAGATACGACCCTCTATTGCCGGCCTGCAAGGTTGGACAAAAAGACCCGTCGCTGCAATCGTTTTTTGCGGCAACGGGCCTTTTTATCTGCTTTACTAAGGCCGTTCCAGTCTTTTTTCAGCCAGATCTTCGGCAGCCATTTCTGCCACTTTATAATGCATTAATTTTCCGGTGGCTGTGTGAGGAAGTTCGTCTACAAATCGATAAAAGCGCGGACATTTATAAATTGAAAGCATGGGATGCTCCAGGCAGTACATACCCAGTTCTGCCGCTGTAAGACTGCTGTCTGCAGGCACGATGTAGGCAGCTACCGCTTGTTCCCTGAGCCTGTCTGCAACGCCTACAACGGCCGACTCTGCGACCTTTGGGTGCTGATTGAGGATTTCTTCCACCTGTGAAGGATAGATATTTTCTCCGGCAGAAACGATCATATCGTCCTTTCTCCCTACTATAGTAATAATTTGGCTTGCATCCCAGGTGGCCAAATCTCCGGTATACATAAAACCTTTATAAAACTTTTTCTTCATTTCCGAAGGGTTGTTATAATAGCTGTAAGAGGATTTTGCCGGAGAACAAAGAATGACTTCTCCTACATCCTGTCCATCCATATCCGCAAGATCGTCCGGCTCGGCTTTTCGATCGTCATAGACTTTTACGACCCGCACATCATCGTCCGTGCAGGAGCGTCCGGCGCTGCCGGCCATTTCCGGCAGGTCATAAGGACGCAAAAAGGTGTTCCAAAAGGTCTCTGTAGTGCCGTAACCGTTAAAAATATTCGGACTGAGCACCTTATGAAACCGCTGGCAGGCAGCTTTTTCTAGGGGACTGCCCATGGTTACGATCCCTTTCAGGTGGGAAAGATCGACCGGGTTGCGCTCCTGAACCTGTGTCAGCAGCGTCAGAACAGCAGGAACACCGATTAAAAAGGTGATTTCATATTTCTCGGTGTATTTCAGACATTTTTTTGGTGTAAATTCCCGGAGAATGATTACCTCGCCGCCTGCGTAAAGGGTAGGGCAGGGACCGCCGGAATGAAGTCCGCCTCTGTGAAACCACGGTGTCATATTCATTGTCCGGTCCATTGGGGTCAGCGGGAAGTGCATCATAACATCGTGGGCGGACAGCACTTCATTAATATTGTTAAGGGGGACGCCCTTGGGTCTGCTTGTCGTACCTGATGTGTAGAGACGAGTCGTTTCATCATAGATATGAGCCGGTACCGGTAAGAGCGGATTTTCCTCTGATTGATCTTTTACGTAGTCCTCATAGGTGATATGACCGCGGGGAAGTTCCTTTTTATCAGTGCACCCGGTCATAATGAGAATATCCGGCCGGTATGCGCACATGGCAAGGGCCTCCTGAACCATTTCCCGAATTTCCATATCGTAGATAAATACTTTTGGTTTGCTATCGTCAATAGAAAGGGCGGTTTCACCGGGAGCCAGCCGGTAGTTAATCGGGGAGTTGATGGCCCTGATCTTCTGAGGTGCTAGGTAGCAGAATACAAATTCAGCACAATTGGGAAGCTGGTACATAATCACATCGTTTTTCTCAATCCCGTCCTCAATCAGTGCATTTGCCAAGCGATTGACTTCCGAATTTAGCTGCCGATAAGACCATTGCCGCTCCAGTTCAGGATCAAACAGAGCGGGACGGTCTGCGAACCGCGAAACATTACGCATAAATCCATTTAAATAAGTGAACGATGTTTCAAAGGTTTCTTTAAACATCGTTACGTCATAAGTAAAGGACATTGTACTAAAACCTTCTTTCTGATCTTCTATTTTTCATATTTTTTTACAATAATGCTGGAGTTCTGTCCGCCGAAACCCAGCGCATTGGACATGGCGGCATGGATGGCCGATGTCCGCGCCTGGCCCGGAATATAATCCAAATCACATGCTGGGTCAGGAGTCTGATAGCCGCACGTGGGCGGCAGAGTTGCAGTCTGGAGCGCTTTGATACAGGCGATAACTTCAGTAATACCGCCTGCGCCCATCAGGTGTCCGGTCGCGCCTTTTGTCGAACTGACAGGGGGGATATGGCTGCCGAATACGTCTTTGATGGCCTTCGTTTCAATGGGATCCCCCAGAGGAGTGGATGTACCGTGGGCATTGATATAGCCAATCTCTTTCGGCTCCATTTCCGCAAGCTCAAGTGCGCGCTTCATACATGCTACGGCGCCTTTTGCTGATGGGTCGGGAGAAGTAACGTGGTAGCCGTCGGATGTATTTGCATATCCCGCCAGCTCGGCCAAAATATTAGCTCCGCGTGCCCGCGCATGAGTCTCTGTTTCCAGGATCAGCGCTCCGCCGCCTTCGCCCATGATGAATCCGTCTCTGTCAGCATCAAAGGGCCGGCAGGCTTTTTTGGGATTGTCGTTGTTTCTGGATAGCGCTTTTGCCTGGGCCAGACTTCCCAGTACCACCGGGCAGAGGCTGCTTTCACCACCCATCACGACCATAGCATCTGCTTCACCGCAGTGGATAATCATGGCTGCCATGGCCAGCGCATCCCCGCCGGAAGAGCAGGCCGTGTTCAACGTATAGCTGGGGCCGTGGATCCCCTTTGCGATAGATAGCTGGGCTGCGGCCAGATTGCCTAAAATCTTGGGTACGAAGCGTGGGCTGACTTTTTTGGCCTTACCTGCGGTCAGCTCCTCCTGAGTCGCTGCTGTTGTTGCCACTCCATTCATAGCAGTTCCCATGACAATGCCTATCCTGCTGGGCTCTTGCTGTATCGGAAAGGAGCTTTGCTCCAAAGCCTCATCAGCCGCCGCAAACGCGTATTGCTGGAACAGATCCATTTCCCGAATCAGTTTGGGCGATATATAATCTTTCGGGTTAAAGTCTTTTACCTCGGCTGCGATTTGCACGGCCAAATCCTGTGTATCAAAGCGGGTGATGCGATCGATCCCGCAGACTCCTTGTACCAAGTTGTCCCAATAAGTGTCTATACCGGTTCCGATGGGTGTAACAGCTCCCATGCCGGTTATGACTAGTTTTTCTTTCATTTAATTTCCTCCAAGTGTGTAATTACATTCACCATATTTTATCATATTTTTTGTAAAAATCCACAGTCAGGTTGACAAAAAAAGTGGGATTTTATATACTGAATCCGCAAATACAATGATATTACGGAATACAAAGGCGGATGTCCGTGCCGTCTGCAATCAGCCAAACTGAGGGGATGCGCCGGACTGCCGAATGTGAATTAAAATAAAAAGGAAGTGGATGAAATGATTGGAAAAGAAAAGATCGATCGAATCAACGAGCTGGCTAAAAAGCATAAAGAAGAAGGTCTGACGGATGAGGAGCATAAGGAACGAGAATCTTTGCGTCAAGAATATCTGTCAAAGTTTCGTGAAAATTTCAAAGGACATTTGGATCGAATCAAATTTGTAGAGGATATGAGCGAGGAAGAATTGAAGGAATACAACAAAAAGCACAAAAAAAAGATTTGATCGGACGGCGGGAAAAGACAAATTTCCCGCTCTCTTTGTTTTATGATACAAGTATCGAAAAAAACAAAGGGGAGTATACAAATGAAAAAAAAGTATTTTAATTTGCTGGCGATTCCTGCGCTGGCTGTAATCGTTTTCTGTCTGTTCAGCGGTTTTTCCTCACAGGATCCCAAGCATGCAGTTCAGTCATTGATCGACCAGAGGACGATAACGATGCAGAGTTTTTCATTGGGCGAAATTCCTTATCGGGAAGCGGAAAAGCGCCTGCGCCAGATCGAAGATGAAACAATCCTGAAGCAGGATTTGAAAGATCTCGCGGCTGAGGAGACCAGCAGCATATCGAGAGTAAGCTCCGTCAGCTTTGAAGAATTGACTAAGAAGAAACAATTCTTTCAGTACATAACCTATGAGGCGAAGATTGTTTGGGATACTGGGACCTCTACTTCAGAGGGGCTTTATAACGTGGTCATTAAGGAAGAGGACGGCAATTATAAGCTGACCGTATTTGAACCGGCAAAACTTTAAAAAAAGTGTGAATGACGGGAGCACAGTTCCCTATGCACACATGTCGACCTCAAGGGCCGACACTTTGCAAGGTACTTTCTTTGAAACTCCGTCAATATCGATTGCATCGATATTTCCTGTATTATAAAAAAATTTGGCAAAAAGTGTTTAAATGCGGCTGAATATTGGTATAATAGTATATTGTATTGAAAGGAATCGAATTACAAAGGAGTAGAAAATGCGACAGGTTTATTTAGATTATTCAGCAACTACGCCGGTAAAAAAAGAAGTTTTAGATGCGATGCTTCCGTATTTTACCGAGTTCTATGGAAATCCATCCAGTTTATATAGTATAGCAGCAGAATCAAAAGAAGCCCTGGCTGGCGCCAGAAAACAGGTAGCCGAACTTGTGGGAGCAGATGAAAAGGAAATCTTTTTCACATCCTGCGGTACGGAAGCCGATAACTGGGCCGTGATGGGCGCTGCCGATGTGCTGAAGAAAAAGGGAAATCACATAATTACGACGAAGATTGAGCATCACGCGATGCTTCATTCCTGCGAGTTCCTGGAAAAGCACGGATATGACGTTACTTATCTGGATGTGGATTCTGAGGGAAGGGTGAACCCTGCCGATTTGGAAGCGGCCATCACCGACAAGACCATTCTCATCAGCATCATGTTTGTCAACAATGAAGTGGGAACCGTAGAGCCGATCAGGGAACTGGCAGCTATTGCCAAATCTCATCAGATCCTCTTCCATACGGATGCCGTACAGGCGTTGGGAAATATGCCCATCGATGTGAAGGAGCTGGGCGTGGACCTCATGTCCATATCCGCACATAAGATTTACGGACCTAAAGGAGTGGGAGCGCTGTACATCCGCAAAGGTGTAAGGCTTTCCAACTATCTCCACGGCGGAGCCCAGGAAAATAAAAAACGGGCCGGCACGGAGAACCTGGCCGGTATCGTAGGATTCGGTAAAGCGGCTGAACTGGCCCGGATCCACCTGGACGAACATATTCAGCATACATCGTCCCTGCGGAACTACTTGATCCAGCAGGTTCAGGAAAAGATCGACAATGTTTATGTAAACGG
The DNA here is from genome assembly GCA_902363595.1 of Clostridia bacterium. GTDB lineage: Bacteria > Bacillota > Clostridia > Peptostreptococcales > Anaerovoracaceae > Hominibacterium > Hominibacterium faecale. The sequence continues at coordinate 439,530 of CABJAP010000001.1, read as the reverse complement.
ATCGATGGAACACAGACATCCGGGCAACGCCAATCTGACCTTCGAATTTATTGAGGGAGAAGCGATGCTCCTTTATCTGGATATGAACGGGATTGCCGTTTCAACCGGCTCTGCCTGCTCATCCGCGTCTCTGACGCCTTCCCATGTGCTGTCGGCCCTGGGAATACCGGTGGAGAAAATCCACGGAACCCTGCGGTTCACCGTAGGCGATATGACGACAAAAGAAGATATCGATTATGTTGTTTCAACCCTGGTAAATGTGGTAAATAAACTTAGAGAAATTTCATCAGTATCGAGCGAGAAAGGGTGGTAAAACATGGCTAACATGTATAATGATAAAGTAATGGATCATTTTATGAATCCGCATAATGTTGGAGAAATTGAAAACGCCGACGGCGTTGGTACTTACGGCAGCCCGGTGTGCGGGGATATGATGCAGATCTCCATTAAGGTGGCGGATGATAAAATAACAGATGCAAAGTTCAAGACCTTTGGCTGCGGATCGGCAATTGCATCCTCCAGTGTGGCAACCGACATGATCATCGGTATGACCATCGATGAAGCTCTCGATCTGACTAACAAACAGATCATCAACGAGCTGGGGGGCCTTCCGGCAGTGAAGATACACTGTTCGGTGCTGGCGGATCATGCGATCAAATCAGCAATCTATGATTACGCTCAGAAAACAGGCAAAACTTATAAAGGTCTGGAAGGCTTCGATCCCAATGCGGACGAGGACGATCATCATGATCTGCCAGAGGAAGAATAAAATGAACGAATCACTGGATAGAAAAAAAGTGATACTTGGATTAAGCGGCGGTGTAGATAGTACAACCGCTGCTTTACTATTAAAGGAAAAAGGCATGGAAGTAACCGGCCTCTATTTTGACGTTTCTTCCGGCAATGAAGAGGGGCGCCGGGCAGCAGAGGCCGCGGCGGATCAGATCGGGATTCCCTTCCTTTACCGCAATGTTCACCAGCTTTTTCAAGACACGGTCATCGATAATTTTTGCAGTGAATACGCGGCAGGGAGAACGCCCAATCCATGTGTGTTCTGCAATCCCACGGTGAAGTTCAAAATTCTCACCCAAGAGGCGGATCGGGCGGGGGCTTTTCACATTGCCACAGGCCATTATGCACGCACTGCTTATAATTCTCAGCTTGGATGGACCGTGCGGCGGGCTGCCAGCGAAAAAAAAGATCAGTCTTACATGCTGTATCGCCTGCCGGCGGAGGTTATCGAACGCCTGCTTCTGCCTCTGGCTTTGATGGAACATAAGGAACAGGCCAGGGAAATCGCCCGACAAAATCATATGAACAACGCTGATCTTAAGGACAGCCAGGAGATTTGCTTTATCGCGGACGACGAAAATTATGCCGACTATATTAAACGACATGGATATTCCATCGAAGAGGGAGACTTTATTGATAAAGAGGGGAATGTCCTAGGGCGCCACAAAGGGCTGATTCACTACACCATCGGGCAGAGAAAGGGACTGGGAATTACCTTCGGCAAGCCCGTTTTCGTCACCGCTATGGATCCGGCAGCTAATACAGTGACTCTGGGGGATCACGAGGATCTCTTTTCCCGGGAAGTAATTTGCTCCGGGAGCTTTTTTTCGATGACGGGGAGCAGTTGCATGCCTGAAATTTTGGAAGGGGCCCGGGTAATGGCTAAGATTCGCTATGCGGCAAGACCTGCGCCTGCACAGATCATGACAAAGCCGGACGGCAGGATCCTCACTGTGTTTGATGAAAAACAGAGAGCTGCCACGCCCGGCCAATCGATCGTTTTTTATTTGGATGACTGTGTGGTTGGCGGCGGGTTTATCGAATAGCTGCGGTCTAAGCTGACTATAAAAAAGTTTCCTTTGGAAACGTTATTCGCGCTTCGCGCTCACTTTCACAAGGTAAACTTTTTTGAAATACAGGAAATGCTACGCAATCGATATTTCCTGTATAATAAAATTATTATGTAAACTTAGAACATAATGATCGCTCTCACCGGACACACCGGCGCGCAGTAGCCGCAGGTGAGACAAATCGAAGGATCCACCTGCGCCAGACCGTTTCCGTTTCGGAAAATGGCTTTATTGGGGCAGCGGGTAATACAGGCTCCGCATCCTTCACAATCTCCCTGATCGATGCGGATTCTCTTTTTGGAAACATCAGGAATATAATCCGGATCAATGGTGCCTTCTGCATATTCCACGATTCGATCCACTTCTTCCTTGCTGCCAAAGCCGATCATGATCGAATCAACGCCAGGCAGATCCCGCACATAGTCCAGCGCTTCCAGATAAGAACCGGTGAGGTTTCCGCCGCCGAAGGCTTTCATGGCAAAGACGCCTTTTCCTGCCCTGGCATTGGCTTCAATGGCTGCGGCCATCTCTTCTTTCGTTCCCGGACCGTCTCCCTTTCGAATACCCAGGCTTTTGAAATTGATGAGAGGGAAGAGGACGTCCACTTCGGGAATTGCGGCCATTTTCTCCGCCACATCCACATGGTGAGTAGATACGCCGATGGCCTTCACCAGACCTTTTTCTTTGGCTTCCACCAGACAGCGCCAGGCTCCCGCCCGATCATCCCAATCCGGATCCTGCCGGACTTCGTGAAGCAGAAAGATATCGATATACGCCAGATCCATCTCTTCCAAAGCCTCGTTAATGGCAAATTCCATTTGGCTGTAAGTCAAATCCAGCGATTTGGAGCAGATCACCGGTTTATACGGGGAATCTTTAAGCGCCTGGCGGATATATGGATAGGTTTCATAATATTGAGCAGTATCAAGAAAATTGATTCCCTTTTCCAAAGCATAGCGCAAAACGTTTGCTCCTTCTTCTACCGGCAGATTGAGTTGGGTATTTCCAACGGTCAGTACGCCGAACCCAATGGGTGTTACTTCAATTCCGGTATTCCCTAATTTCTTTTTTTTCATAAAAACCTCCTGAAATCTAAGTTTATAGTAACATAATATCCACAGGTAAGGACATACTAATTTTAAACAAATGAACATACAAGGAGGGACGGAAAATGGGAAAATTTTGCACTGGTGCCGTAGGGATTGGCATTGCCGGCGCGATCATTGGAATGCATATATACATGTTCCTTTCGCCGAGAGACCAGAGACAGATTCACCGAGGCCTGAAAAATGCGGTCGATGATTTGAAAAATATTACGGAAAAGTTAACGGAGGTAGTTTAATGGGTATTTTAGATGATATGGAAAAAGATAAGGTCTGGAATCATATGGATGATATGAAGATTTTAGGAATGACCAGAGAAGATTTGGATGATGATGACAACATCATTGAAGAGTTGAGAGAAAAGGAAAAGGCTCAATCAAAACAGGAAAAATAAAACGGTTTTCTTTGAGGAAAAAGGCTGGTTCTGAGGACCGGCCCTTTTTATGGTAGTTTTTGTTTACATAAGAACAGGCAGCGGTATATAATAGGAACAGAGCAATTCATATTTGGCGGACACAGGTGAAATTTATGGAGCGACTTGTAGTTTTTCTGGGCGCTGGCGCATCAAAAAGCGATGGGGCACCCCTTCAGAAAGAATTATTCCGGGCCTATATGGAATCGATGGATGAATCCCGGGAGATTCAAACGCGGTACGATGAGAAGAATCCATTTTATAAAAACGTGAAAATGGATCTTTTTACGTTTTTTGATGGTTACTTTGGAATTGATTTGGGCTGCTCCAAACCCATGCTTTTCCCGTCTTTTGAGGAGGCTCTGGGTATTCTTGAGGTGGAAGGCAGCTATGCCGGAAGCGGGAAAGTCAGGAAATACAAGGATGCCATTGTTGCCAGCATGGCCCTTGCCATCGAATCCCAGCTCGAACATAAGCGAAATGAAGATAATTATCAGATTATCGATAGTTATCATAAGCAGCTGGTGGAAAATCTCTGCGACCGCAGCGGGCGTCAGGTGGATTTTTTGTCCACCAATTACGATCTCCTTGCGGATAACGCATTGTTTTCACAAAGGAGAATCATCAATTATGGCTTTTCACGCCAAGGACACGGGATTAGGCTGCTCAAGCTGCATGGTTCCATGAACTGGCTCTACTGCACCCAATGCGGATGTATCCAAGTGAAAGAAGCGGCGGATATTTCCGCCAACAACCTGCTGGATTTTAACGCCCATAAATGTGAAAAATGCGGCAGTCAACAGACGTCGGTAATTATTCCGCCCACCTATTTTAAAAATTTCGTCCAGTACGGCGACAATATCCGCCGCGTTTGGGAAAATGCTTATGAAGCTCTTGTCAACGCGGACCACATTGTGATCTGCGGCTATTCCTTTCCCCATGCAGACATACATATAAAAACCCTGCTGAAAAAAAGCGAGCAAGGCAGAATGCGTCCAGAGCCGTTAAAAGTCTCTGTCTTCAACGGTTATGAAGGAAAATCCATTGAAGAAATGGAAAAAGAAGAATCCCGTTATCTGCGGTTTCTTCGAAAAGATACAATTTTGAATTATCGGGGAGATGTTCCCTTTGAAGCTTTTGCCCGGGCGCCGAGGCAATATATGGATTAAACCGAGGAGGTTATAAAAGATGAACGTAACAGAAGCAATTCGCAGCAGACGCAGCATTCGCAAATATAAAAAGGGCGTGGTCATTCCCCAGGAGCATTTTCAGCTGATGCTGGAAGCGGCTATGATGGCTCCCAGCGCCGGAAATACCAGACCTTGGGAATTCCTGGTTGTGGAAAACCGTGGGATCCTAGAGAAACTTACGGAAATAAATCCATATGCCAGAATGCTCAGGACCGCGTCCGCAGCCATTGTGATTTGCGCAAAACCGGAGCTGCAAACCGGAATCTGTTCCGGCTTCTGGCCTCAGGACTGCGGGGCGGCGGCGGAAAACCTGATCCTTCAGGCAGAAGATCTTGGTTACGGCACTTGCTGGTGCGGCATGTATCCGATCCAGCACCGGGTGGAGAAAGCCCAAGCACTGCTGCGGGTGACCAGCATTCCGTATGCCCTTATCGCCGTGGGGGTTCCTGATCAGGCTCCTGAAGCGAGAGGTTTTTTTGATCCGTCGCGGGTAAGGTATATAAAATGAAAGGGAAACTGTTAGCGGGCATCATGGCCCTGATGATGTGTTTTTCCTCAGTTGCGTCCTTCGCAGCTTCTTCCTGGGAAACAGGCTCAAAAGACAGCAAAGAGCCGCCTTATAAAGAAGAGGAAGCCATCGTCCTTCTCAAAGATACACAAGGGGGCATGAGCCGCAGGGCGGCCGCCGCTTCGCTGGATGTGGATGGCATCCAGGTTGCTGACACCTGTAATTTCAAACATGCTGCGAAAGAACCATCCGCCCAAAGCCCGTCCGCAGCCAAAAAAAGCGCGGCGCAAAAAACAACGACCATCGCCCTGGTGCGTTCAGAGAAGCTCTCTACGGAACAACTGCTGGAAAAACTAAAAGCCAGCGGCCAAGTAGAAATCGCCGCGCCCAATTACCAGTTAAAAGCCTGCAAAATGCCGGACGACCCCTATGTAACATCCCAGTGGGCCCTAAAGAATACCGGCCAGAGCGACGGCACCCCCGGCGCTGATCTGCACCCGGAAAGACTATGGGATAAAGGGACAACGGGAAGCTCTAAGGTGGTAGCCGTCGTCGACACCGGGATAGATTATACCCATGAAGACCTCATAAGCAATATGTGGGTCAATCCTCATCAGGACAAGCTGCCGGGGAAATACGGATATGATTTTGTCAGCGAAGACGCCGAGCCAATGGACGACAATGGGCATGGGACGCACTGTTCGGGTATCATTGGAGCCTCAGGGAATAATGGCGTGGGCATCAGCGGCATCAACCAGAAGATCAAGCTTATGGCCTTGAAAATGCTGGATGACGATGGATACGGCGAGCTTTACAATGCGCTGCGTGCCTATTGGTACATCAGCGACGTTCAGGATCTGGGCGTTGACGTGGCGGCGATCAACAATTCCTATACTGAGATCCCTGAGGACTATACCCCGCCAGATGCCCCTAAAATAAAGGCAATGAACCAACTGTTTAAAAGGGTAATGGATATTACCGGGGAAAAGGGCGCCGTCTCTTTCTGCTGCGCCGGAAACGACAGCGAGGATAATGACCGCGGGCTAATTTCCCCTGCCGGCGCGGACAGCCCATACAACATCGCCGTTGCCGCCAGCGATCCTTCCGGGGATTTGGCCCCTTATTCCAATTACGGGAAAACGTCGGTCGATCTGGCGGCACCGGGATCTTATATTTTATCGACAATCAACGAACCTTCCTTTACTCCCGGTATCTACACGCCTGCGCAGCGAACGCAGCTCTGCGATGAATTTGCCGACTATGAGGAGAAAGACAGTCTGGAGCCGGGAAAATGGGGCGTGCCGAAAAACACGAATCCTTCAATCAACTATACTTATACCCTGGATCAAGCGCATTTTTTCAACACCGGGAAACAGTCGTTGAAATTACAGTTTACGGATGTAACAAAAGGCTTAGCTTTTCTTCAAATTCCATACACGCTAAAGGAGAAGGTCGGTCAGGTCGGGACGACCTATGCCAGCTTGGCGATCCGTGGTGGTCTGTCGAAAAGTGGACAGCCGTCTAGTATCCTGGTTTTAGACATGGGGTAAATATACATTTATGTATGGCACCTCCATGGCAGCCCCTCATGCCGCCGGTGCCGCAGCCCTGATTGCCGCCTGCAATCCTGACCTCTCTGCCCTGGAAGTTGCAGAAACAGTCAAAAAGAGTGTGCGGAAAACCGATTCCCTGGCAGGTAAGGTCGCCTCCGGCGGGGTCTTGGATCTAGCCAAACTCACCATACCGCAGGCCGTTTATTCGGTAAAGCTGAGTAAAACCTCCGCCAAAATAAAAAAAGGCGCTTCCTTTACCTTAAAGGCAGCCGTGTCCCCATCCAATGCAACAGAAAAAGGCGTCACCTGGAAAACGTCCAACAGCAAAATTGCAACTGTAGACCAAAAGGGAAAGGTCCTTGCAAAAGGTTATGGGAAAGCTTACATTACCGTCGTTTCCAAAGACAGAGGCGGCAAATCAGCCCGCTGCGCGGTGACGACATGCTATTCCATCCGCTATAAAACCGGCGGCGGCAGGCTGGCGAAAAACAGCCCTGACCTTTACTACAACGAAAAAGTATCGCTGAAAAAACCGGCGAGAGCCGGGTACAGCTTTCAAGGCTGGTATACGGACAAACGTTTGAAACATAAAATTACGGTAATCAAAAAAGGCGCAGAAAAGAATTATACCCTTTACGCCAAATGGAACAAAGTAAAGGTCGGGAAAACGTATATCAAACGGATCAGCAAAAAGAGAAGCACAAAGATGATGCTGTCCTATAACAAAGTCCGTGGTGCGGACGGCTACCAGATCAAATATTCCCGGTCGAAAACCTTTAAAAAGAGCAGTTATGCCAATGCCAAATCCACCAAAAAGACCATAAAAGGCTTGAAAAAGGACACCCGTTATTATGTGAAGGTCCGGGCTTACAAATACGATTCGGCAAAGAAGAAAGTCTATGGAAAATACAGCGCCCCGGTACACATAAGATAGCGCGCAGCCTTGAATCCGCACTGCAATTGTGCTATAATTACGGGTAATTGTTTAATAAATGCAGGAGGAAACATTATAATGGAAAAGTTGGGACTTAATCAAATCAGAGAAGCCTTTCAAAGCTTCTATGAGACTAAAGGTCACTATAAAAGAAAAAGCTTCTCTCTTATCCCGGAGAACGATAAGAGCTTACTTTTAATAAATTCAGGAATGGCGCCGCTTAAACCTTATTTTTCGGGTCTTGAGAATCCGCCGTCCAAAAGAATGACCACTTGTCAGAAATGTTTGCGGACAGGTGATATTGAGAACGTGGGATATACGTCACGCCACGGCACTTTCTTTGAGATGCTGGGCAGCTTCTCTTTCGGCGATTATTTCAAAGTGGAATCCATCACCTGGGGCTGGGAATTCATGACAAAGGTTTTGGATTTGCCGGTGGATCGTCTGTGGGTCTCCGTCTTTGAAGAAGATGACGACGCATATGATATTTGGAAAGATATTGTCGGTTTTCCGGAAGAACGAATCGTTCGCCTGGGAAAAGATGATAATTTCTGGGAAATCGGGACAGGACCCTGCGGTCCTTGTTCTGAGATTTACTACGATCGAGGAGAAGAATACGGATGTGATAATCCGGACTGTAAACCGGGCTGCGACTGCGACCGCTATATCGAGTTCTGGAACCATGTATTCACACAATTTTCCAAAGATGAGGACGGCAATTATACGGATCTGGCCCATCCTAATATCGATACGGGCATGGGGCTGGAACGGCTGGCTACTATCATGCAGGGCGTTGACTCGATCTTCGATATTGATACGGTCCGTTTTGTTTTGGATGGAGTCGTGGAAAAAGCAGGCGTTAAATATGAAAATGGACAAGCACCGACAGACGTTTCAATTCGCATCATTACCGACCATCTTCGTTCGATTACGTTTATGATCGCTGACGGTATCATACCGAGCAATGAAGGCAGGGGATATGTCTTGAGGCGGCTGCTAAGGCGTGCGGCCCGCCATGGGAGGCTGCTGGGAATTGAGGGATCATTCCTGGCCGATCTGTGCGGCAGAGTTATAGAGATTTCCGGCAAAGCATATCCTGAATTGGAAGAAAAACGCGTATATATTAAAAAAGTCATAACCATTGAAGAAGATAAATTCAGCAGTACCATTGATCAGGGAACCAGCATTATCACAGACTATGTAAAGGAAATGAAGGCGAACGGCCAGACTATCTTGGACGGCGAAAAGGTGTTCAAGCTTCACGACACTTACGGCTTCCCTCTGGAGCTGACTCAAGAAATACTGGAAGAGCAGGGCTGCCAAGCGGATGTGGAAGGCTTTAATAAGCATATGGAACATCAGAAGGAACTGGCTCGGGCGGCTCAGAGGTCAAAAGAAGATGCCGGATGGGAAGAGGCTTCAACAGAATTTGTTTTCGAAGGGAGCACGGAATTTACCGGTTACGATACCGTTGTTGATACCGGGAGGATTAAAGCTATGTTTTGGGAGCAAAAGCCGGTTAGCTGCCTGAAAGAGGGCGAAATCTGCAGAATTGCTCTCGATAAAACTCCGTTTTATGCAGAAAGCGGCGGTCAGGCTGGAGATTTTGGTATTATATATAATGATACCTTTGCCGGAGAGGTTCTGGAGGTCATCAAATTCCAGAATGTTTTCGCTCATAAAATCAAAGGCTTAAAAGGTGAGCTGAGAACAGGCGACGAGGTAAACTGCTTGGTTTCCGCACCTAATCGGAATAATACCGCACGGAACCATACCGCTACCCATCTGCTTCATAAAGCTTTGAAAGAAGTGCTGGGCGATCATGTACAACAGGCAGGATCCAGTGTTACAGCCAGCGGACTCCGTTTTGACTTTAATCACTTCGAAGCATTGACTTCGGAAGAATTAACAAAGGTCGAAGAAATCATAAACGATAAGATCAGCCATTTTATTCCTGTTTCAACTAAGGAAATGGCATTGAAAGAAGCAGCTAAAGAAGGTGCAGTAGGACTTTTCGGCGAGAAGTACGGCGATGTGGTAAGAGTTGTATCTATCGGTGATTACAGCAAGGAGCTGTGCGGCGGCACCCACGTTGCCAATACCGGTCAGATCGGCGCATTGAAGATTGTTTCCGAATCAGGCGTAGCCGCTGGTGTTCGCCGAATTGAAGCAATTACAGGTGCCGCGCTCTTGGAGAGAATCAACGAAACGGAGCAGACCATCGCCGAAGCAGCAGTCGTCTTAAAAACCAATCCTTCCGGACTTTTGGCAAAGCTCTCAAATTTGACTGAAGAAATCAAGTCAGTCAAAAAGGAGTTGGAGGAGTTCAAAAAGAATGCAATTGGAAATGCAATGGACAAGATGTTCGATGATGCCAAAGAGGTCAATGGGGTGACGTTAATCGCAAGAGCTTTCAAAGATTACACGATACAGGATCTTCGCGGACTTTCCGATGATATCAAAGCCGAACACAAAAATGTAGCAATGGTATTTGCTGCACAAAACGGCGAAAAAGTTACTTTCCTGGTTTCTCTGACAGATGATCTTTTGGATAAGGGCTATCACGCAGGAAAAATGATCAAGCAGATTGCTGCGGCTGCAGGCGGCGGCGGCGGCGGTAAAGCCGATATGGCTCAGGCGGGGGCAAAGGATCCTTCCAAGATTAAGGATGCCTTTGCAGTTGCAGAAAGCCTGCTGTAAAGCATTTGATTTCATCTGGCTCTTTAACATTTGCCGCAGCGGCGGGCCCTTGCACTGCGGCAATGTTAAGTCTTTGTGAAATCAAACAAAATCTCTTGTACTTCATTGTATAAAAGTGTATAATTGTATCAAAGTAGAGACGGTAAGGAGGTACATACCATGGACAGACAGACAAGAATGTACGATAATTTCGATAAGATAGAACAACGAACAATTGAAGAAATTTTAAATATTGTATACGATGCTTTGGAGGAAAGAGGCTATAATGCGATCGACCAGATGGTGGGATATATCCTGTCGGGAGACCCTTCCTACATTACCAGCCACAACAATGCGCGAAACATCATCGGGCATATCGAACGTGACGATCTGGTAGAGGAATTGATTAAATCTTACCTGAACAAGTAAAATGTTAAGAGAAGCGGGCCAACATTTCGGTCCGCTTATTTTTTGTTTAAGCGAGGAAACAATATGAAAAAAATTGCGTTGGATGTAGGCGACAAGACCATAGGCGTGGCGGTAAGCGACCCTTTGCTGATCACCGCTCAGGGAATTATGACCATCGAAAGGGTTGGCATTCGAAAAGATGCGGGAAAAGTCATGGACCTGATTAAGGAACATGACTGTGACACGGTTGTTATAGGACTGCCGAAAAAGCTGGATGGTACCGATAGCATACAAACAGAAAAAGTCTATGAATTTAAAACCATGCTGGAAAATAAAATGAAAAGTTCCGGTATGGGCCACATTCAGATCGTCTTTCAGGATGAACGATTGACCACGGTCATGGCTGAAAAGGTTCTGATCGAGGGCGATGTGCGCAGAAACAAGCGCAAAAAAGTGATTGATAAACAAGCGGCAGTATTAATTCTGCAAAGTTATCTGGATACACTATAAGGTGTCCGGGAAATAGAAATTGACTTTTTTTAGAAAGACCAGGAGGTAAACGAATATGAATAATATGGATGTAAGAAATCAAATCGTAATGAGCCAGGTAATGCTTCCCCATCAGGCCAATGTGGCCGGGAACGTACACGGGGGCGAAATCATGAAATTCATGGATACGGCCGCCGGGGCAGTGGCCATGAAATATGCCAAGGCAAACTGCGTAACCGCCAGAGTGGATGAGCTGGAATTTCACCTTCCGATCTTTGTGGGAGCATTGGTGACCTGTACAGCGTCAATCGTATATGTAGGCAAAACTTCCATGGAAGTTTTGGTGAATGTGGAAGCGGAAGATCTGGAATCCAACAGTAAGCCTCAGAAAGCCCTGTCCGCCTACTTCACCATGGTGTGCATGGGCAAGAACGGGCGGCCCCAGTGCGTCGCTGACTATGTCCCGGAGACGGAAGACGAATTGCGTTTGTATGAAGAAGCTGCGAAGCATGTGCAGAGGAAAAAGGACTTGATTGCCAAATCCAAATAACCGCCCTGTAGAGGCTGACCTTTTCGTCCATTTTATGTTATCATAGGAAAGGAATCGATCTGGTACAGCAGGGGAACCCTCTGTATTGGAGACATATGCTGAAGGAAGGTTGACAAAATATGGATGTAAAAAATCAAATTGTAATGAGCCAGGTAATGATGCCTCACCATGCCAATGCGCTGGGTGTCGTCCACGGCGGTGAAATGGTAAAATTCATGGATACAGCGGCAGCGGCGGTGGCCATGCGTTATTCCAAGTCAGATTGCGTGACCGCTAGAGTGGATGAGATGAGTTTTCATTTTCCCGTTCATGTGGGCGATCTGGTCGTATGTACCGCTTCCATCGTATATGTGGGCAGGACCTCTATGGAAGTCTTGGTGACGGTGGATGCGGAAAATTTAAAGTCTGAAGGGAATACGCAGGTTGCCTTGTCCGCTTACTTTACCATGGTATGCATCGACGAAACCGGCCGTCCGCAAGAAGTCAAACCCTATATGCCGCAGACGGCTGACGAAAAAGTTCTTTATGAGCAGGCAAAAGCTTATATCGAGCGCAAGAAAGCTTTCAGAAAATGAGTCATATATATTGAAATGAAGAATGGAAGGAAGTTTAATGTTATGTATCAGATGAAAAAAAACATCCCGGCATTGATCCTAGCAATGGTTTTATGTATTGGACTTGCGGCCTGCGGTGCAGGTGATCAGAAGAAGGGCGGAAATACAGCAATCGTCGGCACCTGGGAGTTATCGGAAATTGCGGCGGGCAGCAGCAAAATGGGTGCGGAGGATTATATGAAATCCGCTGATGTGGATAAAGTTCCGGTTTTAACATTTGAAGACGACGGCAAAGTAACGCTGGATGTGAACGGCGATTCAGGAACCGGCACTTGGGCCGAAGAGGGCGGTGCTTATTCCATCACTTATAAGTCAGGGGACGATGATGTGACCAAATCCGTGGAACTTGACGGATCGACTTTGAAAATGGAACAAAACGGCTATGCGCTGACTTATGAGAAGAAGTAGGGGAGAAGATGTTAAATAAGAAAATCAAAAGCAAAGTCGTCCTGTTATTATTGACCGCTTTCATTTGTATAACCATAACAGCATGCAATAATTCTGATGACGCTTCAAAAGCTCTCATCACAGGGATCTGGGAACTGAGTTCTGCGAAAGTCGCAGATCAGGAAATCACCAGAGACGACTTTTTAAAACAAATGAATCTTGACAGCTTTCCTCAAATCATATTCTACGAGGACAATACGGTTTCAATTGAAATCTTTGGAGAAGCAAAAAAAAGCAAGTGGAGCGATGATGGTGATGGTGTCTATACTATTAAAGACAGTGACAATAGCTCTGATCTGCAAGTAAATTTGGAAAATAATCAGCTGCTATTTTCCCAGAGCGGTATCACGCTGGTATTTGAAAAGCAAAAATCAGCAGATTAACTGTACGGTTATAATAGGAAAGAAGGCAACATCAAGCTTCAAATAACTATTCCTAAAATCATAATTTTCGGAAATGTTATAATTTATAAAGTTCCACGAAAGTATACTGAAATACCGAAAAAGCCGAACAAATTAGCAGTTCGGCTTTTTCAAGTAAGTTGTATAATATTGGTTTAGGAAAATGCATAATTTTTATAATAACCCCTTTTGTCTAAATAAATTGTAGGCGAATTTCTAAAGATTCATTTAGCAGCTTTGTTTCACTTGCCCCAACACTTGATCGTTTATTAGTGTATTTCGCTCTCCAAGCGTTTGTATCTTACGTGTCGGCACAATCTTATACCTATTCCTTTTGTCCTTCTAAGCGAAGCTCTAATTTCCGTTTTAAGCAATTTTTATTATAATTTAGTATCCTCTGTCAACATCCAAAAGACAAACAACTTAACGTTTTACAGGAATCTTCAGTGTTTGTCCCGGATAAAGCTTTGATGCAGAAGTTTCGTTCGTTTTACTAATTATATGTACGGATTCACGGCGATCCATATCCGCAGGCATATATTGTTCTGCTATCGACCATAATGTGTCGCCGGATTCAACTTGAACTTGGATATATTGCGGTTTTGTCATACCATCTGCATTATTAAATCCCAAAAATGTTGTGACTGCAGTTGCAGTTACAAGAAGCATTAGAACAATAAAGACAGTAAATCTTACTCTTGATTTAATTCTATATTTTTTTCTTGTTTGTCTTTTCATCTGCATTCTATATACCCACCCTTTCTGAACGTTTGTTCTTCCTGATGTTCTTATCATACACGAACATATATTCCTTGTCAAGAAAAATGTAAACATTTGTTCGCAAGTTTGTGATAAATAAAAACGCATAATTAAAGAATGGAATTTTTACAAGGAGTTAAGAATGTTAGAAACAAAAATTTTGACCGTTTCCCTCCACCCGATGGTTATCGGAAAACGGTTAAAGCAAGCAGAATCGGAGTGCGGCGTTGCCGCAAGGTATAGAATAGTGAAAGATGCTCGGCACGGCTCGCATCTTACATCTTTATAAACATCCATATAATCATAGCGGCCAGGCAAAGAACGATGACCACATCTAAAAAGATGGACTCGCCGGTCTCCTGCCGCTTCTTTTTTATAGAGAACAGCTTGCCCGCGATCAATAAGACCAATCCGCCGGATAGAAGCCATGTTTCCGCAGGCTGGCCCATCGGTTTGTGAAGAGCTTGCGTCATTGCAATGGGAATCAAAATGATTGCCATTGCAATTCCGTATAAAATAAAATTGAGATTTTTTCTCATAGAGGTCTCCTATTTATAGAGTTTGTCATAAGCTTTATCCAGCCAGATCGTCAATTTCTTCCGCATAACAATACCAATGATAAACAGAATTACTGCAATAACCGCAATGACGATCGCTCCTGTATAATCCCCCGCTTCAATCTGTCTGCCGATAAGAAGGCTGCCCATCATTCCCGGGCTTCTTCCGATCAATGAAACGATTAAAAACGGCTTTAACTTCATTTCCGAAATACCGGCCGCATAGTTGCATAGGTCCTTGGGTACCCCCGGTATCAGAAAAATCAGAAACACAATCACAACCGCTTTCTTGCTGTTTAGCTTATGGATGAATTGATTGATCTTTTGCTCACCGAAAATCAGATGCATCGCATCGCGGCCCAAAAGTTTTGCCAGATAATACGTGATCACCGAACCAATCGCTGCGCCGATCAGAGAAAACAGAAAGCCCAGCCAAAATCCGTACATATATCCGGCAGCGAATTGCAGCCACTGGCCCGGTATGATACAGACTACGATCTGCGCCACTTGCGCGCCAATATAGACTAAAATGCTCTGGGTTTTATACTGCTTAAAAAAGGCGTTTACACTTTCCAGACTGGACATGCGTTCAATCACTTCCGGCTGATAAAAATAGATATACAGCGGCAAGCCCACCAATATGAACAGCAGCAGTGCAAGCTTTAAAATGGTTGTAAATACTTTAATTTTTCTTCGTAATTGTTCTTTTTTTTGTTTATTCATAACTCTAGCTAGTAATCCCTTTACCCATTTGTTTTAATCCAATGAAACCAGGCCTTGTTCATACAAGGTCTGCAAGGCCTTGATAACGCCGAATTTGGAATGCTCATAAGTGAGTCCCCCCTGAAAATAAACGATGTAAGGCTCGCGGATAGGAGCATCGGCACTCAGCTCAATGGATGAACCCTGAACAAAGGCGCCGGCAGCCATGACCACCTGATCCTCATATCCCGGCATATCCCATGGAATCGGTTTTACATAAGCATCAATTGGAGCAGCTGCCTGAATTCCTTCACAAAAAGCAACCACCGCTTCCGGACTCCCAAGCTTGACTGCTTCAATGATATCGCTCCGGGTATCCCCTGCCTTCGGACAGACATCATATTCCAGCATTTCAAATGCCTTTGCGCACAAAACCGCGCCCTTAACCGCACCGTTTACTGTTTTAGGTGCAAGAAACAGTCCTTGGAACATAGTCCTGGTCTGTCCAAACGTGAGGCCGCATTCCCCCCCAATCCCCGGCGAGGTCATTCGATAAGAAATCAGATCGATTAGTTCTTTTTTTCCGGCAATATAGCCGCCCGTCAAAGCCAGGCCGCCTCCCGGATTCTTGATGAGAGAACCGGCAAGAACATCAGCGCCAACTTCAGTAGGCTCCTCCGTATCCAGAAATTCGCCGTAACAGTTATCCACCATGCACACAATATTGGGATTGATCTGGTGGACGAAGTCCGCCCATTCACGAATCTGAGGAATGGTAATAGCCTTTCGCCAGCCATATCCGGTAGCGCGTTGAACTGTTACCATGCGGGTCTTTTCCGTAATCGCATTCTTAAGCGCGGTCAAATCGATATTTCCTTCCGGCGTGAGCTCTACTTGTTTGTAGCTGACTCCAAACTCCCTCAGAGAACCCTTGCCCTCGCCCCGGATTCCAATTACTTCTTCCAACGTATCATATGGGGCTCCGGTGCAGTAGATCAGCTCATCTCCCGGTCGCAATATCCCGGTCAGCGTTAGGGTTAACGCATGCGTCCCATTGACGATAATCGGCCGAACCAATGCTGCTTCCGCTTTAAAAATATCAGCATAAACTCGCTCCAAAGCGTCCCTGCCGACATCATCGTAGCCATATCCAGTATTCCACGCAAAATGCGTGTCACTGATTCGATTCTTTTGAAATGCGGTCAGGACTTTATACTGGTTATATGCCATAATATCGTCCAAATGATCAAATTCGCCTTTTACCGCTTCCTCGGCCTCTGAAATATGATCCAGAACGCGAGGGGCAATCTGTAACTCTTTTGATAATAATCGATAAGTATTTGTCTGCATGTTTCATTTCTCACTTTACATAATATTTTTATATCTAGTCTATTTCATATCTTCCGCTTTATCTTTTAATTCAGAAAACATATTTTCAATATAAACATGGGGGTTGAACATCTCTATAATAAATTCACCAGAAGCAGTCCCATAAAGATTTTCTTCAAAGAACTTCTGGAAGGAATCCTTATAACCGATCCTCATCTTTTTTAATATTGCGTTCCGGTCAATGGTTTCATTTTCCTGCCATATAAAAACCGGATAACCGTTGTTCATGCCGTACATACCGCTGGTATCAGGACGATAGGCATTGCCCAAATCGGATGCCATATGGGTACTCCTCATATCTCCGGAGGACATGGGAACGATCGTCTTTGAGTACCGTTTCTTCCCTTTCCCCTCCCTGTCTTTTCCGACAGCAGCCTTTGCCGAGTTGTTCAGATAATAATTGTTGCTGATTGAGCGTCCTATATCATTATAATAGTCTGCCGTGTAATTGCCAAGTATACCGCCGATATATTTACCATTTTTTAAGGTTCCGGCATTATAAGAATTTCGAAGTTTTACTCCATCTTCGCCGATACTACCAACCACTCCCCCGACATAACCGTAAGAACCGTCCTCAGGACCGGAAACAGAACCAGTATTATAACAGCTTTCCACCGTTGAACCGACTGCGTTGGTATAACCCACCACGCCGCCGGCGCATTCATTTCCCGAATGAATATTTCCTCGATTGAAGGACTCCTTGATCATTGCTGATTTGGCTACCGATCTACCGGCAATACCGCCGGTACCATAAGTACCCACACCCTTTCCTTTAGAAACAACGGTTCCTTCGTTGGAACATTGTTCAATACGTCCATTCCAGTTTTCGCCGACCACGCCGCCAACCTTGACATTTCCTTTGACGCTGCCCTGGTTATGACAATTGATCACCTGACCAGAATTGCTTTCGCCGACTACCCCGCCAATTTTATCTGTCCCAGAGACTTCTATGTTTACGGTACAGTTTTCAACGACTGCCGACGAGGTCATCGTGCCGGCCATACCGCCGATATTGCTGCCGTAAGTATTGATGCTGCCGGATAAATTCAAGTTGTTCACGGTTCCTGCCAAATAACCGAAAAAACCTTGATTGTCTTCTTGAGAGCCATTGATCTTTATTCCGGAGATCGTATGTCCATTCCCGTCAAACACGCCTTCAAACAAGTGTACCTCAGAGTTTCCAATAGGTATCCAGTTTTTGGTCAGGGCGATATCATTCATCAATTTAAAGGTAACCCCTTTAAAAGTATAGACCTCATTGACTTTCCATTCGATTTTCCTAGTGCGGACCAATTTAGCCAGACCGAAGAGCTGCTGCTCAGTCGTAATCTCATACACTTCCTTGGGATCATCCGGATCAAACCAGCTGGTATCGGCCTTGCCTGCTTTAATTGCCTCTTCTTCAGCGAGTTCTGCTTGAAACTCAGCGTCATATTGAAGATTTTCAACTTTTTGTATAAATGAATAGTCGGCTGCAAAGACAGGAGCCGCAGTCACACAATTGCATATTAATAAAGATGCTGCACACGTGCAGATAAAGGCCTTCTTCTTCATTTCCTTTTTTCTTTCCTTTCTAGAACCACCATACACTGTATCTTTGTTATTTCTGTGATCATTTTTTCTTCTTACCCTCAGTTCGTTCCAGCTCCCATTCCATATCTTTCACCAGCTCCCGCTTGACATTCATCTTATGTGCAGCATAAAGCTGAGTGGTTGTCACCTGTTCATGATCCATCAGAGCTTGAACATCAAAGATGGAGTTGCCGCGCCCGATCAGACTGGTAGCTGCGGTAGCTCTTAGTTTATGGGGACTGTAACCGGATTTTCGGGATGTAGCAAGTCCAATGGACGTATATTTTTTCACCAGTTCCCGGATTTGCCGTTCTGTCATTCTCTTGCCTTGGAGAGAAAGAAACAGCGCATCCTTATGGATTTCTTCCAGCTTGGAATCGTCGGCCCGTTCATCCTCTATGTAGTCTCTGACCGCCAGGGTTACCGATTGATTCAGGGGCATATTGGATTCTTTTCCCCGCTTTCGGTAGATCGTGAATTCTCCTCTGGAAAAGTTAAAGGAGGACACATTGAGCTGCTGAAGCTCAGAAAGCCTGAGACCGTAAGTCAGAAATAACAGCAGGATCGCTTTGTCCCGTTTTTTTGTTTTTTCCCAAAACTGCCGTTCCTTCTTTGTCAGATGGCTGCCCGCAGCCACCGCATCCAGCATAATCATCACCTCGTCGTCCTGAAGAGCTTTAATCTCCCGTTCTGTCGCTTTTGGAACACGAATGGGATCAAATCCATCGGTAATGTTTTTTTTCAGCAGCTCGTCTCGATAGAGCTGTTTGAACATGACCGAAACAGAAGATTTTTTTCTGGCCAGGGTCTTATTGTTGTTTTCATAGACGACAATCGAACCCTTCGTTTCGACTTTGTACCTTCTGCAATAGTCGATAAATGCGTTCACATCCACCGCCCGGATCTCGTCAAACTCCGATAAGGTGATGTCTTTTGGACATGGAGCCTCGGAAAGAGCCGTTTCTTTTATGAGATACTCACAGAAAAATTTGATGTCATGGAGGTAAGCCAGCCTAGTCATAGGAAGCACATTGCCGCGAAGGTATGCGAAAAATCCCCGGAGGAACCGAGGAAGCTCATGTTCGATCTCTTCGCACTGGTGGATGATCTCATGTTCCTTCATGACGATATTATCCGGCTTACTACTCTTATTATGAACCTTTATTTGTTTTTGTCCACCCATAAAATCATATCCTTTAATGCCTTTTCACTGCTTTCATACATAGAAAGCTCAAACCACTTAATTTTATCATATCTGCGGAACCAAGTTAACTGTCTTTTTGCGTAATTTCGAGTGTTTTGCTGTATTTTCTTCACAGCCGTATCAAGATCGTATTTGCCGTGCAAATGATAGATCAATTCTTTATAGCCGATTCCTTTCATGGAAATATCGTCCTCGGATAGTCCCATCCCGAGCAGTCCCTTGACTTCTTCCAGGAGGCCCTGCTTCATAAGGATCTCTACCCGGGCATTGATGCGGTCATAAAGCTCCTGCCGATCCCTGGTAAGGCCGAGGAGGCAAGGCTTATAGCCGCTGACCGGGGTGCGGACCTGAGTGAAGGCCGGGATTCCCTGACCGGTTGTCTCCACGGCTTCCAGCGCACGGATGATTTTTTTTGTGTTGTTGGGATGGATCCGTGCTGCCGCATCTGGATCTTTTTCCGCAAGGAGACGATATACGGCCTCTTTTCCCTGTTCATGGGCCAGCTGCTCCAGTTTTTCCCGATAACCGTCCCTTCTGGGCGGCGCGCTGAAATCCATTTCGTAGAGCAGCGAGTTGAGATAGAGCCCGGTACCGCCGGAAATGATGGGAAGTTTTCCCTTGTCATGGATTTCGGCGATGGCGGCTTTAGCCCTTTTCTGATATTCAGCTGCCGAAAAAGGCTCCCTGGGATCGATTTCATCTACCAGGTAATGCTTTACCAGAGCGCGTTCTTCCTTCGTCGGCTTGGCGCTGCCGATATCCATGTATTTATAAAGCTGCATGGAGTCGCAGGAAACAATTTCCCCGTCCAGCCGCTGAGCCAGTTTCAGAGCGTATTCAGTTTTTCCTACGGCCGTGGGTCCGGCAACGACTAATATTTTTTTCATATCAAACTCTTTTAAACATTTTTTCAATCTCATATTGGGTCATTTTTATGAAGGTCGGTCTGCCATGGGGGCAGGAAAATGGATTCTCGCACTTTTTCAAATCAGCCATCAGTTGGTCGATCTCGCTATCTTTTAAGTAATCGTGGGCTTTTACCGCGCTTTTGCAGGAGCGCATGGTTAATTTTTCAATGGCAGGCGCGTGATCCATCTTGATGCCCGCGGAAGCGCTGTCTACAAAATCGTTGAGAAAACGTTCCGCTTCATCCAGGCCCATGAACATGGGAATTTCTTTCACAATGTAGGTCTTGGGCCCGAACCCTTCCACTGAAAAACCCATCTGCCTGAGGGGCTCCATCCATTCTTCATGCTCCTCTGCAGCAGGATAAGAAACATTGAGCATAATGGGGATCATAATGGGCTGGCTGTGTTTTTCGGAGCTTCGGTATTGGTCCATCAGTTTTTCAAAGAAAACCCGCTCGTGGGCCGCATGCTGATCGATGAGATAAAAGCAAGTTTCATCAATGGCAGTAATATAAGTGCCAAAGATGGAACCGGTGATGGTCAGGTCATCGAAATCAAACGGCGCCGGTGTCTGAGGCTTTTTTATCTGCACGAGCGGATCCGCTTTTTTTCCTTCGGCTGAAACCGATGCTGCCGCCGGTCCGGGATCCGCATGATAGGAAGCAGCTTCCTCTTTAATGGACGGCTCCTTTTTTTCTTCCTCCTGGCGTATGGTTGACAATAATTTTTTTATATCAACTTGTTCTTCTTCAGGCGGCGGAACAGGAGCAGCTTTGCGAAAATCCGTTTTTTTCGCCGCAGCCTTGTACTCCTCGCTTCGCTCTTTACGAAAAACATCCTTTTCTGTTACAGCTGGTATGGATTCTTTGGAAAGGAGTGCCTGCCGAAGAATCTGGCGGACAAATTCTGTAACTATAGCCTCATTGTCAAAACGCACCTCCCGCTTATTGGGATGGATATTCACATCCAATGTCTGAGGAGCTGCCTGCAGAAACAAGTAAGCTGCCGGAAATCTTCCTTCAAAGAGTTTATCCGAATATGCCTGGCTGATACCTTTTTGCAGAATTTTGCTGTTTACAACTCTGCCATTGATAAAAAAAATCTGATGTTTTCGTGTGGCATGAGAAAGCCCTGGTCCTGATATGTATCCCTCCAGGGAAAGGTTACCTTGCTGCCCCTGCACTGGAATCAGCTCATCGCCGATTTCCCGGCTGTAAACCGTGAGGATATTTTGATAGCGGTCCCCTTTTCCCGGTGTGGTAAAAAGCAGACTTCCATTATTGACAAGACGAATCTTCACATTGGCGTAAGCAAGCGCAATCTGAGAGATGAACTCTATAATCAAGCTGCTTTCCGATGCGTCGGATTTCATGAATTTCTGTCTGGCCGGAGTGTTGTAGAACAAATCTCGGACAACAACCGTAGTTCCATTGGGACACCCGGTCATCTCCTTTTCAGCCGGCCTGCTGCCTTCAACCGCCAGCCTTACCCCTGCCGGCGCATTTGCTGTCTTGGTTATGATTTCAGTCCGAGAGACAGCAGCAATACTGGCCAGAGCTTCTCCCCGAAAACCCAATGTTTCAATTGTCTCCAGATCTTTCGCTTGAGAGATTTTGCTGGTTGCATGGCGCAAAAACGCTGTTTCCACTTGATCAGCCTCGATCCCGCACCCGTTGTCCGTAACCCGGATATAAGCTTTGCCGCCCTTTTTAATTTCTACTGTGATCGCCGATGCTCCGGCATCGATGGAGTTTTCCACCAACTCTTTAACAATGGATAGGGGTCGGTCCACCACCTCCCCGGCTGCGATTTTATCTGCAACCTCTTTTTCTAAAATCCGAATCATGGCTGTCTCCTATAAGGTACATACAATGGCAATACAAATGACCAGTAATACCACTTCACTTCCGATCCATTTTTTCATAGCCGCTGACTTTGGATAATCTTTCTTGGCGTTGGCCTGACGGATGAGATAAATGGTTGCAATGAGCAGTACGATTGGTACTAAAATAATCAAATATTTCAAAATTTCCTCCTTATCCCTCTGCTGCCTCTTTCAATTGTTCCAAAATTTTAAATGCTTCCGATGGAGTCAGATTCATCAAATCCAGGCTTTTTAACCGTTCGACCACCGGGTTTGGAGCAAAACCGAAAAAGGAAATCTGCTGCTCTTCCTCTGCCATGACAGACGGCTCTTCAGCTCCAGAAGAGTTCTCCGATATCGGACGTCCTTCCTCTAGTTCTTTCAATTTATCCGCCGCCCGCTCAAGGAGCAAAGACGGCACACCGGCCAGTTTTGCCACCTGGATCCCATAGCTCCTGCTGGCGCTGCCTTCGATGATCTTATGCAAGAAAACTACATTGCCGTTTTCTTCAGCTACATCCACATTGAGATTGCGCAGACCTTTCATATACCCCTCCAGAGTCGTCATTTCGTGATAATGGGTAGCGAACAGCGTCCGCACCTGGCGTTTGGTTTTGCACAGGTATTCAGCTGCGGCCCAGGCGATGGATAATCCGTCGTATGTGCTGGTTCCCCGGCCGATTTCATCAAGAATAATCAAGCTTTTTTCCGTTGCAGAATTGAGTATGTATGCCAGTTCGCTCATTTCAACGAAAAAGGTACTCTGTCCTTGGGCAAGATTGTCGGAAGCTCCAATTCTGGTAAAAATCCGATCCACAATGCCGATATGTGCGCTGTCTGCCGGCACGAAGCAGCCTGACTGTGCCAACAGTACAATCAACGCGGTTTGGCGCATATAAGTGGATTTACCAGCCATATTGGGCCCGGTGATCAAAAGCAGGCTGTCTCTGTCTCTGTCCAGATAGGTGTCATTGCTGACAAAGATTCCATCGCGAATCGTCTGTTCGATCACAGGATGACGTCCCTTTTCAATTTCAATCGTGTCCGATTCATCCACAACCGGCCGAATATAGTTATTCTGCTGGCCAACCAAAGAGAAGGCTGTTAAAACATCCAGGCTGGAAACGGCTGCCGAAGTTTTTTGAATCTGGCGGATATGTCTTTGAATTTTGCCGCGCACCTGGGTGAAGAGTTCGTATTCCATCTGGTTGATCTTCACTTCAGCATTGAGAACCAGGCTTTCCATCTCTTTCAGTTCAGGCGTGATAAACCGTTCACAATTGGCCAGAGTCTGTTTGCGCACATAGTTATCGGGGATCATCTCATAATAGGATTTGGTCACTTCCAAAAAATAACCAAAGACTTTGTTAAATCCCACCTTCAAGTTTTTAATGCCTGTCCGCTCCCGTTCAGTACTCTCCAGCTGTGCAATCCAGTTCTGCGCATCTTTGATGGAGAATTTCAGCTCATCCAGCTCCTTGGAATATCCTTCTTTGATCATGCCCCCTTCTTTAATGGCAAAGGGCGGTTCCTCAACAATCGCTCGATCAATCAAGGCGTATACCGGTTTTAAATCATCGATCTCTTGTTCCAGCTCCGAAAGAAGCCGGCTGCCACACCCTGATAAATCATTCTTTATGTCCGGAAGCACAAAACAGGAATTCCGCAGAGCGATCAAATCTTTTCCGTTAGCGCTGCCGCAAGCGATCCGACCGGCCAGCCGTTCAAAGTCATAAATTTGTTTCAGGCTTTCCCGGATATTGTTGCGCATAAGAAGATCATCGGTGAGAACCTCCACCGCTTCCAGCCGCAGGTTGATGTCATGGGCGTTGTTGAGGGGTTCTTTGATCCATTGCTTCAATTTGCGGGAGCCCATGGCAGTGCTGGTCTTATCCAGCACGCCCAGCAGGGAGCCTTGAATCTTCTTTTCAAAAAGGGTTTCGGTCAGCTCCAGATTTTTAATGGTCGCCTTGTCCAGGCACATATGGGTGCCCATTTCATATAAATGAAGCCAGGAAATATGCTCAAGGCTGTTTTTCTGTGTCTCGTGGAGGTAGAGCAGCATGGCGCCCAGAGCCCGGACCACAGCCGTGTTTTCCTCCAGCCCCAGCCCTAACAGGGCTTTCACCTTGAACTGGCGGAGAACCGCGTCAGAAACCGCCCGATCGTTGTAATAATCATTTCCCAAAGGATTGAAGTACGCTTCTGTGACCAGCTTCATTTCATCCAGATCCAGAAGATGATCCTCGTTGATCAAGATCTCTCTGGCGCGAATTTTTACCAATTCGTTGAGCAGCGTTTCAAAGGCGTTGTCGCGGGGAAGCTCGGTCCCGTAGATTTCTCCTGTGGAAACATCGCAATAGGCCAGGCCTGTCTTTTCTCCCATGTTGAAAACGGAGGCAATATAATTGTTCTCCGTTTCCTTGAGCATGGTCTGGCTGATGACCGTTCCGGGTGTAACGATGCGGATGACTTCCCGTTTTACAATTCCCTTCGCCTGCGACGGATCCTCCGTCTGCTCGCAGATGGCCACTTTATATCCCTTTTCCACCAGACGGGCAATATATGTATCCGCAGAATGAAAAGGTACGCCGCACATGGGAGCACGCTCCTCCTGTCCGCAGTTTTTTCCGGTCAGGGTCAGCTCCAATTCTCTGGAAGCAGTCTTTGCATCCTCATAAAACATTTCATAAAAGTCACCCAACCTGAAAAAGAGGATACAATCCTCATAGTCTTGCTTGATTTTTATATATTGCTGCATCATTGGTGACAGTGCCATAAGTTTCTTGAATCCTTTCTGTTCTTATAGAAAAAAGAGTGCCCTGAGAAGCGCCCTTTGCCTCCCAGGGCTGTCCATCTATCGCTTGCTATAGGCTTCCATGCCCAGGCGGATCAGCTGGACTCCGCGTGCCATATCCTTCTGATTCAGGACATAGGCAATACGCATTTCCTCCCGGCCCAGGTCCGGCGTAGCATAAAATCCTTCAGCAGGTGAAAACATAACAGTTTCGCCGTGATCGTCAAATTCCGTCAACAGGAACATGAGAAAATCCGATGCGTCTTCCACCGGCAATTTGGCAGTGAGATAAAAAGCTCCTCCCGGTTTTTGGCAGACGACCCCTGGAATCTTCATCAGTTCTTCATAGACAGCGTCCCGTCTTGCTTCGTATTCGGCGCGTATTTCATTGTAATAGGATTTGGGAAGCTTGTAGAGGGCTGCTGCTCCGATCTGATCGACGGTGGGCGAACAAAGTCTGCCCTGGGCGATTTTCATCAGATTGTCCAGAAGGTCTTTGTTTTTGGCAGCAATGCAGCCAATTCTGGCGCCGCAGGCTGAAAACCGCTTGGAAACCGAATCGACGATGATGACTCGATCAGCCAGATCGTCCATCATGCCGAACGATGTCACCTCCCGGCCGTCATAAGCAAATTCCCTGTATACTTCGTCCGCTATAATCCATAGATCGTACTTTTTAGCGATTTCGCCGATCAGCTTCATTTCGTCCAAGGTGAGGACGACACCGGTTGGGTTGCCCGGACTGATGCAGCAGATAGCCTTCGTATTGGGTGTGATGGCGGCCTCAATTTTCTCGGCGTCCGCATAGTGATATCCCTCTTCCGGCGTGGTTGTAATGGGCACGACCACGCCGTCCGCCATGGTGACAAAGGTATGATAATTGGTATAGAAAGGTTCCGGGATCAGCACCTCATCTTTTGGATTGAGCAGGGAGATGAAGATCATGCTCAATGCTTCCGAACCGCCGTTGGTCACAATAATCTGATCCCTGCCATAATTCATTCCATATTGCTTAAAGTAATCGGATATAGCGTCCTGCAAAATCGTTACGCCGCCTGATTCGGCATAGGCGACAACTTTTTCGTCAAAATTCTTGATCGCGTTCATAAAGCAGTCGGGTGTTTCGATATCCGGCTGACCGATATTGAGATGGTAGACTTTTTTACCAGCCTCCTTTGCCTTCTGCGCGATGGGGTTGAATTTTCGGATGGGCGAATGCTGCATTGCCAGCACCTTGTCAGATAATTTCATTCTTATTATTCTCCTTTTCTTCTCTAATTCCTTTTATTCCAACTCTGAATGAGAGGTTAATACAACTGCATCCACATCGACCTTTTGCTCTTCTGGGGCCTGCTGCTTTTTCAGGTACAGCAGGTATTCAATGTTTCCTTTTGCTCCCGTAACCGGAGAAAAAGTCAGCCCATGAGCATAAAGACCATTATCCTGCCCATACCCGATCACCTTTTGAATGACTTCTTTATGGACGTTTTTGTCGCGGACGATCCCTTTTTTGCCTACCTGCTCCCTCCCCGCTTCAAACTGGGGCTTTACCAGACAAACCAGACTGCCGCCGGCAGCCAGCAGCACAGAAGCTATTGGAAACACCAATTTTAGGGAAATAAACGAAACATCAATACTGATAAAATCCAGGTCGTGGTCGACGGACTCTAAATCCAGGTAGCGGATATTGACTTTTTCCATATTGACAACCCGCTTGTCGTTGCGCAGCTTCCAATCCAGCTGTCCATAGCCCACATCCACTGCAAAGACTTTCCTGGCGCCTTTTTGCAGCATGCAGTCGGTAAAGCCTCCGGTGGAGGCGCCAATATCCATGCAGACCGCTTCTCTCAGGGAAAACCTGAATTCTGCCACAGCTTTCTCCAGCTTCAGTCCTCCTCTGCTCACGTAAGGGCAAAGGTTTTCCTTTATATGAATGGGCGCCTGTTCATCCACAGGAGTCCCGGCCTTATCTACCTTTTGGCCGTCCACGTAGACAACACCCGCCATAACAGCAGCTTTGGCCTTTTCCCTTGAGGGAAACAATCCCCGCTCTACCAGAATCACATCAAGCCTGTTTTTCAAGATATTCACAAATCCTTTCTGCAATACTTTCGGGATTTAATCCATATTTTTCAAAGAGCTGACCGATGCTTCCGTGTTCGATAAAACGATCCGGCCAGCCGAAATTGAGAACCTTTACCGGGGATTCCATCATGGCCGCGGCCAGATTTTCTCCAAAGCCTCCGGTGATCACATTGTCTTCCAAGGTGACGATCAGTCTTGTCCGCTCAGCAGACGCGGTTATGGCCTTCTGGTCCAAGGGACGGACAAAACGGGCATCGATCAGCCCGGCATCGATGGAGTTTTTCTTCAATACTTCCTGCACCTGAAAGCCCACGGTCAGCATATTGCCGGCCGCCCAAAGTTCCACGTCCCTTCCTTCTTCAATAACCAGGCTGCCTTGGATCGGACAGTTCAACCCCAGATCCATAGCCTCGCCTCTCGGATAGCGAATAGCGCACGGGCCTTCCAGCGTCATGGCGTATTCCAGCATTTGTTCCAGCTCACCTCTGTCTGCGGGAGCCAGAATGGTCATATTGGGCATATGGCTCAGATAGGAAAGGTCGAACATACCATGGTGGGTTTCTCCGTCAGCGCCCACAATGCCCGCACGGTCGATGGCGAAAACCACCGGAAGATTTTGCAGACAAACGTCTTCTATCATTTGATCATAGGCACGCTGCAGAAACGTAGAATAGATGGCAACTACCGGACGGTAGCCGCCGGCCGCCATTCCCGCAGCAAAGGTTACCGCATGGCCTTCTGCAATGCCCACGTCAAAGGTTCTGGCGGGATATCGTTCCTTAAAGCCCTTCAAGCCTGTGCCTTCCAGCATAGCCGCTCCAATGGCGACGATTTTATTGTTGGTTTTCGCCATTTGGATCATCTTATTGCCGAATACGTCCGAATAGGAAGGTACGCTTCCGCCGCTCTTATGCTGGCGTCCTGTTGTTGGATCGAAAGGCCCCGTACCATGATATTTGCTGGGTGTTTCTTCGGCGCTTTTATAGCCTTTGCCTTTTTTGGTGATAACGTGAATGAACACCGGACCGTCGACTTCTTTGGCCATGGTAAGGGTCTCCAAAAGCACTTCCATATTGTGTCCGTCCACAGGACCAAAATATTTGAATCCCAGCTCTTCGAACATGATGCCGTCCAGAACGGCATATTTGAGAGAATCCCGCATATGCTGCATGCCGGAAACGACTCCTTTTCCAATGCCTGGAATTTCGGAAATGTTCTTTTTTACCCGCTTCTTAAAATCGGTATATTTGCGGGATCCGCGCAGCTTGCTCAGATATTTGGACACCCCGCCGGTATTGGGAGCGATGGACATACCGTTATCATTTAGAATGACTACTAGATTGGTCTTGGAAACACCCACATTGTTCATGGCTTCATAGGCCAAACCTCCTGTAAGAGCGCCGTCTCCGATGATGGCTGCGATTTTGAAGTCTTCCTTTGCCAAATCTCTGGCAGCCGCCATTCCGGCAGCAACGGATATGGAGGTGCTGCTGTGCCCGGTATCAAAGGTGTCGTATTCGCTTTCCTTCACCTTGGGAAAGCCGCTCATGCCGCCGAATTTTCGCAGCGTCTGAAATCCCTCGGCCCTTCCGGTGAGGATTTTGTGTACATAAGATTGATGTCCTACATCCCAGATCAGTTTGTCTGTGGGAGTGTCAAAGACTTTATGTAAAGCAATGGATAATTCCACTACACCAAGATTGGAGGCCAGATGGCCTCCAGTCTTGGAAATATTGCTGATCAGGAAATCCCGAATCTCATAGGATAAAAGCTCCAACTCGTTTTCGGTCATTGTTTTCAAATCCTGAGGAAACTGATATTCCAATAATTTTTTCATGCTTATTTGCCTCGTACTGCTAAGTCTGTTGCTAGTTTAGTAAAGAATTCTGCATTGTCATAGTAAGAAGACAGTGCTTCAATGGCGTTGTCCGTCAACTCCATCAGCTTGGCCTTGGATGCTTCCAGTCCATAGAGGGATGGATAGGTGGATTTTTTCTTCACTTGATCCACACCGGCCTTTTTTCCCATCTCTTTTTCGCTGCCTACCACATCGAGGATGTCATCGGCAATCTGGAAAGCCAAGCCCAGATTTTCCGCATAAATGGTCAAGTTATTGAGCGTTTCCGCATCTGCGCCGCCCAGCTGTGCTCCCGCACGAACTGCCGCCACGATGAGAGCCGCTGTCTTGGTCAAATGGATATAGTCCAGCATTTCCCGGGAGCACGCCTTGTCCTCCGATTCGATATCAGCCACTTGACCGGCCACCATGCCCCGGCATCCGGAGCCTTTTGCAATCTCATAAGAGGCGCGAATACGCTTTTTCAGCTTATCGGGATCATCGAAATAAAGGAGCATGTCCTTGTTCATGGCTTCGTACGCAGCCGACTGCAGTCCGTCCCCAGCCAGAATAGCCATGGCTTCGCCGTAAATGATATGGTTTGTTGGAACACCTCTTCGCAGCTGATCGTCATCCATGGCCGGAAGATCGTCGTGAATCAGCGAATAAGTGTGCATATATTCAACTGCGCAGGCATATGGGATAGCGGCCTCCAGCTTGCAGCCGGTAAATTCTGCCGCAGCTAAGAGCAGCATCGGGCGTATCCGCTTACCGCCTGCCGAAAGGCTGTATTTCATAGATTCATAGAGCGTAATGCTTTTGTGATCAATATCCGGCAGGAAATCCAGAATGTGTTCTTCTATCAGTTCTTTATATCTTTTTCTAATTAATTCCGGCATGGTAGCCCTCCCTCTATTCCTTGGAATACGTTTCGATTTTTTGTTTGGCATTATTTAATATCTCGCTGCACGCTTCATAATATGCAATTCCTTCTTCGAAATTTTTCAGGGCATCTTCCAGCGTGATGTTTTCTTTTTTTAAGTTTTCCGAGCTTTGTTCCAGCTTTGCCAGAATTTCTTCAAACTTCGGCTTGTTTTCAGCTTTGCTCATGGCTGTCCCTCCTTATTTCTGTCACTTCGCAGTCTGCTTCCCCGTCTTTCATAACCAAGGTGATACGATCGTTTTTTCTCAGCTTTTCAGCCCTGCCGACCAATCTGCGGCTGTTATCCAAAACAGCGCTGTATCCTCTGGCCATGATTGCTGCCGGGTTGAAAGATTCCAGACTGGACTTATGCAGGTTGACCTCTTTCTCCATTTGGGCAATGATTCCTAGAACCCGGTTTTGGGCTTGGGATTTTAAATTCTCAATACGCATCTGTTCCATGACGATCCGGCTCTCCAAATCTCTTTTAAAGGCCGCCAGATCCAGGCTTTTCAAATGCATCTGCTGATAGCGGATATAGGAATTGGCGTCTGCTGCCAGCGTTTTCATTAAATTGTCCACATAAATCTTCAGCTCGCCGATATCCGGCACTGCCATAGCTGCCGCGGCTGTCGGCGTTTCCGCCCTCTTATCGGCCGCGAAGTCGGCAATGGTAATGTCCGTTTCATGGCCCACTGCGGAAATAACGGGAATTTTGGACTGGTATATGCTGCGGGCCACGATTTCCTCATTAAAGGCCCAAAGCTCCTCCATGGAGCCTCCGCCTCTGCCTACGATGATAGTATCCGTTTCCGGAAAAAGGCAGTTGACCTGATCGATGGCTTCTGCGATCTGTCCGGCTGCCGCCGGTCCCTGGACCAGGACCGGATAAATCAGCACGTCCGTATAATGATTCTTGCTTTTGATAATCTTCAAAATATCTCGAATGGCAGCTCCGGTTTCCGAAGTAATGACTGCAATCTTTTCCGGAAAAAACGGAATTGGTTTTTTATGGGCAGCGTCAAAAATCCCTTCTGCTTCCAGTTTTGCTTTCAGTTTTTCAAAGGCAACGGAGAGGTTTCCCAGGCCGGCCACTTCAATATCGCGTATATTGAGCGAATAGCTGCCCCCTCGTTCGTACAGATAAATGTATCCGCTGGCCGTGATTTCCATCCCTTCTGAAAGCTCATAGCGCAAAGCTTCAGCTCGCTGCTGCGGGAGAAAGCAGTTGAGCTTGCTGTCTGCATCCTTCAGGGAAAAGTAGACGTGGCCGGAACCATGAAACTTCAGATTTGAAATTTCACCGACCACGGATACGTTTCCAAGGAGCGGATCGGTCTGCAGGATCCGCTTAATATATCCGTTCAGCTGTGAAACTTTGATTGGTTTTATAGCCATAATTTCTTACCCCCAAGAAGCGCGATACCCACAGCATTGTCCTGGGACAGCCGCTGCTGCCCGAATTCTACGGATATCCCGGTATTGGAAAAATGTCTTTTCAATTGTCCGCTAATGCAGCGGCTGGAGGAAACTCCTCCGGTATACATAATGTTAGTTATCGACGTCTCGTTGCTGGCCTTTTGCGTAATTTCGATTAAAATGCGGGTTATTTTATCAAACAGCTCCCGCACCAGCTCGGCTTTTTCTTCTTCTGTGGAAGCCTGCTGCATCATCAACTCGGCTTGTCTGCCGCACTGGGTTTCGATACCGGACAGATTGAAAAACAAATCGTCTGCCGGAATCTTTTTCAAATAGGCAGATGGCTTTTCAGCACCTATGGCCAGCTGGTCCATTTCTTCACCCGCAGGAAAATTCAGGCCTAGTTTGACGCCGACCCGATCGATCACCTGTCCGAAAGAAAGATCTTTAGAGCCGCCGATGATTTGAATATTTCCTTCGTTGACTTCCAAAAGTTCGCAGGTGCCGCCGGACAAATGGTAACACAGAAAACGTGTTTGATGGGAAAGCCCGGAACTGGACTTGATTGCTTCAATGTGTCCTTCCTGATGGGAAAAGGTAAAAAATGGCACCTGGAGCGCCGCTGCCACGGCTTGTCCAAATCCGATTCCGGCTTTGAATACCGGCATATAGGAGCCTTCCTGCGGCCTTGGCCGGTCAGAACAGGCGACTGCTGCGATACGCCGGGCCCTGTCGTCTGCCAGCGCTTCTTCCAAAAGCTTTGGCAGGTTTTCCACATGCTGAAAAAGGGCGTCTGACTGTCTCAGCCCTCGTTCGCCCTGTTTTACATGCAACAGCTTTCGCAGATCGCATAAAATCTTACCCTGTGCATCTGTAATCGCTGCGGAAGTCTTGTAATTGCTGGTATCGATTCCCAGCACATAGTCCCGATTCCTAAGCATGTTTCTGTTTCACAATCTGGCCCAGCACTCCGTTGATAAATTTCCTGGAGTCTTCCGCGCTGTATTTTTTGGCCATATCCACCGCTTCGTTAATTGCCACCGCATCAGGAATATCGTCCATGTAAAGAACTTCTCCCATGGCCAGTCTGGTTATGGCCAGATCTACTTTTGCCATCCTCTGAATGTTCCATTTGGAACTGCTCTCATTTAGCTTAGCATCGATCTCAGGCAGATGCTGTATGACCGCATTGCACAGTTTGATCGCGTAGGAAAGCTGATGGTCGTTCTTAAAGTGGTCGTCGATATAGTTGTTTTTTATCTCACCGCTGTAATCGTTTTGAATCTCCATCTGAAATAACAGCTGCATCAATCGTTCTCTTGCTTCGGTTCTAGTCATGTATTGGGGCCTCCTCCTCGGGTATGTGGACTCCCTGTACATTGATATTTACAGCTTCTACCGTCATTTCCGTCATGGATTCCACTTCTTTTTTGACGTGTTCCTGGATATTCCATGCAACAGCCGGTATATTCACCTGGTAGTCCACAATGACGAATATGTCTATGATCACACCGGCCTCACCCTGAGAAACCTTTACGCCCTTGTACAGCAGCTCTTTGCCTAAAAAGTTTTTTGAAAGCGCATTGGTCAGGCCGCCGGCCAGCTCCGCCACACCATCCGTCTTTAAGGCAGCATTTGCTGCGCAGACGGCGATTACCTCATCGGAGATTTTCAGGGTACCGGATTTCTGTTCATTTACCACATTCATTCATTTTCACCTCGGGACTTATTATAACAAATTTACCCCGTGATTACAATGTCTAAAACTTGCTTTGAATAACGATCTCCGGTGCTTTTCTGCCGGTTTCCCGCATGATTACGTCACAGATTTTTGCCACATCAGACTGATTCAAGTCCTGTTTATTAACGGTAACGTTGACACCGCTATCTGTGATCAGAACCAGACATTCGGGTAGTTTTTTTGTCTTAATCGCGTTTTCTACATTTTGTTCCTGCTCCATATATTTGAGCAGCTTTAGCTTTTGCTGTGTGGCGCTTTCTTTTTCCGAGCTGCTGTCGGCTGTGGTTTCCGCATCGGTCAGCATGGAAATAACTTGATTTCTGTCCATGTTGATGGTAGCGCGCATTTCTTCGAAATAAGTATCTGTATTCTCCAGGTCACTGACGTCATCAGAAGTGACGGGCGCAGGTTCTTTTGTTTTTTCAGTTTCTTTTTTATTTTCCTGGGCAGATGTTTCGCTCTCATTCTTAACATTAATGCTGTCCACAAGAACATCGCCGTCGTGCTCGGGAATATCCTGATTGCTCTGCGCCGCGTCCGGCGACGGGAATACACCTCCGATGGCCGTTACCACCCCCAGGCACAGCGCCACCACCAGCGCCCCGCCGATCAATTTTCTATGTTTTTTTATCTTTTCCCAAAAGTTGTGCTTTTTCATGATTCACTTCCTCCATCCTTTTTAGTTGTATTGTCTTTTTCAAAGACCATAACACTGGACACCGGTATGTTGAACACGGCTCTCACTGCATTGACCAGATTATTCCTTACGACCGGATCATCTGCACCCTCTGCGGTTACAATGACTCCTGTGATCTGGTCTTTTTCACCATATTGCAGCATCACATCCACAGCACCTACCCCCTTAATGTCAGTCAAAATGCTGCAAAGCTGTGCTTCGGTGCCGCCGTCGTCATCGATGATCTGTTTCCGCCCATCTTTATTCTGTGTAAATACGTCAAAAGAAAGCAGCGCTACAGAGATGATGATGAGTATGGCGATGATCTTTATTGCCAGATCCTTCATCTTTGGATCTTTTTTTAATTTTTCTAGCATTGTGATCACTCTCCTTATATATATATTTCACCTTCTGCCGCTTATTCCAGCAAAATCAAAAGCGGCGACAATATCGTAGCCATCACCACCAGGGAAAAAATAAACTTAATGTATTTTTCCATTCGGGAGGTGGGCAGCAGCATTTCGATAAAGGTGAGGGCCAGTATGAGTATAAAGATGTTCTTCACCCATTCTTTCATCATTTCCATAGGGTGCCTCCTCCGATGCCGATGATGATGGTCAAAAAAATCAGAAACATGAGCGCGCATAGGGACAAAATAACGGCCATGGTGATAACTGAGCTACCCATTTCACCCAAACTGTCTGCAATCTGTTTGTTACCGATTGGACCCACTAGAATAGCTGTGATTTTGTAAATAACCGCGATCGCCAGAATCTTCAATACTGGCATGGCAAGCAGACATAAAATGATGATAATTCCCAGCACACCGATCCCATTTTTTATTACAGCCACACAGCTTAAGACCATGTCGATGGAATCGGCTGCAAAGCCGCCCACAATAGGTACAAAGTTATCCACCGAATAACGAGCCGTATTGACCAGGAGTCCGTCGGCGGTTTTTGTTACCAGCCCCTGAATGGCAGTTAATCCGGCAAAGATGGTGACGGCTAGCCCGGTGAAGAAGACCGCTGCCTTTCGCAGAAAGATCGCCAGTCTGCTCACATAATCCTTTTCTGTCAAGCTGTTAATGAGAATAAAAATGCTGGAAATAAAAACAATGGGCAGAATGAACTTTTGCAGTGCTGTATTGAAAGCGGTAATGGCGCCGATGATAACCGGATTGAGCACTCCTCCGGAGGAAAAACCGCCCATGCTGATCAGCAGCGGTATCATGATCGGAAGAAGGATCTGCATGGTTTTAGTCATGATGTTGAGTGTATCCAAACATGCGTCGTATGTCGTCATGAAGTTTTTTAAGCAAAGAGTAATGACTAAACAGCTGCATACAACTGTCCCCAAAGTAGACACCGGTTTGTCCCCAAAAGAATTGGAAAAATTTTTAAGCAAACCCATCACAATGCAAATGCTGATGATTTCCACGCCCAGTATCAGTCCCGCCTTGATTTCATATAAAAAGACGTCGAGGAGGTTGTTCATGATGACCTCCGAGTCAAAGAGCGGTTTGCCGTCGATAAAGCTTTGAACAATATCATCGGTGGACATGGAAGAAAAAAGTCCGTTGCTCTGTTTTGCCGCATCGTCCATGATCTGTTCCAGCTCGGAGAGGTCCATCTTTCCCATTTGTTCTTGTATGATCGAATCGTAATCCAAATATATCCCCCCTTACAGCACAGAATTGATCAGTTCCAGGATCGCCAGGAGGATAGGCATGGACAGATAAAAGATCACAATTTTTCCTGCCAGCTCCACTTTTCCTGCGATGGCGCTTTCCCCGGCGTCTTTACAGAGCTGTGCTGTAAAGTCAGCCAGATATGCCACCACCAAAACTTTTATAATAATAGGAAAGAAATTTTTCCCATAAGTCATTTCTCCATACACAGTTCCCAAAAATTGAAACACAGTAGTCAATTTGTCCAGCGCCATGAGAAAAATAATGATCACGGTAGCCAGAACCACGTAGATGGAAAATTCAGGCTTGAAGTTTTTTACGACGGCTGCCATGATGACTCCGCCTATGGCGATGGCAACGATTTTCATGATTTCCATAGGCTGTCCCCCTTAAAACTGAAACAATGTTTTGACTGTGTCAAAGAATTCACTGATCATCTGGACGACCAGGAAGAGCACGATGACGATTCCCGCCAGGGTAGTCATCATGGCCTGCTCTTCCCTGCCCGCCCGGATCAGAATTTGATTGAGCACGGCTATAGCGATGCCGATCGCCGCAATTTTAAATATAATATCGATATCCATCATAGATTTATCTCCTGTTTTGCTGTTAAATCAAAATGATCGCAATGACGATGCCGATGGAAAATCCCAAGCCTTTGTACATCTTTCCCTTGCTCTCTTTCTCCTTGGTCGCCTGCTCGATTTGATTTTCCAGCTTAGTTTCTGTAAGGGCAAACATAGCAGCCTGTCCTTTGATGTCGCTTTTCCCCAGCTGCAGTCCCAAATCTTTGAGAATGACCAGATCCTCGCCGGTCAGACAGCTGCCGCTCTTTTCGTAAGCGTACTTTACGGCCTGTTCCCAGCATTGTTTTAAATCTAGACTTTCTTTCATGGAATCGCTGCACCTTCGCAAGAGATCCATTGCCCGATTATCCTTATATGAGGCGATACGTGCAAAGGCATTGGGGAGAGGATCCTTGCGATAGCTCATCTCGGTCTGCAGAATGTGGATCATATCCTTAAGATCCGCCAGGTCTTCCAACCGGGCGCTGTATGTCTGCGCTTTCAAAAGCCCCAGTCCTCCGCAGGCAAAGACGATGATCAGACAGAGAATTCCCTTAAGCATGAAGGACCTCGTCGATGGTACCCGTCCGCGGATCGTTGGTCAGAAACACAATCCTGGAAAAAACGCCTTTCGAAACCAGCGGTCCAATATTGGAAGCGATCACGTCATCGTAATTTTTTCCGTGAATCGTTGTCAGAATGCTGACACCGGCACAAACAGCCGTTTCGATGGCAGAAACATCCTCAGTTTTCCCGATTTCATCGGTGACCACCACATCCGGTGACATTGCCCGAATCAGCATGGTCATCCCTTCTGCTTTGGGGCATCCGTCCAGCACATCGGTCCTGGGCCCTAAATCATAGGAGGGTTTTCCCAAGTAAGAGCCGGCAATCTCCGAGCGTTCATCACACAGACCTACTTTATAGCCCTTGTAGCTGAGTACGCGCACCAGATCCCGAAGTAATGTGGTTTTACCGCATTTGGGCGGTGAAACAATCAAAGTGTTGGCGAGCAGGCCGTTGTTTTTGTCCAGAATATGAGGGATCACCCGATCTGCCACGCCGATGATCTCTCTGCTGCGTCTAATGTTGAGGGATGAGATTTCCTTGATCAGGCAAACTTTCCCCTTGTCCAAAACGGCCCTGCCGCAGACTCCGACTCTGTGCCCGCCTTCGATGGTTATGTAACCCTTTGCCAGTTCTTCTTCATAGGCATAATAGGAATAGTTCAGCAGGTTATTTAAAATGGTATCCAAATCTTCTCTGGTAACCAGCGCATTTTTTTTCAGCGCTACTACGATTTCCTGATTCTTTGACAGGACCCGTATATCATTTTCAGCCTTTATTCTGATTTCCTCCAAATTATTGAGAATTGTTTGCGGCAGATCCATGACCGGCCCCCTGATATTATCCGGAAGTTTATTTAAAATTTGTTCCAAGTTGTTCATCAAAACACCCCTTTTCCCTTTTGTTTATACATCATATTCCTGGGACAAGGTTTTATTACAGATTTTTTTAGATCAGGGTCAGAAAAAAGAGAGCGGCCCGCTCTCACAATCTATAGTTATTTTTTGCATAAAAAAAGCAACCATGTACAGATTTTTATTCTGTAATGCTTGCTTAAAAGTGGGTACTTTTAAAATTCTGCTGTCACAATACTGCCGGTCCCACCCGGCGACAACTTGGTTTTGCAGTCTATACGGCTGCTTGTTTTAAGGCTTCTTTGTCAACTTTCTTTTCTTGCAGATATTTGCCCCAATCCAGGGCTCCGCCTAAATCTCTTTCGAGGATCTCGAAATGGCGTTTTGCCTGCTGATCCAGCGCCGATGTGCGTTTGTCCAGTTCTTCTCTCAGAGAATTTATCTGTGCTTGCAGATCGTTTCTCAGAGAAGTTGTCCGGGTTTCCAGATCTTCTCTAAGGGAAGTTGTCTGGGTTTCCAGATTGGTCACTCGCACTTTCAATTCCTTTACTTCCTCATAAATCAAAGTCAACATGTTCTTTAATTCCTGCTCCATACTTTCACCTCCTTCTTTTTTTCTTAATTCTAGCACATCTTTTACGAGCTTTCAAGCAATATATGTTATTTTATGTAATTAATTTACAATATTTTCATGTAGATCGTAATCAAGGCAATCATTCTTTGATCCGCCCCTTCTCCACATTGGGCATGATGAAATGATGATAGGCGTAGTTCCATAAAGTGTCCGAGCCTTCTGCAGTTGCCTGGTTTCGTTTGAGGATTTGGGATAAATGGATGTTCCGCTCTGCCCAGGCTTTTCCGTCGGTCTCTGCGTTGAGCATAACCGGCTGAATGTTGTCCATAGCATGGGCGAACTTTGCTTCCGCTGTCTCTCCTTTTTCAAATTCATCCCATAAAGCTCGCATCTTCTTTCCCTGATCCTGCGGCAGCAACCCGAAAATCCGCTCGGCCGCCTGTTCTTCCCGCTGCCGCTGTGAAGCTTTGCCTGCTTCATCATAAGCATAGGTATCACCAGCGTCAATTTCCACCAAATCATGTATCAGCAGCATGGATATGGTTTTTAAAATATCGATGTTTTCATTGGCATACTCGCTCAACAGCAAGGTCATGATCGCCATATGCCACGCATGCTCGGCATCGTTTTCCATTCTTTCTCCGCTGGATATGTAGGTCTGCCTGGTAATCCTTTTCTCCTTGTCGATCTCTTTAATAAACGAAAACTGTTTTTCTAGTCTATCTATTTCTTCCTTTTGACTGTTCATGTTTGCTCCTTTCGTAGTCCTTGCTCTCCCAAAATGGGAGCTGCCAATTTATGTGGCAGCTCCCGATCAACTATTTTTCCGTATCTTTTTCTTTCGCCCGCTTTTCCCGGCGGGATTCTTTTTCATCTCCGTCGTTGTCCTCAGAATCTTCGTCTTCCTTCTTCGGCATAATATACAGCTTAACCTTCTCGATTCTTCGATCCTTTACGGATTCAATTTTGAAAATGTAATTTTCAAACTCGATAATGCGGTCTTCATCCTCATCTTCATCCGGTATCTCACCCAGAATATCGATGATAAAGCCGCCGATGGTCTCACTGTTCTCTGACTCCAAATTGATATCCAGCTCCTCGTTGATATCGTCCAGATCAGCAGCGCCGTTGAGCATATAGGTATTTTCATCGATTTGTTCGATTTCAGGCTCTTCTTCATCGTATTCGTCATCAATATCGCCCATAACTTCCTCGATGATGTCTTCCATAGTGACAATACCAGAAAAACCGCCGTACTCGTCGATCAAAATCGCGATTTGCTGTTTGGTCTTTTGCAGTTCAAAAAAAAGTGAGTCAATATTCTTTGTCTCCGGTACAAAATACGGTTTGCGAAGAATGGCCGCGATGTCCACGTTTTCAAATCCAGTATCCCTTGCCTTAATCAGATAGTCTTTGATATTGAGGATACCGATGATCTTGTCGCTGTCGTCATCGTAAACCGGAATCCTTGAATAGCGCAGCTCCATCAGTTCGTCAATATATTCCTCAGTGGGGTCGTTGATATCGATAGAGAACACTTCTGTACGGGGCGTCATCACCTCATAGGCCAGCTTGTCATCAAAGGCGAAGATACTGTTAATCATCTTCTTTCCCTCTTCTTTCAGCACGCCGCTCTCCTGCCCGACTTCCAGCATGGACATGACTTCGTCCTCAGAAAACTCCTCGTTATCCATGTCTACCTTCTGCCTGGTAATCCGCAAAAGCACATTGACCGATGCCGACAAGAACCAAACAAAAGGTTTGGAGCAAAAAGCGATGGCGTTAATCGGCCGAACCACCAGCATGGCAACCCGTTCAGAGTGCTGAAGGGCAATCCGTTTTGGAAAAAGCTCACCGAGAACCAGGGTAACATAGGACAATATAATGGTCACAATAACCACTGCCAAATCGTTGGCAACCGTTTTGGAAAGGCCAAAGCCCATCAGCCAGTCACCCAGATCGTCAGACATGCCCACTGCAGCAGAAGCGCTGGCCAGAAAGCCCGCCAGGGTAATGGCAACCTGAATGGTCGACAAAAAAACATTGGGATTCTCCAGAAGTTTCTGCACGGCGATTGCCCGCTTATTCCCCTCCTGGGCAAGAACTTTGATCTTGTTCTTGTTCACAGATACGACTGCCATTTCCGCCGCGGCGAAAAAGGCATTGATGATAATTAAAACTAATAGAAACAGAAATTGGACCGCCAAAGGCGACCCGGGGTCAGAACCTGACATTGGTTTTTACTCCTTTCGCTTTCGTAACATAAAGTTTGCACTGACTGGATGCTCCATCTTGATTTGAAGGATTTGCTGGGGATGGGGCGCCGATTCAATGGCATTTCCTTCTTCATCCAGCAGCACTTCCAGTGTTTGTTTAAAAAAATCGGTATGGGGGCCGAAGACTTCGATCTCCTCCCCTACCGTCATTTTATTTCGTTGTTCCACAATCGCCATCCCGGTTTGAGGATCGTAATCCTTCACCACACCGATAAAACTATAGTTTCTCGTATAGGCACTGGTCTGGTAGTTCTGATCCTGGTTGGTGGGCTGGTTGTAATAAAAACCGGTGGTGAATTCCCGATGGCTGACCTTTTTCAATTCATCCATCCATTCCTTGCGGAATTCATATCCGGCAGGGTCCTGGTAATAAGCATCGATCGCTTTTCGATAAGCCCCGACAACTGTAGCAACATAAAAGCTGCTCTTCATCCGGCCTTCGATTTTGGCAGATGCGATACCGGCCTCCACCAGATCGGGAATATGATCGATCATACACAGATCGCGGGAATTGAGAATATAGGTGCCCCGCTCATCCTCTTCTATGGGATAATATTCGCCGGGGCGCTGTTCCTCCACCAGCGCGTATTTCCACCTGCACGGGTGGGCGCACTGTCCCCGGTTGGCATCCCGTTCGATCATAAAATTGCTGAGCAGGCAGCGGCCCGAATAAGAAATGCACATGGCCCCCTGAACAAAGGCTTCCAGTTCCAGATCCGGCTGCTGGGCCCGCAGATGACGTATTTCATCAAAGGTCAGCTCGCGGGCCAGCACGATTCTTTTTACGCCCTGGTTCTTCCAGAACTGCGCCGTCTTGTAATTGGTCATATTGGCCTGGGTGGAAAGATGAATCTCCGCATCCGGCATCACCGCCCGAATCATCAGCATAATACCTGGATCAGAAACGATGAAGGCGTCAATCTCCAGCGCTTTAATCTTCAGCAGATAGTCTTCCAAGGGAAGAACATCCTCGTTATGGGCAAAGATGTTGAGGGCCAAATAACACTTCACATGATGGGCATGGGCGTATTGGACTGCCTCCTTCATCTGTTCGATGGAAAGATTTCCGGCACCCGCCCGCAGGCTGAACAGCTCGCCGCCGAAATAAACGGCATCTGCGCCGTAATCCACTGCTGTTTTTAATTTTTCCAAATCTCCCGCAGGAGCAAGTAATTCTAGTTTGTCCATATTATCCTTTCAATACACTAAAAGAAACGCCGTCGCCGATGGGAAGGAGCGACGTGTCGGCACAGTCGGTCTGTGTGATATGGGTGAGAAAATCCCGCAGTTTACGGATATGGGTCTTGTGTTTTTTTCGCGGATCGTATTCTTCGGAAACGATCATACCTTTTAAAAGCACATTATCGCAGACGATGACAGCCTCGGAAGAGCATATGGGAAGTGTTTTATCCCAAAAAGTGCGGTAATTGCTTTTGGACGCATCGATGAATACAAAATCAAAGGGGCCGGTGAGCTGATCCAGTACTTCCTGGCCCGGCCCCAGGATCACCTGAACCCGATCCTGAAGTCCCAGCATTTCAATATTTTTTCTTGCTGTCATGCCGATTTGAGGGTCGGCTTCGATGGTGATAATCCGGCTAAAAGGACAGGTCTTTGCCATACAAGCTGCCGAATAACCCACCGCCGTACCGATCTCCAGGATTTTCACCGGTTTTCGGATGCGCAGAAGATTCATCAAAAACGTCTCCGTGTCCCTTAGAATAATGGGAACATTATCCTCCTCCGCCTGCTGCCGCAAAAGGGCCAGGCGGCTGTCCATGGGCTGGTATAATGCGTCGATATATGCAGTAACTTTATCGTTTATAATATTCATTTAATACCATTTATTTTCCTTGACAATTTTCTGGTGCTCTTCATAAGTCTTGGAATAGAGCACCTCTCCTTTTTCTGTGGCAAAGAAGAACAGATAGTCGCTGGGTTCATAATTGAGGCAGTCATCCATCGTCCTTCGCGGTACTGCACAGATTGGGCCTACAGGAAGCCCCTTATACTTATACGTATTGTATTTGGAGTCCACCTGAGTTTCCTTGATGGAAACCTTGACTCCGGTCCGGTCCAGGGCATACAAAACGGTAATATCGCTCTGAAGAGCCATGTCTTGATCCAGTCGGTTTTTAAAGACGCCTGCAATCTTGGGCCGGTCAGCCTCAAAAAGGGATTCCCGCTCCACGACAGAAGCAAAAGAAAGGAACTGGTGAACGGACATGTTCAATTTTGATTTTATGTCGCCCTTGATGGGTGTCAGTTCTTCGTCCATCTTGTCCAGTATGGTTTCCGTAATTTTTTCAATATCCGGGTCCTTTTCAGAGAGGAAATAGGTCTCCGGATAGAGATAACCCTCCAGCGGGTATTTCAAGTCCTTATTGAGCAAATCATCGGTCAGGAACCAATATTTTTCAATCAGCTTCTTCAAATAGGCTGTGTCCGACCACTTTTTCATAATTGCCTTTTGAGACAAACCCGATTCATCGGCGATGGCTTCTGCGGCCTGGGGAATGGTGGCGCCTTCTATGATCGTGAATTTGGACTGGGAAATATACGCAGGATCCCCGCTGTCCATTGCGGAAAAGATTTCCGTCAGAGTCATATCCTTGCTGAGCACATAAGTATTCGCCTGAATCTTGTCCGGTGATGCCAGCTTGACATAAACCTTTCCGCAGAATTTGTTTTCAACCAGCCCGGCCTCGTCCAGCTGGTTGAGGATCTGCATGACCCCGGTCCCCGGCTCAACGGTAATGCTCACTTTTTCCTGATTGCCAGGATCGGTGGCCGAAATACCGTGCACGTAGAAAAAAAGCCCCCCTGCTAAAATGATTACGATTATCGCTAATATGATCACAAGCCGGATCCCAAGCCCGCCTCGATTACCCTGATTCGCCCTTCTCATCTCGTTTGTCCTCGTT
Organism: Clostridia bacterium; assembly: GCA_902363595.1. Taxonomy (GTDB): domain Bacteria; phylum Bacillota; class Clostridia; order Peptostreptococcales; family Anaerovoracaceae; genus Hominibacterium; species Hominibacterium faecale. The sequence goes on along the minus strand of CABJAP010000001.1, from coordinate 396,497 downwards.
TCTGCAATAATTGCTGATATTCCATCTGCTCCATTTAAAAGTGTCAATGACTTGCCGCCCGTACGGAAAAGCACCCTTGATTGACCGTATAATACGCAGAAAGGGACGCCAAAACGTCCCTCCGGTTTGATTGTTTATTTGGATCTTCCCAGGTATTCTCCGGTTCTGGTATCGATTTGGATGATTTCACCCTCTTCGATGAAAATAGGAACGTGAACGACCGCGCCGGTTTCAACAGTAGCTGCCTTTGTTACGTTGGTGGCAGTGTCTCCTTTTACGCCGGGCTCTGTCTCGATAACCTTCAAATCGACGAAGTTGGGCGCTTCCACAAGGAAAGCGCTGCCCTTGTAGAATTTAATTGTTGCCTCATCATTCTCCCTCAAATAATTCATCGCATCTTCCACCTGTTCAAAAGGCAGAGGAATCTGTTCATATGACTCCGGATCCATGAAGTAATAGAGATCTCCGTCATTATACAGATACTGCATGGTCTTGGTTTCAATATGGGCTTTGGGGAACTTGTCATTGGGGTTGAAGGCTTCTTCTCTGGTGGCTCCCGTAAGGATGTTTCTGTATTTGGTTCTTACAAAAGCAGCCCCCTTGCCCGGTTTAACGTGCTGGAAATCCAGAACAACATGGGGTTCGCCGTTAATTTCAAATGTAATACCTTTTCTAAAATCACCTGCATAAATCATAAATTCTCGACCTTTCTTAAATTTGTATTTTTAATTAGAGTATAATCAGCTCTTTACAAGACTTAGTCGTATTTATTATACCAAAGTCTGTAACGATTGCCAAGTCCTCAATCCGCACTCCGAAATTTCCAGGTATGTAAATACCCGGCTCAATTGTAACCGGCATATATTCCGCCAGAACTTCATCGCTTTTGGTATTGAGGGTGGGAGCCTCATGGACCTCCGTGCCCACCCCGTGTCCGGTGCCGTGAATGTAGTATTCTCCGTAACCGGCGTCTGCGATGATGTCCCTGCAAACCTTGTCCACATCAAAGCATCTGACACCGGATTTGACGGCAGCAAGGCCGGCCTCCTGGGAGCGAAGAACCACATCGTATACTTCCTGCTGATCATCGCGGATGTAATTCATAGCCACGGTTCTGGTCATATCTCCGCAATAGCCGTCCACGACCGCGCCCATATCTATAGTAACCAAATCGCCTTCCATAATCACTTTATCCGTAGGCTCCCCATGGGGAAATTCAGTTCTTGTACCGGAAACGCAGATGGTTGGAAAAGAAAGGCCTTCCGCGCCAAGCGCCAGCAGCACCCGTTCAATCTCACCTGCAACCTCAAGCTCCGTCATGCCTACCTTGATAAAATCCAGGATGTGGGAGAAGCACATATCGCCCATGGCTTCTGCTTTCATGATTTTTAAAATCTCGTCAGGAGTCTTAATCATTCTGTTTTCCACCGAGCACACCCCCTAATCCCAAATCGATCACTTCCGAAAGGATTTGATAGACATCATTGATCATCAGGGAAAACCGCATTTCGCATTGCAAATATTCAGCAGCCAGCGGATCCTGCATCAGGACCATGGAAAGCTGCTGGATTTGGGCCATTGCCTCCTGATTCATCTGGCCTTCCATCATCTGCTGGGCCTGCATGGAAATTTGTTTGGTTTTAAAATCGTTAAGCGTCTGTTCCAACTGAGTATTTCCTTTGATTTTCTCCTTTACAGCCTGATACTGTTTGTATTCTTCTGATTCCTTGATGGCCTGGTTTAATTTGTGGGCCTCATCATATACATTCATTTTATACCTCCAAAAATATCGGCAAAATCACCGGACTTCTCATGGTCTTATTATAAATATAGCTTCTCAGGCCGTCGCGGACGGCAGTTTTCATAGCATTCCAGTCGCGCACGTTCTTTTTGCAGCATTTTTCCAAAATATCCGCCGCCAGATCGCAGGCATCGTCGATGAGCTTTTCATTTTCCCGCACATAGACAAACCCTCTGGAAATAATGTCCGGACCAGAGGAGACGCAATTATTCTGCCGGTCAATGGCAGCGACCACAATGATCAATCCCGATTCGGAAAGGAGCCGCCTGTCTCTGAGCACGATGTTGCCTACATCTCCTACTCCCAGACCGTCAACCATCACGCCTTCGGCCTCCGCCACACTGGTGACGATTTTCGCTTGACGTCTGTTCACATCCAGCTCATCACCGTTTTCCAGAATGAAGATTTTGCTCTCCGGCATTCCCAGGGACTGGGCAATTTCCGAATGCTTTTTCAAGTGGCGGTACTCTCCGTGTACAGGCATGAAATACTTGGGCCGTATGAGAGAGTGCATCAGCTTCAGCTCTTCCTGGCAGGCATGGCCAGAAACATGGATATCGGCAATATCCGAATAGATGACCTCCGCCCCCTTCTCAAAGAGCTTGTTTACCACGTTGGAAACGGTCTTTTCGTTTCCAGGCACCGGTGTGGACGAAAGGATAACCATGTCGCCCTTTTTGATCTTTACAGCCTTATGGTCGTTGGTAGCCATACGGGACAATGCCGACATGGGCTCGCCCTGACTTCCAGTCGTTATGATCACAAGATCTTTATCCGGTATATTTCTTGTCTTGTTGATATCAACCAGCACATTGGCAGGAATCTTAATGTATCCCAATTCCTGGGCCAGAGCCACCACGTTAACCATGCTCCTGCCGGAGACAGCCACTTTCCGTTTGCACATTACGGCGATATCAATAATCTTCTGAATTCGGTGGACGTTGGAAGAGAAGGTGGCGATCAGGATCCTGGTCTGGGATCTGCGGAAAATATCTTCCAGCGTGCGGCCGACCACCTTTTCCGATGAGGTATACCCCGGTCTGGTGGCGTTGGTGCTGTCGGCCATCATCAGGAGCACGCCCTTTGAACCCAGCTCCGCCAACCTGGCAAAATCGAGGGGTTCCCCGTCCACCGGCGTATAGTCGATCTTAAAATCGCCGGTATGGAAAATCCTTCCGGCAGGCGTGTTGATACAGAGGCAGATGGAATCCACGATCGAGTGGGTGATCCTCAGCGTTTCCACCTCAAAGACGCCCAGCTTGAATTTCTGTCCGGCCTTGATTGGGTGCAACTTCCCTTTTAATCCGTGCTCCTTCAGCTTGTTTTCGATCAGCCCCAGCGGGAACCTGGTCCCGTAGATGGGTACGTTGAGCACTTTCAGCAGATAAGGGACGGCGCCGATATGGTCCTCGTGACCGTGGGTGATCACGATGCCCTTGATTTTTTTCCGATTCTGAACCAGATAGGAAAAATCAGGGATAACCATATCAATCCCGAACATATCATCATCGGGAAAGGACAGACCACAGTCAATGACCAGTATCTCATCCTTGTATTCCAGGACGGTCATATTTTTTCCGATCTCGTTGAGTCCGCCCAGGGGGATGATTTTCAGCGCTGCTCCGCCTCTGTTGTTATTCGTATTCTGTTGTTTTGTTTTCATAAATTTCCGTTCTCTCTTTTCTTTCTCTTTCTTCCTGAAAAGCTGAGAAAACCTATTTTACAACGATATTGACAAGCTTACCTGGCACTGCGATTACTTTCACAACGTTCTTGCCGCTTGTCAGCGTTTGTACTTTTTCGTTTTCCATTGCCAGCTTTTCCAGTTCTGCTTTATTCAGATTTGCCGGTACGTCCATTTTTTCTTTTACTTTTCCGTTGATCTGAACAACTACTTCTATGGTGTCCTTCACTAATGCGCTTTCGTCGCATACCGGCCACGCTTCTTTATAAATAAAGGAATCATGTCCCAGGTGCTCCCACATTTCTTCGCAGATATGGGGCGTGAACGGAGACAGGACCAGTACCAGATTTTTGACTGCCTCTCCGAAAAGTCCGGGATTTACTTCTCCTTCTTTATACTTGTACATTTCATTGACCAGCTCCATGACCGAACTGATCGCCGTATTGAAATTGAACCTTCCGCCAACATCGTCCGATACCTTTTTAATGGTATAGTTCATGGCGTATGCCAGGTCCTTGTCCGCCTTGTTCTTTAATTCGTAGCTTTCCGGCACGTCCTGATACTTTTCCGCAAACTCATAGACCAATCTGTGGACGCGGTTCAGGAAACGATAGCTTCCCTCCACTCCTTTATCGGACCAGTCCAGCTCTCTTTCCGGAGGAGCCGCAAAGAGAATGAACAGTCGTGCCGTATCAGCGCCGTACTTTTCAATGATTTCCGCAGGGCTGACCACGTTCCCGATGGATTTGGACATTTTCTTTCCATCTTTGATGACCATGCCTTGAGTCAGCAGATTGACAAAAGGCTCGTCTGTGTTCACCAGTCCCAGATCATAAAGGGCCATCTGGAAGAATCTGGCGTACATCAAGTGGAGGATCGCATGTTCCACGCCTCCGATATATTGGTCCACGCTCATCCAGTATTTAATCTTTTCCAGGTTAAAGGCTTCTTTTTCGTTTTGGGCGTCACAATAGCGCAGGAAATACCAGGATGAATCCAGGAAGGTGTCCATGGTATCCATTTCCCGTCTTGCCGGCTTTCCGCATTTTGGGCAGACCGCTTTGGCAAAGGTTTTGCTGGTGGTCAGGGGTGACTCGCCCTTGCCGGTAAATTCCACATCCGTGGGCAGCATAACCGGCAGGTTCTCTTCTTTTTCCGGAACCCATCCGCATTCATCGCAGTAGATCATCGGAATCGGCGTACCCCAATATCTCTGTCTGGAAATCAGCCAGTCGCGGAGCCGATAGTTGATGGACTTTTTACCGATGCCCTTTTCTTCCAGGTAATCGATGATCTTGGTGATCGCTTCCTGATTGTTCATACCTGTGAACATTTCCGAGTTGATCATATTTCCTTCGGCAGCAAAGGCTTCCTTCAGGTTATATACATCGATGTCCGGATCGTCGGTATCTACAACCGGTATAATATCCAGGCCGAATTTCTTAGCGAATTCAAAGTCCCGCTGGTCATGCGCCGGTACGGCCATAATGGCGCCGGTACCATAATCCATCAGTACATAGTCGGAAATATAAATCGGCACTTTCTTGCCGTTAACCGGATTGACCGCATAACGGCCGATAAATTGGCCGGTCTTTTCATTGGTAGTGGACGTACGCTCAATATCGGACATATGCTGGACTTTATCCACATATGCCTTTACAGCTTCCTCATACTCGCCGCCGGCCACTAAATCCTTCAAATAAGGATGTTCGGGAGCAAGTACCATATAGGTCACACCGTAGAGGGTGTCCGGTCTGGTGGTGAAGATATCCAGGCCTTTATCAAATTCTTCGATTTCAAACGTAACCTCTGCGCCGATGCTCTTACCGATCCAGTTTTTCTGCATGGTCTTAACTTTTTCCGGCCATCCCGGCAGCTTGTCCAGATTGGAAAGGAGCCGCTCCGCATAATCGGTGATCTTAAAATACCACTGAGACAGTTCCTTTTTTCCCACTTCCGCGCCGCAGCGTTCGCATTTTCCATCCACAACCTGCTCGTTGGCCAGAACCGTCTGGCAGCTGGGACACCAGTTTACTGGATTCTCTTTTTTATAGGCGAGGCCCTTCTTGTAAAACTGGATGAAAATCCATTGCATCCATTTGTAATAGTCGGGATGGCAGGTAGCCACCTCTCTGTCCCAATCATAGGAAAGTCCCAGTTCGCAAAGCTGGTCGCGCATTTCGTCAATGTTGTTCCAGGTCCATTCGCTGGGTGCGGCGCCATGTTTGATAGCTGCGTTTTCCGCTGGCAGGCCGAAAGAATCCCATCCCATGGGATGGAGCACATTAAAGCCTTTCATGGTCTTGAATCTGGCAATGACATCGCCGATGGAATAGTTTCTCACATGACCCATATGTAGTTTGCCTGATGGGTATGGAAACATTTCCAGTACATAATATTTTTCCTTAGTTTCATCTTCCGTGGTCTTAAAAATATCCGCGTCTTGCCACTTTTTCTGCCATTTGGCTTCAATTTCCGTAAAGTTGTATTTATCGATCATCACTCATCCTCCAGATCTAAAAATTCGCAGTCTCCCCAGACTTTTTCAATGTTATATTTTTCGCGCATGTCCGCGGTCAGCAGATTGACGATAATATCGCCGTAGTCCATCAGAATCCATCCGGAAGCTTTCTTTCCTTCGATATTCCGAACCTGGATCCCTTCCTTTTGGAACTGTTCTTCCAGTTCATCGGCCAGGGTTTCAATCTGCCGCTCGCTGCCGCCGGAGGCCAGAACCATATAATCCGCAAATGCGGCTTTGGTTCCAATGTTGATCACATCAATGTCCCGGGCCTTTTTATTATCCAGGACTCTTGCTGAAAACATAGCCATGTCTTTACAATCCATTTATTTCTCCCTTCTTTTTCAAATCGTTTCGTGCTTTTATCGTATCCTCATGGAGGAACAATCCTCGCTGTTCAATATATGTAATCGAGCGTTCCATCGCAAGCAGGCATGCCTGGTCTAAAGAGACCTCCGCCTGCCGCCGGATCGGCTCCACTCCCGGATATTCCCGCCCGGGTTCAATCGCATCTGCCAGATATACCACCTTTTCCAGCAGGGACATGCCCTCCCGGCCAGTGGTATGATATCTTACCGCATTCAAAACATCGGGATCGCTGATCCCATAGTCCCGTTCCATAATCCTGGCCGCAATCGGGCCGTGGGCCAGATTGGCATTGTCCATAAAAGCAGGATCAAGCCCCAGCTGCTTGACGTACATATTCAACACAGCAGCCGGAGTACTGCGGAACATATCGTGGTAAAGGGCGCAGATCCTGGCTTTTTCCTGATCGCACCCGTATTTTGCGGCTAATTTTTCAGCAGTGGAAACAACACCGTAAATATGGCGTCTGCGTTTTTCAGATAAGTTTTTTTCTATATAAACTTCAATAGAGTCCATTTATCTTGATATACCTTTCTACTTGCTCAGGAACCAGGCCGCTGAGGGATGCTCCCCTTGAGAGCCGCTCCCGAATCTCAGTGGCAGAAATGTCTCTTCTGCGATTCTGAATTTTTACAATATCTGTATTATAGACCGATTTCAAATGCTCTATACATTGATTCAATTCCGCCTCTTTATAGCCGGGCCTGGAACCCACGGCAAAGGAATACTTAGTCAGCATTTCCTCCGCCTGCTTCCATCGATCGATCTTCAAAAATGCATCTGTTCCAGTTATAAAGCAGATCTGGGTCTCCTCGCCCCATTGGGCCGAAAGCGCCCGCAAAGTCTTATAAGTATAAGAAATCTCTTTCTGCCTTAATTCGTAATCGGATGCTTCAAGCCCCGGGTCTTTCGCAACGGCCAGCTCAACCATCGCCAGCCGGTGCCGGCCGCAGGTAATCTCCTTGTCCAGCTTAAAGGGCTGCAGCTTGGCCGGAATCAGCAGAACCTTATCCAGCCCCGCCTGCCTGCGTGCATCCTGTGCCAGGCCAATGTGGCCGTAATGTACGGGATCAAAGGTCCCGCCTAAAATTCCAATGCGCTTCATGTCATGCCCTTACTGGTGTGCTTCCTCTTCTTTTGCCGCTGTTACGGCGATCCCCAGCTCGTCCAGCTGTTCTTGATCCACACAGCCCGGAGCTTCGCTGACCATACATTGGGCTGCCTGGTTTTTGGGGAAGGCGATGACTTCCCGGATGCTGCTCTGATGGGTCAGCAGCATGACGAGACGGTCCAGCCCATAGGCAAGTCCACCGTGAGGCGGAGCTCCATATTTAAAGGCTTCCACTAAGAAACCAAATTTCTCATCGATCTCCTGAGGGGACAGCCCCAGGACTCCGAACATTCTTTCCTGCAGGGCCCGATCGTGGATACGGATACTGCCTCCGCCCAGCTCTACGCCGTTGAGCACAATATCGTATGCCTGGGCTTTTACCCTTCCCGGATCGCTTTCCAGGAATTCCAGATCCTCCGGATTTGGCGATGTGAATGGATGATGCTTGGCGTGGTATTCGCCGGTCTCCTCGTCGTATTCGAAGAGAGGGAAATCGACCACCCACAAAAGCTGGTACTTGTTGTCGTCCAGCAGACCTAATTCTCCTGCAATATGGCGTCGCAAGAATCCCAGGCTGTCGAACACCACCTGTTTTTTGTCGGAAACGATCAGGATCAGATCGCCGGCCTTGGCATCGAAGACATCGGCGATTTCACGCAGCGCCTCCGGTGAAAAGAATTTATTGACGGAAGAAGAAATTTTATCGTCTTCCACTTTGATCCAAACCATGCCTTTCGCGCCGTAGCTTTTGACCGCCTCTGTCAGCTTGTCGATCTTTTTGCGAGTATAGGAAGCCGCGCCGCCGTCGATGCAGATGCCGCGCACATCGCCGCCTGCTGCCAAAGCATCGGTAAAGACTTTGAAGTCGCAACAAGCCACCAGATCGTTGAGCTTTTTCAGTTCAAACCCGAAGCGGGTATCCGGCTTATCGCTGCCGTAGCGTTCCATCGCCTCATCATAAGGGATTCTTGGAAACGGCGTATCCAGTTCAATATTCATTAGATCTTTGAAGACCTTTTTTAAAAAGCCCTCCTGAACGGCGATGACGTCATCCTGATCCACAAAGGACATTTCCAAGTCAATCTGAGTAAATTCCGGCTGCCGATCAGCACGAAGATCTTCATCCCGAAAACATTTTACAATCTGCATATAACGGTCTGTTCCCGCCACCATCAGAAGCTGCTTGAACATCTGCGGGGATTGAGGCAGAGCATAAAAGGCTCCCGGATTGACCCGGCTGGGAACCAGATAGTCTCTGGCGCCTTCCGGCGTGGATTTGATCAACATAGGGGTCTCCACTTCTGTGAAGCCCTGGCTGTCAAAATAGTCCCTGGCCAGCTTGGTCAGATTATGGCGGAAGGTCAAATTCTGCTGCATCTGATGTTTGCGCAAATCCAGATAGCGGTATTTGAGACGCAGGTTGTCATCCACGTTATCGTCGTCTTTTATATAGATGGGCGGCGTATCGGCCGCAGAATAGATCATCAGATCATCGGCAAAAATCTCGATGCTGCCGGTGGGCAAATCGGGATTTTTGGATTCCCGTTCTTTTACGGTTCCCTTGATTCCCACCACATATTCACTGCGCAGACGGTCGGCCTTTTCGAACAATTCCTGGGGAATCTGATCGTTGAATACGACCTGGACAATGCCGGTTTTATCCCGCACATCGCAGAAAATCAGTCCGCCCAGATTTCGCCGCTTTTGAATCCAGCCGTTGATCACCACTTGTTCATCTATGTTGTTTTCATTCAGGACTCCGCACATATGGGTCCTTTTGAATATCTGTTCCATCCTTATCTCCTATTTTGTAAGCTCTTTGATGATATCGTCCATTGCTACTTCCGCTTGCTGGGAAGTCTCCATATCCTTAATGGCAACCTTCTTTTCCGCCAGCTCGTTGTCGCCGATGACAACGGTTTTTTTCGCGTGCAGTCGGTTGGCGTATTTAAACTGGCCTTTGATATTCCTGGCCATGGTATCCATCTCCGCACGTACTCCCGCCTGGCGAAGCTGGCGCAGAAGTCTGAGTCCGAAAGCTTTGGCCGCATCGCCCATGACAGCGATAAAGACATCCACTCCTTCCGGCTGGGGAATTTCCACTCCGTTTGCCTCCATGGTCAGAAGAAGCCGCTCAATGCCCAGACCGAATCCTACCCCTGGAATGGGAGGTCCTCCCACTTCTTCGATCAGGTGGTCGTAACGGCCGCCGCCGCAGACGGTACCCTGGGCGCCAATGCTGTCGGTGACAAATTCAAAGGCTGTTTTTGTATAGTAATCCAGACCTCTTACGATCCCCGGATCCACGACAAATTCAATGCCCATGCTGGTCAGATTCTGCTGAACCTGATCAAAGGCATCTTTACATTCCTCGCACAGAAAATCGATCATCATCGGCGCGCCCTGAACTAATTTTTGGCAGACTTCCGACTTGCAGTCGAGAATGCGCAGGGGATTCCGCTCAAAACGGTCCTTGCAGGTGTCGCAAAGTTCATCGTATTTGGGGCGCAGGAAATCGCGGAGCGCTTTTCTGTGAGCCTCTCTGCAACCCGGACAGCCCACGCTGTTGATCCGCAGCTGTACATTTTCAATACCAAGGCCTGCCAGAAAATCGTGGGCCAGACAAATGACCTCGGCATCAGCCAGCATATTGTTGGTTCCAAAGACTTCGATGCCAAACTGGTGGAAAGCTCTCAGTCTGCCCGACTGGGGCTTTTCGTAGCGGAAGCATGGTGTATTGTAATAATATTTGGAAGGCTGCACATCCGCATAAGATTTGTGCTCGATAAAGGCCCGCACAACGGGAGACGTCCCTTCCGGCTTTAAGGTAATGCTTCTTTTTCCATAATCCTGGAAAGTGTACATTTCCTTCTGTACAATATCCGTCGTGTCGCCCACGCCTCTTGAAAATAGTTCTGTATGCTCAAAGACCGGAGTCCTGATTTCTTTAAAGCCGTATTTTGCACAGATATCCGCAAAAGCCTGCTCTACATAGTGCCATTTGTACACCTGGGACGGCAATACGTCCTTGGTGCCTTTTGGTGCGTTGGTTAACATCTTTTACCTCCTGAATAAATTCTTTTTCTTCCGCTCAAGCATCTCGTCGATGCGCTCTATATAAATCTCGTAATTGGATACATTGGGAACCCGCTCCAAACGGTTTTCCTCCGGATAATAAACCTTTGTGATCCCGCCGGCGCCCAGGGCAATGATGCTCTGCGCTTCCTCCATGATGCGAACATTGTAAACGCTGGGAGTATGGTCTTTGCAGTAACCGATGTTTTCGGTGCTCCCGGCCGTATGCTTTTGTCTGTATAAATAATACGGCAAGTATCCGCCGGCCCGCAGCATTGCTGCCGCCTGCTCCAGCATATCCTGGGTCAGCTGAGGCTGTTTATAATGAAAGTTTTCATCCAGCTCTTTCAGCCTTGAGGAACGCTTTACCGCCAAGGTATGAACGGTTATGTTGTTTGCGCCCAGCTCCATCACCTGTCTTAAGGATTCCTGAAAATCCCCGCCGGTCTCTTCCGGAAGCCCGGCGATCAAGTCGGCGTTGATCACATCGATTCCAGCCTCGTGAGCCATCAAAAAGGCCTCACGAATCTGCTGCGCCGTATGGGAGCGGCCGATTGTTTCCAGGGTCCGATCGTGCATGGTCTGAGGGTTGATGCTGATTCGCCCGACCCCAGCTTCTTTGAGGACTGCCAGCTTTTCCGACGTAATCGTATCCGGCCGTCCGGCCTCCACGGTCAGCTCTTTTAAATGGGATAGGTCCATGGACGTTTTGATGCAGGATAGCAGCGTTTTCAGCTGCTCCGCTGTCAGCGTAGTGGGCGTTCCGCCGCCGATATAAATGGATTCGGCCCTGATGCCGTCATCTGCCATACCCTTGCCGACAAAGGAAATTTCTTTGTAAAGGGCGTTCAAGTAACGGTCGATTTCCTCCGGCCCCACCTGATTGGATGTAAAGGAACAATAAAGGCACCTGGTGGGGCAAAATGGGATCCCAATATAGACTCCTGCTGTGTTTGGCTCCGGCTTTCCCAGGGTTTGCTGCTGATAGGCATATAACTCCAAGAGAAGGTCAACCTTCCGTTCATCCACCAGATAATCGTTCATCAGGATCTGTTTGGCCGCAGCTGCGCCTCCCCATTTCCGCTCCAGTTCACCGGCCAGCTTTACCGGCCGTATACCCGTCAGAATTCCCCATTGGGGGCGTCTTCCGGTTTCCGCCTGCAAGTATTGGTACAGTTCCCGCTTTAATTGATCCTTGTCTCCGGCAAAGGTGAATACAGCAGCTTGATCGCCGCCGGTTTCATCCCCGGTAAGCAGCTGATATTGCTGCGGCTGTAAAAACAGCTTGATCAATTCTTCATAAGGGTTGGTATTGTCCACATTCTCCAGTTTAAGGCCGTACAAAGGGGTTGCTCTCCTTTTCCTGTCCGATTTCGGTAGGCCCCATATGTCCCGGGAAAACCTGCATGTTGTCCGGGAGCACATAGAGTTTTGTCCGGATGGATTCCGCCAGATCGTTGAAGGAGCAGCCTGGGAAATCCGTTCTGCCGATGGACTGGCAAAAAAGCGTATCTCCGCTGAAAACCGCATTGCCGACCACAATGCACATGCCTCCTGGGGAATGGCCCGGTGTATGAAGGAAGGTCAGTTCCATGTTTCCTACCTTCAAAGTATCGCCGTCCTTAACGGTGAGATCAGGCGTGAGGGTAACCGGACCGCCCATCATGGCGCTCATATTCATACGGGCATCGGCCAGCATCGGGACCTCAGCCTCGTCTGCCACTACTTTGGCGTGGGGCAGTTCTTCTTTATGCTGGCTGACCCCGCCGATATGATCGCTGTGTCCATGGGTCAAAATAATATATTCAATATCGATTCCTTCGCTGGCAATCTGCTTTGTCAGCTTGGGGTTATAACCGCCGGGATCGACAATAAATCCTTTTTTCGTCGTCTCATCTTCCACAAGATACGTATTTACAGCCAGCGGGCCGCTGGGCAGGTTGGTGATTTTCATAAAACTTCTCTCCTAAAATGTTTTTTTGCTGTCCAGTAAGATGGTCACCGGACCGTCATTGTGGATTTTCACCAGCATATCGGCCTGGAAAACCCCTTCTTCTACATGTATGTCCTGCTGTTTTACCAGCTGGATGAAACTGCGGTAAAGCCGGTTTGCCTCTTCGGGGGAAGCTGCTTTGGTAAAGCTGGGCCGCTTTCCCTTTCGCACATCGCCCAGCAGCGTAAACTGTGAAACAGCCAATACTTGTCCATTCACATCTTTCACCGACAGGTTCATCTTTTCATCCGCATCTTCGAAAACGCGCAGTCCGGCCACCTTGTCAGCAATATACGCGGCATCCTTTTCCGTATCATCATCTTCTACGCCTAAAAGGACCATCAGTCCTTGTTGTATGGAGCCGGTAACGGTTCCGTCGACGGTCACGCTGCTTTCGCATACTCTTTGTACTACTGCTCGCATGGTTTCTCCTAATGTATTTTTCTATGGTTTTGCCCGATAAACGTCGGAAACGCCGGGAACGCTCCTCAGGGAGCGCAGAACTTTTTCCATCTGATCTTTACTGGATATGGAAAGGGTCAGGGTTACATTGATGGTTTCATCCTTACTGCTCTTGGCGTTTACCCCATCGATATGAACGTCCATATCCTCGCAGACTCTGGAAACAGCTGAGAACAGCCCTTTCCTGTCCTGGGCGATCACGCTGACATCAGCTGTATAGACCTGATCCAGCTTTTCCTTGTCCCACCGCACATCGATGAAACGAGCCCGTTCCGATTCGGGCAGAGATGTAATATTGGGGCAGTCGGCGCGGTGAACGGAGATTCCTCTCCCCTTGGTGATGAAACCGACGATGTCGTCGCCCGGCACCGGATTGCAGCACCTGGCGATGCGGATCATCAGGTTGTCCACCCCTTCAACGGTGATACCTGCGTTTTCTCTGCGCTTGCGTTCTTCCCGCTGCTTGCGCTCATCGGGAATCTTGGTCGCGATTTCTTTCTTTTCACGCTCCAGCTGCTCCTGCTTTTCATCGTTATAATACTTGAAGAGCAGGGTTCCTACCTTGCTTTGGAAGGCTCCGCCGTGACTCAGCTGGGTATAGAGTTCGTCGCTATTGTTCAGATTCAATTCTTTCAATGCCCGGTTGATAAAGGAATTTTTCAAAACGTCCCGCGGGTCGTATCCCTTTTTCCGGACATATTTATCGATCAAATCCTTTCCCTTATCAACGGCATCGGACTTATTTTCTTTTTTCAGCCATTGCCGGATCTTATTTCTGGCCGTACTGCTCTTGGCGATTTTCAGCCAGTCGATGCTGGGTCCGGCGGCGTTGGGCGAGGTAACGATCTCGATGATATTGCCGTTTTCCAGGGTATGGTCGATGGTAACCATTTTGCCATTTACTTTGGCGCCCACGCACTTGCAGCCAATATCCGAGTGGATTTTAAAGGCAAAGTCCAGCGGCGTCGAACCGGCCGGAAGTTCGATAACATCCCCTTGGGGAGTAAATACGAAAACCTGACTTGCGAAAAGGTCGACCTTCAGCGTTTCCATGAACTCCTTGGGGTCGTTCATATCCTTCTGCCATTCCAGGGTCTGGCGCAGCCACGCCAGTTTTACTTCTTCCTTGTCCTGAGTAATGCCCTCTTTATATTTCCAATGGGCCGCGATACCGTATTCCGCGATTTTATGCATCTCGTAGGTCCGTATCTGAATTTCGAACGGATTTCCCGTATCGCCGATGACCGTCGTGTGGAGGGATTGATACATATTGGGTTTGGGCATGGCGATATAATCTTTGAAACGGCCAGGAATGGGCGTCCACAGGGTATGGACGATCCCCAGCACCGCATAGCAGTCCCGCACATTTTCAACAATGATGCGCACTGCCGTCAGGTCAAAGATTTCATCCAGCTGTTTATGTTGGTATTTCATTTTCTTGTAAATGCTGTAAAAATGTTTGGAACGGCCCATGATATCGTAGTGGATCCGCAGATCTTCCAGTGCTTCTTTGATTTCGTCGATGACCTGCTTTATGGCTTCCTCCCGTTTTTCTTTCCGTTCGCTGACCTTTTCCACCAGGTTGTAATAAGCCTCAGGGTCCAGATATTTGAGCGCGATATCTTCCAGCTCAAACTTCATGGCATAGATCCCCAGCCGGCTGGCCAGAGGTGCATAAATTTCCAAGGTTTCCTTGCACTTGTCGATGATTTTATTTTCCGTCATATAGTTGATCGTCCGCAGATTATGAAGCCGGTCGGAGAGCTTGATAATCAGCACGCGGATATCTTTGGACATGGCCAGAAACATTTTTCTCAGATTTTCAGCCTGTCTTTGTTCCTTGCTCTCAAATTTGAGGGAACCCAGTTTAGTGACGCCGTCTACCAAAAGCGCTACTTCTTCTCCGAATTCTTCTTTCAGTTCTTCCTCTGTATAAGAAGTATCTTCCACCACATCATGAAGCAGCCCCGCGACGATGGTATCCTCATCCATGCCCAAATCGGCCAGAATCTCTGCGACGGCCAGCGGGTGGATTAAGTATGGTTCGCCGGACTTTCTCAGTTGTCCTTCATGCATTTCTCTGGCCTTATCGTAGGCCCGTCCGATCAGATCCAAATCGTACTTTGGATTATAACCGGCTATGGTTTCTATAAATTCTTCTCTGCTTTTCATCGACTGTCCTTATCCTCGTTCTTACTTATTTGTCTTTCTTGGCTTTTTCTTTTTTCTTCTTCGAATCTTTTAAATATTTGCTGCCCCGCGCCCGCTGTGCAAATTCATAATAGAGAGGACTGCAGATGGTGATGGAAGAGCAGGCACCTGCCAGCACGCCAATCATTAGCGGCAGTGTAAACTCCCGAATTGCAGGACCGGTCATGATGAACAGCGGAACCATGACAATCAGCGTTGTAAAGGAAGTCATTAACGATCTGCCCAAAGTTTGGGAAATACTCTTATCGATCAACTCCTCCGTTCCTCCGCGCCTGGAGTACTTCAGGTTCTCACGGATCCGGTCGAAAACAACAATGGTATCATTTATAGAATACCCGACTACAGTCAGAATACCCGCAATGAATGGGTTGTTGACCTGTACGTGGAAGATGGCGTAAAAAGCGATCACAAGAAGGACATCATTTAGTACACCCAGCAGAGCCGCCCCGCCGAACTTCCATTCGGAGAAACGGATTCGGATATAGATCAGCATACAAAGCGCCGATATCAAAATCGCCTTGATAGCATTGTTCCGAAGCTCTTTTCCCACAGAAGGCCCAAAGAGTTCCTGTGCGATGATGTCCTGATCTTCAAAGCCAAAATCTTTTTGGAGAGTCCCAATGACTTTCGCTCTTTGATCGGAATCCAGTGCCTCCATGGTACGGATCACGATTTCTTCATTTCCTTCTCCGGAATAAATGACTTCCGGATCCAGCTTATATTCCTTGATGGATTTTTCTACCTCAGCAGCAGGCACCTGCTTGCCCATATCAATCTGAATCATGGTACCGCCGGTGAAATCAATGCCGTAGTTGAGTCCGCGGATTAATCCAAATGCCAATCCAATTAGCATGATTACAACCGTTGCGATATAAAAGATTTTTCTATGCTTAACAAAATGGAGTTCTCGTTTGATCTGGAAGGCTGCAGTGTTGTCCTTTTTTATTCCGTAGAAAGACTTTTTGGTGAATTTCTTGCTTTCAGAAAGAATGCCCAGATATAGCTGGGTAACCACAACTGCGGTAAACAGACTGGCAAGGATACCAATCATCAACGTCCATGCGAAGCCCTTTACTGAGCTGGTTCCCACTTGGTATAGGATAATGGCGGCAATAAAGGTCGTCACCTGGGAATCTACTACCGTACTCATGGCCCGTTTGAAACCGGTCTGAACGGCTACCCGCACGCTCTTGCCGCTGATGATCTCCTCTCGTATTCGGGAGAAAATAACTACGTTGGCATCCACGGCCATACCAATGGACAAGATGATACCTGCAATTCCGGGCAGGGTTAATACACTTCCCATTAGAGCCATGACATTGAGTATGATGACCACATAAAGCAGCAGTGCAAGATCGGCAGTCAGGCCCATAAGTCTGTATCCCACAATCATGATCAGGAAAATCAGTGCCAGACCGATAAATCCGGCAATAATGCTCTGTTCCAAAGCATTAAACCCAATTTTGGCCGTCTGCACGGAAGAATTGACTTCTTCAAGTTCTACCGGCAGTGAACCGCCTCGAATCAGGGCAGCCAAATTCTTGGCTTCATCCTGAGAGAAATTGCCGGTAATCTCACATTTTCCGCCGGAAATCGGTTCTTTCACTCCCGGAGCGGAAATAATTTGATTATCCAAAAGGATCATGATTGCGTTATTTGCTACGTTCTCAATCTTTGAAGTCACTGTTCCGCTGTAAGCCTTCTGTGTGGCTTCGGCAAATTTGCTGGCGCCTTCACTGTTGAATTCCAAGTTGACCGCATAGCCCCCATCTTCCGCCATACCGGTAGTAGCATTTTTTACATTGCTTCCGTCCAGTACAATGGTGCCGTCCGCCAGTGCGAATTGGAGCTGAGCAGTCTTACCGATCTGGTCGATGGCTTCTTCTGCGTCCTCGGCTCCCGGCAGCTCAACACGAATGCGGTTGGTTCCTTCCACCGTAACAGTAGGTTCCGCCAGTCCCATTTCGTTAACACGCTTTTCAATAACTGCCTGTGTCTGATTCATCAGCTCTGTCAGTTCCTCACCTGTGGCGTCGGTGTTGGCTTGCATAACCACGTATACTCCGCCCTTAATGTCGAGTCCCAGTTTGATTTTGTCCTTGGTTGGTTCCATGACAGATCCAAGTCCAAAAAGAGTCACATACCATCCGAACGCAATCAGAAGTATGATCAAAACTGCGAAAACTCTTTTAAGCTTGTAATTCATTTTGTCCTCCACTCTTATCTTATGTATGATTTCTCTATGGCAACATCTGTGCCATTTTAAACTACAGTCATAATATTTTACTACTTTTTTACTGTTTTAACAAGGGGGACCATTGAATTTTCTGCTTTCTCGCTACTTTTTCATATTTGCCCCCAGGATTCCTCCCAGCGCCCCGGCCCCAATGGGAATCAGATATGCGGGCGTTAACATAGAAAGCTTTATGAAGGTTGTAAAGCAAGCGCTGACGATAAGCAAAATCAGCAGCATGAGCACTGTGGAAAAGGCCAGACCGGTCAGCAGTCCTGCTCTTTGAAAAAATGCTCCCATATAGAGACCGATAAACAGGCAGACGATTATCATAGCTGCCAGCAAATAAAAGAAACTCCAACTCTCTGGAAACGGAGTGAATTTCAAAACCAGCGCTCCCACCAATGTAAACAGTCCGAAGCCAATCAAGCTGAAGAAATACCCTTTGCAGATTCTCATAATTTTATCCATCGATTTTGTACCTCCCTCTTTTGCCTGTAATCAGTATATTTCGTCAAGAGGAAAATAAGAACCGCAGCCCGCCGATTTAAAAGCGGCCGGCAAAAGCCATACACAAAAAAAGACGCATCCAAAACCTCTGGCTCTCGGATGCGTCTTGATTTCCTATTACAAAAGGCGGCCTATTTTTGTTCCTCAGCTGCAGCTTCTTCGGCAGGCTCTTCTTCCGGCGCGGCTTCTTCAGCAGATTCCGGCTCCTCAGCCTTTTCTTCCTGGGCAGCTTTTTTCTTCAATCTTCTCGGCATTGCCTTCTTTGGTGCATCTTCCTCTTCGGTCTCTTCTTCGGAAGACGGCACGCTTACTTTCTTAGTCGGTTTTGCATTTTCAACAACCTTGGAAACCGACCATCTCATTATTTCGAATTTTACTTTATCAGCTCCAACCTGAATCACCAGGGACTCGTCTTTGGTCTTTACGACTTTACCGCAGATTCCGCCAATCGTGATAATTTCGTCACCAACACGAACGTTGCTCCTCATTTGATTTACCTGCTTTTCCCTCTTTTTCTGAGGTCTGATCAGCAGGAAATACATTACTACTAAGAGCAGGACTAAAGGCAGTAACGTTGCTAACATGTTCCCATTCATAAAAATAAAGCCTCCTTAAAATATTACTTTATACAATTCAAATTCAAATGGTGCCGGCGATGGGGGTCGAACCCATACGGTGTTGCCACCACGGGATTTTGAGTCCCGCACGTCTGCCAATTCCATCACGCCGGCGCAATGAAATTATTATAGCATAGCTTACAGATTAAGACAAGATTTTAACACAAAAAATTCGGCATATTTTTACGCATCGATAATTTCCAGGTCCTCGGCCTTGATATCCGTCATATATTTTCTGCTCAGCAAGCTGTACATAACCGGAATGACGATTAAGGTCATCAGCGTAGCATAAATCAATCCGCCGATGCAGACGATGGCTACAGGCTGCATCATCTCGGCGCCGTTTCCCATCCCCACGGCCAGCGGCAAGAGTCCCAGAATGGTGGTGATCGCTGTCATGAGAACCGGGCGTATTCTTACTGCTCCCGCCTCAATGATGGCATCGCGGCGGCTCATGCCCTCTTCCAGCCGGAAGCGGTTGATGCAATCCACCAGCACAATGGCGTTGTTTACAATAACACCCATCAGCATGACGAATCCCAAAAGTGCGACCACACTCACATCCTGTCCGGTCAAAAGCAGCGCCAGCATTCCCCCGGTAAAGGCCAGGGGAACGGTGAACATGACGATAAACGGAGAACGCAGAGACTGGAACTGAGCCACCATGACCAGATATACCATCAGCATACCCAGCACCATCATCAGCATCATCTGCTCCATGGCATCCATAATGGTCTCGTTTTCTCCCTCAAATTCCACTTTTACATCCGACGGCAAATCCATGCTTTCTACTGCGTCTTTAGCCGCGTTTGTCACATGGGTGATGTTGTATCCCTCAGCCAGTTCGCCGCTGATGGTCAGCACTCGCTTCTGTGATTCATGATTGATCACGCTGAGGGCTTGCTCTTCCGTAATATCGGCGATCGTCGAAAGGCTGACCTTCTTTTCGCTGCCGTCCGCCTTCTTGCCGGTAACTTTCAATTTCTCCAAATCCTTCTTTGTCATGGATTCCGTATCCTTGCTGGATACCAGCACATCCGTTCCCTCTCCGCTCTGCACCAGCGTTGTGGCTGCTTTATCCTTCGAAAGCTGGGCGGAAACATCGGCAAACACCTGCGCCACTGTGAGCCCGTAGGACATGGCTTTATTCTTATGAATATTGATCTGCAGTTTGGGCGTACTGTCGTCCTTTGTATCGGTCACCTCTTTCAGTCCCTTGACCTGACCCAGACGCTTTTCAATGGATATGGCTGAAGTTCTCAGCGTATCCAGGTCATCACTGTACACCTTAAGCTGTACCCCGGAACCGCCCATCATACTCATCATATCCGTATCTCCCTGAGCGGTGATTTCACAGCCGTAATCGCTGCCCATAGCTTCGATTTTTTGGGAAAGATCTTTGGCCTGGTCCAGCTTATCCTCGTCCAAAATCACATACATCATGGACTGAGTCACATCCTTCTCTCCTGTAGACATGCCCATGGCGCTGTTGGCATCGCTTGAAAGCATAGCGCCAACCGTTTCCACATAATCCATTTTCATGATTTTCTTAGAAATCGCGTCAGTAGCCTTAGCCGTATCACTCAGGTCGCTGTCGTCAGGCATTTGTATCGTTACAGACATCTGCTGGCTGGCCATGGAAGGCATGTAGGAAAACCCTTTGCTCAATGCCAAACCAGTGGAACCGATCAGCAGCACCACCGCAATAATCAGCACCCACTTTTTATGATCCAGCGCAAACTCCACAGCCTTTTTATACTTGGCGATAATCGGGCTGTCCTGGCTGAGAGCCGTCTTTTTCGCGTCCCGTTTCAAAAGTCCTCTGGCCATGGCCGGAACCAATGTGAGTGCGATAATCAAGCTGGCCAAAAGCGCATAAGTCACGGTCAGAGCCATATCGGTGAAAATCTGCCGGGTCATACCTTCAACAAAGACAATAGGCGCAAAGACGCAGATGGTGGTCAGGGTTGAGGCGGTAATCGCTCCCGTCACCTGGGCTGCCCCCGAAATGGCGGCTCTGGTATGGTTGTAGCCCAGCGCGCGCAGCCGATAGATATTTTCAATCACTACAATGGAGTTATCCACCAGCATACCCACGCCCACGGCCAAACCTGCCAGAGAAATCACGTTGATAGTGACTCCTGAGAAGTACATCAATGCGATGGCAAAGGTCACGCTGATGGGGATACTGATGGCCGTTATGATCGTAGGTCGGATGTCTCTCAGGAACAGCAGCAGGATCAGAATCGCCAGGATCGCCCCCAGCAAAAGGTTCTGCAATACGGAATTGATGACCATATGAATATATTCCCCCTGATCGGACAAGGTTGTAAAGGTAAGGCCGTCATATTTATCCGCAAGTTTATCGAAGTTTTCCGTAACCCGATCGGCAACGTCGGCGGTTGAGTATCCAGATTGCTTGGTAAAGGTCAGCAGCACGCCGTTTTCGCCGTTGATTTTGGCGTAGGTTTCGGCAGAATTATTGGCATTGGTCACATCGGCGATATCGGACAGCTTTACCGGGTCCATGCCGTCCACGTCCATATCCAAAACCACCAGATCCTTTAATTCGGAAATGCTCTTGATTTTATTGCCCACACTGACCAGGATCTCGCTTTTTCCGTCACTCACATAGCCGGCCGGCATGGAAAAGTTCTGGGCACTCAAGATTGCCGAAACATTGCTCATGGTCAGTACGCCCGTCAGATTGGCACTGTTAAGCGCCGCTTCTTCGGAGGACTGTACCTGAGCCAAAGATGCCTGCAGCTGGGCCACTGTGGCCTGCAGAGTGCTGCTGCCTGCCGTCAGCTCGGACATGTTGTTGCCCAGGGTGTCCGAGAGATTGGCCTGCTGTACGTTGAGCTTGGAAAGTCCGTCGTCGATCGCTTTGATCTGGGCATCGATCTCCTTGGTCGAAGGAAGATCATTCATATCCATTCCATATGCCTTCAGCGCATCGGCCATTGTATCCAGCGCCTTGGAAGCCTGGGCATAAGCCTGATTTCTCATACAAAGTTCTTTAATCTGTTCATCAGAAAGAGACGGATACTGTTTTTTTACTTCCGCTTCAATCTGCTGCATGGTAGCTTTCAGCGCTTCTGCCTGAATAACCGCTTCCTTGGCCTTCTGCAGCTGCTCTTTTCCTTCTTTCATTTGGACCCTTGCGGCTTCCATCTGCTGAGCAGCTTGTTTCTGAGCCTTGGTCACCTGTTTTTTACCCGAATCAATTTTGTTCTGACCACCTTTTGCCGAGTTGATTCCGCTGTTCAGTTTGCCTTTAGCGTCGGAAAACTGCTTGAGTATGGCATTACTGGTCTTATCATTGATTTTATCGATTTTGTCCTGCGAAAGGATAACCTGTATATCTTCACTAATCAATCCGGTGGCGTTGACGCTGGCTACTCCTTCGATCCCTTCCAGCGGCGTCAGAAGATTTTCCTCTACAAAACTGGATGTCTCCGTGGTACTTTTATCTTTCAAGCTGACCGCCGCCACATTGACCGGCATCATATCCGGATTGATCTTCATAACAATGGGCGTTCCCACGGTTTCGTCCCATCCGCCGGAAATCATATCGATTTTCTCATGGATATCCACCGACACCGCGTCCATATTCACATCATCGGAAAACTCCAAAGCGATCATGGAGTAGCTTTCATTGGACTGGGAAGTCAGATTTTTAATATGGTTGAGCGTGGCCAGCTGCTGTTCCATGGGTTTGGTAAGCTCGTTTTCCACTTCCTCCGGGCTGGCTCCCGGGTACGTGGTCATCACAATGGCATAAGGCATGTTGATACTGGGAAACAGATCCGGAGTCATCTTGGAAAAGGATACAATCCCGAAAACAATGATTAATATGACCGCCACTAACACGGTAAATGGTTTTTTTACGCTGAATTTTGCTAACATTTATCTCCTCCTGTTTTATCCCGCTTGCATTCCTTTATTACACCGTATTTAAGCATTTCGAACATCTTTTCCAACCGCCCTTCAGCTGTTTCAAACGATTCGCCCCCTGCGAAGTACCGCTGAAGCGCATAAACGGAACTGCAGATCAAAAGCCAGGTCAGGCTGGTGATCTCTTGTCTGGAATAATGGTTTAAATCATTCAAGTCACACAGATATTCAAACTGTTTTTCTTCGGCGCACAGCTCGAACTTATCCAGGAATTCGTTTACATCGTCCGGTTTGGCATTGGAAACGATGCGCTTGATCAGTGCTTCCCGGCTGGTTCCTTTCACATTGGCCAGCAGACAGAAGATTTTTTTGCAGAACGCGAAGATATCGTATCGCCGTTTATCTTTGCCAAGCTCGGTCATAAATTCTTCCTTGATCTGGTCGATCAAGTATTTGTAAATATCTTCTTTATCTTTAAAGTAATAATAAAATCCGCTCCTGGAAACTCCTGCATTTTGCGCAATCTTAAAAATCGAAACCTTTTCATAAGGCAGCGCAGAAAATTCACTGACAGCAGATTCTAACAAAACCATTTTCTTTTGTTCTTCTAAATGAAAAAAAGCCTCAGTCGGCATAAGATTCTCCTTATACAAAAATTGACACAGTGTCGATACAACATAAATATTGTACTGGACACTGTGTCGAATGTCAATTGAATTCTTTTTCTTAAAGCTTCTTTTTTAATTTCCGCTTAGAGTCTTTGGAAAGTTCTTCCGATCGAAGGGGATTTCCATCTCGAAACACGCCGGGATAGCTTCGCATGTATTCTTTGCCCAGCTGAAAGGCTTTCTCCCACAAAACAGGCTCGAAAGAATCCATGATTTCCTCCATCCTCGATTCCTCATCAGAAAGGAACTGGATAATGATCGGTTGAAAACCTTCAAAAATACCGGAATCTTCCGGGCCCTTGTCCAGGTCGGCGCAGAGCATTCCTTCCATTTCCGTATAGGTATTCACACTGAGCAGCCGGCTTCCTTCCACAAGCTCATACGTATCTGCCAGTTTTTCGGGAAACCGGAGCATGGCGATGCAATCCAGCTCATCAGCAAACGCTGCTACCATCAGCGGCTTTGTCTTTAGTACCACCGCCGGCTGGCAATCTCCAATTTTAACAAAGCGTTTGATGGATGATTTGGCAAACATCTTGGACGGGTTAAACTTACCCGTTCCATAAAGCTCAGGACAGAGCTTTTTCAACTTTTTTTCGGAAACTGTAAAATTCCCCGGCCTTTCCGGGCCAAATTCATATTCTTCTTTCATACTTTCCTCCTTTGTCACACACATTTTATCGTCTAAACCGGTTCAAACAGGCGAAAATTTCCTGTCTGCGTACAGCAGCGAATCCGCATACCGGGCTGCCGGAAAAGAATCCTTCCATCCCCTGCCCCCTCACCAGTTCATCCAACTGATCGGCAATCTGTGGCAGCGTCCGCCTGCCGTCGGTCAGCTGTTCCAGTCCGTAAAGCAGCAATCTGCCCAGCGACTGGGTCTGTTCCACGTCGGTCAGCTGTTCCACATACCGCAAATCCACCGTTTCTTTGCCTATGGAAAAAGAATCTTTGTCGTGAAGCCTTACCTTTAGAGGCTTGTGCTTCTTTTTCTCCTGTTCCAGTCTCCTGGGCCAGCTCATAATCCGGCGGCTCCGGGGCAGCGCAAAGAGCGGTATGGTGCCCCCACTGGAAAGCGGATGCTTCTCGCACAGTTTTTTGACTTTTTCCGTAATATCCGCCGGCCGGTAGCAATCCATCTGAATGATGGTGTCCGCGATGTAAAAAAAAGCGCCACTGCTGCCTGCCACCAGGATGGTGGAAATGCCAGCTTGTTCATAAAGCTGTCCGGCCCGTTCAAGAAAGGGGGTGATCGGCTCTTTGCTGCGGCAGATGACCTCCTGCATAAAGGCATCCCGCACCATAAAGTTGGTGGCGGAAGTATCTTCGTCTATGAGAAACAGGCGGCTGCCCGCTTCAATGCTCTCTGCGATGCCGGCGGCCTGGGAAGTGCTGCCGCTGGCATCCAGCGTGGAAAAGCAGCCGGTATCTTTCCCGTTGGGTAAATCGTTGATGAAGAGAGAAATATCTACATCTTTAACAAACCGGCCGTCCTCTGCACGCAGTTTAACGGCGCTGTCATCGGTCACCACATATTCCCTGCCGTCGCCTGCGATATGGTTGTACACGCCTTGTTCCAATGCGTTGAGCAAGGTGGACTTGCCGTGGTATCCGCCGCCGGCAATGAGGGTGATGCCGCAGGGAATCCCCATTCCGCTCACTTCCCCTCTGTGGGGAAGCCGGATGGTAACTCGCAGTCGATCGGGCGCAGAAAAAGCCACAGAATCCTTCATCGGCCGGTCCGATATGCCGCTTTCCCGGGGCAGAACAGACCCGTCTGCTACGAAAGCAGCCAGATTTCGCTTTTTCAATTCCCGGCGGATCGCATGTTGATCTTCTGCCAGGAAAATAACCGCTTCCAGTTCCCGGCCATCCATGTTGGAATAAAACAGAGCTTTCTCCATGCAGACAGGAAGAAAAGAAAAGAGCATTTTTTCCAATCCTGCGGCATGAATTCGCCGGCCATTTGCCGGGAACCCAGCATGAAATCTTACGATCAGGCTGTCCTCCGTAATCTGGCAGGCTGTCCGCTCGAGGACCGTTTGTCCGCACCGGGACGTAGTCAAAAGGCCGCTTTTTCCTGAACCGGAAGTTTGAAATGTAAAGTTCTCAAGCTGGGCTGCCAGCCTGCGGGTCAGAAAATCCTGGAGAGCAATTCTGGTATATTTTTTCTCTGTGTAAGATCGAGGGATTCCGGTATCTTTAAAAGGAATCCTCACGCTGAGGGCTGATGGCGGCGCGAAAGGATCCCCTTGAATCCGATCCAATGCCAAAACGTATTGGTCGAATTGGTATCTGCCTCTCAGCTCCTTATAGAGCGCATAGCTTTTACCGTCGATGGCGTATAGTTGTTTTTTTAAATCCATTGCTTGCTTCATTGCGCGACCTGCTTTCCGATTGATGTTACGAGTATTATAACCGAGAAACCCAGGCCGGGCAATCTGCATTTCTTTATAGCATAGGAAATATCAACAAAATCTACTTCTTTTATGAATCGGCAAAGCCGACTACGTTATTTTATGCGCACCGTTACCTTGCTGCTGTATCCGCTGTAGACCCGCTTTCCTTTTACCAGGCGATAAGCACGCATTCGGAAGGTGTATTTTTTCTTCTTCGCAAGTTTTTTGTTGGTATATTTGATCGTAGAGCCTGACTTTATTGTCCTGATTGTTTTGAATTTTCCCTTAGTGCCCGCGGCTCTGTACAGAACATATCCATTGGCGCCGGAGATTTTCTTCCATTTGATGGCCGCAGAACGTTTGCCGGCCTTGACGCTTATTTTAGGTGCTGACGGTTTTGGCGTTCCGCTTTTAACCGTGGAAAACGCCCCGTATTGGCTGCCTTTGTAGCCTCTTATTTTATAATAATAGCTTTTGCCCGATACCAGGGAGGAATCTTTATAGGTACTGGTTTGTGCTTTATCAATGGTTTTGATTTTTTTATAAGTGCCTCCCTTTGAAGCGGCTCTGTAAATCTGATATCCGCTCACACCCGGCAGCGTTTTCCAGGAAAGTTTTAAAGAGTTGTAGCTGCTTGCCGAAACCTGAAGCGCCTGCGCCGGAATTGGCTTGGGAACAGACGGCGCTGTCTCCAGACCAAGAAGCACGCGCAATTGGGAAAGCTCTTTTTGAGCAGCGCTCCTGTATAGATCTTGTCCGCTGAACAAGGTGTAGCCTGCTAGACCGCTGCTTCGCAAAATCTGGACTTGATCTTTTAAATTGGTCGATTTCTTCATCCAACCCGGATCGTCGGAAATGGCGGTGCCGGTTCGATATAAGGCCAGTCCGGCATATAGGGTTTTCCTGCCATTATTCAGCCTTTTCCATTCTGCGATTCGCTCCGAAAACATCGCCCGGTCGGCCTTGCTTCCCCATTGATTGGACCAATAGATTTGCGGCATCAAATAGTCTACATAACCGCTCTGCGAAATCCAGCGGTCAATATCGGCTCCTCCCAGCCGGCAATTTTCCAGACTGCCCTGGGGACTGATACCGAAAACGGCATCCGCCTTTTTCGTTTTTATGTAGGAATAAATTGAACTAACCATCGCATTGACGTTGGCCCGCTTAACAGGTGGGGAAGGTTCCTGCTCCTTTTGGATAGTAATGGTTCCATTGACATTTTTGTATCCCTTTTCTGCATGGTAAAAATAGTCGTCAAAATGAATGCCGTCGATATCATATGCCATCACTTCGGAAACGGCTTTTTTAATGCGCTCACTGGTGGACGCTTGCGCCGGATCTAAATAATAATTGTAATCCAGCCTGTAGGGATTCATCCAGGCATGAAGCTCCATACCTTTTTTATGGGCCTGCTGGATCATCAGCTGCAGCGGGTCGTAGGAAGAGGACACATACTGGTTCCTTCTAAAGGTCTTCGACGGATAAATGGCATCGTCAAAGGCGCGTACATGCAGAAAAACCGTATTAATTCCATTTGATTTGGCATCGGTTAAAAACTGGTCGGCATTCTTAATAAAGGCTGCCTCATTGGAAGCGTTCAGCCCCAGTTTGGGCAAATCAAAGACCGACACCCATATTCCTCTCAATTCGCCCTTGGCTGCCGCTGCAAAGCTAGTTTCCGGTCGTTGGGGTCCGTAGGTAAAAGCGCCTCCCAGCAGCAGCGCTGTTATCATAAAAATAATTCCAATTCTTTTCACAATAATGACTCTCCTTTTGTAATGTTAAGTATGTTACTACTATAACTTCCATTGACCTGAATTGGAACCGGAAATGTTTTCCGCTCTCCTTGATGAATGAAACACCGTATTTTCGAATATCGTCATAACTTTCCGCGCACAGCCCGGCTTCGTAGTCCCGCTCTTCAATCTGCGTCAGGACCAGGAAGCAATCTTAAGTCCTTCAAAGAGATACCCGTAATTGATCTATTTCCTGCATAATAAAAAAATCGTTGGAAACGCAATCATTCCAACGATTTATATTGGTGCGGCTGATGGGACTTGAACCCATACGGTCGCCCACACGGCCCTCAACCGTGCGCGTCTGCCTATTCCGCCACAGCCGCACATCCGTGAATTATTTTCCTTCAACTCACTTTTACAATTTTAATGGAAATTGACCCTTTTGTCAATCACAAGTTCGTAAAATTTTGATATTTTATACTTATGTATCGAGAAAATCATTCATTGTCCGGAACCTGTTAAATCATCTGACCTAAAAAAGGTGGGGTCCCAAAGAAGGAGGCCCCGACCGATCATAAAACAATTATTGTGATACATCTTCTTCCGCCGCAGACTTTCCAGACAAATATGTGAGGAAGAAATAGCTTCCATAAACAGCACCGGTAACAATTGCTGCAAAAGCAGTATTATAGATAATCGCGGGGATTCCCATCGGCGGCAGCATCATATAAAAACCAACAGTGAGCACCACCACGTGAATCAAGGCCAGTATCAAGGGCAATCCAAAGTATACGCCTATCTGCTGAAAAATAGACTTTCGGATAGCAGTGGATCGAACGCCAAGTTGCTTCAAAGCCCTGTACCGCTTCCGGTTATCTTCCGCTTCTCCCATCTGCTGTAAGGCCAGTACTACGCAGGCACAGATCATAAACGAGATGCCCAAGTAAATTGCCAAATAGGACATCATCAAATTGCTGGATGTCAGTTCAACAATTACCATACTCTTTTCTGCCAGTGAATACGATTTATCCTGTAAATTCCTAAGACCGTCGGCAAGGACATTATTAGCATGTTCCGCATCTTTTGTATAGTTGATATTTAAATATTTGATTTGCGGCGTTTTTCCTTTTAATAGTCCATCAGCGACGATTGCCGTCCCGTCCCCAGTATTTACATTACTGACCGCGTAACCCATATTGAGCAAATTTTTGGTTTCCGGCTTTAATTTTTCCCCATTGACTTGCAGTTCACCGTCAGTTTGGGATAAAAACTCTTTTAATTCTGCTATCATATCCCGATCTGTTACCGACAGCAGATAACTGTTGCTGGAAAGTTGAACAGGTTTAAGGCCCTGCATGATCCGCGCTTTATTATAGTCCGACAGAGACACTGTATAGACCTGCTTGCCCTGAATTTTCGTATCAGGAAAAGCATATATTGAAATCTGCCCTGCCGCACCGATCTGACTGATCTTCAGTCCCTTTTCTTCCAAATCTTGTTCAAGCTGCAATTTGGCAAACTGGCGGCCGCTCATACCTTCTTCTTGAATCTTTCTTACTGTAGCATCATAAGCAGTAAGCGTATCTAAATCCTGGGAAAAGCTTTTTCCCATCCCCAGCCCAATGGTCATACTGCTGATAGCAAGGAACAACAGGATACAAATGATTGAAAGGGAAACATTTGTGGTCTTGAATTTGCTTGCAATCTGCGCAACGGAAAAAAGGTTGATACCTCTGTAATACTTTTTTTTACGCCGTTTGCAGACCAGCAGCAGCACCCCTGATACTGCCCAAATGAAAAAAAATGTTCCAATAAAAATGCATACAATACCAGCGCCCGCCCATTTCGGGCTTAAAGAATCTGTACCCAGAATCATCAAATAGCCTCCGATAATCAGAGCCCCGCCAAAGATTGCGATCAGGAGATTCTGGACTGACGATTTTTCACGATAGTTTTCATTTTTTTTATCTGCGTACAGCAGATCTATCAGTTTGTACTTTTTTAAAGTTCGGTTGTTCACCCGATACATAACAAAAAACAATAGGCCGAAAAAGCAAATTGCCCCCAATGCGGCTCCAGGCGAAAATACAAAATGATAACTTGCGTTCTGAACAGCTAAAAACTGCATGGAAATGAGAGCCAGCCCCTGGGAAAGAAAAATACCGACAGCCAGCCCGGCGGCCAGGGAGATCCCTCCAATCAAAAGAGTTTCCTTTTGAATCAATTTTGAAATTGTTTTTTGGTCAATGCCCAGACTAATATAAATACCCAGCTCTTTTTTCCGTTTGCGCATTAAAAAGCGATTAGCATAGCTGACTAAAAACCCCATAATAACACAGATAAACAGCGATACCCCTAGCAGCGTAGCAGAAGCAAATGTTAAATAACTGCCTTCATCTCTCATATTCATCATCGCAAACTGGGCATTTGTCGAATTGAAGGTGTAAAACAGTGCAACGCCCAACGTCATTGTCAGAAAATAAATCATATAGTTTTTTAAGTTGTTTTTTACGTTTTTTCTGGCAATCTGCTGAAAAAGAGCCATTGTCTGGATCTTTGCTTTTTTAGATGACATGGTTGTTGTCACCTCCCAGCACAGAAACGACTTCAATGATCTTTTTGAAAAATTCCTTTCTCGTATCCAATCCTCTTACCAGCTCATGAAACAATTTGCCGTCCTTCATAAAGAGAATTCGTTTGCAATGGCTGGCTGTAAAGGCGTCGTGGGTAACCATCAAAATCGTAGCGTTTCTTTTTTCATTCATATCTCCCAGATTCTGCAAAAGCATTTTCGACGATTTGGAATCCAATGCTCCTGTAGGTTCATCGGCCAATACCAGAGACGGATTTTTTACCATTGCTCTGGCGCAGGCCACCCGCTGTTTCTGACCTCCAGACAATTCGTAGGGAAATTTCGAAAGAATATCTTCAATTCCCAGCTCCTCTGCCATCCTATGCACCGCTTGATCGATAAGTTTTGGCTCCTTTCCAATCACAGCCAGGGCCAGAGCAATATTATCATAAGCCGTCAGGGTGTCTAGCAGATTAAAATCCTGAAAAATAAATCCTAGACGGTTTCTTCTGAAATCTGACAATTGATTTTGTTTCAGCGTCGTAATATCCTTTTCTCCGATAAAAATATGGCCCGCCGTCACAATATCGATGGTCGAAATGCAGTTGAGCAAAGTCGTTTTACCGCTTCCTGATGGACCCATAATTCCAATATACTCGCCTCTGTGTACTTTGAGATCAACATCATCCACCGCCTTGGTAACGTTCTTTTTATTGTAATAATACTTTTGTACGTTTTTTGCGTTTAATACATATTCCATATAAACTTCCTCCTTTTCTTTTCTATAGCATACCAGGAGGGAGTTAAGCCTTCCACCGATTTATCTGACAGAAATATTACACTTTTGTAAGATCCCAGTTCACGCTTTTACAAATCCAATCCGCACTTCCGTACCCTTTCCTTGAACGGAATGAATATTCAGCTTCATTTCCATTTTATCACATAATTTTTTACATAAATATAAGCCCATGCCGGTGGATGAGCCATATTTTCTCCCATTTTCCCCCGTAAATCCCTTTTCAAAAATCCGCTCCATATCTTTTTCCGATATTCCGATTCCATTATCAAAAATGGAAAGCCAGATGCAGGACCCCTCTTCCTTCGCAGTAAGGCGGATCATACCGTCCATCTTGCTGCGATACTTGATGGAATTGGAAAGAATCTGCCTAAGAATGAACCCGCACCACTTACTGTCTGCCAAAATTTGATAGTCCAGATTTTCGGCTGCCGGTCGTATATTGGCTTCCAGCATATCCCTTGCACAGTCAGCCAGTTCTTTTAGCACCAAATCTTTTAAGGAAATCGGACTGATCAGATAGTCCTTTTCCACCCCTTCGCTGCGGGCATAGTAGAGCGCCTGCTGTACGTATGCTTCAATCTTTTGCAATTCTTCTCCAATACTGGCCGTCTCCCTGCTGGGATAGTTGGTTACCAGCATCTGGGCGGCTGCAATCGGCAGCTTTATTTCATGGACCCAGCTTTCAATGTACTGGCGGTATTCTCGATTTTGGCCCATTTGAGCAGCCATTTGATCATTGTAATCGGTTTTCAATTGCTCCAAAATGTTGTGTACGATCTTTCCATCCCAAAAATCCGGTTCCATCGGCAATTCCATCAAACCTGTATTTTCCGAAAACACATGGATGGTGCTGGCCACTTCCTGATAGAAACGGACTTTTTTTACATAATCAAAGAACAGCATCCCGCATCCAGTCATCAAAAAGATGATTTCAATCAGACAGATTGCAGGTAATCCTGTACCAGTGGCATATAGGAAACAGCCAGCCAGAGCATAAATACATAGAAAAAAGAAGATCCGCATTCCTTTTTCTTTCAAGTATGTGTTAAAATTCATTGGTCCACTCGATCATATATCCCTGCCCGCGCTTCGTTGTTAAAAACCCGTTCAAGCCAATCGATTCCAGCTTGCGGCGAAGCCGATTGATGTTGACCGTCAAAGTCCCGTCTTCAACAAATTCAGCTTGTTCCCAAAGTGTACGGATCAGCTCGTCTCTGGAAACAATCTGCTCTTTTTGATTCATCAGTTTTTTTAGAATCTCCAGTTCATTTTTGGTCAGCTCTATCTCTTGGTTCTGATAGGAGACTTTGCTCTTGAGCAATTCCAAACATACCCCTTTATATTTAAGTAATGCCTGGTCATTTCCTCCTCTGCTCCGTTTGAGTACGGCAGCGATCCGAGCTAATAACACATGAAGGTTGTAAGGTTTTGAAATAAAGTCATCGGCTCCGGTATTCAAGCTCATAACTTCATCCAAATCCGAATCTCTGCTGGTTACCATGATCACCGGTACACGGGATACTTTCCGCACTTCCCGGCAGATATAAAATCCGTCGTGGACGGGCAGATTAATATCCAGCAAAACCAAATCAGGAGCTTCTGCCAGAATATCTTCCGCAACATGCTCAAATTGATCCTCCAGTATACAAGAATATCCGTTTTTGATCAGTGAGGCGGCCAGCTCCTGGCGAATCTTGGGCTCATCTTCAACAAGGAATAGTTTTTCCATGATTATCTTTGCCTTTCAGTTTCATAGTCTTTTTATTTTAACGTCATTTTATCCTTGGGTCAATTAAGAAAACAAGGCTTTCACACCGAACCAGATGATTGGTACTAAAAGTGACGGCAGCATGTTCAGTGCTTTCAGGTCCTTGATTTTGAGAATGGACAGTCCTGAGCTGAAGATGAGAATACCTCCAATAATGGAAACTTCCGTAAGCAAATCGGCAGACAAAGAGGAAGCCACACACGTCGCCAATAAATAAATGCCTCCCTGCCACAAGAACAGCACACCGGCGGCAATAGCAATACCGATGCCGTATGTAGATGCCAATACCATGGAGGTCACAAAATCCAAAGTGGCATTGGTGAAAAGAAAGGTATGGTCTCCGTGGAGAGCGCTTTCGATAGGTCCCAAAATGGAAAGGGTGCCGATGCAAAAGAGCATAATTCCAGTGGAAAGACCCTGGGCCAAATTGGAACCGGAGGCGCTGAAACGGTCGGTGAGATTCTGAAACCGCCTGTCCAAGTCAACAATGTAACCGAAGAGGCTCCCTGCTGCCAGACTGAGAATGAAAAGGACGGGAAACTCACTGTTCGGCATGTTCTGGACAAGGGTATTGATGCCCAAAGCCACTGCCGCCAAACCCATGGCATTGAGCAGTGCATCCTGATAGGTTTGCTTAATGCCTTTTTTTATCACGCTTCCGATGATACTTCCCGCTAAAATTGTACAAGTGTTGACAATCGTGCCAATCATATTCCTTTTCCTGCCTCCTTCTACAGCTGTGCGATCACAGTCTTCAGCTTCTGTTCCAGCTCCTGTCTGCTGCCGGAATTGTCGATCACAAGATCAGCCCGTTTTCGTTTTTCCTCATCATCCATCTGACTTTTGATCCTGGCCTCCACCTCCTGCGGGTCTGCGCCATCTCTGGCACAGACCCGGCGAATGCGAGTTTCCCAATCTGCTACCAACAGCCAGGTTTGATCACACTTTTCTTCCAGGCCGGTTTCAAATAGCAGCGGCGCGTCAATGATGATTCCTTTACATGTTTCCTGCCTGCAGGATGCTTCAATTCTCTTATCGATAACTTGAATAATATTGCTATGCATGATCCGATTCAGTTTTCTGCGACCGGCTTCGTCTTCAAAAACAATGGCGGCCAGGGCCTTTCTGTCTAGACTTCCATCCGTTTTAATAATTTCGGCTCCAAAGGCCTGTCGGAGTTCTGCCAGCAGAGGCTTTCCCGGCTCCACCACCTCTCTTGCAATCTGATCGGCATCAATGACGGCGTACCCGTTTTTCGCCAAATATTTCGATGCTGTAGACTTACCGGCCCCAATGCCTCCTGTCAGTCCAATAATTTTCATCGTATGCTCCCGTTCTTCTATGACGTAGGAAATATCGTCAGCGATATTTCCAGAGTATCAACAAAGTCTACTTCTTTAAAGAATCGGCGAAGCCGACTTTGTTATTTCAAATCATACCAGCTTTTACCCTGATTCAGATCTACGACTAATCGGGCTTTCAAATCGATTGCGTTTTCCATATTTTCCACCAGCAATCGCTCGATGATATCCTGTTCGTCCTCAGCGGTTTCAATGATCAATTCGTCGTGGACCTGGAGAATCAGCCTGGATTTCAATCCCTGTTCTTTAATCTGTTGGAACACTTTGATCATCGCCAGCTTGATAATATCCGCCGCACTCCCCTGGATGGGACTGTTCATAGCCAGCCGTTCCCCCACCTGACGCACCATATAATTGGAAGCATTGATTTCATTGATATAACGTTTCCTCCCCATGATAGTGGTCACATAGCCCTGTTCTTTGCACAGGCGGACCTGCTCATCCATAAAGGTCTTCACTGCCGCATGCTTTTCAAAGTAAGCTTTGATATAAGCGTCTGCATCCTTTCTTGTAATATGCAGTTCCGAAGAAAGGCCGAAGGAGCTCATACCGTAAATAACACCGAAATTAACCGCCTTAGCCCGGCTCCGTTCTTCAATGGTAATCTGCTCTTTGGGTACGCCCAGCACATTGGCGGCTGTCGTCCGGTGGATATCCTCGCCCTGGTTGAATGCTTCGATCAGCACAGGATCTTCTGCCATATGGGCCAGTACCCGCAGTTCAATCTGGGAATAATCCGCCCCCACCAGGGTATGATGGTCATCCTCGGGCACGAAAGCCTTTCGCAGCTGCCGCCCGAATGCCTGGCGGATGGGAATGTTCTGCAGATTGGGTTCCGTACAGCTGATGCGGCCGGTGGCCGTCACCGTCTGATTGAAATGAGCATGGATCTTATTGTTTTCGTCGATCAGCGGCAGCAGCCCTTCAATATAGGTGCTGTTCAGCTTGGTCAGGGTCCGGTACTCTAAAATCAAGGGCACGATTTCATGCTCGTCCATAATCTTTTCCAGCGTTTCAGCGCTGGTGGAATACCCCCGTTTTGTTTTCTTTCCGGCTGTCAGCCCAAGCTTTTCAAAGAGGATCGGTCCCAGCTGGGCCGGTGAATTGATGTTAAAAGACTCGCCGGCAAGATCATAAATCTTCTGGGTAATGGTCTCCACCTGAGCTGTGATTACCTCGCCCAAATCCGTCAGTTCTTTGCGATCAACCGTGACGCCGTCCCGCTCCATGGCTGCCATAACTTCGATCAGCGGCAATTCCACCTCGTATAAAACCTGCTTCAGGTTTTCATCCTCGGTCTTCTGAGCCAGCACCGGCATCAGACTGAGAACAGTGGCGCACCACCGAAGCCCGTAAGTGCTGTAAATCTCCGTAGGATCGCTGAATAAGTCCACTTGACTGTTGCTCTCAAAGAACTCTTTTTCATCCTCCAGGCTCTCGTGGAAATATTCATAAGCCAGGGTCTTGAGGTTATAGTTGCTGCGTCCCGATTCCAGAACATACTGGCCGATGGCCGTATCAAAGCAAGAGCTGCAGCTGACCAGGCCGTAAGCCATCAGCATATAATAATCGTTTTTCAGATCATGGCCGATAAAACACGGCTTTTCCTCGTTGAAGAGATCGATGGCCGCCAGCAGTGTTTCTTCCTTTTCGCAGTTGATATAGAAATACTTGCCATTGGTTGACAGAATACTAATCCCGTAAACTTTTGGTACGGCTACGTGATTATAATCGCCCAGTACTTTGATGGAAATTTTCTCCGTCAGCCTTAGAGTATGAACCTGCTCCGGTTCTCGAACGACCGTCTTATCAATCGCATCCGTATCGATAATCGTCTGCTGGGCCGCACTTTTCACCGCCGACTTATCCAATTTTTTCAGAAAGCTGTTGAATTCCAGCTTGGTGTAAATTTCGATCAGCTGATCGTAATCCGGCTCTTCCAATAAAAACTCGTCAAAATCAATGTCAATGGGCACATTGGTATTGATCGTCGCCAGCCGCTTGCTCATAACAGCCAGCTGGACATTGTCTTCGATTTTTTCTTTTAATTTGGGGCTGGTAATTTTGTCCGTATTGGCAATCAGCTCCTCCACGCTCCCGTATTCCAAAATCAGCTTTTGCGCCGTTTTTTCACCCACGCCGGGAAGTCCTGGGATATTATCCGATTGATCGCCCATAAGGCCCTTAAAATCAATGAACTGGGCAGGTGTAAATCCGTACTTATCAATCATCGCCTTCCGGTCATAGATCTCAAACTGGGAGATCCCCTTCTTGGTAATGATGACTTTCGTCTTATCGGTGGCCAGCTGCAATTCGTCTTTATCCCCGGTGATGATCAGCGGCAGCAGCCCCTGCTCCTCCGCTTCCCGGGCGACGGTTCCGATGATATCGTCCGCTTCAAAGCCTTCCATTTCCAGCAGCTTGATGTTCATCGCCCGCAGCACATCTTTTAAAAGCGGCATTTGCATCACCAGCTCCGGCGGCATCTTTTTGCGGCCTGCCTTATACTCCTTGTATTCTTTATGGCGGAAGGTCGGCGCCTTCAAGTCGAAAGCCACCGTTATATAACCCGGTTCATAATCTTTTTCAATCTTCGACAGCATATTGAGAAAGCCGAAGATACCCTGTGTATAGATTCCGTCCTTTGTGATCATAGGCCGCTGCATTGCGTAGTACGCCCGATTGATCAAACTGTTTCCATCAATGATGACAATGGTCTTTTCCATGCTCTGCTCCTTCTATCTTGTCTTTATTTTCTTGATCTTGCTGTAAGACCCGTAGACCTTCTTGCTGCCCGCCTTTTTATATGCGCGGACCTTTACATAATAAGTCTTTCCGGATGGGAGTTTTTTAAAAGTCTTGCTGGTGGTTGATTTCTTTTTAATGGTGGCCGTTTTCTTTCCCTTTTTAAACGATTTGTTCTGAGCGATCATTACTTGATAGCCGCTGGCCTTGGAATCTTTTTTCCACTTTACGGAAAGGGTTCTGTATTTTTTTGATTTGACTGTGGTAATCGTCGTTTTTTTTGGCTTTACGGTTATGGTCACATTCCTAGACGCAGACTTGTAGACCGTGCTCGGCGCTGCGGAAATGGTTACGGTTGCTTTGCCAGGGCCTTTTATGGTTACTTTTCCTGAAGAACTGACTGCAGCCACACTGGTGTTGCTGGACCGGTAATAGAGTTTTCCGTTGCCTTTTTTTCGCTTGGCGTTCAGTTTGAAGGCCTTATTGCCGTAAGTTTTGGTGTATTTGCTCTTTGCTGATATGGATTGAGCCGCAGTTCCGGTATTTGTACCAAAGGCTTTTGCCAGTGCGTTTCCCACTTCGTATTTATCCCTGCCGTCAGCAATGGGCGCCACATTGGTCACATCGTACCAGCCGTCGCCATCGTTGATAAAGCTCTGTCCTTTGCTGAAATCGATGGATGCGGACACATAGTAGTTATAGTCGGCTGTTTCATTAGGCAGGAAATAATAGCGCCTGCCGCCATCGGTAAAGGAGGAAGAAACCACGATGGAAAAGGTGCATCCCTTGGGTATGCCGATGGCCGTCCCCAAATCCAAGGTATGATATCCCGCATATTGGAGGGAAAAGGATTTACTAAGTTTTTTCACACCACTGGCCGGATTGGAAGCAGAAGGATTGATATATATGGAAACGTTGACCGTGGAATTGGCCGCCCCTGTATAGGTTCCAACGGCCCGGATCAGCTCGTCTTTTCTAGCCGTATACCGGTTAGCCGAAGAAAGCTTGCTGCCCATGACAAACTCTCCGTCTCCGGCGCCCACGCCGTCATACTGATAGACGGATGTATATTCATGAGAGGTGCTGCCGCCGTTATAGGAACGGGCCTCTGCTTCGAAGAAGGTCGGATTGCACAGGCTGGAATCATAGTAGGAAAGGTAAAAATAGCCGTTGTCTCCCCAATCGCTGCCCCAGCTGTTGCGCACCAGCCAGGCGCCCGGGCCTTTCCAGCCGCTGAAATAAATATCATCATCCCAGCCGACAATGGCAACCTCATGATTGGCAAGAGCATTTCCGCCATAGTAGTAGCCAAATTTACCGTCTGCATTCTTCTGCAGGTTTTTATTAGGCACATAGTACGACACATCTACAGCACCTTTATTAACTAAATAGTTTTTAATAATTCTTTTTGCGTTTTCGTTATTCTCGGCCGGCTCCGGCAGAAAATCCGCATTACGCAGCCGAATATCCGACACGGTCTGAATGCCGGAGGAAAGGCTGGTGGTATTTCCTACTCTGCTGTTATCGGCAGCACCGTACCATCTGGCAAGCGTAGCTGTGGAAAACCATCGGTTTCCGCCCTCGCTGAAGGGGCTTCTGCTCTGGGTAAGGATGTGGGTGTCTTTTCCAGCATAAGCGCTCTTTGCAGCGCTGCTTGCGCCTTTATAGGTAAACCAGGTCAAATGGTTCTCGGAGAGATCCAGTCCGGTTCCGGAAAGGCCCCGCATGATGAGACTGGATTCCATGGATGCCAGCGTGCCGTAGGTCCAGCAGTTATCA
Organism: Clostridia bacterium; assembly: GCA_902363595.1. GTDB lineage: Bacteria > Bacillota > Clostridia > Peptostreptococcales > Anaerovoracaceae > Hominibacterium > Hominibacterium faecale. The sequence goes on along the minus strand of CABJAP010000001.1, from coordinate 358,183 downwards.
CTTGCTGCCTGGTCGCGAACCGCAGGCATTTTATCCGCCAGTGAAAATTTGGATTGAGATACGGATGAAGCTCTGGCCACTTTCTTAGCCGCCGCCTGTCCCGGATCCAGGAGGGCATCGTTTTTCATCCGGTAGCGAACCTGGTCTCCCACTTCTTCCAAGCCACCAATTTTTTCTGCCCCGGAAAGGGATGTTTTGGCGCCGCTGTCTGCAAAAACTGCCGCGGAACCTGTTGTTGCCAGTAATGTCACCAGCATAACAAAGGTGATACAGATCGATAATACTCTTCTTTTCATAACTTCTCCCATCCATTGTTCAATATCTTTTCTATTATACGACAAAGTTTCCCTGCTAGCAAGGTACGTTCGGCTTTTGCACTAATCAAAGAACCCGGCGCACGGCGGAGCGATCTGCTCCCTTTGCACCGGGTTTTCTTTAATATGGTTTTTATTTCTTTGTCATCAATTCACAGACTGCGTTGGAGAATGCCACCGGGTCCTCCACCGGCAGGCCTTCGATCATCAATGCTTGATCGTATAACAGCTTGGTATAGGTTTTCACCGCTTCCTGATCTTCTTTATAGACGGTGTTCAAGGTCTCCAGAATCGGATGCTTGGCGTTGATCTCCAGTACCCGCTCCGCCTGAACCTTCTGGTCCACCGGCATGGAGTTGAGGACTTTTTCCATCTCAATGGAAAGGCCGCCTTTGGCCGTCAGGCACACAGGATGGCTCTTTAATCTTTGGGTCAGCCGCACTTCTGCGACCTTATCCCCCAGAGCCTCTTTCATAAAGGCCAGCATGTCTTTACTTTCCTCCGCCTGTTTGTCGGCAGCTTCCTTTTCTTCCTTGCTTTCCTCGATCTCCAGGTCATCGCTGGATACGGATTTGAACTCCTTCTCATCGAATTCCCGCAGCATCTGCAGCGCAAATTCGTCGATGTCCTCTGTCAGATAAAGGATCTCATAGCCCTTATCTTTTAACAGCTCTGTCTGGGGCAGCTTGTCGATCTTTTCTGTGGTCTGGCCGCTGGCATAATAAATATATTTCTGTTCAGGCTTCATTCTGGACACATATTCAGATAGTGTAACCAATGCGTTCTCCTGGGATGAATGGAACATAACCAGATCTTTGAGAACTTCCTTGTGAGCGCCGAACTGGTCGTAAAGCCCGTATTTCAGCTGCAATCCAAAATTCTTAAAGAATTCCACATATTTGTCCCGATCCTTATTGAGCATTTCCAAGAGCTCACTCTTGATCTTCTTTTCCAAACGAGATGCGATGGCCCGCAGCTGGCGGTCATGCTGAAGCATTTCTCTGGAAATATTCAGCGACAAATCCTGGGAATCTACCAGACCTCTGACAAAGCTGAAATGGTCCGGCAGAAGATCGGCGCATTTGTCCATGATCAGCACGCCCGAAGAATAAAGCTGCAATCCTTTTTCAAAGTCCTTGGTATAGTAGTTATAAGGCGCCTGAGACGGAATGAACAACAGTGCGGTATAACTGGTAACGCCTTCCACGCTGGTATGGATCACCTTGGCTGGATCGGTGAAATCATAGAATTTTTCTTTATAAAACGTATTGTAATCTTCGTCCTTAATCTCGCTCTTATTCTTTTTCCAAAGAGGAACCATGCTGTTCAAGGTCTCCATTTCCGAATAGCTTTCGTATTCGTCCTCAGTTCCCTCTTTAAGGCGCTGTTTTTCCACCATCATCTTAATCGGATAGCGGATGTAATCAGAATATTTGCCCACCAGGTTCTTGATTTTATAAGTATCTAAGTATTCGCTATAGTTCTCATCATCGGTGTCCGCTTTCAGCTGCAAGGTAATTTCAGTGCCGTTTGAATCTTTTTCACATTCTTTTATGGAGTATCCGTCCGCTCCGCTGGATTCCCACTGATAAGCCATTTCTTCACCAAAGGCTTTGCTGATTACCGTTACCTTCTCACTGACCATAAAAGCGGAATAAAAGCCTACTCCGAACTGGCCGATAATGTCGATATCATCTTTGCCTTCTGTTTCTTTCTTAAAGTCCAGCGAACTGCTCCTGGCAATGGTTCCCAGGTTCTTTTCCAGTTCATCTTTGGTCATACCCATACCATTATCCATAATCTTCAAGGTACGTCCATCCTTATCGGGCTCGATGGTAATTGCGAAATCTTCTCTTGAAAGGCCTGTATTGCCCTCTGTCAGGCTGCGGTAATATAATTTGTCAATGGCATCGCTGGCATTGGAAATAAGCTCTCTCAGGAAAATTTCTTTATGGGTGTAGATGGAATTGATCATCAGGTCCAAAAGTCGTTTTGATTCTGCTTTAAACTGTTTCTTTGCCATAATACATTCTCCTTTTAAATCAAAATGTTAGCACTCAGCTTTATCGAGTGCTAACATTACTATACATCAACTGTTGACAGAAATCAAGGGGGAAATTACAAGTTTTCCCTATAACGTCGTTTCCCCTGAGGCCTCCTAACCTGATGCGGCAGAACGCTCCGGCTCTGCCAGCATCCCGTAATCGGTAATACCTTCTCCGGTATTTGGATGGAAGTGGGAATAGACGGTATCGGCGCCGAAGAGCAGAATCAGGATACCGCAGATGCCAAACCTGGTCCCCTTGGGAATTCTATTAAGCATGGTATCCAGCTTTGGCGCGATCAAATAGATGAAGGCGCAGCCGGCAATGGCAAAGGTCAGAAGTCCTTCCAGGCAGATTCGACCGTTGAGATTGAGCAGGTAACCACTGTAATCCCACCATTTGATCCCTTTGGTCATTTCCAAATACCAGGAAGTAAAATATTCGACAACCCCGCACAGAGCCATGGTCAGAACGAACAAAAGCGAAGGCCTGTCAACAAAGCGTTTGAGAATAATCAGCGACGCCACGCCCCCTACGCCGTAGATCGGCAGCCAGGGTCCCAGCATGGTGCCCCGGTTGACAAAGATGCCGTCCTTTACAAGATGGAGCGCAACTTCCCAGCACCAGCCGATAAAAGCAGCAATGAAAAAGAATAACACCAGATTGATCAAAGTGTAATGGCGGTGGTAGTCAAGGGCGATTTTCTTTTGCCGCACTTGCGCCTGTCCCGGATAAAAGCCCTCTTGAATATCTGCCGGCGCGGCGGCCAGGTAATCGTCGTTCAGGGCATCCGCCCCGGGTAAATTGCGGGCAATCGCCGTCGCGCGTAGAGCCAGATAGAGATTGGCCTCCACCCCGCGCACATAAGGATTGAGGAAGAAAATCCCCAGAATGCCAAAGGTTACGCTCATGAGAATGTTCCAGCCAATGAAGGAAAGGTCCAGAACGAATGCTTTCCACTTGTTTCCATTCATCATTTCCCGAGACAGCTTGAAGGCTTGGCGCCGGTCAATATCCGGGTTTTCGGCTAGAATATAGGGAATCATTTTATAAGAGTAGTGCTTGATGATGCCGCCGACAATGGTCAGGCTCCATAGGAACAGGTAAATCGCCTTAACCAGCATAACCCAAGCTGGCCGTCTGAATTTCTTTTCTTTGAACAGGAAAAAGATTCTTCCTATATGCGTTTTATGATATAAATGGTTTTCCAGAAAGAAACGTCGTTCACCCACTCGCAGCATGGCTTTAATGAAAATTTCATAAAAGGCTGCCAGCGCTACGGCCAGCAACGCGATCATTAGCGCAAATCCGCCATGGTCTGCCGCAATAGAATTAATTGTACGAAGGATATTGTTCGCCGTTGCCTTGGATTTACCCAGCATATTGAAAACGGAGGAAAACACTCCTTTGGTCGGGTGGAGTTCCTGCTGGAGCTGCTCTTCGCTTCCCGGCAGCAAGTGATCCATTTCTTCGCCAAGGCCGCCGGTACTGTTCATCTCATTTTGGACCGCGCCGCTGTAACGGTTATCCGAATCATAATAATTAATTGTCTCAGTTGACAGACTGTATTCGGCAATCAGAATCGCCATTAAGAAACATACCGCCACCATGGCCCAGTAATTTTTCTTCAGATTCGCCTTTGCCTCTGCTTTCAATTCCTTTCGGCTCCACATAGGATATTCCTTTCTTCGATACGTTTTTACAAAAACTGCAATACAGTATAGCAAAATTTAGGGTTTATAGCAAATGCTTCTTCGAAAAAAGAATGGATATTACCGAAAAAGAATAAACAGGCAACGCGAACATAGATATTTGCCATTTCGTCCTCTATTGTTTATTCCCAAAAATAATTGTCAATGAGCCTGGTCTTTCCCACCCTGACGGCTGCCGCGATCAACGTCGGCTTTTTCAAAGCCTTCACAGGCTGTAAAAGCGCTCCGTCCACCAGCTCAATATAATCAATCTCTGCAAGAGGCTCTTTCTCAATCCGGCTTACCAGTTCCTTTTTCAGCTCGCCTGCATCCCGCTGCCCCTGTGAAATGGCTTCTTTCGCATATTCCAAGGTCCTGTGGATCACAGCCGCCGCCTTCCGTTCTTCTGGCGACAGGTATGTATTGCGTGAGCTTTTCGCCAGACCATCCGCTTCTCTCACAGTGGGGCAGCCTATCACTTGCAGGTCAAAATCCAGATCCTGCACCATTTTCTTTATTACCGCCAGCTGCTGGGCATCCTTTTGTCCAAAGTATGCTCTGTCCGGCGTCGTGATATGAAACAACTTGCTGACCACGGTGCAGACGCCTCGAAAATGTCCCGGGCGATCGCTGCCGCAGAGTCCCTCCGTAATCCGATCCACATTTACATAGGAAAAGAAGTCCGCCGGATACATCTCTTGGGGGCAGGGGTGAAAAATCAAATCTGCCCCTGCTTTTCGGCAGATGGAGCAATCCCGCTCAAAATCGCGTGGATAATCTTCCAAATCCTCATTCTTTCCAAACTGCATGGGATTGACAAACACACTGACCACAGTTTTGTCGTTTTCAGCGGCAGATTTTAATATTAGGCTTTCATGGCCTTCATGGAGGAAGCCCATGGTCGGAACAAGGCCTACCGAAAGCCCTTGTTTTTTCCATTCTTTTACAATCTTACGAGTTTCTTGTTTTGTCTCTGCAATCTTCATCTTGTGCTCCTAATACAAATGATCGATGACTTCATCGTCCATCTTAAAAGTATGTTCTTTTGCAGGGAAGCTGCCTTCCTGAACCTCTTTGATATAATCCTGGAATGCGCCTCCTACGATTTCACCTACATTGGCGAATTTCTTAACGAATTTGGGCGTGAAATCACTGAAGAGGCCCAGCATATCCTGATATACCAAAACTTGTCCATCGCATCCTGCTCCGGCGCCGATGCCGATGGTGGGTATGGACAGCTCTTGGGAAATTTTGGATGCTAGCTTTTCCGGAACACATTCCAGAACAACCGCAAAGGCGCCGGCTTTTTCTACGGCTCTTGCCTCATCCAGCAGCTTTTGTGCTGCTTCTTGGTTTTTCCCCTGTACTTTAAATCCGCCAAAGGCATTGACTGACTGCGGGGTCAGGCCGATATGCGCCACAACCGGAATTGATGCGCTGACAATGGCTTTGATCTGTTCGGTCACTTCAAAACCGCCTTCCAGTTTTACCGCCTGGGCATGGCCTTCTTTAATTAGACGGCCGGCATTAACAACCGCATCATAAACGGAAGTCTGATAGGACATGAAAGGCATGTCAGCTACCACCAGCGCATTGGCAGCGCCCCTGGAAACAGCCGCAGTATGGTGAATCATATCCTCCATGGTTACAGGCAGCGTATCTTCATATCCCAGACAAACCATGCCCACTGAGTCCCCCACCAGGATGGAATTCACGCCTGCTTCATCCATCAGTTTGGCGAAGGAGTAATCATAGGCGGTTAACATGGTCAGTTTTGTTTTTTCTTCTTTTGCTTTCTTAAAGGTAACGGTTGTGTTTTTCATTGGTCTTTTTCCTCCAGTATCAATTTTAATTTGGAATAATCTCTTGTTGGATTTTTTTTCTGTGCGATCTGGATCAATCGCAGGGATAAAAGCCGATAAATCGTTTGTTCCTCCCCGTTAAGCTGGTCGATATGGGCTTTCACGGTATTGCAGTCACAGCGTTCCACCGGGCCGGTCAGAGCCTCCATCGGCCCTTTTTCACAGATGTTTTTCATATTTCCCAGCATAAGGGGTGTCAGCATGGATAATGCTCCCTCCTGGGAAAATCCGCAGTCTGTGAGAGCGTCCACAGCAATTTGAGCCAGCCCCGCCACCAGGTTGCTGGCACAGGACGCCGCCATATGGTATTTCTTCTTACTGGCCGGAGCGATTACTGCCGTTGGGTTTCCCTTTTTCTCCAGCATGCCTTTTACGAGCCCCACCGCCTGATCGTCGCCGTCCAGGGTAAAAAAAGCGCCGGTGAGATCGGTGTCTTTGCTGCTGATGGCCTGCATGGGATGGGCTGCGCAGACGAAAACGCCCCGCTCTTTGGCTCCGCTGAAAATCTGTGATGAAAGGGAACCGCTCACATGGCAGAAAATTTTCCCTTTCAGCCCAACCGAGCCTTTGTCCTCCAAATGTTTAATCCCTTCCCATACCTGTTCAATCACGCTGTCAGGAGTTGTTACAAAGATCATATCACTTTCTTGTACAACCTCTTCTAAGTTAAAAAAAACGGCTGATTTGGTATAATCTGCCGCCTGTCTTGAATGTTCCGGAGTTTTGCTGTAAAAACCGCAGATCGTCGTCTGCGAACCCGCAAGGTACCGGGAAAGACTGCATCCGGCCTTCCCGGCTCCGATAAATCCTGTTTTCATGCTACCACCTCCTGTAATTGGATGTGATATCATCTTTCAAGTCCCATTCGCGCAATGGATATAGGCTTCGATTAAAATATGAAGTTGTGCCGTGATGCGGTTTTCTGCATCACGCTTTTCTATATGCCAGCCAATAGGCCAGCGCAACAAATACTCCACCCCCTGCCAAATTTCCCAGGGTGACGGGTATTAAGTTGTCTATGAGAAATCCGCTCCAGGTAAGGCCGGAAAGGGCCTCCTGCGAGACTCCCGACAAAGCGGCGAAATGGTCGCTTCCTTTGGCCAGGATCCCTGCGGGAATAAAATACATATTGGCGATGCTGTGTTCAAAGCCGGAAGTAACAAAGAGCCAGATGGGGAAAAACATTCCTGCGATCTTCCCGCCTGTGCCGGATGCTCCGAAAGAAATCCAAACAGCCAGGCACACCAGCCAGTTGCACAGAATTCCCAGCACAAAAGCCGGTCCAAAATCCAGTCCCGTTTTCGTCGCTGCGGTCTTTACCGTCAGCGCTCCCAAAAGACCGGCTCCGCTTTCCAGCTGTCCGCTGTAATAGATCATTCCTGCGATCATCAGCGAACCCAGCAGATTGGCTATGTAAACAATGCACCAGTTTCGCAGCATCTGCCCGATCCTCACTCTGCCATCCGCTGCCGCGGCAAGGATGAGGACGTTGCCGGTAAAAAGCTCTCCGCCTGCCAAAACCACCATGATTAGTCCTGCGGTAAACACGGCACCGGAAAGAGCTTTACCTAGCCCCAACGTATCGGGATCCATCAATAGGTTGAAGGCTGCCATATTGGAACCTGAAGCTGCCAGAGCAATAAAGGCTCCGGCCAGAATACCCAATATCGTCAGCTTGCCAAAACTTGCCTTCGATTTTGCAGCGCCTGTCTCAATGGCTACATCTAAAATTTCGTTCGGTTTCAAATGCTGCATGTAGTCATGACTCCTTCTATTTTTTGTCTACATGCATTTTATCAGGTAATGGCCTGAACCGCAATAATAAGTGCGATAATTACGCCCATAATCGCTTCGCCGCCCAAAAGCCCGGACGCGACAACAAGGCCCGTCCCTTCTTTCTCGATCTTTGGCAGTCCTTTGGTCACAATCAATCTGATTACGCCGCCGATCAAGGCTGTGGCGGACATATAAAACGGAAGATACACCCCCAGTCCAAGGGTCATGACCGGAAAATTGAGAAAAGAAAGGATCACCGCGATCACAAGGCCGGCCGCAAAAGCCGGTACATGGGAAATCCCTCCCACCATGGCCGCCACCGCGCCTGCCTGAGCCGCGGGAAATTCCTGATTTCCGAACACTTCCGGGCCGTAAGCTTTGACGATCACCATCAGTACCCCGACCGAAACCGCGGCACCGATCATGCCTCCGATACATTCGCCGATCCACTGTGCTTTGGGGTTGGTGCCAAGAATAGATCCGGCCTTAAAGTCGTTCATCACATCGCCCACAAGCCCGCAGGCTACGGCTACGATCGCGGCTACAAAAAAAGCTTCTGTACCTTCTATGGACGAAACGGCTTTCGCTGCCAGTAAGACAATGATACCGAAGATTTCCATAGGATTAATTCCTGATTGACCCACGCACTGAGCCGACATGGCCGTAGCAACCCAGACGCCCAGAATCGTTACTACAGACGCAAGCACGCCCATATCCAAAACGACTGTAAACAAAAATGCGAGAAGAATCATCAAAACAGGCGCCCATCTCATGGGAACGATCGCATCACCGGCACTGTCTTTTTTGAACATTCCGCCGAAGATCTCTTTCGCCTTTGGCAGAATGCCTTTGACAATGATGCCGATTCCGGTTCCCACCATCATGCCGATCCCCAGCGAAGATTTGATGGTCAGGGCCTGCGCCTGATCCCAAAATCCCAGTTCAGTTCCACCGAAAAGCACGCCGAAGTCGCCGATGAGAGCGCCCAAAAACCACACACCAATAAAGACCGGTCCCAGCAGATATCCCACCGATATAAGCATAGGCGAAATCCAAATGCCGCAGGCGGATCCGTACAGAGCCATTCTGCCATTGAGCAAAACAGCTGGTATTTTCTGCATCCAATCTCTTACGAAGGTGAATGCCGCCGCCACTCCCATGGAAACGAATAAGGTAATGGCTTTCTTTCCGCCCCGGTCACCGATTTTCAGGGTTTCTGCAGCCGCTTCTCCCATGGGATACGGCAGTTTTTTAGTTTCTATGAAATATTTGCGAATGAGTGCTGTAAAGATCAATCCCAGGCAGACGCCGCCAAAGGTGAGGAGCAGTAGCTTCCACATGCTGACCTGCGCCTGCGGGTTTAAGATGAAAATTCCTGGAAGAGTGAACGCCAGGCCTCCTGCTACCATCGCACCCGCTGACATGATGGTATGGGTTACATTGATTTCCCTCAGATTGGTATTGCCTATGGCTTTTAATCCGAACATGGAAACCAGAGCCACAAAGATAATGGGCCATGGAAGGGAGCTGAGTTTGAGGGCGACGAACATGGAGCTTGTGGTGATGATGATTGCGCCCGCGGCTCCGATAGCAATGCCCCGCGCTGTCAGCTGGTTTTTCATGGTTATTCTCCTTCTTATATGTAAATGTAGATTGTGTTTCAAAAACAAAAGAATCCCGACATGCCGTCGAGACTATAATTCACACCCTATCTGCGATAGGGGGGTGCCCTGTTTCCGCCTCTGCCTTCCGCTCGAAGGCGGCTTGACATCCGCTGACAAAAACACCGGGCTCCCAATGTCAATACGTAGGTTGAATTATAATATCTCAACGAACACTTCAGGATTTAATACTATTGTATGCTTTTTCTGTTCAAATAAACATCAATGGTCTTGCCAAATCCAGGTATGCGTCCTAAGATGCAATTACTCTGTTTTGATCCCTGCTGTAGCTGCCTCTATTATAACAAATGGCACTTAGTTCTTCAAGGTCAACTCGGCATTTAACGGGAATCGGTTCAACGTAATTAATTATACGAGTATGTTCGATGGATTGCAAGGGGTTTTCGAATTTTATCATCCAAACAATTTTGCATATTCCGATTTTGCATTGGCAATGTGATAAATAAGGATCTTATCCTTCATCGGCCCTTCTCCGCAGCTTTTTTCTTGCATCTGCAATGCTGATACCAGCTGAGCCGTTCATTCTTTCCTGCTCTGCCTGTAACACTTTTTCCCGCAGCTTTAACAACTGCTCTCTTTTTTCAAAAGCATCTATGCTCATCAGAACCATATCGCCTTCCCCATTTTTGTAATATAAATCGGCTCTTTGCTTTCATGTGCTAAAAGAGAAATTTTACTGTACTCATTCCGCAAAGCAGTTGATGGTTTTATAATCATATCCAAGCCTCCTGTGCATTTTCTTTTCTACAAAAAACCTCCTTGCCCGATACAATTCCTATCAAGCAAAGAGGCGAACTAAGCGGTATTCTTCAAAACGCCCGCATATGCGGCGTAATTAATCTTCCAGCTCAACCGTGCAGTTGTGATAAACCTTCTGCACATCGTCGTTATCTTCCAGCATCTCGATCATCTTTTTCAGGTTCTTGATGTCGTGCTCTTCTGTCGGCGTGGCCTCTACAGACGGCAGATACTCAATATCCGCGTCTACGAACTCGTATCCGGCGGCTTTCAACGCGTCGCTGACATCGTTAAAATCATTAGGAGCTGTCAGAATTTCATAGCAGTCGTCGTATGTAACCATATCGTCCATACCAGCTTCAAGAGCAGCCTCCATCAGAACATCTTCATCAATTTCATCGGTTTTTTCGATTACGATTACGCCTTTTTGGTCAAACATATAGGACACACATCCCGGAGCGCCCAAGTTGCCGCCGAATTTATCAAAGGCATGCTTCATGGCTGCGGTTGTCCGATTCTTGTTGTCAGTCAAAACATCCACGATCACCGCTACGCCAGCGGCCCCGTATCCTTCAAATCTGCCGTTTTCATAAGTCTCTCCAGCCAGTTCGCCGGTTCCTTTCTTAATGGCTCTTTTAATATTATCGTTAGGCATATTAATACTTTTTGCCTTATCAATCGCATGCTTTAAAGCGACGTTATAGTCCGGATCGCCTCCGTTCTTTGCCGCCACTGTGATCGCTCTTGCATATTTTGTAAAAACTGCAGCTCGTTTCGAATCCTGTTTTTCTTTTCTTCCTGCAATTGTACCGTGTCTTCCCATCAAGACACCTCCTTCGTATATTATTAACTTATATAGTATAACGTAGAATGGCCTATTTTTCAATAGTCTTTTCAATTCCGGCTCAGTCGCCGCGCATGATCATTTTAAAAAGAGGCTGCATAAGAGCATGCAGGCGCCCATATACAGCCTCTTGATCCGCTTTATTATTTTGCAGTTTCTTCCAGCTCCTCAAAGCCACCATTTCCCGTTTTTTCCATATTTTTATATGCGGTAGCCATCATCAACTTAATACGATTCAACTGGTTAACATCGCTGGCACCCGGATCATAGTCAATGGCAGCAATGTTTGCCAATGGATTGCGCTTGCGCATGGCCTTCATCATACCTTTTCCTGTTACATGGTTGGGCAGGCAGGCAAAGGGCTGCATACAAACGATGTTTTCCACGCCGCTGTCGATCAAATCGACCATTTCGCCGGTCAGCAGCCAGCCTTCTCCGCATTGATTGCCCAGAGAAATGATTTCGCTGGCTTTTGCTGCTATATCTTCAATATGCATCGGCTCCTCAAAACGCACGCTGGCGCGCAGGGCCTCCCGAGCCGGCTTACGGAAGTACTCGATTGCTTTTATGGCACCAGCATTAAAGAGCATGGACTTATAGGTTCCCGACAAATGTTCAAAATTAAATTTCTTACTATACATTCCATAGAGGAAAAAGTCAACCAAATCGAGAACAACTGCTTCGCCGCCTTCCCGCTCAATCGTACCCACAATGTCGTTATTTGCGTTGGGGTGGTATTTCACCAAAATCTCCCCCACTACTCCAACCTTGGGTTTTTTAACATCACGGAGCGGCAGTGCGTCAAAGTCCTTAACAATTTCTTTTACAAATTTTTTGAATTTATGCACGCTTCCGGTATAGATGGTTCGTCTGGCCAATCTGGACCACTTTTCAAAGAGAGCGTTAGCCGAACCGAGCTCTTCTTCATAAGGCCTGGTGGCATACAGCACCCGCATGAACACATCCCCGTAAACCATGGCCATCAACATACGTTTAATCAGTCCGGCGCTCAGCTTAAAGCCGGGATTGGATTCCAGCCCGGCCATATTAACTGAAACCACCGGAATTTGTTCCATATCCATATCCTTCAAAGCCTTTCGCAGCAAGGACACATAATTGCTGGCTCTGCAGCCTCCTCCGGTCTGGCTCATGAAGACCGCGGTCCGATCCAGATCCACCGCTCCCGATTTGAGATAAGAGATAATCTGCCCCAAGGTCACGATCGTTGGATAGCAGGCATCGTTATTTATGTATTTCAGACCTTCATCCACTGCGTTTTTATCAACGGTGGGAAGCAGAACCGCATTATATCCTGCCTTCTTAAGCGCAGTTTCCATAAATTGAAAATGCATCGGTGACATCTCCGGTATGAGCAGCGTGTAATCCTTTCGCATTTCCTTTGTAAAATATTTACGTTTATACGGCTCTCTGTTTTCAATATGCTGAATGTTATTCTTTTCCCGCTCATCCATAGCCGCTTTCAACGAACGGATTCGAATTCTGGCAGCCCCCAGGTTAGAACCCTCATCAATCTTCAGTACCGTGTAAAGTTTGTTGTTTTTCTTTGTAATTTCTTCCACTTGATCGGTGGTTACGGCATCCAGACCGCATCCGAAAGAGTTCAGCTGCACCAGCTCCACATCATCGGTGGTTCCGACAAAAGTTGCCGCTTTATACAGACGGGAATGATACATCCACTGGTCCAGTACTCGCAGCGGCCGGGCCAGTTTGCCCAGATGGGCAATGGAGTCCTCTGTTACGACAACCATATCAAAGGAGCTGATAATCTGATCAATTCCATGATTGATTTCAGGGTCCAAGTGATATGGACGTCCGGCCAGAACAATGGCTTTCTTCTTATGGTCTCTGGCGTATTTCAAAGAATATTCGCCTTTTTTCTTCAGGTCGTCGCGGAATCGCTTATCCTCCTGGCGGCCCCGCTTCACAGCGTATTCCACATGGGTTCTAGTAACGCCGCTCCGTTTTAGGACTTTATACATTTCTCTTGCCAGAAATTCATCGTTATCATAGGGAATGAACGGATGGGAGAAAGTAACGCCGTTTTCCTCGAACACATCGTCCATGTTCCCGGCTATTACTTCCGGGTAAGTCGCTACAATTGGGCAATTATAGTGGTTGGGCGCTGTTGGGTCTTCTATGCGCTCATAGTTGATACTGGGGTAAAAAATCCATTTCACCCCTTGATCCACCAGCCATTTGATATGCCCGTGAACCAGTTTTGCCGGATAGCAAGCCGTATCGGAAGAAATGGTTTCCATACCGCTTTCATACAATTCTTTGCTGGACGGAGGAGACAGCTGCACCCGAAATCCCAGTTCCGTAAAAAATACAAACCAGAAGGGATAGTTCTCATACATATTCAAAACCCTCGGAATGCCGATGGTGCCTCTGGTAGAATCTTCTTCTGTCAGCGGCGTATAGCTGAACAGCCGTTTAAACTTATATTCATACAAATTGGGCAGTTTGTTTTCCTCGTTGGTCTTGCCCTCGCCTTTTTCACAGCGGTTTCCGGTGATAAAACGGCTTCCGTCGTTGAATTTATTGATTGTCAGCAGACAATTGTTCTCGCAGCCTTTGCATCGGGTGTGGGTATTTTCTACGGTAAACGAATCCATTTCATCCATTTTGAGAATAGACGATTCCGTATCCTTAACATAATTTTCCCTAGCGATGACCGCTGCACCGTATGCGCCCATGATCCCCGAAATATCTGGACGCACCACATCTTTACCGATAATCTTTTCGATACTGCGAAGTACTGCATCGTTTAAGAAGGTGCCTCCTTGAACGACAATTTTCTGCCCTGCATCTTCCGGATTTCGCAGTTTTATCACTTTATATAAAGCATTTTTAATCACACTGTAGGAAAGGCCGGCGGATATATCTCCAATGGTAGCACCTTCCTTTTGAGCCTGTTTTACTTTCGAATTCATAAAGACCGTGCAGCGAGTCCCCAGATCAACCGGAGCCTTGGCAAACAGAGCTTCTCTGGCAAAGGTCTGTACATCCATATTTACTGATTTGGCATACGTTTCGATGAAGGAGCCGCACCCTGACGAACAGGCTTCATTGAGCATGATATTGTAAATGGCATTATCTTTGATCTTCATGCATTTCATATCCTGGCCGCCGATATCGAGAATAAACTCAACGCCCGGAAGAAATTCCTCCGCACCCTTATAATGGGCCATGGTCTCAATTTCACCCAAGTCAACCTTAAAGGCCGCCTTGATCAGGCCTTCCCCGTATCCGGTAACCGTGGAGTTGGCAATGAACGCATCCTTGGGTATCATGGCGTACAACTCCTTGAGCATCATCATAACGGCTTCAATGGGCTTTCCTTCATTATTTTTGTAGAAGGAATAGAGCAGGTGCTTTTCGTTGTCAATGAGCGCCGCCTTGGTAGTCGTAGAGCCGGCGTCAATTCCAAGGAACAGTTTGCCCCTGGCCTTTTTGATGTCTTTTCGTTTGATGGTATCCTTGCGATGACGGTTTACAAACTCTTCATACTCGCCGTGATTCTGAAACAAGGGCTCAATATGACGGGTATCGGACAGTTCTGACTGATCAGCTTTCTCAATCCGTTCTACGATCCCAGTCAGGGGGGCTTCCTCATATTTGTCTGCCGTCATAGCAGCACCAATGGCTACAAAATATTTGGAGTTTTCAGGAAAAATCACATCTTCTTCCGAAAGATCCAGCGTTTCGATGAAACGGTGTCTCAACTCAGACAAGAAAGAAAGCGGTCCGCCTAGGAATGCTACCTTGCCTTTGATCGTCCGCCCACAGGCCAATCCACTGATCGTTTGATTGACCACTGCCTGAAAAATCGAAGCAGACAAGTCCTCAATGCCAGCCCCTTCATTAATTAGCGGCTGAATATCTGTTTTCGCAAATACGCCGCAGCGGGCGGCGATGGGATAGATCATCTTCTGGCTCTTTGCAGCTTCGTTAAGTCCAGAAGCATCTGTATTGAGAAGCACGGCCATCTGATCGATAAAGGCTCCCGTGCCGCCGGCGCAAGTTCCATTCATACGCTGCTCAATCGTCTGACCATAAAATGTAATTTTCGCATCTTCCCCGCCCAGCTCAATTGCTACGTCTGTCTGGGGAATCAGGGTCTCCACTGCCCTACTGCAAGTTACAACTTCCTGCTCAAACGGAATCTGCAGCAGCTGGGATAGAGAAAGGCCGCCCGAACCAGTTATAACAGAACTTACCACTGCCTGAGGATACTGGTCGTGGAGGTCCTGCAGCAGCTGGACAACCGTTTCGAATACATTGGACATATGCCGCTCATAGCGGCTGTATATAATTGTTCCGCTTTCATCCAGCAGAACTAACTTTACTGTTGTTGATCCTACATCTATACCTAATCTCATAATTACCTCATTACACATGAAACTATTTTAGGGTATCATAGCCTGTATGCATTGCCGCAGCAGGTTTCTCACAAATTTTTTATATTTGCTGCAGCATAAAACAATGCGTCTATTATAGCATAAAAACCTACGGAAGTCCCTACAATTTCGTCAAAAACTACTTATATATATACCCGTTCTTTCAGCAATAAAACAAATTAATCAAGATTGAGGTCTATTATAGCACAGGCTTTTTCATTTATGTTATACTAATTTTTGAGAATAACGAAGGAGTTTTGTATGAAAAGCACAATACGAAAAAGTACCTATCAGGCTATTTACCGGCTGCTGGACCGGGTTTCTCCCATTGAATCGGACTGCGGAAAGCTATGCGGCGCTGCCTGCTGCACCTGCGGCGGAGACAGCGATGATGATGATTTTAAGCTGGGAATTTATTTGCTTCCCGGGGAAGAAAAGTTATTCACACAGCAGGAAAACTGGCTTAAATGGTCGGAAGAACTGGCTGAAGACTTTGATTTCCCCGACTCCTGGTTTGGCAAAATCTATTTTATACGTTGTAAAACGCCGCCACTATGCCCCAGGAAACATAGACCGCTCCAATGCCGTTTTTTCCCCCTGGCACCCCACTTAAAAAAAGGAAGGCTGCACTTGATTTTATCTACAGTGCCCCTTCCCTATTCCTGCCCTTTGATTGAGCAGGAGATCGTCCTCAGCCATTCTTTTATCCAGGCTACTTATACAGTCTGGACGCATTTGATTGAGGATCCTCTCATATATGATCTGGTACGTATGGATTCCGAGGACCGGGAAGCTGACGGCGTCCCCATTAAAATTCTACGTTGAGGATGCGGGCGATTCGTTCGCATCCAGTCTGGCAATATCTTTTTTGAAAATATGGCGCATGGCGATAATACTGAAGACAATTCCCATTACTTCTGCGATGGGAAAAGCGTACCATACCATTCCCAATCCTCCTAATCTGGCCAGCAGCCACGCCAGGGGCAGAATTCCAATCATCTGGCGGATCAGCGATGCCCAAAGGCTCATGACGCCGTGCCCCGTGGCCTGGAAAAAGGACGATGCCAGGATACCAAAGGAGGCGGGAATAAAACAGAGACTGATGGTCCGCAGCGCCGGAATCCCGATTTGATACATACCTTCGGAGGCATTGAAAAGACTTAAAAACTGACGCGGGAACAGCTGAAATAGAATCAAGCCCACAGTCATAATCACAAATGCTATCAAAAAGGCCACTTTAAATGCCTTTGTCAGACGTTCTTTGTCCCTGACTCCGTAGTTGTACCCCATTACCGGCAAAGCACCTTGGTTGAGGCCGAACACCGGCATGAAGATAAAGGATTGCAATCTTCCATAGACACCATTTACAGCAACTGCCGTTTCAGAAAGACCTGCCAAAATAGCGTTGAGCCCAAATTGGAGAATGGAAAGCATCGCCTGCATTAAAATAGCCGGAAGACCTACCGAATAAATATCCCGTATTACGTTTTTTTCCATCTTAAAGCCGCGAACTTTTACAACCACTTGATGGTCCTTTCTAAACAGAAGAATTTGTCCCAAGATCATGGAAAACAGTTGTCCGATGATCGTAGCTACCGCTGCGCCGGTAACACCCATTTGGGGGAATGGGCCGATTCCAAAGATCAAAATCGGATCCAGAACAATGTTCGTTGCGGCTCCTACTATGCTGCAAAGCATTGGAAAGAGCATATTTCCAGTTGCCTGAAGAATCTTCTCGGTTGTAACTTGTACCAATACAAAAATCGAACCAATTGTAATGATACGCATGTAGTCAATCCCGTTCTCCACAATATAGGGCGTATCGGAAAGAAAATTCATGTAAATGTTGGAAAAAATGATTCCGATTAAGGCAAATCCAATCCAATTGAAAAAGGACAGCCGGTAACCGCAGCTTGCCGCCATATTGGCTTCTTCAAAGCGTTTGGCTCCCAATCTTCTGGAGATGAGAGAATTGATGCCGACGCCGGTACCGACGCCAACTGCGATAAGCAGCATCTGCACAGGAAAGATGTAGGTAACCGCAGACAAAGCCTGCTCACTGATCATCGACACAAAGATACTGTCGACAATGTTATAAAGCGCCTGAATCAACATGGATAAAATAGCTGGCCAGGACATAGTCGCAATCAATTTTCCGATCGGCATAGTGCCCATCTTGTTTCCCTGAATCTGTTCACTCATAAAAAATACCTCCTTATCACAAGGAGATATTATATTACGATTTGAAACAAAATTCAACAAAGTTTCCTGTTTATTTGTATAAAAAAAACTTTACAGATTTCTAAAAATTCCAAAGGCCAGCAGAAATGCGACCATTATCCAGCATCCCCGCTGCTGCCACTTGCTCAGCTGCAAACCGCCCAGACGTATGTACCGCAGACTGAGCGAGATCAACAGATACGCAAGAAAGGGGAGGCAAAGAAAAACTGCTGGATTCCAGGAAAATGCGGCGGCAAAATCAAAGCGCAAAAGGGCAAGACACATCCGTGATACTCCGCAGCCTGGGCATTTAAGGCCCGTGGCCTGATTAAAAATACAAGGCAGACACCACCCCCAGTGAACAGCTCCGTATGCAAAGATTAGGCCTGCCGAAAGGAGGCTTCCCCAGATCAAAGCAACTTTTCTGCAGCGTTTTCTGCCAGACTCCATCATGCTAATAAATCGGGTGAATTTTATTCATCTCGTTTTGGGATAAGGCCAGCACAATGATGTTAAATCCGAACAATTCCAGGATCAAGTACAGCACATTGCTGTCATGGCCGGTAACGATGCCCCTTTCCGATTTGATCGTATCCAGTTTTTCCCCCATTTTAAACGCCCAATAGATACCATAGATGTTGCAGGTGATCAGGCTGAGCAAAAAACAGGCGATACCGGACATATCCGCAGCGTATTCCGGCTTTTCCCGATTCACCTCGTCAGTCAGCACAACAAACCAATAGATCGAATAAATGCCGCAGGTTACAATCGATAATACAATCGATAAAGCTATGTTTCTGTTCATTTCTGTTTCTATCCCTTCTTTTACTTACTAATCCTATGATACGTTCCAATTATAGATTGATGCCAGTTCTTATGCAAGAAAAATCAGGAATTATTAATAATAATGTCATAATTTTTACATTGCTCCGTGGAAAGTCCGCTTGATCACTTCTTCCTGCTGCTCTCTGCTGAGGCGCACAAAGTTGACGGCGTAGCCGGATACACGGATCGTTAGAGACGGATACTGTTCCGGATGCTCCATTGCTTTTTTCAAAAGCTCTTTTCGCATCACATTCACGTTGAGATGATGAGCTCCCTGGCAGAAGTAACCGTCCAGCAGCGACACTAAATTGTATTCCTGCTGTGGCGCATCCTTGCCCAGTGCTTCCGGGACAATGGAGAAGGTATTGGAAACGCCGTCCTGGCATACGGTGCGATATGGAATCTTTGCAACGGTATTGAGCGAAGCCACTGCACCGTTCACATCTCTTCCGTGCATCGGGTTTGCTCCCGGCGCCAGCGGTTCTCCATATTTTCTGCCGTCCGGTGTGTTCCCGGTCTTTTTCCCATACATGACATTGGAAGTGATGGTCAATGCTGACAGCGTATGTCTGGCATCTCTGTACATCGGATGCTTTTTCAGCTCTGCGGAAAAATGCTTAACAATTTCAATGGCAATATCGTCGACTGCATCGTCGTCATTTCCGTATTTGGGGAAATCCCCTTCTACTTCAAAATCAACGGCAACGCCCTGTTCATTGCGAACCGGGCGGACTTTTGCAAATTTAATCGCAGAAAGCGAATCCGCTGCACAGGAAAGTCCTGCGATGCCGAAAGCCGTCAGCCTTTCAACGTGGGTATCATGCAGGGCCATCTGGCTTGCTTCATAGGCGTATTTATCATGCATATAATGGATCACATTCATAGTATCCACATAGAGCTCGGCAACATAAGCAAGTACTTTCTTATAGCTGAGCATAACTTCGTTGAAATCCAAAACATCGTCGTATTCAAGAGGCTTGATTTTGGGGATGACCAGATCGCCCGTCAGCTCGTCCACGCCGCCGTTGATGGCATAGAGCAGGGATTTGATCACATTGGCCCGGGCGCCGAAAAACTGCATCTGCTTGCCCACGCTCATGGCGGAAACGCAGCAGGAAATGGCATAATCGTCGCCGTAAACAGGGCGCATCACGTCATCGTTTTCATACTGGATGGAATCGGTCTCAATACTCATCTTGGTACAGTAGCGCTTGAAATTTTCCGGAAGATTCTGGCTCCAGAGCACGGTCAGATTGGGCTCCGGCGCTGTACCGAGGTTTTTCAGGGTATGGAGATAACGGAAGGAGTTTTTCGTAACCAGCGTTGTTCCCTTTACGCTCATACCTCCGATGGCTTCCGTTACCCAGGTAGGATCGCCTCCAAAGAGTTCGTTGTATTCGGGGGTTCTCAGATGGCGCACCAAGCGCAGCTTAATGACAAACTGATCGATCAATTCCTGGGCTTCTTTTTCCGTCAGCGTCCCCCGCTCCAGATCGCGCTGGATATAGATATCCAGGAAGGTGGACGTTCTTCCCAAAGAAGTGGCCGCTCCGTTGTTCTCCTTAACACCGGCCAGGTATCCCAGGTACACAAACTGTACGGCCTCACGAGCGTCGGCCGCAGGCTGGCTCAGGTCGATTCCATACTTTGCAGCCATGGCCTTAACTTCTTTCAGTGCGCGCACCTGCTCGCGGAGCTCTTCCCGGATACGGATCAGCTCATCGGTCATCGGACCGTCGGCCATCTCAATATCCTGCTGTTTCTGCTCGATCAGATAATCGATGCCGTAGAGCGCAATTCTCCTGTAATCGCCGATGATCCGGCCTCTTCCATAGGCATCGGGAAGGCCGGTCAAAAGGCCGTTATGTCTTGCAACCTTGGTTCGATTGGGATAAGCATCGAACACACCTTCATTGTGGGTTTTACGGAATTCATGAAAACGCCGTTTGATTTCCGGATTCATTTCATATCCGTACTGCTCCAGGGCGGATTCAGCCATACGGATACCGCCGTAGAGGTTGACCATGCGTTTGAGAGGAGCATCTGTCTGAAGTCCTACGATCACTTCGTTTTCCTGATCAATGTATCCCGGCTTAAAGTTATCGATACCGGAAACTACGTCAGTTTCTACATCATAAATACCATGTTCGATCTCTTCCAGCAAAAGTTCTTTGCATCTGTTCCAGACTTTTTCCGTTCGTGCGGTGGGTCCTTCCAAAAAAGAGTCGTCGCCGCTGTAGGGCGTTACGTTTTTTTGAATAAAATTCCTTACATCGATCACGTGTCTCCAGTTTCCGCTATTAAATCCTTCCCATTCTTTGCGCATGTTATCTTTCCCTCCATATAATCGATCAAAATAGAAAAAGCCGCACCATCCGGGCTTTTTCTTAGCCCAGACGGTCGGCTTTAGTTCACGATCATACTCCATGTGGTTTTTTCCACTTCCGTCAGTCATATGACTTTTTGAATATACTATATCTTGGGGGTTATTGTCAAGAAATTTTATGTGAATATTGTTCAAAATTTCCTACGGCTGCGGCTGCTCAAAGTTTTCTGAGCCAAGCAAACGCTTCATCTTCGGCCATTGGTTTGGCAAACAGGAATCCTTGGATCAAATCAATTCCGCATTGGCTGACAAAGCGTTCTTGTTCCTCTGTCTCTACGCCTTCCGCTAATACCTGCATCCCCATTTCGTGGAAAATTCTTGTAATACTTCTGACCATCATCGCGGACTTTTTACTATTCATGGCAGCCCAAATCAGGCTTTTATCCAATTTTACCGTATCCAGAGGCATGGTCATAACAGATACAATATTGGAATAGCCTGTCCCGAAATCATCCAGCTCCATGCGTACACCTTTTTTCTGCATACGCTCTGCGAACTCACTGACGCATTTAGTGTTTTCCAGCAAAATGCTTTCGGTTATCTCTATTTTGATCTTGTTAAAAGGAGTACCGCTGCTGGTTATAATTCCCTCCACCCGGTCCGCCAAATCTATCTGTGAGAACATATGCCCGGAAAAATTCACATGGACCCCTTCAAAATTAGGGTTTACTTCTGATATTCGATTGATGAACCGGCATGTCTTTTGTAAAACCTGATAGGTGATATCGACAATGATCCCCGTATCCTCTGCAATGGGAATAAATTCGTTGGGATACAAAGGACCAAGAGGCGAATTGGGAATTCGCAGCAGGGATTCGGCAACCACATATTGTCCGGTATGATTAGATATGATCGGCTGATAAAAAACAGAAAAGGTGTTTGCTTCCAGGTTTTTCTCTAAAATAGTGATAATCTGTGATCGCCTGCGCACTGCTTTCAGCATCTCCTGACCGCAGTAATACGCGCCTGCCCGCTTGCTGTCTTTTGCCTTGGCTACTGCATATTCAATGCCATTGATTAAATCTTCGACAACCTTTGCGCTTTGAGGGTAGCGTACGATACCGATGGCTGCCGGAATGACACAGCTGTTTTCGTCTACTGACCAGGGTTCCTGCATACGGGCGGTCAGGCTCTCTACAATCTTTTTTATGTCTTGATCGCTTGTACCTTGACAGAGCAGAGCAAATTCATCTCCTCCGTAACGATATAAACAATGCGGTTGCGCTCTTTTAATTAAAAAGTTTCCAATTTCACGTAGAAATCGATCCCCTGTATGCTGGCCGTATGTATCGTTGACGCGGCGAAAGTCCCTCAGCGAGAGTACAATGAGGGTAAAATTTCGCGATTTTCTCGTCTGCAATTCCAGCATTTTGAGGAATTCCTGCCTGTTGGGCAATCCGGTTAAATAATCGGTGGAATTCTGTTTGTTCTGCAAATACAAATAGATGATCAGCAGCGCGCAGGTGGCGGCGGATCCGGACAAAATGACGGTGGGATAAAGCTGCTGAACAATGATGACCAGCACTGCGATAATGGGAAAGGTGGCCAGAATTTTTCTAATAATGGGGTCCACCTGTTTTCTTCTGACAAAAGCGACGGTGATCGCTGCCAGGCAGTAAATGTAGAAGATCAGGTAAGTGGTTATGATCAGGGGTCCCTGGAAATATGCGCCGGATGCGTCGATGTGGAACAGCTCTTTGCAGAAGGGGTTGATCAACACCAGCACCAAGTAGAAAATTCCTGGAATGGATGTCCATTTCATGATTTTAAGAGCGTTTCCCTGGCCTTCGAAGACTGTTGCGATGGTATAGAAAAAGTAAGCCATTCCCATCAGAGGAGTGGCGATGAAATAGATGGTCGTCACAAGCCAGGTCAAAAGATTGATGGAGTGCTCCGGGTATGAAAGCATTGCGGTCGATAAAATGTTAAAGCCGATCGCGCAAAAAGTCGCTGCGAAACAAAAGTAGAACAAGCGGTTTTTCAGCGATGGGACCAAGCTGCTTTTTCGGGAATAGAACCAAATGATAAGCAAGTATACGAATGAAATACATTCTGCTGCAATATTCCAATGCATTGGGCACCTCTTTTACCTCTTTTGATATGGATTTACGGAGCAACTGCACCAACAAAAAAAACTTCTAGAATCATGATTCTTCTCTAGAAGTTTACCATACTAGGCCTTTATTTTCAATCTTTTATAAGTTTCGGGCAGCCATTCTAAGGCATCTAAAAATCTAAGTCGTTATGCTTTTCAAAAATCCTTCTAACTCTTTTACAAACTTAAGTTCCTCAGCTAATAAATATTCTGTATTTTTTTCATCTGACCCTTTATCTACCCCATTTAATAGGGTACTTTCAATTAATACTGTATAACCATTGATACTAATTAAATCCGATAATACACTTGGTACATTTTGAACCACGTTCTGATAGTCTCCTGTCCTCTCCAGTCTAGTGTCCGGCGCAATAATGCTTTGCAGCAATATGCCATTTTCGTTCATTGAGTAGTACAGAAATGTTGTTCTAATGTATAGATCACCTTTTTGGTTCGTGAATTCAAATATATATTTTGACGGGGATCCATCAGCCAATGAGTCCTTTTCTCTATCATCCAGATTGGTCTCAGGCATTGTCATAAATACGTTATTGACACCAGGTTGAGATATTAAAACAAAGTTTTCGAATTTCTCTTTGTTTATTCTGTGTACGTCTTTTACAAACTTGCTGTATTGTTCACTGGGATTGGGATTGCTATTTGTGGTATTTTCTTGTGAGTCCTTATCCTCATTAGTACTGCACGCCAAGAATAATATCATTACAACCGTTATCAATATCATCAACAATAGCTTTTTTTGATTATTTTTCTTTATCATTTTCTGCTCCGTTTCACTATACTCGAAATAAGTAGATATGGGCATTACTGCCCATATCCCTCATTCAAGCAACATATACGCTACTGACGCATACAACTTAACCCTATCAGAACTCTGCGGTTACCGATTCTGTATTTATTGTCATCAGCTTACCAAAGTTGGCTGAATTTTTTTCCGCTTCGCTCCCTAGTATCCATTACATTACCACACGTTTTTATCAAAATGAACATTTAGTGTCTTAAAGTGATTCGTTTGCTTAGTATCTTTCTTTTCAGTCCCAATAATTCTATTATTTTGTATTAAATTATATGTTATATATCCTGTTGACTTTAACCCTTTATAATGTGCAGTAATTTTACCTTGCTTTCCTTTAGGAACCCACACCGAATCTGATAATCCTACCGCCGCATTGGCCGCTTTAGTTTTTGTATATGCAGCACCAACTTTCGCTAGGATTTTATTTTCATAACTGGCACTTAAGTTCACACTCCATGTTGAACTAGTAGCGGCAGACTTTGAAATATTACATTTTAAGTTGCTTCCTTTTGCTGCCCTTCGATTGTCACATGTTGCTTCACATATCTTTTTGAATTTAGCAACTTGCGTCCTTGATTTTACTGTATACGATTTCCATCCCCTAAGGACTGGTCCGGGTGCCATTGCCGCATCTAATTTCACATCTTTTGAGTTCGAATCTACTGTAACCAATTCATCTTTAAGACCATCTTTATTTGATTCATATTCAAATGGTTTCACCGTTTTTAATTGATTATAACTATCATTTATGACATTTCCATTATCATCATAGTACTTCATAGATACATTTGTTGCAACATCATCAGTGTCGTTAGATAGTGCAAAAGCTGATGTTGTTAACATGCTGAATGTTAATGCCATTATTGTTGTTATTATAGTAATTTTCTTTTTCATTTTATATTTTCCTTTCCATAAATACACAGAATAATTTACATTTATCCACATATTGCATATGAAATTATCCTCTAATTTTATAAGATAATCATTCCAATTTCACTTCCTTGAAATCATTGCCATCTCATATCACAATCATATGCATCATCTCCTTCTGTACCTAATAACCCAATATCTTCCTATCTAAAGACTTTAACAACACACACTTAATAAGTAACCAGCCTGGAGCTTTTTTTTATCGTATCCTGTAATTCCTTGCCCTTATAGCATTTCATCGTTGCCTTCATATAATAATTCCCCCTCGATGGGAGTACATACGTTTTGCCAAAGGTATATTTCGTCCCCGACTTCTCCATCGTACCAGAATAAGTCTTTATCTTTCCAGTCCCTTTATTGATAATTTGAATCGTTGCCTTGACCGATGTGATAGAACTTGAGGACTTTGCGTTAATCTGGGCAACGGCGATAGCTTTTCCTTTCGAAATTGAAAGTTTCGCCAATGCACTTAATGCAGAAGTATATGCAAGTTCAACTTCCGGTTCAGCTTCGTTACTCACTTCTACAATTTTTGTCTTTGCATTTGTTTCATCGCCTACTGCTTCACCTGTAACTGTCGCAAAGCTTGTCCCCGCCGTCGAGATAAACATACAAATCATAAATGCCGCTACTACGTTCACTTTTCTCATAATAAAAATCCCTCCTTTAAAATAGTTTCTACTTATAAAACCATTCTCAGAAGGGATTTGTGACACTTTTCATAATTTTTTTAATATTTTTTCTTATTCCAGATGATTTGCGATTTTAATCAGAGTGTTTTGATCTAGCATGGAGGTAATTTCAAAATACACACCGTCTTCCTCCCACATCAACATATGGTTTTCATTTCCCCCAAGGTAATAGGCCTCGTATGTTTTAACCATACATTGTTCCCGCTGGCTGGTTTCAGTATCAACGGACATGGAAAAACTCTTGTCATTGATCTGAGTAATAGAAAGGACGTCTCCTGTTTTTTTGTTTTCATAAGTCAGGGTATGCATGGTGTCAAAATCATCTTCCGCTGTTTTCGCATAACCTTCCGGCAGGAAGCTTGGGTAGCGAATATGCACATCTTGTTTCTTAGAATCCTCAGGGATCACATCGCTATGCCCCGCCTCTTCTGAAAAAAAGAAGCCAAATAGCGTCGTTCGGAATGCTTCCGATGTGACCGTAGCTGTTCCCAGTGTGACCACACAAATACACAAGATAGCCACCCAAGTGAGGCGAAAACGTCTATTGTTCTTTTTCTTTGCGTCTATTTGCTTTCGTTCCGGCTCTTTATCAAGCTGGTTAAACGCTTCAACACGATCTTTATGTAATTCTTTGCCCAATGCTTTTAGCAGTTCCTCTGCTTTTTGTTCATAATCCACGTGCGCACCTCTCTGCTTCCAGAATTTCACCCAGCCGTTTCCTTGCCCTTGACAACCTTTTTCTTACTGTGTCTTCCTTGATTTCTAATATCTCACTAATCTCTGTATCGGAATAGTCATCGCCGTATTTCAAACACAAAATGTCTTTATCTCCTTCTTTTAGTTCCGCCAGCAGGGTCGTAATTTCTTCACTGAATCCATATGCCCCTTCAAATTCATGCAAATCAATGTTTCCTCCTACTATATTAACCATTTCGGTAGGAGCAAATATGACCGTTTTTCGATTTTTCTTTTTCGAAAGTTCGCTCAGGGCGGTATTCTTGGTTATCACCATGATGAAATGCTTGCACCGGTCCGTGTCAATATTGTCGATCTTGCCAATATTTTTCATAATTTTGATCATCGCAAGGGAAACGATATCATCAGCTTCATGAACATCTTTAACGATTGCGTTTGCGATACGTTGCATGGTTTTACGATACCTTAGAAATAAGGCTTCTATTAAATCTGCATCTATTTCGAAATCTTTTGGTGACATTGTTTACTCCAAGGAACTGTGTTTACTGAGCCAAGTACTTACTATTATAAAGATAGTATATCTTCAAACCGTACCCGGTGGCAAGTTAAAACATTCCATAGTTTTGCAAATAATTTAATATAGGTTCCAATTCATAATATTGCCCAAAAATGTGTATTATTTCATCATAGCGGGCAATGGTATGGGGGCTATAACCTCTCACTCTGCACCTTGTTCGAAACTCCTCATACACTTTTTGAATCGTCTTTTTTCCGTTATCTGCCATAATTTTTTTCATAAAAAAACCTCCAAAATAATGAACCAGACTATCGCCTTATTGCTCAAAAGACGGGTTCAGTATTTGAAGGTCAGTTCTTTAAAAACGTTTAAATTTCAACATTCTTTATAATATAAGTTTCGGGCAGCCCGTAAGCCGGGTTCTGTATTTGGCAATCATCTATCTCGACGTACTGTCACCAGCACGCTCCAGCGACCTACCTCTCGGGCGGCGACGGGCAGCCGCCTTCTTTGCCCTATTTGGTCTTGCTCCGGATGGGGTTTACACGGGAAATATGTTACCATACCTCCCGGTGAGCTCTTACCTCACCATTTCAACCTTACCACGGCATTACCCGTTTCGGCGGTGTGTTTCTGTTGCACTTTCCCTATAGTTACCTACGCCAGACGTTATCTGGCATCCTCGCCCTATGGAGCCCGGACTTTCCTCATACACCCAGGTGGTGCACGCAACTGCCTGGACTACCCAAAACTTTGTTTATTATATCATTTTCAAGGAGCTTATGTCTACCAGATTTTCATTTTACAGCATCTCAAAGGGATCGATATCCACATCGGATGCCAGGACCTGTATCTGCCCGCCGGTCTTTTCGATTAATTTATCCGCAAAATTACCGGCAAAGGATTTTTCCGTTCCATAATGGCCGGCATCGATCACTGCCAGGCCAAGGGCTTTCGCCTTCTGGGCATCGTGGTATTTCAAATCGCCTGTGACAAAAAGCTGACATCCATTGGCCGCGGCCAGCTCCATCAAATCCGCACCGGCTCCGGTACAGATGCCCACTGTTTTAATTACCGAATCCGGTTTGCCCACTGCACGGAATTGCTCCGGATCCATCTCCAGCTTAACAGATAAAAGATCCAGCGCCTCAACCAGCGTCATTTCCTGTTCCAGCTGCCCCACCCGGCCGATCATATCCAAATCAGCTCCGCTGCTGAACCCGCTGGTATCTTTCAGGTCGATCAGCTCCGCCAGAAAATCATTGTTTCCTCCATCCAGCTTATCAAAAGGTGTATGGCAGGAGTAGACGGAAACCCCCATATTCAGCAGCCGGACAATATAAGCGCCTACCATATCCCGATAGTCGATGGATTTCAGGCTGCCAAAGATCAAAGGATGGTGGGTGACGATTAAATCCACGCCTTCTTCATCCGCTTCCTCGATCACCGCATCCGTGATCTCCAATGTGGTCAATACACTGTGAATTTCCACAGGACCGGCAGCAAGCTGAATGCCGCTGTTATCCCAGCTTTCCTGAGTATCGGGCGATGCGATTTCTTCAATTTTTGCAACCACGTCTTCCAATTTCATTGCCATCTAAACACCTCCTAAAAGGGATTCTAAATACAAAATCCTGTTTTCTGTAAACAACACCTTCTCTTCGTCAATCGATATGCTTTTCTTCAGGCCTTTTAAAATATTCCGTTCAATGGACCGCTTGTTTTTAATGAAAGCCTCAGCCAGCTCTCCTGCAGAACTGATCCAAGGGGGAACCTCGTATTCTATAGCCTCGGGACCGCAGCCTTCCATTGCCCGGGAAATGGGGGAATGATTTCCCAAACTGCCCGCTTCCGGAACTGCGGTGATGATTTCACATATATATTTTCCTTCCCGAACCAGGTTTTCCCGAATGATAAAAAAACCGTTGTTCACCAGCCACCATCGCAGCCTGCCCTGTCCGCTGCGCGGCTGAAAAACAAGTTTACCAAAGCTTTTGGACTTGTCCAGATCCTTGGACAAGATTTCAGTCATCAGAATTCCGCCCATACCAGCCAGGACCACCGCATCCACCTCGCCTTTTTCCAGCACCTGAATACCGTCTCCCAGACGCAGGTCGAAAGTCATGTCCGGGTAAAGAGCTGCGGCATTGCATCTGGCCTTGTCCAGCGATCCTGCGCTCACGTCCGCCATAATCACGTTGGGGCTGATCCCGTTTTCCCATAAATAAATCGGCAAAAAACCATGGTCGGTACCAATATCGGCCATGGTTTCGTTTTTCTCAATTTGGTCTGCAAGGATTTGCAGTCTATCTGTCAGTCTGATCATATTTATTCCAGATAATCCTTTAACTTTTTACTCCTGCTTGGATGACGCAGCTTGCGCAGCGCCTTTGCTTCAATCTGCCTGATTCGTTCCCTGGTAACATCGAACCGCTTGCCGACCTCTTCCAACGTGCGCGCACGACCGTCTTCCAGACCGAAACGAAGCTTGAGCACCTTCTGCTCCCGTTCGGTCAACGTATCCAATACTTCCACCAGCTGTTCCTTCAGCATGGAAAAGGCTGCGGCTTCGGCCGGAGCGGGCACGTCCTCATCGGGGATAAAATCACCTAAATGGCTGTCCTCTTCCTCGCCGATCGGCGTCTCCAGAGAAACCGGTTCCTGTGCGATTTTGAGGATTTCCCGAACCTTTTCTTCTGAAATACCCATTTCTTCAGCGATTTCCTCAGGTGTCGCCTCCCTGCCCTTTTCCTGGATCAGTTGGCGTGAAACGCGGATCAGTTTATTGATCGTCTCAACCATATGCACTGGTATACGGATCGTCCTCGCCTGATCCGCAATTGATCTGGTGATTGCCTGCCGTATCCACCAAGTAGCATAGGTACTGAATTTGTAGCCTTTTTTCCAGTCAAATTTATCCACGGCTTTAATAAGTCCAAGGTTTCCTTCCTGAATCAAATCCAGAAACAGCATACCTCGTCCTACATATTTTTTCGCAATGCTGACAACAAGACGCAAATTGGCCTCACACAGTTTCTGCTTCGCTTCTTCATCACCATCCTCCATCCGCTTAGCCAGCTCAATCTCTTCCTGGGCAGTAAGGAGGGGTACCTTGCCGATTTCTTTTAAATACATCCTTACCGGATCATCCACTGCGATTCCTTTTGGTATCGTCGCTTCCAGATCGATCTCTTTTGTATTGCCGCTCTCAGCAATGACCGCTTCTACATCCGGATCTTCGACTTCCTCACCTTCCAGTTCGCTTAACTCGATATCATCCGGTTCCACCTCGGAAACGACTGCGATTCCCTTCAGAATGAGCTGTTCGTACATGTCATCCATATCCTCTTTGTCCAGCTCAATATTACCCAAATGGTCGGAAATCTCCGTGTATGTTAATGAACCCTTTCCCTTTGCCTTGGCAACTAGCTCATCGATCAGCTGCTGTTTGCTTTTCACTTGTTCCTGCTGCACTTCCTGCTGCGCTTCTTTTTTTGCCATATGCCTATCTTACCCCCTACCGTTTTTCATCATCTTCTGGATATTCATAAGTTCTTGTGTCAACTCTCTGATCATTTCTTTATTTTCTTCTTCGTCTGCCATGGAAAGCCGCATGATGAGCTCCTGCTCCTTCTGAGTCAGTTCTTTCATCCGAATCGTCTCTAAACAATCGGCAAAAATCTTCTCTTCCTTATGTGCCAGACGCACATTTTCCAAAATGTTTTTTAAGATCTCCGCATTGTTTGTTTCCAACCCGTCTGCCAGCTTTCGTACATCAATTTCTTCATGTTCTGCATAAAGCTCTTTGATCCCCTTATATATGCTCTGTCCGCAGACAGTCGTGAATGCGATGTTTTCATAAGGCAGCAGTTTTGGATAATAACTGCTGTTTCTCAAAATCAGCTTAATCATATTTTTTTCCAGCATGGTGATATCTTCCGGCGCTGCATCGGCACCTTTTCTGTTGGCGGCTGTTCGCTCTGGTGCCTGCTTTTCACTAGTATTGCCAGTTATTTCAAGTCTTATAGCACCTTCTGATATTTTTGTTTCCGCTGCCAGTTTTTTTATGTAGATATCCGCTTCCACAGGACTGAGCATCCTAAGAATCTCCGCTGCTTTTTTTAAAAAATCTACTCGGCCTTCTGTGGAATCTAAATCGTATTCCTGCCGCAGAAGGCTCAGTTTATAGTCCGCATAAGGCAGCGCCTGCGCCACCAAATCCAGAAAGGCCGCTTTCCCATTCTTCTTTACGAATTCATCGGGATCCTTTCCGTCAGAGACGTGGAGGACCTTCACCCTGCAGTTTTCCCCATACAGGATGTCCAATCCCCGCAGAGCCGCCTTTATTCCAGCCTGGTCGGCATCGTAGGAAAGAACCACATTGTCCGTATAGCGTTTGAGCATCTTGGCTTGATTTTCAGTCAATGCCGTTCCCAGCGAGGCGGATACGTTCCGCACGCCGCTTTGGTACAGAGAAATCACATCCATATAGCCTTCCACCAGAATGGCACAGTCTTCCTTGCTGATTTCCTGCCTGGTTATATTCAGGCCGTAGAGATTGTTTTTCTTCAGAAAAACCGAAGATTCCTGGGAGTTGAGATATTTGGGACTTCCATCACCCACGATCCGGCCCCCGAATCCGATCACTTTGCCGCTGGTGTTCATGATCGGGAACATCACACGGTCTCTAAACTTATCATAATATTTACCCTTAGACTGGGAAATCAATCCCAATTCCAGGAGTTTTTCTTTTTTAAATCCCAGCCCGGTCAAGTACCGATACAGACTGTCCCACTTATCATCCGCGTAGCCAATGCCGAATTTGTTGAGAATTTCCGGTGTGATCCCCCGGTTCTTCATATACGCGTAGCCTGGATTGGCGCTCTGCCTGAGGGCTTTGAAAAAGAATTTGGCCGCTTCCCTGTTGATTTGATAGGATTCTTCCTTGTTTTCATTCTTGTGAAAGCCTCTCTGTATGGTAATGCCGTATTCATCGGCCAGCTTTTCGATGGCCGGTATGAATTCCAGCTGATAATACTGCTGTACAAAACTGATCACATCGCCAGTAGCTCCGCAGCCAAAGCAGGTATAAATTTGCTTTGTTTCAGATACAACAAAAGAAGGTGTCTTTTCATTGTGGAACGGACAAACACCTTTATAGTTGCTGCCCGCCTTTTTCAAGGGGACTACGCGCCCGATAACATCGACAATATTACACCTGCTTTTTATTTCGTCAACTGTATTATTTCCTGCACCCACTTTTGCTCCTCATAAAAAACTTTAATTAACATAATCTTTTTCGACAAAAGTATGCAGCTTCCTTTTTTTCCATTAAAATTTTTTTATTTATTTCCACCCTTTGGGTACAAACAAATCTGTATAGAGGTTCATTGCATAACGGTCTGTCATTCCCGCAATATGATCCTTGGTAATTTCAGCTAGTCCGAATTCGGGAATCAATTCCTGCAGATCCTTGGGCAGCTGGCCCGGATTCTCCAGATAGTATCGATAAAGCGACTCCAAAATGTTCTTTACTTTTTCAAGATCCTCATCTTTTTTAACTCGATTGTTGTGATACACATTTTCAAACATGAAATCGCGCAGCAGATTCATATGTTTGAAACAAGACTCGCTCATGGAAATATGGTCCTGATCAAAACTGCTGTTGATTAAATCTGTAACCAAGGTGTTTATTCGAGCTCGATGGGTCTCCCCCAGCACTTGAATGCAATTCTTCGGCAAATCCTCGGCTGTGA
Source organism: Clostridia bacterium (assembly GCA_902363595.1). Lineage (GTDB taxonomy): Bacteria > Bacillota > Clostridia > Peptostreptococcales > Anaerovoracaceae > Hominibacterium > Hominibacterium faecale. The sequence continues at coordinate 325,879 of CABJAP010000001.1, read as the reverse complement.
TGACTCCGCTGCGAAGCGCGTCATCGATGTCATGATTAATATAGGCCACCCGGTCGCTGATTTTGACGACCTGCCCTTCCAGCGTATATGGTATGCCTGGGCCGGTATGATTAAGAATACCGTCCCGAACCTCCTGCGTAAGGTTCATGCCCCGTCGGACGCCGTTGCTTTCCAAGACATCCACCACCCTCAGGCTCTGCACATTATGACGAAAACCGCCTTCGTACAACTCATTTAAAACCTTTTCCCCATTATGTCCAAAGGGCGTATGTCCTAAATCGTGTCCCATGGCTATAGCCTCGGTTAAATCTTCATTGAGTCCCAGGCTTCTGGCAATGGTTCTGGCAATCTGCGAAACTTCAATGGTGTGAGTCAGCCTGGTACGGAAATGATCTCCTTCCGGGGCTAAAAAAACCTGAGTTTTGTGCATCAATCTGCGAAAGGACTTGGAATGGATAATTCGATCCTTGTCTCTCTGATAATCCGTTCTGATTGCGCATTTTTCCTCAGGAGTCCTGCGTCCCCTTGTTTCCGCCACTTTGGCGGCAAAAGGGGACATTATCTCATATTCACGTTTTTCAATTGCTTCTCTCGTAATCATCTGATCTCCTATATAAAGAACTGAATGATCCAAACGGAAAGACCTCCTAAAATCATGGTAATCGGCAGCGTCACCACCCAGGCGATGAAAATGTTCTGCGCGATCCCCCATTTGACGGCAGAAATTCGTTTAGCGCTGCCCACACCCATGACGGCCGTAGTGATGACCTGGGTCGTACTGATGGGCGCTCCCATGAAGGACATGCTTTCAATAACAAGAGCGGATGCTGTCTGAGCCGCAAAACCGCTGGCAGGCTGAAGTTTGGTCACACCGCCGCCCATGGTTTTCATAATTTTCCAGCCGCCTAAAGAAGTTCCCAGAGCCATCATGAAGGCACAGGCACACTTCACCCACAAAGGCACACCGCTGCCCGGATCAAGAACACCTCCTGTGATCAGCGCCAAAGTGATGATTCCCATAGTTTTCTGAGCATCGTTGTTGCCATGGGAAAAGGAAACCAGTGCTGCCGAAAAGATTTGCAGTTTGGAAAATACACGGTTGGCTTTAGCCTGAGACCAGCTGGCAAATAATCGAAAAATCAATTTCATGAATCCAAATCCGATGAGGAGGCCGATAAACGGCGATGTAAACAATGGAATAATGACTTTTTGCATGACTCCTCCCCATAGAACATGATCCGTGCCCATAGTGAACACAATTGTAGCGCCAATCAGAGAGCCGATCAGCGCATGGGATGAACTGCTGGGAATTCCTTTCCACCAGGTAAATAGGTTCCATATAATCGCGCCGATCAGCGCGCCGAAGATCACGTATTGTTCCAGCGCCACATCCACAAGGCCGCTGGATATGGTCATCGCAACCTTTTCGCTGACCATAGCTCCCACCAAATTCATGACAGCCGCCAGCATGATCGCTTTCTTAGGCGTAAGAGCCCGGGTATATACGGAAGTCGCAATGGCATTTGCCGTATCGTGGAATCCATTAATAAATTCAAAGACTAATGCACACAAAACAACGCAGGCTAAGATTCCGCTAAGCATATTTCATTACCACTCCTTCAACTATGTTTGCTACATTTTCACATGAGTCAAGGCTCGTCTCCAGCTGCTCATAAAGATGCTTCCATTTGATTAGTTCAATTGGATTCACTTCTTTTCGAAACAGCTCGGTCAGTGCTTTTCGATATAAGAGGTCTCCCTCGTTTTCGATTCGGTTCACTTCAATGATCTGTTCGTGAACCACGCTGTTTTTCTTCACTTCCGACAGGTGTTTAAAGAGAACTTCCAGTTCCCGGATCGCCTGCATTATGTACGATGCCATTGTCAGGCATTCCGGTTTGAGCTTTTTTACATCGAATACGATAAACCGGTTTGCCACTTCCTCCAAAGAATCTACGATGTCATCCATTTCTTTGGTAATGTCATAGATGTCTTCTCTGTCAAAGGGAGTGATGAAGGAAGCGTTGAGCGCCGTCAGGATTTTGTGGGCCTGCATATCGCATTCTGTTTCCAGAACTTTAATTCCGGCAACTTTATCAGCCACGTCTTCGTAATTGGAAACTAGATCTAAAAATGACTCTCCGACTTTTACAATCTTGCTTGCAAAGTCGATTAGCAGCTGAAAAAATTCGTCTTCTTTTTTCTTAACACCGATCATTTATCATTCCTCTTTTCTCTTTCGTAAATAAGTCTATGAATTTATAATAACACTGCTTCTGTGTTAAAGTAAATTAAAAAGTGAATCTTTTTCTTAAAAATTTTTCCAATTCCGGGGAGGCATTTCCGAAATGTCCCAATACGGCCTCACGAACCAATTCATCAGTGAATAGAAGGCTTTCAGCGATATTATCTGCCAACGTTTCTCTCTCTTTTTCGCTCATTGCCTCAAACTGGCGGGCAGCCTGCTCGAATTCCGTCATTTCACCCCTCCTCTCTGCCGCCCTCCATCTTTATGGGCATAATCCATAATCTCCAGAAACCGTTCATTGCCAAAAGCAATTCCAGAAACCAATGTTGAAGGCGCAAAGCAAAGGTTCTCATATTTTTCTTTGGGCAAAAGTCGATCCAGAACCATCTTACCGATCTTCGTATAGGGATAAATGTCTTCCGGCCAAAAAAGTGTTGTAGAGAGAAAATCAAAATCACAGTTACAAACCTCAGAATCATTCATCATCTGAATTTCCAACTCGTAGACCGGAAAATTCCTCTCCTCGATCGCAAGAGCCAGATCTCGAAGGCAGCAGTCCGGTGAAAATCCGGCCAGAAACTCCGCCTCCTGAGCTGAAATTCCCATACGTTTCTCATTGTCCTCCTCCTCACAGAGCGGATTCCATCGATAGCGAACGTACAGCTTCTCGCCATCACCGTTGATCCACTGATAGGTATTAACGCTATACCCTTCCATATATCGATAGGATTTTATGGTTCCTCTGTTGGAATAAAGCCACATAATCAAGTTAATTGCTTCCGGGTTTTCCGCAAAGAACCCCCAAAAATCCACTTCTTCTCCGCATTCCATCTGAGTAGGAGAAAGCTTTCGAATCATGGAAGGAAATTTAGACGGATCATTGATATAATAAATCGGCGTACTGCCGCAGATCAGATCATAGTCACCATCATCCGTATCAAAACGGACCGCCATTCCCCTCATGTCTCTGAGCGAATCGCTGGCGCCCAGTTCTCCCATAGCCCGTGAAAAGCGTACAATTACCGGCGTTTCCTTTTCCGGATCCTGCAAAAAAGCGGCTTGCGTATAATCGGCAAGAGACATATAAGGGCTGAATCTGCCACAGGCGGCCACGCCCTTTTGATGAATCAATCTTGGTCTTGTAGTCTTGCTATTGAGCTCACTTATTTTTTCTAATAACGAGAAGGTCCCTTGCGCAGACTCTATCCCTGCGGAGGGCTTTGCCGTTATTTCGGGAACATCTAAGGGATATTCCCGGCCTAATAAAAAATCTGTCATCATATACCACCTCAAAGTAATATATGCGACAGATTCTTTTTTTGTTTCTCCAGTGTTTTCAGACACCCGTGTGTCCAAATCCTCCCTGTCCCCGCTCCGTGTCCTCCAAGTTATCAGAAACTTTCCAGGCAACCCGCTCATATTTGGCGACTACCATTTGGGCAATCCGATCCCCGTCCTTGATTACAAAGGGATCCTTTCCCAGATTGATCAAAGCTACTTTGATCTCTCCCCGGTAATCGCTGTCGATGGTGCCGACGCCGTTGACAAGACCGATACCCCGCTTGATTGCAAGGCCGCTTCTGGCACGTATCTGCGCTTCATACCCAAAAGGCAGCTCCAGATACAGCCCGGTAGGTACCAGCGTTCTTTCACCCGGCTCCAGAGAAACCGGCTCTTTTAATGCAGCTCGCAAGTCCATTCCTGCAGAGCCATCCGTTTCATAAGCCGGTAAGTAACCCCGTTCGCTTCGAATTTTGATCTCCATCGATCTACGCCTCCATAATTGCTTTCAAATCAAACTCTTCGTTTGTAACCGCAGCGCCGCAATAGGCGCTCATATCACAGATTTTATCCGCAGCCTTTCGCATGTCGTCCATCGTTACCCGATTGAATCCCTCGATCACTTCTTCCGGTGTATGGATTTTACCACAGATCACCATATTCTTGCCTATGGAAAACATCCTCCCTGTCACATTTTCCTGCCCGAAAATATAGCTGCTTTTCATCTGTTCTTTTGCTGTTGCCAGTTCCTCTTTTGTCACACCATCACGCTTTAGTATTTCCAGCTCTTCCTTAATGCCGGCGATGGCATCCTTAATCTTATTGTGAGCAACACCCGCATAAATGTTAAAATATCCGCTGCTGCTAAAGGAGCTCGCTACGGAATAAACCGAATAAGCCAGTCCTTTTTCTTCTCTGATGTTCTGAAATAGCCGCGAACTCATGCTTCCGCCCATAATGTTGCTCAGAAGTCCCATTGCGTAATAGGCTTCGTCTTCCAAAGCTACTCCTTGGGTGGCCAAACTGATATGACTTTGTTCAATATCCTTGGTTTTCACTTTATACCCCGGGCAATAAGGCTGAAGCATATGTCGTTTTTCTTCTTTGGCAGCTCCCAGCGATCCCAGCTTGTCCTGAAACAGCGTGCATATCGCCTCCTCATCAAAGTTGCCCGCTATCGCGATCACAATACTATCTCTGGTATATTCTCTGGACATGTAGTCTACTAAAACATCCCGATCAATGTTATCCAGAGAAGCCGGTGTGCCGATAATGGAATTTCCCAGAGGGTTACCTTTGAATACCAGCTCGCAGACCGTATCATGAACATCGTCGTCGGGCGTATCCTGAATCATCTTGATCTCCTCACAGATGACACGTTTTTCCTTTTTCATCTCGTCTTTATCCATCTTGGAATTGAGCAGCATATCCAGCAGAATCCCGGCAGCTTTATCCAAATTGCTGGAAAGTGTTTTTATATAGTAGCAGGTTGCCTCCTTGCCCGTGAAGGCATTGAACTGTCCGCCGATCCGATCCACGTCAGCCGCGATTTCCTTTGCGGACCTCTTCTCCGTCCCCTTGAACATCATATGCTCAATGTAATGGGAAACACCTGCGATCTCGGCAGGTTCATCCACCGAACCTGCCCGTACCCAGGCTCCCAGCGCTACAGATTGCAGATGCGGGATCTGCTCCATAATAACGGTGGTACCACAATCAAGTTTCCTCGTTTGAATCATTCTAATAACACCCTATTTCTTTCTCTTTATTTTCTCCATGATTTCTCTTCTGTACAGATAACCGGCAATAACCAGCGCAAGAACAATCAATGCCGCCGTGCCCGCAGTCTTTCCGAACTTCAATTCAAAAAAATAAGTGATACCTAGAACTCCTGCGAACAAAATCAGCACCAGCATAAAAATAGCAAGGCTGGCTCGTTTGGCCACACCTTGTTTTTCTTCCGCATCTTTTTCCTGTTGTGATTTTACCGGGTCTTTTTGCTTCATAACTATCCGTACCTTTTCTTCAAGTAAATTATATTGTAACACAATTATCCCGCTCTGTCACCGATTCCTGTTCAATATCGCCAGAATGCGAATAAAGATATTGATAATATCCATATATAGATCGGTTGCGCTGTCGATGGCATTGTTTACTGTCCTCTGATACCGGTTGGCTTTTGCCCAATCATATCCAATGTAGGCAGAAAAGAGCAGTACCACCGCATAGTCAAAAATAGCAAAATCGGCTTTTAAGACAAATATACAAAACAGCTCGGCAATGCACACCACAACCAGCGTGAAAAAAAGCATCCTGCCCATTCCCAGGAAAACAGCGGGAAATAGCGTTCCGGCAGCCAGCATGAGCAGCGTAACAGCCCCCGTAATGACGATGGCCTCAAAGATCAGCTGTGATCCATAGTAAGGTAGCAGAATCGTCAGCATCACTCCCAGCGGTACAACAATAAAGTTGTACCCAAGAAAACTGACGCCTGCACTGTCGCTTCGCGTCAGCGCTGCCCCCACAAACACACACACCAAATATCCGATCAGCAGTACCCACTGGTTGATTCCATCGAACACACCTCGAAACAGCACCACCATAGCCGCATTTACAGCAAAGCCGTACAAAAGCGTCAAGCCGATCAACAGATTGTACGTCCGAACGCTTATTTCCTTCTCGCCAGGAGATAATGTAAATCGAAGATTTTTATTCACCAGACTTCCTTGTGACATTCCTATACACCCCTTTTCCTTTTTGAGTATTATACCATAGTTCTTCTCTTTGCCAATAAAATTTACTCCTGTAACACAAATTTGAAAACATTCATATACTATCCAAGAATACGTTATTGTGAAATAAAGGAGGTAACCATATGAGTTGTTTCGGCAACAGGCCAGCGCCGGACCTCTACGAGAATTGCTGCAATGCAGGCAATCTTTGCAAGTTTAACGGAAAGCTCGACGATGTAGTCAGCACTCCGATCTATGCCCAAAGTGTTTACGATGCTGTGCTCTTTAATCTTCAGGGGATGAAGACTGTACAGGGACAAATGTTCACTCCGAACATTCCTTGCGGGCACACCATCAGCAGAGTTGTAGATATTCGCTGTAAGAGGTTTTTTAATCCATGTAATGTAGATGATCCCAGGAATCTGAATCTGGATGTTGACACCAGCATCTCCGGCGCCACGTTTTTACAGGATAGCCAGGGGAATCCGCTGGAGGTCGTAGGACCTGACGGAACCCTTTCGGAAAAGGTACTTTACGCCGATACGAAAGAATGTGATGATAAATGCATGGGAACGCCGATCTTCGGTACTCAGAACGTAAGCATCACAGGAAACGTTTTAGTATACATCGACCTGCTGTTATGCGACAGATGCAATAATGAAAGTGTCTTTACAGTATGTGCGGAAGTAAACGTTGCGACGGCTTCCCATCCGCTGATTCTGACCAATTTCTTTGAAATCTGTATGCCAAGTACGGTGGACAGTGCATTCCTTCCCAGGTTTACTGAGTTCAGTAATGTTGCGTGCGAAACCCGTCTTGCCACCAATAATTGCGGCAGAGATTTGACTGTAGGTCCTGAAGGAGAAGTATGCGGCAACCTGATTATTGCTTTATGCGTAAGTTGTGAGAAAAAAGTAACCGTACCGGTTCAGCTGTGCGTTCTTTCCACCGGGTTCGCGGAAATTCCGGCACAGACCAATCCGATCTGCACCACCTTCCCGACCCTGTTCCCCAACAGAATCAGCCCGCAGGATACAGCGGAAAACTGCGGCGACCCATGCTGCGATCCCTGCGACCCGTGTGATCCGTGCGCTCCGCCGCCTGCCAATACGGCCTGCGGATGTGACAGCAACGGCACGCCCATCGCCAACGACTGCGGCTGTAATGAATGTGCTCCGCCCAAACATGAACCTTGCGATTGCGATCCATGCAGACCGCAGCCGCGCCACAGAAGATAGGCAGACTGTAAAGATCGTTTTTTACAGACAGAGAGACCGTTCTCCCTTCTTGGGGGGATGGTCTTTTGTTGTTGGTTTTGTTCGCGGCCGCAGCTGCCGGATTTCAAGGTTGTAAGGCTCGGTTCGCTGACCGGGCGCTGATTGACAGGTTGACGGCCGGAGGGGCAGCTGACAGATTTTCGGTGGGATGATGTGCAGCCGGACGGGCAACTGAGAGCTTTTAGGCAAAATCATCGCTGATGCGGCTAATCTTGGTCATCCGCGATGATTTTAGGCGTTTTCACCCGCAAATCAGGCATGATCCGTGGGTAAATTATCCCTTTGTTGGTGTTTTTTTCCATTCAGCGATTAAAAATTATCGTGATGCCTTTCTGTAAACCGGAATAGCAATGATTTTCCTCATGGTGGTGTTCAGTAAGCCGCCTCACACCGCTTTCTTGCATCGGAAAGAAGAAACACTGCCCTGCTCAAAGCCTGGTTATTTTGACGGTTCTACGCCCTCAATAACCTTGACATTTTCTTCATTGGAAATGGTACTTACCACCCGAATGTAAATAGATTCATCAACATAAGTGGCGGTATATTCACCATCCGTTTTTTCCACGTATATTTCTTTATCTGAGTATGGCGATTTATATTCCTCACCACTAAGGTAAATATCCGTGCTGCCATTGTAAGTATCAACAGTAACCAGTAATGTTTCTTCTCCTTTTGTAAATTCATAGAAGTTCGAAGCGATTCCTTCTGATTTAAAAAAAGTACACTTTGAAAACGTATAATCCTTTGGGATATATTGAGGGATATACAAAGTTGGCACGACATTTTTTCCCTCGTCCAACTTCTCCCAGTCCGTAACTTCCAGGGAGAGAGACCCTTGTTCATTCATAGATGGTTCTTCCTGGGGTGATATATAGTGTTTTATGTTTTGGAAAACGCCTTTTACACCATAGGATGCATCCGAATTCATAAAAACAGCCATTCCGCTGCTTGTTACTAAAATTGCAAGCAATATCGCGGCCACTTTTGCGACTTTTGATATATGCCGCTTATGTTTCTTTTCCCCTGACAAGAAATCCAGGTTCATTTCCTGTGGGTCTATGACTTTGGAACTTCCATCTTGCAAAAAAGCTAGATCAGGGGCAGGAACGTTGATATCTTCCGCATCTGGTTCATAGCTTTGCCATGCCTGCTGCATTCTTTTTTGCAGTTCTTCATGGACATCTTTACTCATCCTTGCCTCCCCCTTTCTCTACCTTTTCGAATTCTTTCTTTAAACTTTCAATTCCCCTTTTGTAACGGGTTTTAACTGTATTATATTTGATCTTGCGTTTCTCAGCGATCAAGGTGAATGGGATTTCATACACTAAATGGTCCCGGATAATATCCTGATAGATGGTTTCCAGTCTCAAAAGTGCTTTTATCACATTATACTGCGATTCCTCCCTAGTGAGCTTTTCCAGGATATCAGCTTCTAAATCCTGCAGCTGTTCAATGATGTCCAAACCATCATCCGGTTGAAGGTCGATGGTGTTCTTCCTATATTTTTCTATTTTCCGAAAGTATGCGTTGATTTCATTTGCTGTGATTTTCATGACCCAGGATTTAAGCGCCTCTGTGTTTTTAAGCGTGTGCATCTTGGATATGACAATTTCCATGACATTTTGTGCGATATCCTGCGCCGCATCCTTGTCCTTTATCTTACGAAAAGCAAATCTAAAAACTTCTTCATACAATTGTATCGCTTTTGAGATCATGTCCTTTTGCTGCGTTCTGCCCATTATGTATTACCACCTTAACCATTGCAACGACGTTAATTAAGTATAACACATAAATTCAGCTGCTCTCATAACTTTCAATGGATTTTTTCCTATAACTTGCGAGCCGTGTCGAGCAAGATTGCAGAACAAAAATTGGACACTCCGCTGCCGAAGTCAATTCTGATAGAGTCCAAGGCCGGCCGTGAACGATAGTTTTATTTATCAAACCTTTTACTTCCAAGTCAAATATTTTTCGTAAATTTCTTTGCCGTCTATGTCTTTTGATCTTTGTATCATAATATACAAATGATTTACAATCGAGCAAATCTCTCTTATATAAGGAATCTCATCGACTTGGCTCAATTCATATTGAGAAACAAAAAGCCCTGGTTGTATTATACAATTTCTTTTGCTATAAAGAACATATTGAAAGAAAGGATCTTCTTGTAATGATTGAAGATTTAAATGAATTGAACCATCACTTAGGTATTCATATAATGCGATCTGATTACAATCACAAGCCTTTGCACCTGAATAAAACGTATAGATCCATTTATTTAGTCGTTGTTCATTATAGGCTTGTACAAACATTCTAATCGCATTTGGTGTTGGTTGGGATACTTGACATGCAATTTTATTTTTAAATTCGTCCACAATTACATATACCGACTTAAAAATCATCCATAATTCTTCCAGCTGCGAATCAATGCATTTATCCTCTTCCAAAGATATAAATGCGACCATATCGCTAATATTTTCCGCATTATTTGTTATCAGCAATATCTCCGACATTGCAATTTGAACGCCTATATTGTTGTCAATTACTTCATACACGTTTTTGAGAGATACTTTTTTGTTGTTTTTGTTTGTTATAACAAATTCTGTATCTATGCCAGTTTCATTCATACATTCATCCAGGTCAACTTTTTTTAACATGAATTTATCCACCTCTTAATTATTTTCCATAATATCAAATCTGGCTTTGAACCGGCCAGCTGCATAATACTTGCTTACACTATATTAGATGGAGTAAGGCTAAAAAAGTTTCAAAAAAAGAATCATTTTTTGAAAAGACCAAGCAGCAAGATAACCGAAGTCAGACTGCATGCAAAGACTGATCTCTTTGATTGCAACAAAATATGCTCCTCATGATACAGATTCCACCGCTTCGGTGTTCTGTGTTCACAAGGAGCATATCCTGCTGATTTCCGGAAGTATTACCATTTTTTTCACCTGTTATTTTTCATGCCTTTCTGTGCTCTATTCTGCGGCCTCCATATATTGATCCCCATAGTCCTCCTCTTTACGAGCCTTTTCCATTTCATATTCCATCTTCTCATCTTCCGTAAGATCCATCGCTTTGTAATCGATCATTTCCGGTTCTTCTTCATCTTTTACATTTTCCAGATATTCTGGGAAATCCGCTTCGTTTTGCAGATTCATCTTTTCTTTCATATCCATGTCGTATCTCCTTTCTCAATGTTTCTTTTTATGTTTTTATTATATACCCAAAGAATAGCAGGCTCAAGCGTTATTTTTTTAATTATCAAAAAATTCAAATAAATCAAAAAGTTGCAAGAGCGCTAATGGTGTTGTCGTTTTGACCTCCCTTTTGATTTCCATTCTATCCTTTCCAGATTTCCACTCTTTAGCAGACATCCTGATTATACCATACACGCACTGCATTTCACTCAAGATCTTTTTATAGAAAACGCCTTCGGCAATAGCCCATATAGAAACGGCACAAAAGCACCTGTACACCAATGACCAGACACCCGATCACAAGAACGCCAAAGAGATATCTCTGCGCTGCGCCCGAAAGAAGAAAGAGCGCACTGCCGTACAGCGCCGCTCCAAGCAGGGCGATCACCGCCGGGGTTAAAAACATCAGTTTGATTTCCTTACCCATAAACCAATCAAGGTCTCCGCTGGCTGCCCCTATTTTTTTCAGGCTCTCATATTTTTTCCGGTCCCCTTCTAAATGAATGGCAATCCTGAAATGGAGCATGACCAGCGCGGACAAATACAGCATGAAATCCATCACAGAAAACACAAACAGCATAAAAGAATTGGTCTGATTGTCCTCCGTGATTGTATCGGATTTCGTATACAAGCTGTAATGGTCAGCGTCCTCTTCTGACTCATTGGAAACAGCAAAATAAACCGTTAAAGCATCGCCCAGTCTTTGCGATTCCTTCTGCGACCTGCAGTCCAGCAGCCTGATTGACCCGGCATAGCAGCCGTCAGCCTGGCTTTTTATCCGATCGTAATCCTTTTCATGAAGCAGCATGACGCCATCCGATAAGGCCATTAGATCGCCTGTCAAAACGTCGGTCACTTCTCCAGCGGGAGCATAATAGGCGTGCTCCCCATTGGCAAGATCAACGCCAAGCCCCCGTCCTGCAGGCAGCCGGTGGGCCCTTCCGTCCTCTTTGGGGTACTGAAAGACAGTCACTGCCGTTCCTTCTTCAACCTGATAATCCTTATGAAACAGCTGATTGATTTTCTCTGCGGAAAAAATCGAATTGCCCTCAAAGGATAAAAAATCAATCTGCCGGTCCTTAATGATTTTAGCATGGTTCTCTTCTGCTAGTTCATGTAAGTTCTGTTCAGAAATACGATTCATGCCGTCGATGACAGGGTACGCGATCTGATAAGGGTGCATAATCTCCACGTCACGCTTTGTGATCTGGCCAGCCGCAAAGGGCCAGGCTTGAAAAAAGATGGCCAAACCTAAAAGCACCGCTGTTAACGGAATGATTTTTTTCGTGCTGCCAAAACGATGGGCAAGGTCGGTAAAGAAAAACAGGTTCTTATAATAAAACCTGGGCAGCCGTGTTTTTAAAAAGTCCACTGCAGCCATAAAATGAAAGATAATCAGCAGCATACCGATCGTACCAATGGCAAAACAAACGGCCAGATTGTTATTGTGATCAGCATCATACCAGAAAAACAGGTATGCAATCACGGCCGCCTCTAAAACCCATCCCAAAAGAAAAATCAATTTACTGGAGCTCATTCCTTTTCTTGCTCTTATGGATTCCTTCAGCAGTGCCGCAATCGTTTGTCGAAAATCCGCATATGCGCCCCATGCAATGGAGCCTGCATATAGGAGGATGAACCAGCCTGCCGTTACGGCATAACTCGCCGGATTGAAACCCATATGAAGGCCGTCCACATGGAGCACGTGAATGATATAAAAATAAAATCCATATGACAGCAATCCGCCCGCAGCAAGTCCTGCCGCAAGAGATGCCGCCGCGATGAGGGCATTTTCTCCGATCATGCTCCGGTTCAAGGTCCTGGCGTCCAGCCCCAGGGACAAAAAGACAGCGTAGTCTTTCTTCAACTGTCGATTAAAGCATCCGTGGGAATAAGGAATGAAAAAGAGGGACAGCAGCGCCGCGATTGCGCTGGGAGCATAGATATCCGAGGATATGTAGGACGTTACAATTTCCGGGTTCATGAACTCCGAATTCATGAAAATGCCAGCGAAAACTTGAAATCCCGCAATCATGCAGCCGCAGCAGATGAAATACAGCAGATAGCTTTTATAATGATAGCGGAAGATCTTCCAGCGCATTTCTCCATAAGTCATGCTCCCAACCTCCTGAAGGCGGATAGCTCTCCTAAAATCTGCTGATAAAACTCATCATTCTCCGCTTCTTTTTTGATTTCTTTTATCACTTTTCCGTCTTTCAAAAACACCACTCTGCCGCAGAAACTCGCAGCAGACGCATCATGGGTCACCATAAGAATCGTCCGCTTCTGCTCCTGGTTTAGCTGGAGAAAGCAGTCCATGATATTGGCTGCGGCGGCCGAATCCAGGTTTTCCCGCAGCCAGAAGGACCCATAATCGCGACGAACTCCCCGGCTTCCACTTTAAAAGACACGCCCTTCAGCGCCTCAGTCCCTGCGGACCTGGAGCTTTGTCGGTAAACCTTTTTTAGATGTTTTACAGTCAACAAATCCATTTTTTACCCCTCATTTTCCTTCATGACACACAACAATCTTTTCCCCCAGGCAATCCTGCGGATTTCCGGTATGAGCAGCAGACACAAAAGGACCATGAACACAATGGCCGGCAGGAGCATAATCATTGAACAAAACCCGATATGCATCAGCGCTAAAAAGCCCGCCCCAAGGACAGCGCCGATCAAGACGCCCGCAAACAAATAGCAAGCAATCTGATAAACCATGATCTTCACCACCCGCAGGGGCACGAATCCCAAAACATGAAGCATATTATAATCCGCTTCCCGGCTTTTGATCATGCTGCTTAAAGAATTGATCCAGCCGATCCCGGCAATCACCACCAGACACCAGACTGTCATAAAAAACAATCCGCCCCGCTCCCGGCCCAGCTGCTTCTCATAATCAAGACGCTGATTCAAAGTCGACCAGGTCAGCTCCGGGAACTGCTCTTTTAATTCTGACAGTTTCTCTTCCGCAGCCGCCGTATCACCTGAAATATAGAGCGTGTCCAGAAAATCAGGGCCTGGCGGAACCAGATTCGGGTTATCCTTATCAACCAGGATATCCGCCCAATACCGGTTTTGAGCAGGAAAGATTTCTTGAATCAGCAGCTCTTTTTCATGGCCGCCAGCCTCGACGGTCAGATTATCGCCGGTTTTCAAATTATGCTCTTTGGCAAAATTGGAGCTGACCAGCACTCCGCTGCCGGTTATGTCATGGGAAATCAATCCCTGCTCAAAAAGAGCGTTCAGGTCTCCCCGTTGGTAAAACACTTCCTCCCGTTCCCCTCCATCTTTTATCGTGATCTCATTTGCCATGAACATCACCGCAGTTTCAAACTGGGAGCAGCTTTTTAGTTCCTGCTCGATACGATCGACGGACTGCTCGTTAAGCCCAGAACTGTCTTCCGTTTCCATAGCCACCAGATCGGAGATGTATACCCGTTTCAAATATTCGCTTCCATTATCGGACAGCATCTGAAACATGGAAGATCCGAAAATGATCATCACGGTCAATATGGCAATTGTAGCAATAATTAAGCGAGTTTCTCTGATTTTGGGCGCCAGCAGCTGCATGGAAAAGGTAAAGTCATTGTCAAACCGAAAGGAATGCGCTTTCCTGCGGCCAGACTCGTTCTGCCCGATCTTTTGGCCGCGGATCACATCCACGGGCAGCATCTTCCCCTGCTTTACAACCAGGGATAACAGAACGGCTCTGATCAGCAGACAAATGAATATGCCTGCGGCTAAAGACCAGATAACATGAAACCGCAGCGCCCCATAATCAGAAAGGCGTGCCAGGCTGGTTAGACGAGGCAGTCCCCATTGATAAAAGCACCAGCATCCCGGCAGACTGATGGCAAAGCTGATAATCAGCAGAATATGGATCTGCCTCTCCAAAATACCCCGCACTTGCTGCTGCCCGCCGCCTAAGACCCGGAGCACTGCCATATCAGTATGATACTTTCTCAAATAGCTTCCAAAGACAGCCGCTGTAAACAGACTGCTGACACATAGCACCATCGCCGCCAGTATGGCGACAATCAGAATCAGCGATTGGGCTTCCTTTGTTCCCACCCCTTCCATCATCAGCGAATTGACAGCGAAATTGACCATAAGCATGATGGAAAAAAGAGCAAAAGTCAGGCTGAATAGGCAGGAAAGGGTCAAACTCTTGGAACGGATCAAAAGTGTTTCCGCTAAATGCTTTAACTCACGCAAATCACTCAACTCCTTTTTCGTCATCTACAGAAAGACTGCGAATCATTGTCAAAATCTCCGAAAGGTTATCCCGTCCAGGTTGATTCACATGCTCACCCCGGAGCTGGCCGTTATGGAGAAAAACGACTTGATCCGCCCTGGCAGCGACCAGCGGGTCGTGGGTGACCAGAATCATGCTCGCCTCGCTGTCCTTACAGACCCAGCACAGAAGATCCAGAACATCCTTTGCAGTCTGATAGTCCAGCGCTCCTGTCGGTTCATCCGCCAGTATAATCTTGGGATTGGTGATGATAGCCCGTCCAATGGCGGCTCGCTGCTGCTGCCCGCCGGAAAGCTGGGCCGGTTTATTCAAAAGCTTTCCCGTAAGGCCCAGCTGCTGTGCCGTTTTGCTTACTCTGAGCCTGATCGTCTGCGGATCCGCTTTCTCAACCAAGAGGGGAATGGATAAGTTTTCTTTCACAGTCAAATCCTGCATCAAATGAAATTGCTGGAAAACAAATCCAATATATCGCTTTCGATAGAGGGTGACTTCTGGCTCTTTGTAAGTAATCGGCGTCTTTTCCCCCTCAACGAAAACCTGCCCGCTGTCGGGAGCCTCAAGCCCTCCCAGAATATGGAGCAGAGTGCTCTTGCCCGAACCGCTGCTACCCATGACCGCCAGAATGGTCCCTTCTTTCAGATTGAGCGAAACATCCTTAAGCGCCTCCGTAGTAACGCCGCCCGCCTGGTATCGCTTGCTGATGTTTACTGCCCGCAAAATAGTTTCCATCTCGCTTCACCTTCCTCATATACACACAAAAACGGCAGACGCAAACAGGCCGTAAGAGGCCCGCTGGCAGCTGCCGTATAATCGCTTAACGTTATCATAAACCATAATGCTTTCCCTTTTTATTGCTTACACAAATACACGTCCCTATTTTATCACAAAAATTCCAATTCGTCATTTGCTGTTTTGGACAGATTGGTAGTTTTCCATCCCTTTACAACCGGGAAAAAATATGTTATCATTGCTCATGTTGAACCGATTTTTACGAGTATTTTGAACAGAAAGGTGGAATTCCAAGTGAAAAGAATCAAGACATTAGTTTCTCGCGATCTTGCAAAGTCTGCTAAGACCGGAGGATGCGGCGAATGCCAGACTTCCTGCCAGTCAGCGAGCAAGACATCCTGCAGCGTTGCTAACCAGCAGTGCGAACAGTGCAAGAACTAGTACATAGCCATTCGGCCCTGCCGAATCTGTAGAACGTTGCGATATTGCTGCATTTCCTTTCGAGGCGGATGCAGCTATTTTCTTGTTACGAAAGGACAAATTTATGATCCATCCATATAAAATGAACGGCTACAACATCGTGCTGGACGCAAACAGCGGCTGCATTCACACGGTGGATGATGTGGCCTACGATATCATCCAGCTCTACGGCAAAACGCCCATCCAGGAGCTCACATCCATCATCACCCGGCGCCACGGCATCACGGAAAACGAGGTGCAGGAAGTTATCGATGATTTGGAAACCTTAAAAAAAGAAAACAAGCTCTATACAGAAGACCTGTTTGCAGGAGAAGCCGATTTATTCAAGAAACGCCAATCCGTGGTCAAGGCTCTCTGCCTCCATGTGGCCCATGGCTGCAATATGACCTGCGGCTACTGCTTTGCTGGAAAGGGCGAATACCATGGAGAAAAGGCGCTGATGAGCTATGAGGTGGGAAAACGGGCTCTGGACTGGCTGATCGAACATTCCGGTTCCCGCCGCAATCTGGAAGTAGACTTTTTCGGCGGCGAGCCTTTGCTCAATTTTGATGTGGTAAAACAGCTGGTGGCTTACGGCCGCTCCCGTGAAAAAGAATGTGAAAAGACCTTCCGCTTTACCCTTACCACCAATGGGATCCTGCTGGACGATGACGTCATCGATTTCGCGGCCAAAGAAATGAGCAACGTGGTCATCAGCCTGGACGGCAGGAAGGATGTCAACGACAACATGCGCCGTACTCTGGACGAAGGCGGCACTTATGAAGCCATTCTGCCCGCTTTCAAAAAGCTGGCGGAAAGCCGGAATCAAAAGGACTATTATGTGCGCGGCACCTATACCCATTACAACACGGATTTTGCCAGCGACGTACTGCATATGGCGGATTTGGGTTTTAAGGAGCTATCCATCGAGCCGGTGGTGGCGCCGCCGGATGCGCCTTATGCGCTGACGAAGTCCGACCTGCCGAAGCTGCTCAGCGAATATGAACGGCTGGCCTGCGAAATGCTGGAGCGCAAGCGGGAAGGCAAAGGACGGGATTTTAACTTTTATCACTATATGATCGACCTGACCGGCGGCCCATGCATCGTAAAACGAATCTCAGGCTGCGGCGTAGGAACCGAATACATGGCGGTAACCCCTTCCGGCGACTTCTATCCATGTCATCAATTTGTCGGCGACGAGAAGTTTCTGTTGGGGAACATTTACGATGGGATCACGAATCATACCGTTTGTGATGAATTCCAGGGCTGCAATGTTTATTCCCATGAAGAATGCAGCGATTGCTTCGCCAAGTTATATTGCAGCGGAGGCTGTGCGGCCAATGCCTATCATACAACGGGAAAAATCACCGGCATCTATGAAATGGGCTGCCAGCTCCATAAAAAGCGCATCGAATGCGCCATTATGCTGAAGGTCGCTGAGATGTGCGAAGAACTTTAGACTAAGCCGGAGCCGAAGGAAATCAGTTTTTTCCAGTTGACCCGGCTGCCTGGCGATGCTATGATAAAGAAAAGTAATGCAAATGAAAGGTGGTGTCTTTGTGGCTATTGTTCTGTAAGGAACACGAATTGCAGACGATTTTAGGGAAGCGGTCTTTTGATCCGTTTAGTTGTCGTGCAGAGTTTCGGACAGAGCTATGACCATATTCACACCTTGAAAATTAAGGTTTTGAATGATTTGGACATAGTCTTGAGCTATGTCTTTTTCTTTTTCCGAAATCCGTGTTCCGCCTTTTCACTCCCGCAGTTATTTTATAAATGAAGAAAAGGAGAAACGAACATGCTTCTAATTCGAAAAGAAGAACCAAAAGATTACCTGAATGTATATAAGCTCATTAAAAAAGCCTTTAAAACCGCCTCACATAGCAGCGGCGACGAGCAAAACCTGGTGGAACGGCTGCGCCGAAGTGAGGCTTTCATTCCCCAGCTTTCTCTGGTAGCAGAAGAAAACAAGCAGATCGTAGGCCATATCCTCTTTACAAAAGCGGGCCTCAGCGACATACCAGCCCTAGTCCTTGCCCCTCTATCGGTCCTGCCGGGCTGTCAGCGCCAGGGGATCGGCACGGCTCTTATTGAAGAAGGTCACCGGATTGCCAGAGAGATGGGGTATCAAATCTGCCTTTTAGTCGGCCATGAAACCTATTACCCCAAATTTGGCTACAGGCCGGCGGCCCAATGGGGAATTCATTCTCCCATTGCGGTTCCGCCGGAAAATTTTATGGCAGTACCTCTGGACGAAACACAAAAACAGGTCCCCGCTTTCATCAACGCTGTGGTCCAGTACGCGCCGGAGTTCTTCCCCCAGACACAGGAAGATACTCACAAACCGGAAAACCCGCTGGCCGAATATGGAGCTGCTCCGCGCTTCCTGGATCAAGCGGCTCTCTACCCGGAATTAACTCTGGCCCGCGTCATTTCCCAGTATCGAGAGCTGTACGGGCTCATAGGTCCCTGTGGTGAAATGCTGGCTCAAACCTCCGGGAAATTTCGATATGATAGAAGCTGTACCGCAGACTTTCCCGCTGTAGGAGATTTTGTCATGGTTGACCGCAGGGACGATCATCAGGGTTATGGAATCATTCATCACATCCTGAGCCGAAAAAGCGTCCTTACCCGCAGCGCCGCCGGCAGCAGCGGACAGAGCCAGATCATCGCCGCCAACATTGATACGGTATTCATCTGCATGTCCCTCAATCAAGACTATAACCTCAATCGTCTGGAACGATATTTATCCATTGCATCCGGCAGCGGGGCTTCATCGGTCATTCTCCTGACAAAAGCCGACCTGTGCGCGGATCAGAAAACCATCCTCAGAGAAGTAAAGGCGGCTGCCTTTGATGCTGACATTCTGGCCGTTTCCAGTCAGGATCCGGATTCCTGGCAGCAGCTAAGCGCCTATCTGCGCCCGGGCATTACCACGGCCTTTATCGGTTCATCCGGTGTGGGTAAATCTACCTTAATCAACAGATTGGCCGGACAAGAACTTCTGACAACCTCAGAAATCCGTTCCGGCGACGGCAAAGGCCGCCACACCAGTACTCGCAGAGAGCTGCTGTTATTGCCCCAGGGCGGTATGGTTATCGATACCCCGGGCATGCGTGAACTGGGAATTGATACGGCCAGCCTCTCCCTGCCCTTTGCTGATATTGAAGCTCTGAGCAGGCATTGCCGTTTCCGGGACTGTTCCCATACCAGGGAGCCGGGCTGTGCGGTCCGGCAGGCCCTGGCAGAAGGCAGTCTGGACAGACGTCACTTTGAAAATTATTGCAAGCTGAAACGGGAATCCGCTTATGACGGACTTTCCAGCAAAGAGATTGAAACCAAAAAGCTCAATATAATGTTCGAAGAAGTCGGCGGCATGAAAAAGGCGCGCGATTTTGCCAAAAAGAAACGAAGATAAGTTTCTTATCGATATGCCCGGATCACTTCCAAAAACGCCTCGCCGTACTTCTTATACTTGGACTCGCCCACACCTGAGACTTGGAGCATCTGCTCCTTGTTCTCTGGCATTACGGCGCACATCTCCTTCAGCGATTTATCGGTGAATACCACATATGGCGGTACGCTCTGGGTTCTGGCGAATTTCATGCGCAGCTCCCGCAGGGCTTGAAACAGCTCTGGATTTTTCACATCATAATCGATTTTCTTGGACTTGGCCTGCTTCTGCGCAGGTTCTCTGTCCTTGGCCACTTTCATCGTGACCGTTTCTTCCCGGGCCAAAATGGATCCGGCTTTCGGACCCAGGCGCAAAACGCTGTAGCGGTCGTCCGTCTGCACCAAATAATCGTTCAGCAGCAGGTGATCCGCCACTTGCCGCAGATAATGGACGGATTTATCCGATTCCAAGCCGTAGTAATCGTTTTCATCCAGAAAATAGCGGCGGATCTTCTCTGTGTTATTTCCATGAACCGCATCGATAATCACATTGAGGCCATACCTTTGGCCGCAGCTATCCACACATCCAATCAAACGCCTTGCGGTCCTGGTCACATCCTGCTCTTCGAACTGAGTCAGACAGTTTCCGCAATTGCCGCAGTAGCCGGGGGCCTTTTCTCCGAAATAGCTGAGAATGTAGCCTCGGAGACAATCGTTGGTATGACAATAAAAGGTCATCTTTTTCAAACGCATCCGATCCCTTTCCCGGATCAGCGCCCTTTCCTCCTCATCGATCTCCTCATTTTCATTGTCCTTTTCGATAAAAAACTGATTGGTTATGACATCCTTTCCCCCGTAAAGAAGGATGCAGTCTGCCCTTTCACCGTCACGGCCTGCCCGGCCCGCTTCCTGATAGTAACTTTCAATGTTTTTCGGCATATTATAATGAATGACGAAATTGACATTGGACTTATCGATGCCCATGCCGAAAGCATTGGTGGCAACCATGATCGGCTTTACATCATAAATAAAATCATCCTGGTTCTGACGCCGTTCCTCATCGCTCAGGCCCGCATGGTAACGTGTAACCGCCGCGCCTTCGGCCGCAAGGCGCTGGCAAACCTCTTCCACCAATTTACGGGTCAGGCAGTAGATAATGCCGCTTTTCCCAGGATGGGTATCCAGATAGTTTTTAAGAACACTGTACTTATTGCCAGGTTTTTGCACAGAGAAAAAGAGATTTTTCCGATCAAAACCAGTGGTCAGCACAGTCGGCTCCTCCAGCCTTAGAATCCGAACCACATCTTCCCGCACTTGCTTAGTTGCAGTCGCGGTAAAAGCGCTGATAATGGGCCGCTGAGAAAGGTGCTCCACAAATTCCAGGATCTTCAGATAACTGGGGCGGAAATCCTGGCCCCATTGTGAAACGCAGTGGGCCTCATCCACCGTTACCATGGCGATTTTCACCGATTGGGCAAAATCCAAAAATTCCCGGTTCATCAGCCGCTCCGGCGCAACATAAACGATTTTATAGGTACCCTGCTTCGCCAGAGCCAGCGCTTTGCGGTATTGGCCCGGTGTCAGAGAGCTGTTGAAATAGGCGCCCCTGATGCCTGCTTCTTTCAAAGCCGCCACTTGATCCTTCATCAGCGAGATCAACGGAGTTATGACCAGAGTAATCCCCTCCATCATAATTCCCGGCAGCTGATAGCAAATCGATTTGCCCGCTCCGGTGGGCATGATGCCAAAGGTGTCCTTTCCATCCAGAATGCTGCTGATCAAGGTCTCCTGCCCCTCGCGGAAGGAGTCGTAGCCAAAATATTTTTTCAACAAAATCACTGCTTCGTTTTTTATGTCCATATAGTCCTCTTGTCAATTTCCATTTTATTCCATGATACACGAATATTTCTTGCTTCGCAAGAAAAAAATAATGCAAACTTAATTGAAATTCGCAAAAAATAGGTTTATAGTTAAATTAGTTAGAAAAGAAAGCTGGTGTTGCACATTGAAATTCGATTTACATTGCCACACAAAAGAAGGCTCCATCGATTCCAAGGTTACGTTGGAGCGCTATGTCGAATTGCTGAAAGAACAGGATTTCGACGGATTTATGATTACAGACCACAATTCCTACAAAGGCTGCAGAGCCTGGGACAGAATAAAGCATCGGCCGGAATTCGCAGATTTCGTGGTTCTCCGGGGCGTTGAATACGACACCAAGGATGCCGGGCATGTGCTGGTTATCATGCCCGATAACCTCTATTTGCCAATTTTAAATATCCGCGGTATGACACTGCGGCGGCTCTTAAAAATCGTCCATCGCTTCGGCGGAATATTGGGCCCCGCCCACCCCTTTGGAGTCAGAAGCTCCAGCGCTATGTATTTTAAAAACATGAAGATGGATCTCTTCGAGCGCTTTGACTTCGTTGAAACCTTTAATACATGTGAATCTCCCAGGTCCAACGAACTGGCCCTCCAACTGGCGGAAAAATATGATCTGCCCACTTTCGGAGGTTCGGATGCCCATGAGGAACGCTATGTAGGAATGGCTGAGACCGTGACCCATGATGAAATCACGTGCAACAACGATCTGATCCATGCAGTGAAAGCAGCCCATCCCTTTTATGCCGGCGGCATTATTCGCGAGTATACGGCCAAAGCCAAATACAAGGACCATTGGACCGGAGTCTGGGGTTACAAAATCTATAACCGCGGCCTTTCCAAGCTGATTTCGCCCTATCGGAAATACCATCATATGAAACTGCCGTTCCGTTCGTAATCAAAGCCAACATTTCGCCTGCGCCTGTCCATTCCCGGATTTGTTCCGGCAGAGACAGCCCGGCGGAAGGTTGGTTTTTTTAAAGACTTTTGAGCAATGTTTTAACAATGCTTTTTGAATTAATCATGAAGGCCTCATAGGGCTGCTCCTGCTCTTTGATGGGGTCCCAATATTTGGCTGCGTAAAGCTCAAAGATTTCCGTCTCTGTTAGCCCTTCCCCAACCAGACCGCGCAAATAGGTCCGCTTGTTTTCCACTTCCTTTTCAAAAAAGTCCCAATAGGTTTCGTTAAAATCTTCCGGCAGCAGACCAAAATGAGGCAGAACGAGGAATCTGGCTCCATAAGCTTTGCACTTTTCATAGGATTCCATCGCATCCTCATAGCTTTTCAGAATCGGTGTATGTACATAATCGATCTTTTCCAATATTCCGGTGCTTTCACTGGCAAACATCATGCTCAGGGGCTCCAGCACAAAGGTCAGGGAGCAGTCCGTATGCCCTTTGGTTTCCATCACGATCAAGGTCTCATCGCCCAAAGAAATCTCATCGCCCTCCCCGATCACCACATCGACTGTCAGGCCGTCGGTGATGATTGCTTTTGTTGATCCCGGTTTATATTGATCACGGGCCGTCTGCCCCAGATCTTTCATCAGCTGCCTGGCTCCCGGCCGGATCAGGATCGATTGGGCTTTCGCTGCTCCGTATACGACAGCGTCAGGGTAAGCCTGTTTCACATAGGGCAGAGCGCCGATATGGTCGTAGTGGCTGTGGCTCAGCAAAATCAAATCCAGCGGCCGGCCATCCAGAGTCTGCCGCAGATTTTCCACCAGAGCATCGCCGCAATAAGCCATGCCGCAGTCCAGCAGCACTGTTTTTTCACTGCCGCAAATCAAGATCGCTTCTCCGCCATGCCCCGCTGTCACGCGGTGGATTCCATCGGGAAATCCAAATCGGTCATGACCATTTCCAAAGACATCTCCAAATTCTGCTTCTTGTTTTTTCATCAATTTATCATCCTCACAAATTTATTCTCATCATTGCTGGATCTCTGCGTTTTTATTCTCCCGATATTCCCCCAGTGTAAAAACAATCAGACCGACCCAGATCACGGCAAAGGCCAAAAACTGGATCAAATCAAAGGGTTCTTTGAGCAGAAAAATACCGATCACAAGCGAAATGGACGGAGAAATATACTCTAAAATTCCCAAGGTCACAAGGGGAATCTTATTGGCTGCGGCAGCGAACAACCCCAAGGGAACAGCCGTAACACATCCCACTAAAAGCAGCATGACATATTGATAGGGCTGTCCAACTCCCAGGGCTCCCCGTCCGGTCACTTCCAAATATATGACAACGGCCAGAGCTGCCGGCGATAAAAACATGGTTTCATAAAGCAGCGACAGCAGCGCAGGTACTTCCACGCTCTTTTTAATGGCCGCGTAAACCGCGAAGGTTGTTGCCAGTCCCAGCGCAATGAAGGGAACTTCCATAAAATGAAGAAGTACAATCACCACTCCGGTGCAGGCCAGAAGAAAGGCGGCCAGCTTGTGTTTAGTCAGCTTTTCCTTGAAAAAAAGGATGCCGAATACGCAAACCATCAGCGGTTCTATGTAATATCCGATGCAGGTCTGGATCACGTGGTCCGCGTTTACGGCCCAGATATACAGGCTCCAGTTGGCTGTGATCAAAACGCCGGCAATGAAATATTTCAGCTTTGCACCCTTGACTCTCAGCGGCTTTTTGATCGCTTCCATGCCGAACAGTTTTAAGGCAGCAAAAAAACAGACCACCCCTACCAGAAAAATCCGGTAGAATATGATCACAGACGATTCGATGGGCCGCAGCGCCTGCCAGTAAACAGGCAAAACGCCCCATAAAACGGAGCAGGACAAGGCACATACAAGTCCGGTCCGGTATTTCTTTTTTTCCTGATCCATAGGTCTGATCTCCCTGCAGTTTTTAAGAGGCTGGTTCAACAATCGAGGAAAACAACTCATTTGTTGAGCTAAAACACAGGCTTGTAGGCTGCCAAAATGGAAATACCCTTGTATATCAAAGCCTTTGTCAGGTATTGCAGCCTGTAGGCGTTGGAAAAGTCTCAACAACAAGCAAAAATAATACATTTTTGACCACGTCGAGTATCTTTCACTTATTCTGTACCTCTCGACGAAGCCGCACCAATCTGATCAAAATAGTATACCATTTTGAAAAAACAAAAGCAAGCGCAAGGCTTGCTTTTGCATCTTTTCGATCTCTGTTAAGATCAGTTGATATCCGTTCTGCTGAGAATTGCCGCAGGCCGCTTTCTCATGGTTCGGAATACCGGCAGCAATCCGAAAATGAGATTAAATCCGTACAGAAGAATCAAACACAGTCCCAAAACGGCCGGCGTCACCTGAAACAGGTTGGCAAATATGGCAAAACCGGTGAGCTTTTTCAATATATACGCCATAAACAGGAATCCAGGTACACTGGCCATGGTGGTGATTGCCAATATTTCTCCCAAAAACATCTTGTAAATATCGCCTTTTTTCACACCGATTGCCCGATATACGCCTACCTCTTTGACCCTGGAAAGGAAGGACGCACGGATAATGAGGAATATTTCAATAAAGGAAATCGCCAGCACCACGCCCGCCATAATCAGCGCAGAACGAACGGACGACCAGTTTTCTTTCTCATAGGCCTTCTTGCTGTCCGCGTAGATATCTTTCACATTGACCTGTTCTTCCTGGAGAGCGGTCATGGCCTCTTTTTTATCCTTGGGGCAAACCGTAATATTGGATTTCGTTTTAATCAAGTTGTACTTGATGGTATTGTTATTGACGAGCAGAAGGTCGCTGTTTTCTTTGTCCTTATAATAGCCTACCACTTTCAGCTTCTGGTCGTTGACTTTCTGCGCGATTTCTTTGTTAAGGGGCATTTCTTCTTTATTGTTTTCGTTTACGACCACCTCATAGTCCTTCGTCGGCCAGCTGCCTTTTTTCAGCTCCACTGATTTTTTCTTCAGCTTGTAATCCAGCAGGCTGGTGTCGCCGCCCTCTTCTGTATCTGCCATCCCCATATCGCCGCCTTCCATGCCTTCTTCTGATTCTGCATTGGCCAGCAGATTGACAAAAATCGCCTGATCCGCATAAACGCACGGACTCTTAAGATCGATGATGCCAACGATGGTCATGTCGGCCATCTGAGGAACGGTCACCTTCTGATTCAAAAAATCCTTTGCTTTGCCGAAACCGGCCATTTGGGTCTGTTGCTCATCGATTACGGTCTTGAGGATCATTTTATCCACTGCAATTTCTTTTTTGTTTTCTGGCAAACGTCCGTAAGCCAGATTTTTCTCTGTCAGCTTCCCGGAATCGGAAAGAGAACCGCTTATGAAAGCTGAGTTGTCCTGAAGCTGGAAGTATTGATCGTAGGGCATGGTGAGGGAGATTTTGGAATCTCCGGGCATGATATATTGGAATCGATCATCCTTTTCGTAGCTTCGATAACTTTTCACACTGACGTTCTTACCCACAATCGTCAGGTAAGATTTATCGGCAGTAACGAATTCATCATCAGTGACGTGGAGCACGCCGAAAATATGGCTGACCCCATAGGTAATGAACATGGCTGCGATTAAAAAGCCCAAAAGCAGAATTTTTTTCAATACCGGGTAGTTGAATACCGTTTGAAAACCGCGTTTAATCATGGTGAATGGATTGAGTATGGACGTGTATCTGCGTCTTCCCCTGGGCGCCAGTTTCTCCAGATCGAAGTTGTTTTCCAGGGACTCTTCCTTGGTCATTTCCTTATAATGTTCATCTACCAGTTCAATGCTGGAATTATCGTCGATAACCTCCAGCCGGTCCTTTCCTTCTTCGGTACGAATATAGATATTTCCGTTTCTCACCACGATATCCAGTTTGACCGGATTTTTGCTGTCATTATAAAAATCAATCTTGTACAAATCGGTGTTCAGCCGCTTGTGATCGGGGATATCTTTGAGATAGATTTTATGCTCCAGCCGGTAATCCAAATTGTTGGCGTGCTGGTTTTCTTCATCGGATACCACTTCACCGTCGCGGATACGAATGATCCTCGAAGCGTAGAAATCCGCCAGCTTTTCCTCGTGGGTCACCAGAATAACCAGTCGGTCCTGGGAAATGGAGCGGATGATGTTCATAACCTCGATGGTGTTCTTGCTGTCCAGATTACCGGTAGGCTCGTCAGCAATGATGATCGCCGGATTTTTGACGATCGCTCTGGCAATGCCCACTCTCTGTCGTTCACCGCCGGAGAGCATATCCGCGTAACGGTTACGGTACCGGTACATATCCACCTTTTCCAGAACATAGTTTACTTTTTCTTCAATCTCCTTTTTATCCTTAACGCCCACCATCTTCAGGGCGATAGCTACATTATCGAAAACCGTCATGTTGTCCACCAGGTTGTAATTCTGGAAGATATAGCCCACATTGAGGTTTCGGATCTGATCCACCTTCCCCGACCGTCTGCGGGTGATTCTTTGACCGTTGATAAAGATCCGTCCGCCGTTTACCTTATCAAGGCCGCCAATGGCGTTGAGCAGCGTGGTTTTTCCGCAGCCGCTGGGACCCAGCAGCGCCACAAGACCCGTCTGCTCCATTTCCAGAGATGTGTTATTGATAACGTGGATTTCATTCTTTTTCCGTTTATTAAAATATTTATTTACCTGTTCCAGTTTTATCATGACTACGCCTCCTCTCTAAATGAACCCATTGCCGTCTTTTTGAATAAGCTTCGGGCAAATTTGCCGGAAATCAAGTAGGACATGACAAAGAGGACCGCGTAAAGGATCACGTAGTCAGTGACTTTCAAATATTCGATCAGAGTTTTCAGATATTCC
The DNA here is from genome assembly GCA_902363595.1 of Clostridia bacterium. Lineage (GTDB taxonomy): Bacteria > Bacillota > Clostridia > Peptostreptococcales > Anaerovoracaceae > Hominibacterium > Hominibacterium faecale. The sequence goes on along the minus strand of CABJAP010000001.1, from coordinate 298,658 downwards.
ACCTGAATAACGTTGTAATTGACCAAAAGCACGACGATCAAAAACAGGCCGAAGGCAATGTTGACAATGGCAAAGAGTTCGATATCCAGGATTCTGCGGATATTCTTTTTCGCCAGTCCCAGCATTCTGAGGATGCTGAAATAGGTCACCCGGGACCGAAGAATCAGGCGGATGACAAAATAAGAAATAAAGAATACCGCCACCAGTAAGATGACTGCGATCGGCACCTGAACGATCGACGTTAGATCTTCCGACATATTGTATATGGTATCTTTAATAGCCAGCGTCTCGTAACCCATCTTTTTTAGAGCGGAAACCGTGCTGTCAATTTCTTTTGTATCCTTGACGTAGACCGTACTCTGATAATTCCCACCCTGGAAAAGCTTATTATAATCGGTTTTATTGATGTAGATGGCGCCGTCATTGTCTTCAAAATCCTTGAGATCAGTCTTGGCCGTGAAGTTCTTTTTATTGTAAGTATCCTTTATCTTTAATTTAATTGATTTGTTGTAAAAAATATTTTTAGCGGCAATGGTGATTTCCTGATCCACCGCTTTGCCCTTTTCATAGAATCCGTTGAATTCTTCCGAGACAAGGCACGTACCCTTTTCCACCTTGCTGCTGGCCATTGGCCGGTAAAGCATGCCTCCGCCCTCATATTGGAGGGCATTGCCGCCCGCCGTTGTCGTGACCTTGCTTCTGTAACCGTAAGTTTCTCGTAATAGCTTTTCAATACGGCTGTCCTGCATATAAATATTGCCGCTGTAAAAGAACATATTATCGGCAGGTTCTTCATAAGAAACCCCGACCACTTTTACTTTCATGGTGGTTTCTGTCGGCGTTGCGACGGTAAAAGTATGGTCGAGTATTTCCGCTACATTGTCTGCTTGCAAATAATAATCCTCTGAGGAACCTGCTATGATGACCTCGTTTTCTTTTTCCGGCATTCTGCCTTCTGCAATCTTTCCTTTGAAATCGTTCATGGATCTGGGGAACGCATCGTAATAAAAGTCGCCGCTTTCAATGTAAATGGTATTGTCCAGCAGGATATCTTCATGGATTACGGATTTTACGTTGGCCGTTGTCTGCAGCTGTTGATAATCAGCGTCTGTGAATGGCTTTCCGTCCGCCTTTTTGAGAATGATTCGATCCTGGCTGTAGTTTTGGAAAAAGTCGTTGTAGCCCATCTTTGCCGCTTCGTCATCGCTCTGTTTAAAGGTCGTGTATTCAGAGGTGACCGCAAGCACAACAAAAAGAAATACAACTAACAGAAGTAAAAACTTGGGAATAATGTTAAAGGTATTGCGCAGTCCCAGCCTTACCTTGCTCCCTGCGGAAAGATTTCCTACCGCCGGTTCCGCCTGCTGGCTCTGGGGCTGGGCGCTGTGGCGCGGTGTGATTTGTTCGTCTTCCACCACCTTTCCGTCATGCATCTTGATCTTTCGGGTTGCGTATGACGCGAACTGATCGTAGTTGTGGGTAACGACGATGACCAGTTTGTCCTTTGAGATTTCGCTAAGAAGCTGGACAATCCCTTCCGCTGATTTGCTGTCCAGGTTTCCCGTGGGCTCATCGGCCACCACCACGGAGGTGTCCTTGGCAAGCGCTCTGGCGATGGAAACTCTCTGTTTCTGTCCCCCTGAGAGCTTGGAGACTTTTGTCTTTGTATATTCGGTGAGTCCTACCCGCTCGATAATCGCTGGGACCTTCTCTTTGATCTGGCTCTTTTTATACCCGTTGATCCGCAGAATCAACTCCACGTTCTGATAGACGGTATAGCTGTTGATCAGATTGAAATTCTGGAAGATGTTGCCGATATATTTTTTTCGGTACTCTTCAAAATCAGCGGCCAGATAATGACTGGTTTCGCGGCCGTTTATGTAAAGCTCCCCTTCTTCGTAGGAGTCCAGACCGGAAATTACATTGAGCAGAGTCGTCTTGCCGCTTCCCGACTCGCCTGTGATCACAACGAATTCTCCTACTTCAAATTCAAGATTCACCTTGGAAAATCCGCTGGCGATCATGCCTTTGCTGTAGTAAAATTTCGATACGTTTTTTAATCGGATCAAAAAATTCACCAACCTTTCTTTTATTCATACACAGAGCTACACTATTCTATTACTTTACCACAATGCACCAGTCTTGTCACTGGTTCTTTTTTGTTGCCGGTACTAATTTCACGCAAAATATCTCGTTTTCATTATGGTAAACCACTGAGCCGCTATTATGCACAGCTGCCACCTCATTTCAGATTTCTAAAAAGGCAGTAATTCGGTCACGTCCCCATGAGGGGGCGAAGAAGGGGCGGATCTGGCACTGGCGGACGGCGCGACCCGGATTTTCCTCAACACTCAAGGAGCCAACCCTGCGCAAGTGACTCCGGAGGCGATCGCAGAATACTTGCTGAAGAATGCAGCACAAGTGAAACGGATTTATCAATATATGGAAGAACATCGCCAGCTGGACACAAAAGCGATTCACGAAAAATTGCTGGCAAGTGATCACGATTAAGTCCGATGATCGTCAGTATCCCAACAAAAAGAGACTGGGCACCTGCGCCCAGTCTCTTTTTTACCTGCCTGACTTAGAACAATCCGCCGAACAGACCGCCTCTGCCGTGTCCGTTGTTATTGTTGCAAAACAGTAAGTACAATACAATCAAAATCCAAATGATATTGCTGCCGTTGTTGTTATCACAGCAGCATTCTTCAAAGCATTTTTCTTTGCAGTCCCGCAAACATTCCCGTTCGCAGCATTCTCTTTCATCCATAAAAAAACCTCCATAATACAAATTGTTTAATTCATACTATGCAGGTTTGACGCAAACTGTGATTAATGGAGTTTGTCAGGAGAAAAAACATAGTCTGTATATTTCAGTTCCGGGTCTTCCTGATCTTGTTCCGTCTCTTCTTCCAGCTCCTGGGCGGCTTCTTCCGCCGCCAGATCCGCAAAGGACATGGTATACTGATCCATCTCAAAATTTAAAGCTTCATCAAAGATATATTCGAACTCTTCTCCGCCCAGCTTTTCAATACGGGATAAGGTCAAAGCATCCCGAAGCGGCATCCCCTTCTCACGGCTGCCACTTTCGCCGATTTCCCGCACCCATACCGCTGAGTCCAGCGAGTACCAGTTGCGAAAACGGCAGAATTCATCTGATAAAAGCACCAGATCCTGTTCCTCCTCGATATTGCGCGACATGCCGATCAGCGCCATTTTTACCGACTCCAGGAGCGTATACATCTCAACGGAATCCTCCGGTACAGCCTTGAGCATTTCTTCAAAGTAATTCTCCATGAGCTCTGCCAAAATCTCCATCTCCACCCCTTCAAACAACTGATAAACAGCCTCCGGCAGAATTTCCGCATCCGCCTCTACCAGATCCGCCAGGTTTTCAAAATACTCGAATTCGTCCGCGCTCTCCAGCTCCAGGAATTCTAACAAAGTCTCAAAATTCATTTCTTCTCCTCCACTGACTCCAGTTCAAGATTTTTAAACTTTACCTTTATATCTTCATCATGGAAAATTCGGTCGATCATATTGACAAAATTCTCGGAAAGGTCGCTGGCATAAAATACGTTCTCAAAGTCAAAGTCCCCCGCCAGCATATCCCGCTCTCTCAGGATCCTCTCAATGCTGTGGATGATCTCTTCCGAAGGATTTATGATTCGAAGAGATGGATAAAGCCTTTTAATATTAGAACGAATCAGCGGGTAATGGGTACATCCCAGCACCACCGTATCCAGTCTGTTTTCCAGAATGAAGTCGTCCAAATAATATTTTATGGTCAAGTCCATGATATCGTTTTGGATGATACCTTCTTCGATCAAAGGTACAAAAGCCGGGCATGGCGTTTCATAAATATCCAGCTCGTCATTAAGTCTGTGTACCTGCTCTTTATAGGCGCCGCTTTGGATCGTTACCTTTGTCCCGATGATCCCAATCTTATTCATGGTGGAACAGCTCTTGGAGATGGTCTCAGCCGCCGGACGGATAATTCCCACCACCGGTACATCCGGGTACCGCTGCTGCAAGTCGAAAAGACAGGTAGCGCTGACCGTATTGCAGGCAATGACGATCATCTTTACGTTATTTCTGACAAGAAAGTCTGCAATTTGCAGAGAAAAACTTTTAATGGTCGAAGTTGCCTTTGACCCGTAAGGCGTCCTGGCCGTATCTCCGAAATAGATAATCCTTTCCTTGGGAAACGTTTTCATTAAGTTGGGGATACAAGTCAGGCCCCCAAGCCCTGAATCAAAAAAACCTATCGGTCGATTGTCCATCCTGGTGATTTTCCTTTCCTTTTTGTGGTATAATAAATCCATTATGTATAATACGCTTTATTATACGACAAAGTCAAGCGACTCGCAATGCGCACCCGGGTATTTTTTATCGACACGGGCGCTGAGGTAAAGAAAAGAGCGAAGAAATATATTCGCAGAAGCAAATAAACAGAAACAAAAAGGAGGCAAATGGATATGAGTGACAAATCATTGAAAACCAGAGATCAGATCGATCAAAGATACAAATGGAACATCGAGGACATGTTTCCCGATGAAACGGCCATTGACGCCACGATTGAAGAAGTTTTGGCCCAAACCAAGGACTATGGCCGTTTTGCCGGTCATCTGACGGAAAACGCGGCTATGCTGCTGGAAGCTTTTCGCGCGAGGGACGCCATCTGGCAAAAGCTGGAGAAGGTCTTTGTCTATGCCAGAATGCGCCGCGACGAGGACAATCGGGAAACCAAATATCAGGCAATGACGGATAAATGCCAGACCATCATCGCGCAGGTATCGGCTTCCATGTCCTTTTTCACTCCGGAACTTTTAGATGCTCCGGAGGATACTCTTCTTTCTTATATTGAAGAGGAAGCCGGTCTAAAACAGTATGAGTTCGTCATCCGCGATGTGCTGCGGGAAAAGGAGCACGTCCTCACCAAGGCGGAAGAAAACATTCTTGCCCAAATGGGCGAAATTACCGGCGCCACCAACGACATCTTCACGATGCTCAACAATGCCGATATAAAGTTCGGGACCATTACAGACGAGGATGGCGATCAAGTGGAGCTGACCCACGGCAATTATATCACGTTCATGGAAAGCCATAACCGCAGCGTCAGAAAAGAAGCTTATGAGCATATGTACGCAGCTTACAAATCCATGATTAACACCATTGCCTCAGCCTATAACTACAATACCAAAACCGATGTCATCAGCGCGCGCATCCGCAAATACGGCTCTGCCCGCCAGGCCGCCCTTTCCGGGGACAATATCCCGGAGGAGGTCTACGACAATCTGATTAAAGTTGTAAACGAATATCTGCCCACGGTTCACCGTTATATGGAGATCCGCAAAAAACTGCTGGGTGTGGATCATCTGCAAATGTATGATATCTACGTTCCGCTGGTGGAGCTTCCAAAGAAAAAAATCTCTTATGAACAGGCTCTGGATATGATGCGTGAAGGTCTGGCGCCTTTGGGAAGAGAATATATTGAGAGAATGAACAAAGGGATCGAAGCCGGCTGGATCGATGTCTATGAAAACGAAGGAAAGACCAGCGGCGCATACAGCTTTGGAAGCTATGACAGCATGCCCTATATTCTGCTTAACTACACGGATACTCTGAAAGATGTTTTTACCATCGTTCACGAAATGGGACATTCCATGCACTCCAGCTACACTAGAGAGGCTCAGCCTTATATCTATGGCAGTCACTCTATCTTCACGGCAGAAGTAGCATCCACAGTCAACGAATCCCTGTTAATGCGCCATTTGCTGGATCAGGAACAGGATCCCCAAATGCGTAAATATCTGTTGAATCTGTATATTGAAGAATTCCGTACCACCCTTTTCCGTCAGACCATGTTCGCTGAATTTGAACATTTAACCCATAAGGCCATTGAAGACGGACAGGTATTGACCGCTCAGTGGATGTGTGAAGAATACCAGAAGCTCAATGATAAATACTTTGGCCCGGCTGTGGGAAAAGATGATACCATTCGTTATGAGTGGGCCAGGATTCCGCATTTTTACAATGCCTTCTACGTTTACAAGTACGCCACCGGCTATTCGGCGGCAGCCGCCATATCCGGCAAGATTCTGGACGAGGGCGCTCCTGCAAAAGATGCCTATATCGAATTTTTAAAGACTGGTGAAAGTAACTATCCTATCGAGCTGCTCAAGCTGGCGGGCGTGGATATGAGCACGCCAGAACCTATTAAACAGGCTATGAAGACTTTCGAAAGTCTGGTAGATGAATTTGAAAAACTGGTATAGCCATGAGAAACATCAACGTATTTACAAATGGCACCAGCCTGTCACAAGAGACAAAAGAAGTCCTGGTTCAAAAGTTTGAAGAAAATGGATTCACTGTTCGGGAAGAGTACGCCCCGGACAGTGAACTAATCGTATGTATCGGCGGAGATGGAGCCTTTCTCCAGGCCGTACATACTTACGATTTTCCAGAAAGTCCTTTTATCGGGATCAATACCGGCCATCTGGGATTCTTTCAGGAAGTGGCTCCCGAAAATCCTCGAAAGTTGGATGCTTTTATCCGCGACTACAAAGCCGGAAAATATGCCCTGCAGCCCTTGAATACGGTGCAGGCCGCCGTCACCACTCAGGATGGAAGCAAAGAAATCCACCGGGGTTTGAACGAAATTGTTATCCGTGGGAATCACTCCTATTCGGTTCATCTGAATATTTCCATCGGCGGCAGTCCCATCGAAAAATTCAGCGGCGATGGAATTCTGGTAGCCACCTCTGCCGGCAGCACAGCTTATAATTATTCCTTGGGCGGTTCAATCGTCGATCCGAGAATCAAGCTGCTTCAAGTGACTCCCATCGCTCCCATGAACACGACTGCGTACCGTTCCTTTACTTCCAGCATTTTACTGCCTTCAGAGCTTTCTTTAGGGGTTGTGCCGGAAAGCTCCAAGAGCAACCGCATCTTTCTGATGAACGATGGGATTGAGCATGAATATACCGATGTAAAGGAGATTAAAGTGGAGTTTTCCGATACCATCATCAATCTGCTGCGCTTTGAATCTTACGATTTTTGGGACAAGGTTAAAACCAAGTTTTTATAGTAGTTAGGAGAAACATGGACCAATTCAGATATATTCTTACTGAAGAAGATAAAGACATCCTGGATGTCAAAGGCGTACTGCGCCGCAAATTCGATTTTTCCGCCCGCATGCGGACCAAGATCAAGCGGGACAAGCTGGTTTATCTCAATGGCAAACAGACAGATGGCTGGCTGCCGGTAAAGACCGGAGACGTGGTTTCCATCCGGCTCCCCCAGGAAACCAGCGACTTTACCCCAGAGGACATTCCCATCACTGTTGTCTACGAGGATGACAGTCTGCTGGTCATTAACAAACAGCCGGGCATGGTCGTCCACCCTACCAAGGGACACGTCACCCATACTCTGGCCAACGGCATTATGAAATACATGATAGACAGCGGCCAGAATTACAAAATACGCTTTATGAACAGGCTGGATATGGATACCTCCGGCCTGGTAGCCGTAGCCAAAAACGCCCACTGTCAGGCCAGCTTTATGAAGCAGAGCCAGGCCGGTCTGGTGGAAAAACGCTATCTAGCCATCGTCAAGGGGTTAATCCCTTCCGATGCCGGAACCATCGATCTTCCCATCGGCCAACCGGATCCGGAACGGGTGGAGCGGGCCGTAACAAAGGACGGCGCGCCTTCTGTGACCCACTACAAAGTAGCCGAACGGTTCAATTCAGGATATTCTTTGGTGGAACTGGCCCTGGAAACGGGCCGCACCCACCAGATACGGGTTCATTTGGCCCACATCGGCTACCCCATTGTCAGCGATCACTTATATGGAGAAACCAACCCCTTTCTCATCGAACGTCAGGCGCTGCACGCTTTTCAGCTTTCCCTGTCCCATCCGGTCACAGGAGAGCCGCTTTCTTGTGAAGCCGCCCTTCCCCAGGATATGCAGCAGCTCTTGGACCAATTACGGGGAAAGAAATAGGCTCAGTCCAAAAAAGGGCGCGACATTTATCCATCGCGCCCTTTTTATTACATCATATTTAATTTATCTTCTGAATCCTCAGTCCAGCCTGTTTTTCTTTGGTTCCAGCTTGATGCTCAAAAGACCCAGAACCACGCCGATTACTGCAAATACAATCGATGCGATTCCAATAGCGCTGAGCATGGCATCGAAATTGCCAAGGAACCCATTACCGTAGGTCTCCTGATAATATTCAGGCCCCCACTCACCTTCATACCATCTGAGCCAAGGACCTGCCAAACCGCCCATAACTGCAAATCCCAGGAACATCCCGCACATCTTTCTCAAATCGCCCACAGCCAATCTGGTCTTTGGATTGATCGGAAATCGCTGCGGATCCTTTTTGGCCAGGCCGCCGTACATCCATTTCCAAATCACGTACAGAACCGGACCGGAAACAATGCCGATCATCCCGCCGATAAAGTAGTCAGTACCATTGAGGAAGAACAGCGCAATCGCAATAAAGATAGGTACGATACAAATCAAACATAGGAAACCATATCCGCCCGGAATACGGAACACGTATTCTTCTTTCGGAATCCGCTTTCTAAGGATCATCGCAGACAGGTAAATCATGATGTAAGATGCTACCAGCATAAATACATCCACGATAACAACCTGGGCAAAACCAAAGTTAATGAGAATCAAATTGACAATGCCAACCGATAAGACCGCTACCCATGGAACACCATGTTTCTTGTCGCATTTAACCATAATCGGCGGGGCCAGATAATCATCGGCCAGCGCAAAGAATCCGCGGGAACCGGAAGCAATATAGGTATTGAAAATTGAACAGTTTGCCACAACTGCTACGATTACGAAGAACACGCCGAATGCCGGCCCCCAGAAATGAGCGGCAACATCTGCGTATCCCACCGTTCCCGGCTCTGTGCCCCACTGTTCCCAAAGTCCCAAAGAACCGAGAGCTGCTGCCGTCGGAAGAATATAGGTCGCCATGATCAGAGGCACTGTAATGATTGTAGCCTTTGGAATAACTTGTGGATTGGCTACCTCTCCCGCAATCGTGGACATGGATTCATAACCAGAGTACATCCACATGCCCATAGCCAGGCCGCCTCCGATATAAGCCACCCAATCGGCAAATGGAATTCCTTTGGCTCCTGTGATTTCTCCGTCTGCCGTAAACGGCATGAATGGATTGTGGTCCATATTGGTAAACCCGCAAACAGCAATCATAGCAAAAGCTACAATAACAAAGATCGCCAGAACGGTGCTGACAATGCCCACATCCTTGATACCTCGAATATTAACCCAGATAAAGATTGCAATAACAACGATTTTGACGATCATTTCCGCCGTATGGGAAAGGTTCCACTGCCCGGCAATATAACCGCCTACTAAAATAACGTACAGGGAATTGTCAATATAGATGGAAACCGTTCTCCACCATCCTGCCTGAAACCCCCAAAATTCTCCCAGAGCTTCCTGCACCCACTTGTAATAACCGCCTTCCTGCGGCCGAACAGAACCCAATTCTGCAGCAACCAGACCGAATGGAAGCCCCCAGACAAAGGGGAGCACCATCAGCATGACTAAAGTCAAGCCGGGACCGGAAGCAGGAATCATTTCTTCTATTCCATAGCAACCCGCAGCTACCAGGCAGAAGATCATGAATACCACCGTCGATGTCTTGATATCATGTTTTTTTAACCCATGTTCACCGACATCTACCATGGTCGAACTTTTTTTCAGTTCACTCATGCTATCGCCTCCTTAACTTATAAAATTAGTGCGCATCGATTAGGTTCTTCTATTATAATTCAAATTCAGAATATGTGCAATTATTTCAAATCATATTCTACCAATTTATTAAAAAGCTGCCGCCTGGATATGTCGAGGATTTCCGCCACCTTATTCATATCTTTGGGATACCGTTCCAAAAGACCTGTGATATACTCCTTTTCCACCTTGCTGCGATAGTCTCTCAATGAAACGGTATAATCGATCTCACTTACCGCAGCGGCCGGCCGGTAATTTTGATTTTTAACCACGTCGGACGGCAGATATGCTTCCAAAATCTCACCACGTTCCGACAGAACCACAAGCCGTTCAATTATATTCTTCAGCTCTCGCACATTGCCCGGGTAATGATAGCCGTTGAGAAGCTGACTGACTCTGGGTTCGATATCCGTGATCACCTTATTCATTTCCCGCTGGTACTTGTCGAAAAAGTATTCGATGAATAGCGGAATATCTTCCGGACGGTCCCGCAGCGGCGGAAGTTCCAGCACAATGGTACTGATCCGGTAGAACAAATCGTCCCGGAAACAGCCGTCGCTCATATCCTGCTGCAGGTTATGGTTGGTGGCCGTAATCAGACGAAAATCCACATTGATGGGCGTGCTGCTGCCCAAACGATAGATTTGCTTGTTTTCAATGGCCTTCAAAAGCTTTGCCTGCAAATTGATGGAAACGCCGCCGATCTCATCTAAAAATAGCGTGCCATCGTTGGACGCTTCAAAGAGTCCGATTCTCCGCTTATCCGCTCCTGTAAACGCACCCTTCTCATGACCGAACAGCTCGGATTCTAGAATGGACTCAGACAGCGCTTGACAGTTTAATTCCATAAAGTTAGCGTCGCAGCGTTTGCTCTTCTGATGAATGAAGGAGGCCAGCACCTCCTTGCCAGCACCCGATTCTCCCAAGATTAAAATATTGGATTCGCTCTGAGCAGCTCGTTCTGCCAGCTCCAGCATCTGTCGGTACTTTTTATTTTGGCTCTCCAGCATGAAGCGGCCGCTGACCTTCTCTTTGAGAATAGCGTTGTCCCGGCGGATTTTCTTGGTATCGCGAATCTTGCGAATCTCCAGGAAAAGCTCTTCCGGATCCCTTCCTTTGGTTACATAGGTGTAAGCACCTGCTTTCATGGCATCGACTGCTTTTTCAATCGTTCCATGGGCGGTTAGCATAATTACTTCCGTATCATACTCCCGTTTTTTAATCTCTTCCAGCAGCTGGCGGCCGTCCATCACCGGCATGCACAAGTCGGTGATTACTAAATCAAAGGGCTTTTTCTCCAGTTTTTTCACAGCCTCCTGCCCATTGCTGCAGGTGTCCACCTTGTATCCCTTGCCCGTCAGAATCATTTTCAGTACATCGCAATAGTCTTGTTCGTCATCCACAACTAAAATATTAAAATTATTTCCCTTACTCAAGTTTATCCTCCTCCATTCTGATAGGAAGAATCACCTTAAAGGTGGTGCCTTCTCCCACTATACTCGTAACTTTGATCTCGCCGTTCATCTTCTGAATTTCATTATATACGATGTAAAGGCCCAGACCGTTTCCTTTGGTCATGCTCTTGGTGGTGAAGAACGGATTGAAGATATCTTCCATGATCCCTTCCTCGATCCCAGTGCCCGTATCCCGCACTTCCACATAGAACTCGTCTTCTGTTCGGTAAACTACGATCGTCAGCCGCCCCATCTCTTCCATGGCGTCGACCGCATTGGAAATTAAATTGATAAAGATCATATCAAAGGACTCCACAGCCATTTTTACTTGAAAGTCTTCGCCGCATCGGACTGTAATATCGATTTGTTTTTTCTTCAGCATGCCTCTGTTGAGAGAAATCACCGAATTAATATGCTTTTTTATGTATACTTCTTGAACCTGCTTCTTGGATATGCGGGAAAAGTTCAACAAGTTATCGATAATGTTTCCAGCTGTTTTCGCGGATTTTTCGATCACCTGCACGGCCTGTTCCTGCGCCTCCTCATCGTTCATAGTTTTGAGGACATAACAGTAATTGCGGATAATGCCCAACGGGTTTCGGATCTCATGAGCCACGCCTGCAGCCAGCTGCCCCACCGCAATCATTTTATTATCCTGCAGCATCTGGCGCTCAGCCATCCGTTCCCTGGTCACGTCACTGGCCATAAAAAGCAGTTTCTCGGCCTCACCTTTGGGGTTTAGAATCGGGAAAATATTCACCTCCAGAATTCGATTTTTTAGTGTAATCTCTCTGGAAGTCCCTCTTCTTGTATCCCGTGTATCAAAAAGCATCGTTTCCAGAATATCAGTCAATTCGGGAGACAATTCCAGGGCCTCGGCAATGGTGCTTCCCATCACCTGCCGATTAATGTAATTGAGAAAAGCTTTATTGATATCCAAAATCGCCCCTTCAGGCGTCAGCTCCGCCATATAATAGGACACGCCGTTGAACGTGGTCTGCATCTCCTGCTTGCTGGCGGTCAGCTGATTCATCCGCTCTGTCAATTCGTTATATAAATTTTTATTAGATTGATAATAAAAGAAGAAGGCGCAGAACACTGCCGCAAAGACGATGATTAAAAGCGCCGCCGCGTCTTTATATCTGCCTTCCTTCACAAAAGCGTCGCCCAGCCCGTACCAATGCTCCTGGGCGCGCCCCATCAGCACCCGGGTGTCCGCCTCCTGAATGCATTGGTTCAATATGCTGTAAAGAACCCCGTCCTCTTTATCCGTCATGATACAGACGTTGTTTTTGTAAAGATTGGCATACATATCCACATATTTGCCGGTAAGCTCCCGGCTGGAAAGTGCCGCTATGATCCCAGGCTGATCTCCCAGAATACAGTCTGCATTGGTCTCTTGAGCCAGCTTAACCGCTTGATCAGTCCCTTCGACCTCTGTCAGCTCGATTGCTTTGCCGTCATAGGAAAGGGTTCGTTTTTCTTCATCTGTAAATTGCCCTTTGATGCATATTCCTTGAAGAATTTTCTTGGCAGAGCTGGATTCTTGATTGATAAACATGGTGCCCGTCACCTGAAAGAGCGGTGCGGTAAAACTAATTTCGTCCAGCTGCCTTCTAAGAACATCATCCACAACAACGATCCGGGCATCAGCCTCTTTCTCATCCTGTTCAACCAATTTAATCCGCAGTCCGGAGGGCTCTGCAATGGATTGTATGTATTCCTCCAAAAACCCTTTCTGCAGATAGTCCAACTCTTTGGAAACCGTCAAGATAACCTTCTTTTTTTCCGTAACAAAGCGTAGCTCTGATTGATTGAGCGCCAGATTGTTTTCTTTGTCCGGCGAAATTCGATAGGAATCGGAAACAGCGGAATAAAGAACCATGGCCAGAATAGCTGCCAGGAGAATGATGATGAAAAGGACTTCTTTATTTCTTTTTTTCATCTAGTTTTTCCTCCTTGCCAGCTTTTCGCCAAAGATGAGAATATCCCTTTCCAGTCTGCTGATTTTTCCAAATTCGCCCTTTGCCAAGGCTGCCATAATCAGGCCCAGGACCATCCATACTCCAAGCAGCACCATTTCATCCATGGAGTTGGCTTTGGTAAGAGTGTCTTGTACATAAATAATGAAATACAGGCCGGAGATCACGGTCATAGCAATTCCCAGCGGAATACCGCATTTTACCCGAAAGGGTCTTGCTAGCTGCGGCTCTTTCATTCTCAAGACCAGGAAAGAAAGACATACCCACCAATATCCAAAAAGGGAGCAGAAAGCGCTGATGTCCACAAACCAAATTAAGGCATCCCGGCCCAAAAGGGGCGCCGCGATACAGACGCAGCCCACCAGGATGGTAGCGGTCCACGGGGTCTTGTATTTGGGGTGAACCCAGCCAAAGACCTCCGGCAGCATCTTCGCCCTTCCCATGGCAAAGATCAGTCTGGTGGCTCCCATAAAAAATCCGTTCCAAGAAGTCAGCACCCCCAGCACGCCGCCAAAGATAAGAATGGTACCCAAAGTCTGGTCCCCGTAAGCATAGGAAATTACATCCGCTGCCGGTATGGTTCCTGACATGCGGATCTCCACCGGCGCTGATAAGGCCAATCCTATGATAATGATCATATAATAAACCACGCTGAAAATAATGCACACCAGGACCATCTTTCCAATGCCTCTTGGTGAAATGTTCATCTCTTCCGCAGACTGAGGAATGACGTCAAATCCGATCAGCATAGCAGGGATCATCAGAAACACATAGATAAATCCGTCCAGAGAACGGAACTTATCGCCGATGTTATCGATGCTGCCAAAGGTAATGCCGCCGAAGAGGAGCATCAAGGCCACAATAATGACAGCCGCAGTAGCCATGACTTGAAAGATAATCGCCGGTCTTGAGGCAAAGAGATTGAGAAGAAGCATGACTACAGCGCCTGCCATACCGATGATTGCCCAGGAAAAATGCACCGTGTATCCGGCGATATCCCATAAAGGCAAAAATTGTCCCACCGGAAACATCGCATCCAAAGCCGTCGCCAAGGCGATACCTTCCCAGGCTGCGACGCCCAAATAGGCCAAAGCCATGACCCATCCCACCATCCAGGCAACTTTTGCTCCCATCGCACGGTACACATAAACCACTTCTCCGCCAGCCAGGGGCAGCGCGGAAGTAAGCTCTCCATAGGCGGCCCCCACGCCCATAATAATCAAAGCACCGATGATAAATGCGATGATCGTCCCCCAGAATCCGGCCTGTGTCAGCCAGGTGGTAGCCAGCATGACCCAGCTCCATCCCACCATGGTGCCGAAACCGATGGCCAGAATGTCCGTCCGGCCCAAAACTCTGCTCAAGCTGTTGCGATTGTTCTCCATAAGCTCTCCGTATCACTACAATTAAATAAGGCAGCGGGCATTTTGCCCACTACCCTATTATACTTAATATTTCCGGTTATTGAAAGGAATAACTAGAATCTCTTGTAATCGTCGCCAAACATCTGATATTCGATTTCAGCTTTAGAAACCTTGCCGTTAGCCGAACACTTGTTGATGATGAACAGAACCACACCAAGTACGATCCAGCCGCCTACCAGCGCCCACTCGATTCCAGTCAGCGGAGTCGGGCTGTAGATCGGCAGATAGAGGGATGCCATGAACAGCGCTACTGCTACAGCTACGATACCTACCAGTGTTCCGCCCTTAATCTGGAACGGACGATCCAGCTGCGGCTCCTTCTTTCTGATAATGAGGAAGGAAAGGGATACCATAAAGTAAGCTACAACTGTACCAAAGGCCGCTGCGTCTACAAACCATACCAGCGCGCTCTTTCCCAGAAGCGGCGACAGAATTGTGATTACGCCTACCAGCAGTACTGCAGCTGTCGGGGAACCGTATTTGGGATGAACTCTTCCAAAGATAGCCGGAAGCATGTGAGCTCTTGCCATGGAGAAGATAACTCTCGATGCTCCTACGATAAATCCATTCCAAGAGGTCAGAATACCGCACATAGCCGCGATGATCATCAGTTTACCGAATACCGGGTGTCCCAGAGCATAAGCAAAGCAGTTGGCAACTGGAACCGCGTTAGGATCATTTACAAACCCGGTCCGGATCGCTTCCGGTGCGGAAAGGGCAACACCCAGAATCATGATCATGTACCATGCTGCCGCCATGCTGATGGCGATAATCATAACTTTACCGATTTTATTGAGGGGCATATTCATTTCTTCCGCTGCCTGCGGGATAACGTCGAATCCAACGAACATGGCAGGTACGGCCAGAACTACGGCTACAAAACCGCTTCCATCTGTGAAAGTAGGTATCATATTGCTGACATCGCCTTTGATCGCGCCTGTGCAGAAGAATGCGATACCGCCGATGGCCATGGCGATGGTGGCTGTTGTCTGGAAAACAGCCGACGCTTTGGCGCCTCTGTAGTTGATGAAGGTCATGATAACCGCGCCTATACTCCCGATCAGCAGGAACATTCCCGTTACATCAGAACCCTGTACCGTATAGAGGGTTCCCAAATCCGGCAGAACTCCGCCGAAGAGGAATCCCAGCGCGTTGGAAAGGGCAGGACCTTCCCAGGCTGCTACGCCCAGATAAGCCAGGGTGATCATCCATCCAGTAAACCAAGATGCATTGTAGCCCATGGCTCTGTACGAGAATACCAGCTCGCCGCCTGCAAGAGGCAGCGCCGGTGTCAGCTCCGCATAGGTCAAACCTACGAATATGGCCATCACGCCGCCCAGTGCGAATGCCAGTATTGCGCCTACAACGCCGCCGTTGTGCACCCAGGATCCGGCCAGCATAATCCAGCCCCATCCGATCATTGTTCCGAAAGCCAGTGCCAGAACGTCCTTCATATTGAGGGACTTCTGGAGTTCTTGTCTTCCTCCTTGACTCATAATTACTCTCTCCTTTGTTCAAATACATAAAATTATATAATTGCCGAAAACGCATCCGCCGATAGCCCGGCGGACCGTTTCCAAAAATAAAACCTGGTTGATGTCTTTTTCTTGTTACGCGGACAATGGTAATTCGAAAAAACGGTTACCAATTAATTGGTGATTATAAACATTCTTTGATTGCTTCTTCGTAAATCTCAAGACCAGCATCGATCTGAGCGTCGGTTACGCACAGCGGGCACAGGAAACGGATTACGTTGTTATAAGTTCCAGCAGCTTCCAAAATCAGGCCCTTCTTAACTGCAGCGTTTACAATGCTGGCTACCAGGTCAGCGGCCGGAGTCTTCTTCGCTTTATCTGTTACAAATTCGATACCCATCATGCATCCGGTTCCTCGAATGTCGCCGATTACATCATATTTCTTCGCCCATTCGTTGAACTTAGCTGTGCATTTTTCTGCAATTGCTCTTGCTTTTGCCGGATAATCTTCCTTTGTCATAACATCGATTACCTGCAGTGCTGCTGCGCAGGATACCGGGTTACCGCAGTATGTACCGCCGATGGTTCCGGCTGTTACCGCATCCATGATTTCAGCGCTTGCTGTTACGGCTGACAGCGGCAGTCCGCCTGCGATGGATTTTGCTGTGGTCATGATGTCAGGTGCGCATCCTGCTTCTTTGTAGTATTCGGACGCGAACATTCTTCCGGATCTTGCCCAGCCTGACTGTACTTCGTCTGTGATCATCAGAATTCCGTTGTCGTCGCAGATCTGTCTTACTGCCTTAACCCATTCGATCGGTGCCGGAATAAATCCGCCCTCACCCTGTACAGGCTCGAATACGATGGCTGCAGTCGCATCTTTCGGAGTCGCCTCGATGAATACGTCTTCCAGCTTGTTTACGTAGTATTCGATCGCTTCTGCTTCGCTCATGCCTTCCGGTCTTCTGTAGAGGTTGGGGAACTCTGCTCTGTATACGCCGTCTGGGAATGGTCCCATGCCGATCGCATATGCTTTCTTAGCGGTCATGGCCATGGTCATCTGCGTTCTTCCGTGGAACGCGCCTGTAAATACGATGATATTGGGACGGCCTGTTGCGCTCTTAGCGATTTTAACAGCGTTTTCGTCTGCTTCTGCTCCGGAGTTAACGAACATGGTCTTTTTCTTGTCGCCTCTTACTGGCACGATTTCGTTCATCTTCTCAGCCAGCTCGATGTAACGTTCATGGGTTGTGATGTTCATCATTGCATGGAAGTATTTTTCGGACTGTTCTTTTACAGCATCGATCAGCTGAGGATTGCTGTATCCGATATTCAGTACACCTACTCCACCTACCCAGTCTAAGATCAGGTTGCCGTCAACGTCTTCGATCATTGCGCCTTCACCCCGCTTGATAACCAGCGGATATCCGCACTTGATCGCACCCGGAATCGCTGCTTCTCTTCTGGCAATGATTTCCTTTGCCTTTGGACCAGGTAACGGTGTTACGATTTTCGGTAATGCTTCTCTTAACATTTTGTTTCCTCCCTTGAGTTTTCTTGTGAATTCTGCCGTACAGGCAGATTCCTTGATCATCCATCTGTTATTACTTAGTTACAAAAATCGTGCCATAGTTAAAAACTTAACACATAATTTTTGTAGAAAGCCGGCGGAAATCGTTGAAATTTACACACCGGCTAAATTTAATTTTTCTGAATATTGGAGAATTCTACAATTTCTCCCATGAAATAATATGGAAATTTTTTTCCGAGTTAAAACCGTTTATAGTCGTTACCAAACATCAGATATTCGACTTCTTCCTTGGATGCCTTGCCATTGATCGAACACTTGTTAGCAATGAATAGAATGATGCCAAGCACGATCCAGCCGCCTACCAGTGCCCATTCAATCGGTGCCAGCGGTGTCGGACTGTAGATCGGCAAGTACAGAGAAATAAAGAATAGCGCTACCAGGACTGCGCAGATTCCTATGACATTCCCGCCCTTTACCAGGAACGGCCGCTCTAGATCAGGCTCTGTTCTTCTCAGTACGCAAAACGACAGAGATACCATGAAATATGCGACCACTGTTCCGAAGGCAGCTGCGTTTACAAACCAGCTCAGCGCGCTCTTTCCAAGGAGCGGCGACAAAACGGTAATCAGTCCCACCAGCAGAATCGCTGCTACAGGCGAATCATATTTCGGGTGAACTTTTGCAAAGATAGACGGCAGCATCTTGGCTCTGCTCATGGAAAATAAAACTCTGGTTGCGCCTACAATGAAACCATTCCAGGAAGTGAGGATTCCACACATGGCCGCGATAATCATCAGTTTTCCGAATACTGGGTGTCCCAGCGCATAAGCGAACGTATCGGCTACCGGTACAGAATTGGGGTCTGATGCAAAACCGTTTCTGACATCCACCGGAGCAGAAAGAGCTACGCCCAGGATCATAATCATATACCATGCGGCCGCCATTCCGATCGCAATGATCATCACCTTTCCGATTTTGCCCAGGGGTATTTTCATTTCCTCGGCAGCCTGCGGGATTACGTCAAAGCCGACGAACATGGCTGGTACGGCCAGGATGACTGCTACGAATCCCTTGCCGTCTGTGAACACCGGGATCATGTTACCGATATCGCCCTTAATAACGCCTCCGCAGAAAAATGCGATACCGCCGATGGCCATGGCGATGGTGGCAGTCGTCTGAAATACGGCAGAGGCCTTTGCTCCACGATAGTTAACAAAGGACAAAATTATCGCTCCTATACAGCCGATCAGCAGGAACATTCCTGTAACCTCGGATCCCTGTATCTGGTAAAGAACGCCTAAATCCGGGAGCAGATTCCCGAATAAGAAGCCCAGCGCGTTGGCAAGGGCAGGGCCTTCCCAAGCTGCTACGCCAATGTAAGCCAGCGTGATCATCCATCCGGTAAACCAGGATGCGTTATAGCCCATTGCCCGATAAGAAAAGACCAGCTCCCCGCCTGCCAGTGGCAGTGCCGGTGTTAGTTCCGCATAGGTCATACCTACAAATAATGCCATAATACCGCCAAGCGCAAAAGCTAAAATCGCTCCGATTACGCCGCCGCTGGCAACCCAGGATCCTGCCAGCATAATCCAGCCCCAGCCGATCATCGTTCCAAAGGCCAGCGCCAAAACGTCTTTCATGTTTAGAGACTTTTGAAGTTCTTGTCTTCCTCCGTGACTCATAATGATTCCTCCTTGTAATACAAATAATTTAATAAGTTCATTAGAACAATCCTTCTCTTCGTAAATTGTTCTTCTGTCCTCCATAAATTACCTGACAAGGGTCCTCTATGGCATTTCTTCTTTCTACGGCCACCTCCTTATTTAAAAATTTTTATATCTATTGCGTAAAACTATATATTACAAAAAACATGCCATAATTAAAAGTTTAACAACAATCAGACCTGGTCCCCTTGCAACCAGCGGCAATAAAAAATCTGTCAATTCTGACAGTAAGACAGTCAAAGAAAAAAGTCGGAAATATATTTCCACTTTTTACAGATTAAAAAAGGAAACTTATTTCCGACTTTATCCAAAATCGAATTCTATTCTTTATCTAATTTTTTCAGCAAATTTGTTAATGGCTTCTGAGGATGTATGAAGTTTTGCATTTTCAGAACGAGTACCCCGTTTGGCTACCAGCTTCATAATCAGTTTATCAAATCCCTTTTGTGCTTCCAAGGGAATTTCTCCTCCGAAACTCCCGGTAGCAATGGCCTTTTTCAGTAATTCTCCAGGAATGTTTTTTTTCATGTACATATCTGTCTGTCCAGTAAAGCAATTACAAGTAAAAAATGCACATTTCTTTCGCATCAGCGTTTCTTTATTGCGAAGTATAAAATTCTTCGAGGCTTTATGAAGCGCACCCATCCGTATGCTTCCGCCTACAATAACACAGTTATATTGGCTCAGATCCGGCTTTTCCTTGGTCAGGTCACACAAAGTCGCATCATCCACCAGTGCCTTTAAAATTTTGGCGCATTTGGCAGTGGTTCCGGTCTTGCTTGCATATGCAATCAGTACGTTCATAATACCCTCCTTGTTCTTTTGTTGTCTTTTTCTACATTTATACCGTTTTTCCTTTTTTCTTTAATACTCCAAATACTGGGACTATGCTTCCAACATAAGCGGCTGCGGCCATGGGAATGATAATAGTCATGGGAAAGCATAAAAGCAGCACGCCGATGACCGTAAGGGGTTTGCGCATGATATACCCGCACAGCGCGGACACACATACCGCCACAGCAAATATAGGTTCCGCCCCTGTGAGCATAGCTAAGGAGTAGCCTATACAAACTCCCGCAAAGATGATCGGGAAAATATTCCCGCCTCTCCATCCCAAATTAACGCATAAATTGATAAGAACCAGCTTGACCACACCGGTCAAAAACAGAAGTGCAAAACTCTGCTGCTGCCAGACTTCCATCATTTCCGCCATTTCATGCTCACCTGAAAACATGGTCCAGGGGAACAACGTCCC
This sequence comes from Clostridia bacterium, assembly GCA_902363595.1. Taxonomy (GTDB): domain Bacteria; phylum Bacillota; class Clostridia; order Peptostreptococcales; family Anaerovoracaceae; genus Hominibacterium; species Hominibacterium faecale. Next base: position 278,027 of record CABJAP010000001.1, on the reverse strand, counting down.
CAGCGCTGCCAGAAAAAGCCCCGCTAACATACAACTGGCGATCCGATGGTCAGCGATCCTTCCGCCCAATGCTGAGGTGATCCGGTCGCAGAGCATATAGGCCATGCCGCACAATATACTGATCAGCACAAAAAGCGCAAACCATTTCCAGTCGGAAATGGTAATGTCCACATCACGTCCAAATCTGGCAATGCCCATTCCTCCGCCGAAAAATTGTCCTAATCCGCCCATAGCCCCCAGCGCGCCGGCAACAGCGGCTACATAGACCAGAGTCTTGGCCTTTTTCATGTCCAGCTTTTCCGCAGGCGTTTTAAGAGGCTGCTCATCTTCCAGATCTTTATTTTCAAAGTTGTTGGCAATCCCTACAAAGGGAGAGTTGAAAATCACACCCAGCGTAGCGGCAATTCCCGCATTCGCCAGCTCTCTTACCTCAGAGCCCTTATATTTCAGCCGGTCACCGATCCAACAGCACAGACCAACGATAATTCCCGTCAAGCCGGCTTCCGGACCCAAACTACCGCCGAAAATAAGCGGCAGCAGTGCCGATACTGCCAGTATATGCAGCCGGTCATAGGGATATGTACTATTTTTCTTCAAGTCTGCCATAACATCTTCCAGCGTATCCGGAAGTACTCCGAATTTTTTTTGCCACAGGCCAATCAAAAGGCCTCCTGCAAGGCAGACAATAAACGTATATAGAACAGGATGTCCAACGTTTTTGGGAATCACCTCCCATAGGAGATGAATTCCCAAATTCATGACTTTTAAAAGGGCCCAGACGACAGCTCCCGCAGCCGCTCCCAAGCAAAGAGCAAACAGAGCGAACACGCCCAGACTTCTTTTTGTGATCTTCTCCATTGCAAGTATCCTTTACTTTTCTGCCAGAAAGGTTTCTACATATTCTACGTCCGATGGAGTATCCACATATTGGGTACCTCTTTTCTGACGTGTTTCCCGACCTTTTCCGGTAATCAACACTACCGTATTGTCGTCAGCTGTTTCGATCGCCTGACGAATGGCGTCTTCCCTGTCGACAACAATATTGCATTCGCAGTCGTATTCATGTACGTGGCTGGCGATCTCTTGGGAAATTTTCATAACCGGTTCCTCGCCCGCATCTTCTTCTGTGATAAAAACCTTATCCGCATATTTACCTGCGATTTCACCCAGCTCTTTTCTTCGTCCGAAAGCCTTCTTTCCAGGGCATCCAAAAACGATAGTGATCTTTTTTCCTGGATATTCCTTTTTGGTCGATTGGAACAGGGATTCGAAGCTCATTTGATTGTGAGCATAGTCGACGATCACATCCAGTTCTCCGCTTGTGCTGGTATAGATTTCCATCCGGCCGCTGACCCGGGCTTTTTTCAGCCCCGCTTTAATGTATTCCATTGGAATGTTCAGCCCATAGGATATGGCGATCGCCGCCAGCGCGTTTTCCACATTGAACAGTCCGGTCATGCCGATTTTGAAATCTTCATCAAAGCTGTCACACCTGACTCTAAATGAGATGCCCCGTTTGCCCGGTTCTACTTCGTATCCATAAAGATCGGCTTCCGGTTTGAGTCCGAAAGTAATCAGCTTTTCTGCCTTGCCTGCCGCCGCGTCAATCGCCATCCCGGCATAATCGCTTTCCATATTGATGCAGGCAATCCGACACTGTCCAAACAGCACCATCTTTGCCGCCAGATAATCCTCAAAGCTGGGATGCTCCACATCGCTGATATGGTCTGTACCGATGTTCAGGAAACAACCCACATCAAAGGTAATACCATAGGTCCGATCATATTTAAGCGCCTGGCTGGATACCTCCATGGTTAGAAATTCAATTCCGCTTCTTACCGCATTATCGTAATGGCGGTGCAAATCCAGTGCTTCCGGGGTTGTCAGATGGGATTCTTCGTTGATAACGCCGTCGTAGTTATCAATTCCGGAGATAACGGCGCTGACAGGCTTTTTCTGATCCCGCAGATATTCATCCAGAATGTATTTCATAAAATAAGTGGTGGTAGATTTTCCTTTGGTGCCGGTAATGCCTGTTATGGTCAGTTCTTTCCATATCTGGTTGTAAAATAAGTCCGCCATCAGCGCCATGGCCCGGCGCATATTGTTGACGATGATATATGGCGCATTCGGCGCTTCCCGATCATATTTCACCTCGCTCACATAGGCAAAAGCGCCTTCATCCAGGGCGCTCAGAAGATAATCGACGGTAAAGTGGACTCCTTTACAGATGAACAAGGTGTCGTAGCGGATATCCTGCGAATTAAAGGATACATAGTTTACCTTTTTCTCCATTGTTTCTTCCGGTATCCGCATTTCGGCAATGAGACCGTTTTTGTCCAGTATTGCAATATATTCCTTCAGTAAATGCAGCCTGTTTATCATTTATCATTCCTCCTAAGCTTTTTTTCGCAGAGTACGACCGCTTCCTTGGCCATCGCCTCCATGGCGTCCACAAAATAATCCGACAGCTGGTATTGTTCTTTAAAGCAAGAAAGCTCCGTACAGGCCATGATTACGCAGTCACATTCCTGATCCCGGAATTCTGTCTCCACCGCTTCAAAATCATCATAATCGATCGGTCCGCCGTCTTTTACTCCATCGTAGATGATTTTCATAACCAGCTTCTGGTTTTCCGGTGACGGTATGATGGGGATCAGCCCCTGCGCCCGGCACTCCTTTTGATAAAGGCCCATCTTGACCGTGCCGTCGGTTGCCATAATTCCCACTTTTGCTCCCGTTCCGTAGGTATGAACAATTTCCTTAACTGCGGCTTTAATCATATTGACCACCGGCAGACTGGTTTTTTCCTGCAGTTCATTGATGAGCACATGGCAGGTATTGCAGGGAATCGCGATATAATCTGCCCCGCTTTTTTCCAGCGTATCCGCATCCTCTGAAAGACGGCTGAGCAAGTCGTCCAGCTGATCCTCCATGATCGCCTGAGTCCGGTCCGGCATGGTGGCATGGTTTAAAATAACCATGTTAATATGTTCCTGATCTTTGCAGGCCTGTGTATTTTCAATCATCATTTTGTAAAATAGTTGTGTGGCCAGTGGTCCCATTCCCCCGATCACACCTAGTACCTTCTTCTTATCTTTCATCCCATTCTCCAATTTTTTAATTATTCTTGGCAATCGGCCAATTACAATTCGTAGTACTTTTTAAAAGCCGCATGATGTCTGTGCATATTCTTGAAGATGCGCAGTCTACGAATCAGTCCCCGGTCCGGTCCGTAAATGAGCGGATTGGACACTTTTCCGGCATCCATCAGCCTGCGCATTTTTTCCCTGTATTCTTCCGGCCGAATATAGGTGAACGCCACTTTTTTCGGTACGACCGTAAACATATGCTCGTTTTCCACAGCCTGGAATTCCATAGGCTTGTCCAGAATATAATCGTCCACCAGCAGCTTGGCGATATTAGCGCCGGCCCCGGTCACATAGTAATTGCTTCGTCCCTGACGGGTATTGATTTCAAAGACTTTATATTTTCCATCTCTCTGATCATATTTAATATCAAAATTTGAAAAGCCCACATATCCGATTTCCTCCAGCAGCGCTTTAAACTGACGCATAATTTTTTCATTTTTTTCGGTGATAATGACAGCATGGTTGCCCAGTCCATGAGGCGTATGCTCTTCCAGCAGCACATGCCCCAGGCACATCATCTGAACTTCACCGTGCTTGTCCGAATAGTTGGTTAACACACGCATGTAAGTGTCGTCGCCGGGAATAAAGTTCTGAATGATGACCGAATCCTCATATCCGGAGCCATAAATATCCGAAAGGACCGACAGACTGGCCTCCCAGCTGTTTTCCTTGTAGACCTTTTTCTGGGTTGGGTAAGGATGTCTCCAGTATTCAATGCCGTTGGACGGCTTAATGATATACGGTCCCTCAAAGGGCGCTTTCACATTCAGCCCCAGCTCTTTTTTATGCACATATGTCGTAGGATAATCCACGCCCACTTTCTCGCACATGGCGTAAAACTTTTCTTTATGAATCAAGTCATTCATAAGATCAATGTCAATATAAGGCGCAATCACGTTCTCTGCGAAGTTGTCCTTATTCTGACTGGCCAGCTGGACATAGCTGTCGCCGCAGCCGATCAAAAGGACGATTTCATCCTTATGGTCCGCTGCGAACTCGTTAACCAGCCTGAGGAATGTTTCCTGTTCATCTGCCTTTTCATCGGCTTTATAATCTATAATCTTGCTGTCCATGCAGGGGCCGGTGGGATATTTTCCATAAGCGCTGGAAACGATCCCGTACGCCTCATGGAACGCCCTGGCCACACTGCAGACATTTATATCTCCTGCAAAAAGTAATGGTACGAATTTTTTATCCATCGTGTTTCTCCTCTTTTACTCTCTAGTCTGTTAAAAAGGCGCAAAACCTTACCCTATATTATAATACGTTTTCTTCAATTTTACCAATGATTTCATCTCTAAGAGCATCTATTTTTTTGAAATCCATATTGGGTATATAATAGCTCTCTAATCGATCATGTTCTTTTTTTGCTCTTACAATGCACTTTGTGGCTTCTTTGATAAGCTCTGACATCCGTCTTCCGCAGTCGGCCAGCATGGGTCTTGCTTCCTCCAGCCTAGGCCATCCTATAATGTCATTCATATCGATCAGATGAATCTCCTCTTCCCGTTCCCATGGCTCCAAGTCGTGATACTGGTTCAAAGAAAGGAAGGCAATTTTCAGCTGGGGAATGAGAAGATGTTCCAGTTTGACCTGCGGTTTCATCGGACAGTAGAAGGCTTCCACGTCCAGGCCCCGGTAAATGGCGCTCTCGGCTATGATATTCAGCAGCCTGGCATTGCTCAGACCAACAGGTCCGGTAATCATATACAGCCTTTCATAGCCGTCGATGAGCGAGTCCAGATGGTGCTGCACGCCCTCCGGCGTTATGGCGCTGGCGAACTGTTTTTTCATTTGCCCCGGATTGAGAGCAATCTCTTTATGAGACAGCTCATCGCCTACGATTCCCGCGGCGATCTTGTACAGTTCCCCATCTTCGATAGCATCCTCATAAGCCGCAGCCAAGGCGTCGGAAAGGTCTCCTGCCGCTGCCAGATAATTATACGCATAACCGAACCACTGTTTGATCTTGCGGTTGCTTTCCATGACGTGGCTCTTGCATTTTTTCAGCGCTTCCCCGTTCCAGAATTCGCCAAGATGAACGATGCTGTCTACTGCGCCCGGATTGACCGGATCCACCACATGGGGACTGGTCGCGTCGATGATGGCGATTTTTTTCTGCTTGAGGACAATTCCATCCAAAGAGGATGCATCGGAAGAGCACCACATGAAATCCACATCTTCACCCCGCTCGACAAAGTGCTCGCCAATCCTGCTCATAAAGGTGGATTTGCCCACTCCCGGTCCGCCCTTGAGGCAGATGATGCGATTGGCCTCCTGCTGTCCCAATATGTATTGATAATACGAGAAAAAGCCCTCCGGTGTGTTTCCGCCTGGATAGATATGTCTGATTTTACCGTTCAAAATATATTTCCCCCTTTTAAGTTTACCTTTCCTATACTATGCACAGGAGGCACATCCATGTGACAAAAAGGAAACGGCAAAATTTTTGCGAATGAAAACTTTCTTTCGCAAAAACTTGCCGTTTGTTAAATTCAATTATGAAAGTGCGCCGGTTACTCACCGGCTTCTTTTTTTGTCAGCTCTACCAGCAGGGGATATTTTCCCATCACATATTGGTAGCCCTGCGGGCTGTGAACAATGGTGCAGTCGCTGCAATCCTTAATCCCCGTCTCCGTGTATTTGAAGCGGCCCCCGCAGCGATCTCCAAGTGCGTAAAGAGGACAATAGCAGAACAAACAGTTGAACTGCTGAGGATCTTTAACCTGGTGACACGGGAAAAATTCACAGTCCTTATGGCTGAAAAACTGGTAGTTTTTTTGTTCCTGCTTCTGACTCACCGCATTACCTCCTTAGAACTGTCCCGGCGTATAAGTATTGATCTTGGAATCATCCTTAGCATTGGCGCGAAGGTTTCCTCTCAATATATCGTAAAAGGCAGCATCTGTAGCTGTCATATAAGCAGTTACCCAGCAGATCGCCAATCCTAAAATCCAATCGATCACTACCATCATGACCGATCCGCCGATAAATGCAAAGAAGAATTCGCTGACGATGGCAATGGCAAATGAAGTGAGCAGGAGCCATCCGATAAAGGATAGCTGGAGGCAGAAATACTTGGCTTTATTCCCGTTCATCAGCCATTTACTCTCATTAATACATTCCATGATCCCTTTATTGGGATCATCGGCAAGAATGAAAAATGCCTGGCTGTAACGAATCGCGGCAATGATACCTGGAACAATAAGCAGTAATGTCCACAGGAAAGTAAACAATCCAACCATAAACATCAGACCTAATGCCTTGAAAAACTGTTCAAATCCGGAAAACACCTGTGCCACGTCCAGTTGCCTTGCGCGGAACAAATTGATGAAAAAGATCGTCAGTCCAAGGGTAAATGCTCCTGTCACCAAAAAAATATAGACACCGGACATGGTGGATATCTTTTGCGCGCCGTAGCTGATTCCTTCCACGATATCGGAAGCCATTCCATAGGAATTGTCATAATAGATATTACCGTATAGCTCCGCCAGCGTCTTTCCGAAAAGCTGGTCCAAAATCAGTGCCGGCAGCGTAACGCAGATCTGATAAATCAGAACCGCTGTGATTGCGATTTTCCACTTGCCTGCCAAAGCGTTCCTCCCTAGCGCCCGCAGGTTTGAACTGGGTTCCAGTACGATGATATTATTCATTTCTGTTCTTCCTCCTTAAATTGAATGTCAAAAAAATCCCTTACAAAGTTAAGTTTTAGATTATCATAGAACATTTACGGTGTCAATGACGGCCGCACAATTGGATTTGGTTAAAAGGTCAGATCCACCAGCAGTTTTATCACCGAGACTGCCAGAGCGACGATGGAACAGACCAGCCCTACCGCAGCCATGCCGTTTCCGCCGTAAGCAGTCTTTTTTGCTTCCTTTCTGGCCTGAACGCCGAAAAGGATTCCCACAGCACCTAGAACCGGGGCCGCAAAGATAAAGAGCCAGATAAAAACGATGCTGAGCACGCCCAGGGTGAAGGCAATCACAGCTTTCTCGTTCATGGCCTGCCGGTAAACGCTTCCTTTCGCTTCCTCAATCTCTTCGATGATGGTTTCCACTTCTTCGTTTTCGTTGGCAAGATTCAGCTCTTCTGCCCTTCTCTTCTTTTCGTCCATAATGTCACCTCGCTGTTCTCTAGTTCGATATTGGTTTCTACTTATATTATATCACGAGCAAGCGTATTAAACGACATGAATGTCAGCATTTTCTTGCAGAAAAAGATCCTGCCAGATCAATAGCTCATTCTGGCAGGATTTTCATGATTTCATTATAGAAGGACTGGTCATACTTCTTATTCTGGTCCCACGATGAGTTTACCGTAGCATCGCTCTTGCGCTTGCTCCGACGGCGTCCACCCATAGGCTGCCTGTGGATTTCCAAAGGCAAAGACCCCCAGGAGCAGGCACAGGCACAATGTCAGGGCGATCGCTTTCATAGTCTGCCTCTCTTTGTTCATTGTGATGTCCCTTTCTCTTTCCTGCGTTTTCTAACGATTAAAATGATGGATGCAGTGATGGCAACCGCCGCAATGCAGGCGATGACGATCCAAATCCGGGCGCTGCCGCCGCTGCCCGGGTCAAGGGTTTCCCCTGCGCTCAGGTCAGCCTTCAGGTCTTCTTGGTGTTCCACTACCGCGAAAGGCGACAGATGAGTAACGGATACATGGTAAAGGCCGTCGTCTTTTAGCCCCCCGTCCTCAAATTTGAGGCCGTCCTCGCTTCCATGGAGGACTTTCAGATCTTTCTCCCGATCAGACTCCCGAATAGGAAAGGCTACATCCAGGGTTCCTTTGAATTTTGGTGTGTCCGCTTTGATCTCTTTTCCCTGCTCATCGACCAGGGTTAGGGACACATCATAGGATGCCAGTACATCATCGGAAGCAGCGTCCTCAATTTGCTCATGCCGCGGGTCGGTTTCATCGTACGCCTCTACTTTAAGGACCGCCCTGGTATCGACCTCATCGCCGGTAACTGTGATACCGGTGTCTTTGTCAGTCAGGACCGCCTTATCGTAGATCGGGCCGCTGCCTTTCTTTTGGACAGCGCTGTCTTTCTGCCCGGTTTCCTCTTTACCGCCGGTTTCTTTGCGCCCTGCTTCAGGTGTTTCCTGTTTGGCAAATTTTACATGCACGGTCGCATTCTGCTCCGGCATGGCAAAGCTGGTTTTGACAATTCCTTTTTCGTCCGCTTTTACTTCCAGCTTCTTGATGGTTTTCCCTTTTTCATCGTACAGCTTCAGATTATCTACCTGCCTGCCGCCCTCCGGGGTGGCCGTCACTTTCACGGCCTGGCCGCTGACGGCTTTGTGGATTTCTTTATCCTCTTCATCGGCCACGATCAGGCTGCCCTTGCCTTTGATGTCGGTGGAAAGAGCATAGCGGTCCGGTACGGTTCCCAGGATCGGATAGCCGCTATTGGTCCCTTCTTTGATGATCCACCGGCACAGGTCTTCGGTCTTGGTGACGTTTTTGTTGAGAGCCGCAAGAAGATCATTGCCTTTCATCTGTTCCTCGGTCAGGCCGATCCCCTGAGATGAATACACATCCTTTCCTGTCTGGTAGAATACATCCCGGATGTCAGCGCCCTGTTCACCGCTGAATACTGAGCCTCTGACGATTCCGGCATCATAGCAGTTAAATACAGTGCTGGCCTTACGATTATAGCTGAAACTGCTATCGCTTGATAAATCTCCTGTATTGTAGCAGTTGCGAATGATTCCGGCATTATCGCCGGCTATCGCTCCAAGCCTCGAGTATTTGCCATTGGCAGTTATGGAAAGGGAATTATAGCAGTTTTCTATTGTTCCTGCCTTGCCATTTGATTGTGCAATTGCCCCAATTACACCATCATACGAATTGGTCACAGGCCTTGTCTTATCGCCCAGGATTCCACAGCCTGTTATCAACCCATTGTTTTCTCTTGCTATAAGGGACATGAAACCAAGGAATCTTTGGTCGCCCGTCGTAATCAGCAGGTTACGGACAACCCCATCTTTGCCGATAGTATCAAACGCGCCCCACCAATCCATCCCGGTTATCGTATGGCCGCCGCCGTCAAAGGTTCCGTTGAACCCTTCTTTGTTTTGTCCTAATACTGCATTCTTACTAGCTTTTTCCTTCCAAAAGTCAATATCAGCAGTAAGCTTGTAATTGGCTTTGTTATATGTATCATCTTCCTTTGCTTTTGTCGCATAATCCACATAATCCTGCGCAGATGAAATGAGATATGGATTCTCCTCTGTTCCTTCGCCTTCTTCTTCCGCATTGGTAAAGTCAGCCTGGAAGGTGCAGTCCTGATAGGACATGGGATAGGTGAAGGTATAAAATCCATCCTTATCGGCCTTCATCAGTTCAAGACTATCGCCGGTTGCGATATCCACCTTTGTCTTGTAATCCTTAGAAACCCATTTGAGACTGCGGAGCTTAGCGCCCTCTTCTACTTTTAGTTTCAGCGTCAGCGTCCTTCCTGCTTGTACTTTGCCGCTGATGGAATTTCCTTCTTCATCTGTTACCGTCAGGCTCCCCCGCTGGTCGGAAAGGCTCACGGAGACGGAGGATTGTTCTTTCTTATTTTTGTCGCCTGCCAGCATTGCAATGAGTTTGCTTCTATTATAGTTGACATCTTCAAGATCCACTTTGGCCTGGGCTTTGGACGGATTGTCTTTGTTTAAGGTCGTACTGCACCAGTATGCCATTTCTGTATAGTTATTGGCCTTCAAAGTTAGGCGAGGCAGCATATACCCTCTTCCATCCCTTGTCATCACATATTCAGCATTGGACGGGAGACCGGAAAGCCCGCCGTTTTTTCTCAGATAGTCAAGAAGGTTCCCGCTCACGGCATTATAGGCATCGCTCTTTGTGATCGCCGCCACATCGGCATAGGTTCCCGGCATCGAGTAAAACCCATCACTCGTCCGCAGTAGATTGAAATAATCCTGTCCGTAATAATACCAATAAGACCAACCAGAATCTACTTTTTTTTCCTCTCTATAGACTACGCCTTCGCCGCTGACTCCCGGGTCTTTTAAAAATAAGTATGGCGTTCCATCTATGGCGATCCTATAAAAATTCATTTGCGGTCTCGTATTCGCAGACCAAGCTGTATAGATTTCTTTACTTTGCAGAGGCAGCCAGCCGGCAGGCCGATAATATGTTTTATGCGTATCTTTCTCTGCGTAATTCAGGTCTTTTGCCGTCTGAACATCGTATGGCCGCATCAGGGCGGGGATATTCATTTTCAAATCCACATAACTTTTGTATTTTGAATCCATTTCCTGGTATCCGGTAAACTGCCTGGTTAAATCATTGATCGCGTTGATCGTACCATTGGCCATCTGCTCATATTGCTTTGACATGTTTTTCAGGGTACTTTTCTTGTCAGGGTCATTCTCGTACTTGGCGCTATAATAGTCAAAGTAAACCCGATTCATCCGTAATGCTAACTCGAATACCTGCGCGCAGTCGTTGGCCGCAGCTGTCATTGCTTCATACTTCTGATGGTCAAAAGGTACGCTTATATTCAGTAAGGTCCATAATTGTCCCGGATAGGTTTGGGACAGTTTGGTGTTTGCGGATCTTCCGGAGGCTGCATTTGCTTCATAGCTTGGATAAAGGACACAGCAATAGGAGGCTATCCCATCCAGTTTTTTCTTGAAATCCAATTGCCGGAACGCCTTTTCCAGGTTTTTTCTGCTGTTATTAAAATCTATTTTTGCATCTTCCACTTTGTCATCATTTGCTTTCCCCTCGCTTTGGTCTAAAACCGCCTGCGAGTAATCCGAAGCAGCCTGCAGGTAGGCGGTATACAGGTCTTCTGTTCGCGATAATTCCATATAAATTCCATTGATCCCTTTGTGCAGCTGCTCCACCTGGCCTTTTACATCATATTGGAACATTTGATTGAGAGCACCTTGAATCGATTGGTCCATGGTGTCGATTTGGTTGCTTATGGCGTTCAGCTCCTCCAATATTTGTTCGGAGGAGTGGTCAGCTTCGCCTGCAAGGAACAGATTGTCCGCATCTACTACAAACTGTTCAATGTTTTTCAGTGTTTCGTTTTCCGTATTGTCGATCGCCTCGCCCATCAGCTTTAAAAATACTCCATTGACTACGTTTAGTGTTGCATCTAACACTTTTCCTATGGCCCAATCCGCAACAACCTCAGCGTGGGCTTCATTTTTCTTTACAAAAGCGCCGCCCAGCAAATAACTTGTCACTAAGGCAAAGCATATAACAAAAATCCCTATTCTTTTTCTTATCACTTCGCTCACCCCTTACTTTTCTGTGTTTATCGCTTTATAACGGCTGAAATCGGGAAAATCGATTGTCAAACCCGAATTAATGCTGCGATACTCTATCTGCGCCTGATAACTCTCCCGGAGCGGTTTCTCTCCTTTGCTGTCAGGATCCATGCTGTAGACACAATCCATCTGTACTGTTTTCGGTATGTTTCCTTGATCCGCAGTAATCCGAAGCTCTAGCTTTTCTATATCTGCTGCCGTATCCGAGGCCGCAGCTCCGGATGGAACCGCGATTTTTCCCAGGTATTCCATAAATTGGCCGTCGTCTACCGTCAGCTGATAGACATACCCATCTTTTTCTTCCTTTTTGTCCAGGTTTTTTAGGGTTTCTTCATTGATTCCATCCAATAGATATTGACCCAGAGCAGCTGCAGTGACGGGAATTTGGTCTGCGGCAGCGCGGATTTTTTCAGTCCCGGTATCAAGGTAAGCTTGCTTTCCTTTTATGTAGATGGTAGATTGGCGTTCCACCCCATCTATGGTTTCTTTCTGACTGATTTTCATATCCGTCCCTTTGTTCTGGTTCGCGGCCAGTTCGGCTTTTACTTCGGTTTTTGCCGTCGTAGTTTTTGAAGCGTCACCGGATTTCATCGTGCTTTCGATCTTGGCATGGATTTGTGCGCTGCTGATTGTACGCAAGTTTTCCTGCAAGCTCTTTACGGCGGCAAGCGCTTCTTTGCCGTCCATTGAAGCATCGTCCGTTTTCCCGCAGGCCGTAAGCGCTGCACCTAATAGCAGCGCCAGCCCCAGACATACAAGTTTTTTCTTCATGACTGTTTCCTCCCTATGGCTCTACAATGTTAAAGAAATACTCGAATTCCACCATATGCTCGGTCAGCTTTTTGATTACGTCCTGATCGCCTGTGATTTTAATGGCTTTTTTCTGCGCCGCTTCATCTTTTCCAAGGATAGCGGCCATGCCCGCTTTCGGCATGGTCAGTGTGGCGTCTGCGTTCTTTGAGCTGGTGTTTTTTTGATAGAGCACTACGCCGGATTTGACGGTGAGCAGGTATTTGCTTTCATCAGTAAAGTCCAGGTTGATGGTCAGATTCAGATCCTGGGCCGCGTTGGAATCCAGCAGGATGCCCATATAGTCCAGCATCATTTCCGGGGTCATGGATTTTTTCAAATCCGCGCTGCCGGTTGCTTTCAGGTTATTGTCGCTGGTGGTACCCTGCCGCAGCTCTTTGGCTCCCGATAGGTAGGCGTTGCGCCAGGTACCGGACTCGGCTTGATAGGCCAGCTGCTCCAATGCGTCAGCGCACAGGTAACGGGCCTCCTTGTTTTCCGGATCCGCAAAGACCAGCACGTTGGTAATTTCCGCTACCCATTGGTACTCACCTTTGTCAAAATCCTTTTGGGCTTTTTTCAGGATCTCGGCGGTATCGCCCATGTATTCCACATATTTCTTGGCGCTTTCGCTGACCGGCAGTTTGTTCAGGTTCACCGGATTGGCGTCGTACCAGCCCATGTAACGCTGATAGACTGCTCTTGCGTTGTGCGCGACAGTTCCGTAATACTGGCGGGTGTACCAGTTCTTTTCCAGGTTTTCCGGCAGCTTGATCATGTGGGCGATCTCGTCGGAATTGTAGCCCTGGTTGATGTACGTCAAGGTCTGATCATTAATAAATTTGTACATAGCCGCCGTGTTTTCCATGTACTGGCCTATGACTTTATTTCCCCAGTGAGGCCAATTGTGGGACTGGAATACTACCTCCGCCTCTTTTCCGTATCTGCTGAGGGCTTCCATGATATATTCTGCCCAGGCGTTGCCGTCCCGCACCTGCGCGCCTCTTAAGGTATAGAGGTTATGCAGAGTGCCGGTGCAGTTTTCTGCCATCCACAGGGCTTTTTTATCAGCGAACCAGGTGTTCATTTCCGCCGGGGCTTCGGTGCCAGGGGTCATCTGAAATTCCATGACAACGCCGTCGACAGTCCGAGTTTCGCCGGTCTTTTTGATTTCATCGCTCGGGGAGATATAGGAAACGGTTCCCGTGGACTGGCCTAATCCGATGCCCATGGCCATGGAGCCTTTCGGTCCTTTGTCAAGGATGGTCCCGTACTGATAGCCGGCCCTGCGCCCCATGGCATTGCCCGCGTAGACGTTCTCACTGACTGCGTGCTCTTCGAAGCCCTGGGGCACGATGATCGGAATTTTGTCTCTCTTCACTTCCTCCGCAGAAACAATGCCTTTGATGCCGCCGTAATGGTCCACATGAGGGTGGCTCATGACAATTCCCTTAACGGGTTTCCTGCCCAGCTCTTTGTCAACCAGCTGCATAGCGGCTTTGGAACATTCGGTGCTCATGAGAGGATCGAAGACGATCCAGCCGGTCTTGCCTTCGATAAACGTGATATTGGTCATATCGTAGCCGCGGACCTGGTAGATACCATCCGTCACTTTGAACAAACCGTAGAGATGGTTGTTCTGGGTGTTTCGCCAAAGGCTGGGGTTCACAGTGTCCGGCGCCTCTTTGTTTTCCACAAAATTATAGGCTTTCTGGCTCCAGATCACTTTGCCGGTTTCATCTTTCAGCTCCAGATTCTCGGGAGCCGCGATGAGTCCCTTTTCCGCGAATTCCTTTTCTTGCTGATCCTTAAAGTCCAGGGCCGCATATACCTGACCGTTGGCTTCTTTGGTGGTTGCGCTGGCTTCCTTGGATGTATCGCTTAAATCCGCCTGGCTGCCGCAGCTTGCGCCGGATACGGCCAATACGGCTGTCAGCACTAACATGCAGATTCGTTTTTTCTTTTTCATATCTGCCTCCTTTCCCACATCACATTCCTTGTTTTGCACTGCTTAAACAGTCGCATTCAGCAATTTGATTAATTCCTCTCCGTCTTCTCGGATATGAACACTCTGCAGCTCAGTCAGATAGCCCCCGTATACCGCCATCTCAATGATGTAATCGGCTTCTTTGATCTTATAGAGTGCCAGCTTGCGGAGGATGTCTTCTGCCGTTTCCCCCTTGAACAGCTCCTGGCAGTTCATTCCTGTCTCAAGGCCGCAGGCCAGAAGCCGTTCGCAGAGAGGAAAGTTTTTTCCGCTATCCTTTAAATAGCGAACCACTTCCGCAGTGCGTATGGCATAGTTGAATCCTTTTTCGCTAATATTCAATCTGATCACCTCCCGGCTTTCCTCATAACCAGTATTCCAGTCATGGCCGCAGCGGACAGGAGAGCAAGCGCCAGCCAAAAATAAATGGGAAAAGCATCTCCCGTGGCCGGACTGTCGCTTTGATCCGGGGGATCAGATTTATCAGAGCCCTTATCTGTCTGCGCGGCGGACTGAACCTGTTTTTTCTCAAAGACCACGTGGAGAACGTGATCTTGAATCACATTATAAAAGGTATAACCCTGCAAGGCCCCCAGTTCTTTTCCGTCCGCCTTTACTGATTTGATCTTCCAGCCTTTCGCAGGTGTGAAGGTGAAAGCAGCATCCTTTCCCTCGGTCACCTCAGTCAATCCCGATGGCGCTGCCGTACCGTTTCCTTCAGTGGTTACAGTAATGGAATGCAGCGGCGCAAAAACTGCCGTCATTTCAATCGCTGTGTTTTCCGGCAGGGTAAAAGAAATCGGATTAGTTGTTGGATCGATCTTCAAAGACGCGGCTACGGACGGCTCCGCATCAATGGCGTACTTCCATTTTACAAATCCGTAACCGGACGCCGGTTTTGCTTCCAGAGACATCGCGCCATGGAGTGACAATTGTTCCAGATGCGATACGGTACCGCCGCTGTGCGGTTCACTGGCCGTTCTTATGATCCTATTTCCGGGCAACCTTACTTCCTGCAGGGGGTTACCGGAAAGATTCAATGACGATAGCTTGCCAAGGCTGCTCAGGTCAGCGCGCGTAAACTGATTATCCGACAGGTCGAGAGTTGCCAGCTCCAGGTTCGCCAGTGTGATCTCCCCGGAGAGGCTATTTCCAGACAGATCCAGGTTTGCAAGGCTTGGTAAAGATGAAAGAAGATCCTTGAGCTCTCCATAGAGGTCTTTGTTTTCTAACTTTAAAATTTTTATGGACCGATTGCCGTTGTAGTGGTCCCACTCAAGAACAAACGGCCAATCATCCATCGGCTCGCACGCATCACTTTTTGACGCCTTTAAACCACGGCTGTCAGAAAGCGTATCGATCGCCGCGATATCCTCTTGATAGTACTGATAGCTCCAAGCGGCCCACACCGCAGTTGGCACCAAGGTAAATGCCAGCAGAAGCATAATGATTGCTGCTGCAAAGCTTCTTTTCTTTTTCATAATATCCTTCTTTCGCGTTTCCAAAATATCTTTAGATAAATTTTAATGGATTCTGCCTCTAATTAAAATCGTCCAGTATGAGGTTTTCTTTGCAAATTTTTCGTTAAAAATATAACAGTATGAGTTTTTCAATGCAAACATTGTCGAAGCCCGTCTTTTGTCGTATACTAGAGCTACCAGTTCCTTTGACCCCAGAATCTTGCATTAAGGAGACAGAAACATGTCCGAATTGAATTTTCTCAGCGATAAATTTGCTCCCAATATTTTGCCAGAAGTTTACGCGCCCCGCCTTAACCTGCGTTCCGCCTTCCACCATGCGGCTGAGAAGTCCGTGGTCTATGTCAGCGCTCCCGCCGGCAGCGGAAAAACCGTATCCACCCTGCTCTGGCTGGCGGAGAGCAAGAGAAAGCCGGTTTGGATCGGCCTTGATTCTTACGATAACGCACCCTCTGTTTTTTACAAGCAGATGGCCACCGGTATTTTTTCCATACAGCCGGAAAATCAGGCCATGAAACAAGTCTTAACGGATCCTGCCTTTTCCGCCTCCCCTGTGGAGCACATGGTGCAGCTGCTGGCGGAAATGGTGCCGGAAGAAGGCTTTTATGCTCTGGTTCTTGATGATATGCACATGATTACAAGCGGCGAGATTCGTAAATCCCTGCCCTCTGTGATCCGCAGGCTCCCCCGCTCTTTTGCCGTGCTGATACTCTCACGCCATGAACTGCCCGAAGAGTTGGAACCTTTGATCCATGACCGAGGTGTGCAGATCATTACGCCGGATCATCTGCGGTTTTCTGAAGACGAGATCCGTGAATATTTCGGCAGTCTGGGACGTTTTTTGACTCCCGAGGAATCCCGCTTTGCTTATCAGGCTACGGAGGGCTGGGCCATGGGCGTCAACGCTATGGCAAAAAGCGGAGAAAT
Organism: Clostridia bacterium; assembly: GCA_902363595.1. Classification (GTDB taxonomy): domain Bacteria; phylum Bacillota; class Clostridia; order Peptostreptococcales; family Anaerovoracaceae; genus Hominibacterium; species Hominibacterium faecale. The sequence continues at coordinate 261,394 of CABJAP010000001.1, read as the reverse complement.
CAGCCCCAAAAGCGGTTATATCTTTGATCAGTATTTTAAGGCGCAAGTATGGGATAAATGGGAGGAGCCGCTGCAGGAGTTTTGTCTCACTACCTCCATTGCAGATGAATTTGACATTGAGCTGGCTTCTATCCTATCCGGGCGCAGCGACGCAGACTATATCATGGAGCAGCTCAGCAGGACAAATTCGTTCCTCAGCCGTCTCCACGGCGATACATACCGTTACCACCATCTGTTTCTGGACTTCCTTCGGGAGCAGCTGTCCAAAAGCGGCCGCAAAACCAGCAGCCTGTATAAAAAGGCCGCTGAATATTATCGTGACAAGAAGGATTATTCCCGCGCCTTGCGTTTTTGGCTGGACAGCGGCGACTATAATGGCATCGATACCTATCTTTATTTATTTCTTTTTGAAAATAATAAGGGGATTATTGCTGATTACGCGGATTTTCTTCGAACCTTCTTTGTCAAGGATTTTCCCCAAGCGGCATTTAAACAGGTGCCGGCGCTGCATATACTGAGCGCTTGGTATTACTACCTCACCAGTCATCATCGGGAATTTGAGGAGCATATGGACGCGGTCTATAAAGCTCTTCCCCGGATCGCCCTGGGAGATTCCAAATTTGTGGAATATGCGATTTTGGCCTACAGCGTCGATCACCGCACCGGCATGCTGACCAAAATCCGCCAATTCAAGCGGTTCGGCCGCTATGTAAAAAAATTCACAGAAGGCGGTCTGGCCACCAACATCGCTTCCTTCAGCCACAATATGCCTTACATGCATCGGAGCAATCTGGACTATTCGGACTTGGCTCTGGATCCGGACAGTATGGAAAAGCTGGATAAAACCTTTGCCGTGCTTCTGGGGGCTGAGTGGAATTATATTAAATATGGAATTACCGCTTGTTTTACTTTTGAAAAAGGCCGGTTAAAAGAGGCGCTGACTGAAAATGAACAAGCGCTGACTGCCTTTGGCGAAGAAAATAAAGATGAGGGGCTGATCTGCATGCTGATCCTCCAGCACAGTATCTTATGGCGGCAGCGCAGGTATATACAGGCTCGCCGGGTGTTGGACCGGCTCACGGAAATCACCCGTACCTCCGCCCAGTTTTTCATCCCCAATCTGGAAGCGTATCGGACTCGGCTCAAGCTATACGAGGGAAATAAATCAGCCGCTTCCGCCTGGCTGGAAAATTATTATGTAATCGAGACCGATCATATTGAGTTGTTCCGTTCTTTCCAGCATTTTACCACTGCGAGGGCCTATGTGGTTTTGGAGGACACGGAAAACGCACTTCATTATTTATCTTTACTGAAGGACTTTGGAAAAAATGTCCGTCGGCCCCTGGATCTGGCCGAAGCCTGCGTTCTGCTGGCATCGCTCTTTTGGGCCGTGGGAAAGAAAAGGGAAGCGGAGGAAGAATTGGAAGAGGCCCTTTCGGTGCTCCAGCCCTTTGGCTTTATTCTTACTGCTGCGGATGAAGGCGCTTCCATCCTTCCGGTGCTGAAAAGGCTTTGGACAAAAATCAATCGAAATGATTATAACGGAGAGCTTCGGCGGACCTATGTGCACGAAATTTTGCTGGCGGCCCACGAAATGTCCAAACAGCAAAAGGGCATCACCTTCCACCTTGCGATTAACAGCAAGCCCATTAAATTGTCCGCTCAGCAGCAGCGCATGATCGAACTGCTGGCGGAAGGGCATCGCAATAGTGAAATCTGTCAGTTGACCGGTCTTAAGCTTCCCACTGTAAAGACTCACATTTCGGCAGCCTATAAAAAGTTGGGCGTCAACAACGCTATGGATGCGATTTTGAAGGCCCGGGAACTGGGGCTGCTCTAGAGCTGCAGCAAACTAAAAAACCGCGGCACTGGCATGTCATCATGCCGGCGCCGCGGTTTTTATACGGTTTTAAAATCAGAACAGGTGTTTTTTCTTAGTACAAGTTCGCAAAGATTTCTTTGATTTCATCGTCTGTCAGGAATACATAGTTGTTTCCTAAAAGTCTCTGCTGGTTATCAACTGTTGACTTGGTGAACTCATCGATCTGAGCTTCTGTCATGCCATATTCCTTAAGCGGTTTCTTATCCAGGAATTTACCGAGGAATTTATCCAATTCTTCGTAAACAACGTCCAGTCCGCATCCAAGAGCATCAGCAAAGATTTGGTTCGCTTTTGCAATCTTGCCGTTCGGATCCTTTCTCATGTACATCTTGAATACTTCTGTGAAGAACTGGAAGTTCGCTTCACCGTGAGGAACGTGGAAAGCAGCTCCGATGGAATAGGACAGTGCGTGTACGGCAGCGCATCCGGCATTACCAAAAGCGATTCCAGCATAGTTGGATGCCAGTAAAAAGTCTTTCAGGAAAGGCTTTCTGTTTTCAGCTGTATTTCCGCCGGCAGCAACGATCGCTTTATAACCATCCATGATCATTTGGATCGCCTTCAGGGAATACATTTCTGTAAACGGAGAAGCTTTCGGTGACAGATAAGATTCGATGGCGTGAATCAGAGCGTCAACCGAGCTTGTTGCGAATACATAGTCAGGAAGTCCCTGGAGAGATTCCGGAATCAGAACTGCAGTATGAGCATATGTTTCCTCTACTGCGATACCTTTCTTCGTATGTAAAGCTTTCAGTTCCGCAATAGCAACGTTGGTTACTTCGGAACCAGTTCCGCAGGTTGTCGGAACAACGATCAGTTCCTTCATTCTCTTAGGAGCGACATCGCCGGTGTACAGATCGAGAGCTTTTGTCGGGATATCCAGAGCCAGGACTTTACAGATATCTACGATTGTACCGCCGCCAAATGCGATGATTCTGTCATATTCATACTGGTCCATATCCTTTTTCATAGCGTCCATCATTTCATCGGACGGTTCGCCTTTTCCGTATTTTTCCTGGAAAATAACCGGCATATCGATTCCCAGCGGTTTTACATACGGGTCATACATCCACTGGTTTGTAACCAGCAGGTCGCCTTTGCCTAATTTGAATTCATCGTTGAATTCCTTAAACGTGTCAAAATAATGAATTGCAGGTACTACTCTTAAAGCTTGCATAATGTTACCTCTCTTTTCTTTTAACAATTAACTTTAAACCATTAACCATGCTTTCGCATGTTTAGAATTCATCCTTAAATCTTTCTTTGAACTGTTCTTTCAGTTCCTCTCTGAAATCAGGGTGAGCGATGTTAATCAGCTGTCTTGCTCTGTCTTTCAGCGTTCTGCCCTTCATCTCAGCAATACCGTATTCGGTGATGATGTAGTCTGCATCGCATCTTGAAGTTGTAACTGCAGCGCCGTGATCGATGAATGGAACAATCTTGGAGATCTTGCTGCCGTCTTTCTTATTAGTTACGGAAGGCATTGCAATGATCGCTTTACCTTTTCCATCATGAGTCATGGCTGCGCCACGTACAAAGTCAACCTGGCCGCCGACGCCGGAAATCTGGTTGGTACCGATACACTCGGAAACGATCTGTCCCATAAAGTCTACCTGCACGCAAGCATTGATGCATACCAGGTTCTTTAACTTAGCCACAGTTTCAGGATGGTTTACATAGTCTACCGGTCTCATTTCGACCATCGGATTTTTATCGCAGAAGTCGTACAGCTTCTTGGTTCCCATGAGGAAAGTTACGACCATTTTACCTTCGTCGATCCCCTTTTCACTGCAGTCGATTGCGCCCTTTTCATAGAGGTCAACAACGCCGTCAGCGATCATTTCTGAGTGGATACCCAGGTGTTTCTTTTCGCCCAGCTGAGAAAGTACGGCATCCGGAATGGCTCCGATACCCAGCTGCAGAGTTGCTCCATCCTCAATGAGGGATGCGCAGTTCTTGCCGATCGCTTCTTCAACCGGTCCAATTTTCGCCGGCTTGCTTTCGAAGAGCGGATGTGAATTTTCAACAAACGCGTCGATTTCGCTTACATGTACGAATGTATCGCCGAATACAACCGGAACCTGATCGTTTACTTCTGCTAAAACTGTTCTGCAGGATTTGATCGCCTGCATCGTGTAGTCGGAAGAAACGCCTACGCAGCAGAATCCGTGTTCGTCCGGTTTTGATACGGAAACCAGCAGTACATCTTCATGGAAAATGTCCTGTCTTATGTATTTCGGCACTTCATGGAAGAATACCGGAACGAATTCACCATGACCCTGAGAAATGGATTTTCTCGTGCTCGGGCTTGTAAACCAGCCTTCGAATGTGAATACGTCGTGGTTTTCCGGCAGGGAATATTCGCCCTTGCCCAGTGTAACCATGTGAGATACCGTGATATCCTTATAAAGGTGCTTGTTCGCAACCATTGCGTCTACCAAAATCTGAGGTTCGGCAACAGCATGAGCAAACAGAACACGGTCGCCTGACTGAATCAGTTTCATCGCCTCATCAGCAGAGCATTTTCTGCTTTCATAAATTTCTTTCCAGTCCATAGTTTTGCATCCTCCGTTTAAACATTAACTTTTTTCTAATTCTAATTTTTTTTTTCGATTTCATCGCAGATCCGTTCAATATGGGTCTTATCCCACATTTTCAGGACACCTAATTTTGTCTTGAACTGATCAAAAGACGCACAGCAGTTGGTGCATCCGCCGATGACCAGCAGCAAATCGTGCAGTTCACCCTCCGCAGCATGAACGAAATCAATATCTTTCAGCTGTTCTTTTATTTCTTCAAGAGCTTTGCCCCGGTCATATCTTGGGTTACACCCACCGCAAAACCTTACTCCGCACTTCATTTGCCATAACTCCTTTTGTCGTCAATTATTTTATGCGCCGCCGCTTCCATCCGCACGCGCTGCATTACTGGGCAGCCCGGCCGTCCGGAAACGCGCAGGCGTCAAATTTTTCCTGCCCGATATCGTTAAAAAATAAGCCGCTACGGTATGATGCCCACAGCGGCCTATTATCATTTTTGTTACTACCGCAGGTTATTTAATTCCGGCAATAGCTTTTGCTAATTCTTTCTTACCTTCAATGTTGCCCTGACGGGAAATCATGATTCTCTGAGCCTGCGGGGATCCTGCGCCGTGCATGGATTCTGTTCTGTATCCAACAGCAGCAGCTCCTAAGCAGATGTTTTCTAAGAATCTTAATACTCTCATTCTTTCTTCAGTTGTGCATGCAGGTGATGCAGCAAAGAACTTGTTGCAGATTTCGCCGATTGTTTCGCCGTTTCTTCCTACCTTCAGGTCGGACTTGAAGTCAGCTTCAGATGGCATTGTTACCATCAGGCCGCCGGCAATATCTTCAGCCAGTCTTACGATCTCGTAAGGGAATCTGGTTACGTTCTGCTTACATACGTTTGCCAGCAGCAGGTCGATCTGATAGTTGCCAGCTTCTGTTGCATAACCTTCTGCGGAGCAAGCGATACCGCAGCAGTACAGAGTTTCGTTCAGGTGAGTCATTTCAATCAGCTTATCTTTAACGTGAGAAGCTTTCTGAGCTCCATTGTATTCAGCAGCCAGAGCAGCAGCGCCGATTACAACATCGCCTACGCCGACTTTACATCCGCCGTAAGACTGTCTGTGGTATCCGGCGAACCGTTCTACCATCATACCCGCGAAGTCATATTCGCCAGCCTGGAAGATGTACTTATTCGGAATGAATACGTTGTCGAATACTACTAATGCTTCCTGCCCGCCGTATTTTGCGTTACCTAGGTCTACATCAGCGCCTTCTTCTAATTTTCTGGTGTCGCAGGACTGTCTTCCGTAGATCATGTACATGCCTTCAGCATCGGACGGACATGCGAAGGATACTGCGAAGTCTTTGTCCTCTTCTTTCATAGCCTGTGTAGGCATGATGATATGCCAGTGAGAGTTGATGGAACCAGTCTGGTGAGTCTTAGCTCCGCTTACTACGATACCGTCATCTCTTCTTTCAACGATATGTACGAACAGGTCAGCGTCCTTCTGCTTGTGAGGCGGAAGTCCTCTGTCGCCCTTCGGGTCAGTCATGGCTCCGTCTACGATCCAGTCGTTCTTCTGAACCTCGATCAGGAAGTTTTTGAAGTTTTCGTGGTAGTTTGTACCATATTTTTTATCTGTTTCAAATGTTGTTGAGAATACAGCATTGAAAGCGTCCATACCTACGCATCTCTGGAAACAGGAAGCAGTCTTCTGTCCGAGCAGTCTCTGCATCTTAACCTTTTTTCTCAGGTCATCTGCGCTCTGGTGAAGATGTGCGAATCTGTTGATCGTTTCGCCAGTGAGGCTGGACTTAGCAGTCATCAGGTCAGCATACTGCGGATCCTGAGCCAGATCATAAGTCACTGCTACACAGTTGATGGAAGGCCGGATGATTGGATGATCCACCCAATTTTCGATCTCTTCACCAAACATGTAAACTCTGGTCTTCAGCTTTCTTAAGCTTTCAATGTACTGTTCTCCTGTCATAAGCATAATAAAATCACTCCTTTTTTATTCTTAGGTTCCATGCAGGACAATTCCAGCATGTCCCCCAGCATTAACCGTTTATAACTTATGCAATTCTTATACCAACCGAAATGCATTTGTTAACATGCCAATTATTTCCGCAAAAGTTTTTTCGCCATGTCGATCAAGTCTTCACTGACAGATGTGTCAAGAATCACATCTTCGACTCCCTCGCAATTTTCCATCACAATACTTTTTACCACATCTTCAATCGTGTATTGAGCGGATGGACAGGAAGCGCATGCCCCCGTCAGTCTCACTTTTGCGATATTATTCTCAAATCCGGTGAGCTTTGCCCCGCCATAATGGGCTGCCAGCACCGGATCAACTTTTTCTTTTAGAACTTTTTGAATTTGTTCTTCCACTTTTTTATCACCTCGAATTTTGTCATTTCAATTCGCATATCGCTTTATTGATTATATCCCTATCTCGTTCTTTTTTCAAGTGGATAATAGCTAAAAGTTTGTCTTATTTTAGGATTTTTGTTGCGTTTTTACAATTATTTTTTGGAAAAGCTTTTTCGTTTTGTGCTATAATGAATTTGTTCGTTATTTTCAGATTATTTAAAATAAGAATCAGGGTATCTCAATTATGAAAAAATGTATCATTATTACTTCTTATATAGAAGGTGAACTCCGCCAACTACTCAGCAATGAGCAGCCGGGATTCGTAATCTGTGCTGACGGAGGCTACAACCACGCGAGTAAAGCCGGTCTTGTCCCGAATTTTTTGATGGGTGATTTCGACTCTCTTACGGAACGCATTCAACCTGGAGTGGAAATTGTCACTTTCCCCTCAGAAAAGGATGACACGGATACAGGTCTTTGTCTCCAAGCCGCTCTCGATCTGGGATACCGGGACATCCTAATCATCGGCGGCATCGGCGGCCGTTTCGACCACGCAATCGCCAACATTCAGCTCATGGCCGGTGCTGTCGATCAGGTGGAACGCATTGCTATAAAAGACAAGAAGAATTACTGTACAGTCTTGAAAAACGGGGGTCTTGAATTGTCGAAAAAACAGGGGCAGCATGTGTCTTTGTTCGCCTTGTCTGATGTGTGTGAAGGCGTCACGATTTCCGGAGCCAAATATCCTTTGACGGATTATACGCTCTCCCGAACCTTCCCCCTGGGGGTCAGCAATGAATATCAGGAAGACACGGTCCGTATATCCGTACAAACTGGAACTCTATTAATTGTACTTTCTGAAGATTAGCAGCATCTGTATTGTATGAATAGCTGAAAACTGTATTTAAGGAATTGTACGGAGGGCCTGTACGGTTGTCTGGGATTGCACTAGTTTCGCGGCTTTTGTCGAAATTAGTGCATTTTTTTAAGCTTTCAGAGGTCGAATTTTGTCAAACGAAACAAAAATGCGGACATTTGAAGATTTCAGGCCTGCCATCCTCCCTTTTATTTTTCAAATCTGTTCTTATAAAAATTCTCATTTTTGTCTCTTTTCATAAATACAGACCAGTAGTATGCTGTTAACAGAAAAGAACTTGGAGGAAAAAAATGAGACAAACAGAACGAGTAAAAAATTTGTGCGAGACAGCGCTGTTCATCGCGATTGTCTTCTTCGGCGTATTCATTATTAAGTTTCCGGGGCCCTTCGGTTATGCCCATATCGGAGATTCCATGATCTTCCTTTCCGTCCTCATGCTGGGCGGCAAGCGGGGCGCCGCGGCCGGCGGGCTGGGTGCGGCCATTGCTGATATTGTCAGCGGATACACGATTTGGGCTCTCCCAACGCTGATTTGTAAAGTCTTAATGGCTCTGGTGATGGGCGCGATGATCAAGCACCATGTCTTTGGGCTGAAAGGAAGAAGCTTGTGGATCGTGGCAGCCGTGACCGGCGGATTGACCCAGGGAATCGGTTACGTCATTTTCTGGTACGCGCTCTTTGGGAAAGCTGCTGCCATTGCCGCTGTTCCCGGGCTGACATTCCAGGCAGTTTCCGGCATTATCATCGCTTTCGTAATCACAGAAGCGCTGCAGAAAACCAGCCTCAAAAGGCATTTTATTTACACCACGGACGGAAAAGGAGCAGAAACATGTTAGAACGTATGAAAAGCTTTAAGAAAATCGATGCCCACAGCCATATCGGATATTTCGGTGGCTGGTCGGATGTTGGAATCACACCGGAAGAGCTGATTGCGCAAATGGATGAATATAACGTGGAAAAAACCGTTATTTGTACATATCCCATCAAAGAAAGCCTGGACGCGGTGGACAAGTATCAAGACCGCTTTGTCGGCGCTGCCTGGGTAAATCCAAACGATACAGATCCTCTGGGACAAATCAGGGATGCTGTTGCAAGCCATGGCTTTAAAGCGATCAAACTGCACCCTCTGATGCACAGCTATCTGCCCAACGACGAATGCGTATTTCCCATCGCTGAGCTGGCTATGGAGCTGGAGATTCCCCTTATGATCCACACCGGACACCCGCCTTATTCCCTGCCCTGGAGCGTAGCACAGCTAGCGGATTTTTATCCCGATCTGCCCATAGTCATGATCCATATGGGACACGGCAACGGCATGTATGTCCAGTCGGCCATCGATATGGCGAAAAAGTATTCCAACCTGTATCTGGAAACCTCCGGGATGCCCATGCATACCAAGATCAAAGAAGGCTATGAAAAAGTCGGAAGCAGTCGCATTATGTGGGGACTGGACGCGCCCTTCCACCATCCTACCGTGGAAATGCAGCGAACGATTGTCAGCGGACTTTCCGACAAGCAGCTGAAAGATGTCTTTTACAACAATGCTAAAAAATTATTAAAACTATAAAAACACTTTCTGAGATGCGGGGCCGCGCGATAGCCCCGCCTTTTTATAACGCAGGAAATATCGATGCAATCGATATTGACGGAGTTTCAAAGAAAGTACATTGCGAAGCGTCGGCCCCTGCGGCCGACATGTGTGCATAGGGAGCTATGCTCCCGTCATGCACACTTTTTTTACTTCCAAAATTTCATTAGCTTAACAAGAACTGTTTTTTCAAGCCCTGCAGGCTTCGTCTCAACGGCGGTATGGCCAGTAAGGCTACGGTGATAGCCGCTTCCGCTCCCAGATAGGCGAAATTATACCAGCAGGACCAGGTTACCGCATTGAACCCCTCCGGCACATACGCGCCGAAAAAGATAATGCCTGAAAGCGCGGAGCATATGTAACGTCCCAGCACACCCAGCAGATATCCTCCGATCAGGCCGCCCTTTTTGTTTCGCAGAATACCGGCAAGGCCGATGGCGCCAAAAGCCAGTGGATAATCCAGTAATAGCTGCACAGGGTGAATGACATAGGGGCTGAAAATCAAATCCACTAGCCCCACACACATCCCAGCCATCACACCCCTTCGAACGCCGAAAAAGTAGGCGCACAGAGCGATCGGCAGCATGCCGAAGGCCGACACATCGCCGCCCTGAGGCATGGGAAACAGCTTTACCTGTTTTAGGACCACGGCCAATGCCACTAAAAGCGCAGAGGCCACCATCGCTTTGGTATCCGGTTTTTTCCCTTTGCCGGAAATCAAAATCCCTGCAAACAATAAAACGATAATTGCGATCGCCGCTGCTTGGCCTGAAACAGACTCAAAAAATGTTTGTAATGACATAAAAAATCCTCCTTTTCATCAGGAGGGGAACTGAGAATTGTTCCAAATCGGAAATAAATTTCTTCCGATTTCGGAAATAAATTGCTTGCCTGCGCCGGCATTATCCGGATCAGGTCTTGAGGGTATGGCCGCCCATGCGGCTCCTCTCAGCCAAAGCTCCCCTAGCATTTTGTTAAGTTTTTATTATTATACGCCTGACTTTCCTTCGTTGTCAATGGTACAATGTTTGCTCCCCGCTCTTGATTTGGTGCGCCAACTAAGGCTATAATGGATTTACCAAAAAAGAGAGGTAACCGTTTTGATAAATGGAATCATAAGCGTCCTGGTAGTATTTCTTTTGCTGGGAGTAGGCTTTTATTTTACAAAGACAAAGAAGTGGCCGGATAATACCAATCAAGTGTTTTCGACGGTCGTTGTTCAAATTGCAGCGCCGGCCCTGGCCGTAGTCAGCATTGAAAACCGGTTTACGCCTCAGATGCTGGCTTCATCCGTGATCAACCTGCTGATCATCACAGCATGCTTGCTGTTCTTGCATCTTCTGGGCAGAGTGCTTTCGAGTCTGATGAACCTGCCCCAAAAGAAGAAAGCCGTCTTTGACACTACCTTTACCTTCAACAATTCCATGTTTATCGGGCTGCCTATTATCAATATCATCTTTGGACATGACGGACTGCCTTATTTATTCACCTTTTATTTGGTTACGATTGTGCTTTTCTGGAGCCTGGGGGCCTGGACCCTTTCACAGGCTTCGGACCAGACCAGCCTCAAGGCGTTTTCCGTTCGGCGTATTTTCAGCCCCGGCCTGATTGGCGTGATGATCGGCTGCCTGCTGGCCGGATTTGAGCTGAAGCTGCCGGTTATTTTTGAAACGGCCCTCTCCTATCTGGGGGATCTGTGCGTACCACTTTCCCTGCTGGTAATCGGGGCCAATCTGGCGCTCTCTTTGTCCAAGGGCATGGCTAAGATCACCATCGATCAGCTGCTGATTCTGGTTGGTAAGTTTATCATCAGTCCTCTGCTGGCCTGGGGCGCTTTCACCTTGGCTGGCATCAGCGGTCTGCCGCTTCATGTATTTATATTGTGCGCTTCCCTTCCCTGCCACGCTCAGACGGCCATTCTGGCACAATTTTATGATGTGGAAGGCGAATATGCATCCAACCTGGTCAGCTTGTCCACTCTGGTCAGCCTGATCACCATACCCGTTTATGCAAGTATTTTACTTTAGGAGGTTTTTATGCGTACCGTTTGTTTAGGCGACAGTTTTACCCAGGGATTCGGCGTCAACCGGGACGAAAACTGGGTATATCTTTTGAACACACCCTGCAGCACCTTTATCAATAAGGGCATCAGTGGTGATACCACCGGCGGAATGCTGGCCCGCTTCTGTTCCGATGCCGTACATGAAAAGCCCAACTACCTGTTCATCACAGGAGGTTTCAACGATCTGATCTCCGGCGTTTCGGAAACAGTACCCCAGGCCAATTACTTTGCCATGGTTCATCAGGCGTTCCACAATAATATGATCCCGGTTGTCTGCACGGCTCCCCCTTTTGATCCGGATGCAGCAAGAGCCGGCTGGCCGGAGCTAACGGACTTCGACCTGGTAAAAGACCGTTATTTAGCTTTACGAAATTGGCTGCTTTCCTTTGCAAACGCCTTCGATCTGTTTCATGTGGATTTTTACGGAGAATTTGAAAAAGTCCTCTCCCGCAATCCAGGAAAGGACTTTTATATCGATGGCATTCATCTTACCTCTGAAGGTCATGAACAAATCGCTGATATTGTGCTCAAGGCGCTCTACAGTTTTTAGCTTAAAATTCGATCTGCCCCAAGTAGCCCTTGGGTATCACAAAGCGAACCGTTTTCAGCGGATCTACCACCTGGCAGAATTGAAGCTGTCCGGCCAGACTCATTAATATGGTCAGGTCCGGATCGCTCATATCCACTCGCTCTTTCAGGAACAGAAACATGGTTTCCGTCGCGTCCGAAGCCGCCTGATCCAAGGATTCTCTAGAAACGATCACTGACCAATAATCCCGATCTTCCAGCACAGGCTCTGTCTGTGCTTTTTCTTTGATTAATTCCAGCGTAACAGTGACTTCCGCCGGTATTTCCAGTCCGGAAACGCCGATCTCCCCATCGCCCATAGCCGCATGGAGGTCTCCCATGGCAAAGAGCGCGCCGTCGACCGCCACAGGGAAGTAAATGGTCGCTCCTTCTGTCACCATTTTATTGTCCATATTTCCTCCATGATGTCCAGGCGTTCCCGCATTGATCGATTTTCCTGATTCCGGGGCCACTCCAATTACGCCGATCATGGGGTTGAGAGGAATATCGATCCCTGGAGCAAAATGTGCCTGGCCGTCGGAGACTGGGATTACACGGGTATGGCTGTCTTTGAGCAGATGGCCCAAAATACCCATGCCTTCACCGCACACGGATGTGCCTTTCTCATTGAGCTCGATCTTATCGATGGTGACCTTAAGGGTATCTCCTGGCTGGGCGCCTTGAACATAGATCGGTCCAGTTGCCGGATTAGTCCGGTCCCAATCCAGCGTTTCCATCTTGTCTTCCGGGCTTCTCAATTGGTTGGCGAAACAGTCCATCGTTTCGATCAGGATGGTCGCGCCTGGAGAAACCGTCATAACTGGTTCGTTCTGATCAGAAAACTGATAGATGGTTTTGTCGCTTTTCAAATGAAGCATCGTTTTCCTCCTTCGATATACAAAAGATCCTATTTTTTCTTTAAATGCGAAAACATATATAAATTGTCCTATGTAATAGTGTAAGGGATTTTACAGCGGGTGTCAAAGGCAAATCTCTCGCTGAGAAAAGATATTGGCAAAAGATAAAAGAATCCCCGCAGCCTGCTAAGAGGCACGAGGATGTCCTGACTTTTTTATTTATCTCCTAGCTTTCTTTTTTCTCTCCCTCTTGAAGTTCTACCGAATCGCCTTCCTCTTGTGTTTCCGGTTCGCCCGCTGCTTCCTCCAGCGCTTCAGCCTCCATTTCTCCTTCCGGGGTTTCAAGCTCCGCGTCTTGCTGCGGTTCCTCTTCGGTTTCCAGTGCTTCTTCCTTTGGTACAGCTCCTGTCAGCTGCTCTTTAAAGGTATTCTCCAGCTCAATCTGCTGTTGAGCCACTTCCGGTTTTGGTGAAAGAGCATCCACCTTTTTTAAAATAACGGCAGCTGCAAAAAACAATATGGCAAATCCCAGATAGTTTCCTGTACTGGAAGCCACATATTGAATTACATCTTTAATTCCTTCCGATATGGACATTCCATAGCTGGCGTAATAACTCGATACATAGGTAATCGAATAATACAGCATATAAATGACGCATATCAGCGATAATCCGGCACACACATACAGCCCGATCACACCTTTTCTGCACAACGAACTTTTCTTCTTTACTTTCACTCCGATCTCGGCTTTATCTCCCATTTCATTACCTCTTTCTTATCGTTTTCCTCATTATGACAGGATAAGGTGTCGACCGGTTGAGGGAATTGCGTTCATCCGTTGTTATTTGTGTGATAGCTGATCCAGTCATTTTCACTAAAAAGGTATAAACATGCTTCCGCGACCGGCTTTTGACGGATAATTTCCAAAGCTTCCTGATAGATTTGGACTTGGCCCTCATATGTTTGTTTCAGTTTCCGCAGCGCCTGTTCTCGATCTTTTTTATTTACATAACTATTTTTATAGTCAATTAAAACTAAATAATCTTCTTCCTCAAAATAGCAGTCAATCACACCCTGAACCATTACTTCTGTGCCGTCCACCTCTTTCAGCAGATTGAATTCCGTTTCCTTGTACAGCTGATCGGCTTTGGCCGCGCGCACACCAATGTCGCTTTGGAAAAATGCCGCTATTTTATCGCATTCCACGGCCTGCGCCTCATCCGGCAGCAGAAGTTCCTGTTCTTCCATCCGCTTAACTTGGGTGCGCACATATTCCTCGCCCTTCCCTGCCCTTGTCTGCGACAGCGCCTGGGCAAAGTTAATACACTCCATGACTTTATGCATAATCGTCCCCCGCTGAGCTGCGGTAAAGTCTTGCGTTCCCTGTAAAAATGCCGGAGACCTGAGAGCGATTTCTTCTTCTGCATGCTCGCTTCCCATTCGGCTCAGCTCTGTAACCGAGTATTTGGATTTTTTGGATAAAGCGGCCAAATTCTTATACTGAAAGGAGAACCTTCGATCGATTTCCTGGTACAGCGGCTCCTGCAAAAGCGATTGGTCCGCGCTCTCTAAAAAATAGTTCCTGACCTTTTCACGGTTCTGTCCCCGCTGCCGGCTTTCTCCGGTGAGCTGAGTCCTATCGTGCAGGTGTAGATCCAACTCTCCTTCCTGGATTAGCGGAATTAAATAATCGAGAAAGCAGTTCTTGGCTGGAGACGGTTTAGGCTGTCCATCTTCGATGGTTTTGCTGGTGCCTAAAAGGATTAGCTGGTCCATAGCTCTTGTAAATGCCACATAAAGGATTCGAAGCTCCTCTTCCAAATCTTCTTGGCGCATCTTCCGTTCAATGGCAGTCTGCATAAGGGTCTTTCGATACCAGTGCTCCTTATATTCCACCCGGGTCAGGCCCAACCCCAGGTCTTTATGGGCAATGAATCCTTTCCCGGTTTTATTGAAATTAAAACGTTTTCCCAGGCCAGCTGCAATGACAACTGGAAATTCTAGGCCCTTGCTTTTGTGAATGGTCATAATTCTGACAATATCGTCGTTTTCATTGATGAGCTTTACCTGTCCGGTGGGCACTTTCCGGTTTTCCAGCGCCTGTATATAGGTAAGAAACCCATAGATGCCGCCCCGTCCGGTTTCCTGGAAATCTTTGGCCTTATCCGCCAGCGCTCTCAGATTAGCCTGCCTTTGCTGTCCGGCCGGCAAAGCGCCGCAATAGGTGTAGTACTCTGTTTCCCACATCAATTTCCATATGAACTCTTCCAGCGGCAGTACCTGCGCCATTTCTCGGTATATCCGTAGTTTTTCTAGTACATCGGCACATTTTTCCGAAAGCTCTCGCTCCTCTGTCCCATCAGCAAACTTCTGGAATGCTTCAAAATACGAGACATCTTTATATGCAAGCCGGACGTGGATCAGTTCATCGATGGAAAAATGAAAGATCGCTGAACGTAACACGCTTAGAAGGGGAAGATCCTGGCGTTTGTTATCGATCACTTTTAAGAGGTTGAGAAACACTTGGATCTCGATGGTATCAAAATATCCGCCGCTGTCGTCCACATAAGAAGGAATATCCAGTTCCGTAAAAATTTCCTGAAAGACATCAGCATAGTTCTTCGTTCCTCGCATCAAAATTACAATATCCCGTTTTGTAACAGCTCTCTGGCAATTTTTTTTCACATCAAAGATGGGTTTTCCAAGCAGTTCCCGGATAATACCGGCGGCTGCATGGGCTTCCAGCTGGGCATTTTTCATCTCAGCCACATCTTCATCCAGGTCCATGTCCTCGGTAATTCTGCTGTCTACAATATGAAGCTGCGTCTTGTAATCCAGCTCACCTTCATAAGGAACACCCTGATACAAAGCGGCATCCTGATCGTAGCCTTTCATGATTTTTTCAAATACGCCGTTTACAGCAGCGATCACTCGGCCCTTGCTTCTAAAATTTTGGTTCAGGTCAATTTTGGTGTCGAATTTGTTTTTGCCGGAGGCGTATTGCTGGTATTTTGCCTGGAAAATCTCCGGTTCCGCCAGCCGGAACTTATAAATGCTCTGTTTGATATCCCCCACCATAAAGAGGTTATTTTCTCTTCGGATGCGGTCGATCAAGGTGTCCTGCAATACATTGCTGTCCTGATATTCATCGATAAAAATGCAGGCAAATTTTTCTCTGTACTCTTTGGCAGCTTCCTCATGTTCCAGAATTTCGAGAGCATAATGTTCAATATCGCTGAAATCAATCAAGTTCTTTTCCAGTTTTGCCTCGCGAAAACGACGGTCAAATTCCAAAAGCAAGTTCTGCAAATAGCGCGCGGCTGGATAGACACTCTGCAAATCCTCCACATAGGTATCCATGGTCTGGGCGAAATATCGCTCTTTCAACCCGCTGATCATTTTTTTGCTGAAATCCCGGCTGGCTTTCATCTCTTCTTTTATTTGCTCGTAATCTTCTTTTTCGGCTTTTCCCGCACGCATGGTATTGGCTTTAAAGGTAGCAAGGAGCCTCCCTATCCCTTCCAAATCTCCGGTTTTCGCCATTCTTTCCAAAGGCTCAAGGGCCTCCAAGTCCTCTTGATTCTTATGATAGATGCCTTCCGTTCCCGCCGTTTCCGCCAGTTGGCCGGCCTGTCTGAAGCCGTCAAGAATTTGGGAAACGCTTGTTTTCAGGTCTTGCATTATGAACTGGGCCAGGGGGCTTTCTCCGAACCGTTCTTTTGAGAAATCCAGGTCTTTTATATGCGTATCCAGCCATTGAAGCGGATGGGGTATGCTGCGGATGGTGGTGTAAAGGTTCAATAAATTTTCTTTGAGGGCGTGTTCGCTGCGGTCAGAAGCGTAGGCTCGGAGAAACTCCAGAAATTCCGGGTCTTCTGCTTCAAAACAATCCGAAAAAAGTTGATCGATCGTGTCCCATTTCATGATTTCCACAGTGCCTTCATCGCCGATTTTAAAGTTGGGCTCAATGTCGATCAGATAAAAATATCTGCGAATTACTTCCAGGGCAAACGAATGGAAGGTGCTGATATTGGCATTAGCCGCCAAATCCAGCTGTTTTCTCAAGAAAGCTGAACTTTGCGGGTCCTCCTCAATGGCTTTTGTGATGGCGGCAATGAGTTTTTCTTTCATTTCTGAAGCAGCCGCATTGGTAAAGGTCACGATCAGAAACTGGTTGAGGCCGATCCTGTCTTTTAAAATCAGCTGTTTGATCCGCTCTACAAGCACCGCCGTTTTTCCTGAGCCGGCGGCAGCGGAGACTAGTATATTATGGTCGCGCAGGTTAATGGCTTCTTGCTGCTGTTTTGTCCATTTCATCCTACTATTTATTCCTCCTAATATATGAATGTAAAGATCCAGCACCCAACATCCGGTTGGGGCTTCGCCTTCTCATTGTTCAAGTTTCTGTTTTGGTGTTGGTCAGTTGTTTGGTTGCGGCTGGCTTTTAGATGGAATTGACAGCATCTTATTTTACCGCTGATTCCGTCATTACTGAGAGGTTAAGAATAGGATACCTTACGGGCCGCATCTCAGCAAGTTTTATTTGGTTTCTACTAACCCTTTTTTCAATCCGGCGTTCAAGATATACTTCGTGGAAAAGCAGGATCACTTGTATGTCAGCTGGCCCAATATCGTGATTGCTGCCAGGAAGCGCTTATTCAGATAGTTATTGGTAACGAAACGATTCAATAACAACTGGAGTTTCAAAAAATTATCATTTTGTCATTTCAATCCACGCACCCCGTATGGGATGCGACCTGTCCTAGCATCTGATTGGCCGGTTCGTCCCTGATTTCAATCCACGCACCCCGTATGGGATGCGACTGGTATAGTAGGGGATAGAGTTCAATTTACATTAATTTCAATCCACGCACCCCGTATGGGATGCGACTTCTACTTCACCGGTTTTTACTGCGCCGGCTGTGATTTCAATCCACGCACCCCGTATGGGATGCGACCGCTGATGATCGTTGTAAGCGGATTATATCCCATCATTTCAATCCACGCACCCCGTATGGGATGCGACATTTGTGACTGGCGGCGTATGGGTAGGAGATTTGATTTCAATCCACGCACCCCGTATGGGATGCGACCAAGCCATAGTTTGCCAGCATCTATGCTCATTTTTTATTTCAATCCACGCACCCCGTATGGGATGCGACGGAGACTGCGACGATTACGTTTAAAGCGAAGGCCGATTTCAATCCACGCACCCCGTATGGGATGCGACATGATCCAAGATGGTATTCACAAAGCTACATTTTTGATTTCAATCCACGCACCCCGTATGGGATGCGACCCACAAATTGCGCTCACTCTTATGCAAGGCAGAGTATTTCAATCCACGCACCCCGTATGGGATGCGACAGGATGTAGCAAACGAGATCATAAAACAGTTTAAATTTCAATCCACGCACCCCGTATGGGATGCGACATGTCGATATAGCGGCTAACTATCAGTTGCAGGAATTTCAATCCACGCACCCCGTATGGGATGCGACATACTTGTTCGCTTGATTTTGTAAGTACCCGGAAATTTCAATCCACGCACCCCGTATGGGATGCGACATTCCGGCTATTAAAAATTAATTGTGCTTCATCAAATTTCAATCCACGCACCCCGTATGGGATGCGACTTTAGCCTGTATTTTAAATACGCTTCTTGTCTGCATTTCAATCCACGCACCCCGTATGGGATGCGACTGCAAAACTATAAAGCATACCTCATATATTCATAACTAGTTTGTTTTTAACCTACCCAAATTCCATAACATCTCCAAAATTACTATCATTTATACCCCAATTTCACCTTTTAACTGGTGCGAAAGCCCCTGGGAATCCATGTTCACTTGCCTTTCGCACCACCAGCTAAAGCGTTCCTTATTCATTCAACTGCTCCTCATCAGCAAGTTCCTCCGCAGAGCGCACCACGCACACCAGAGAAAACGGCACGTCTATCCGCTTCAACCACGATATTTACCAATTTCTCTGCCGTAATTGGAATATCTCTTTAAGCAAAGAATATTCAATACATCTTATTGTACCATATCTATCTATTGATTCGGCAAATAATTCGAAGAGATTTTTAAAGCTGCAATAATTGGCCTGTACCTCTGGGATAAGCAAAATTCGGATGATGACGATCCCACAAGGCAAAACTGGTCAGTGAAAGCGTTTAAAAACAAGTAGGAATCTATTCTGGAATTTGATATAATAAATAAGATATTGGTTTATAAATTTCTCTTAATATGGAGGTAACATACATGAATAGCTTCAAACGGCCGACCATGCTGATGATCTTGGATGGTTTTGGCTATAACAAAGATACTTATGGAAACGCCATTGCGCAAGCATACACACCAGAATTGGACAAAATTTTTGCTAAATTCCCGAAAACCACATTGCAGGCGTGCGGCCTAGCAGTCGGTTTGCCGGAAGGGCAAATGGGAAACTCGGAAGTTGGTCACTTAAACATAGGTGCTGGTCGGATCGTATACCAAGAACTGACTCGCATTACGAAAGAAATCGAAGATGGTGTGTTTTCTAATAACACAGTCATGAACGAAGCAATGGAGCACGTTCTTAAGAACCACTCCGCGCTCCATCTCTTGGGATTAGTGTCTGATGGAGGAGTTCACAGCCATATTAATCATTTATTAGCCTTGATCGACATGGCCGTTGAAAAAGGAGTTAAGGAATTATACGTCCATTGCTTCTTAGATGGCCGAGACGTGCCTCCCCGCTGCGCTGCTGCATATATCCAGCAGTTGGAAGCGCATATGAACAAAGTCGGTCTTGGGAAAATTGCGTCCATCGCTGGCAGATACTATGCCATGGACAGGGACAAACGATGGGACCGTGTAAACGCAGCTTATGATACCATGACACTTGGAAACAACCTTCGTGCTGCTTCGGCGGATGAAGCGCTAAAGGTTGCCTATGAAAGGGATGAAAACGACGAGTTTGTTCAGCCTACATTCATAGACCATGGACAGGTCGTGAATGATAATGATGCAATGATTATGTTCAATTTCCGGCCGGATCGGGCACGGGAAATAACTCGCGCTTTCGTTGCAAACGAATTTGATGGTTTTCAACGCAAGAAAAAACTTGAGAATCTTTATTATGTTTGTATGACTCAATATGATGCGGAAATGCCCAATGTCCATATTGCTTACCCCCCGCAGTCTCTCAAGGCCACGTTGGGCGAATATTTGTCTGATTTAGGACTGACTCAGCTGCGCATTGCAGAAACAGAAAAATATGCACATGTCACCTTTTTCTTTAATGGTGGTGTGGAAGCGCCCAATAAAAATGAGAAGCGTATCCTGATTCCTTCCCCAAAAGTAGCCACATACGACCTTCAGCCAGAAATGAGCGCCTACTTAGTCACGGAAAAAGTTTTGGAAGAAATCGCTTCTGACAAGTATGATGTAATTATTCTCAACTTCGCCAATGCCGATATGGTCGGCCACACCGGCATCATGGAAGCTACCGTTGCTGCTATTGAAACATTGGATAAATGCGTGCCCCAGATTGTGGACGCTGTTTTAAAAAAAGACGGACAAATTTTGTTGACTGCAGATCACGGAAATGCGGATAATATGTTGGACGAAAACGGAAACGTTGTTACAGCTCATTCGTTAAATCAAGTACCGCTGTTGCACATTTCCGATAACCCTGTTCAACTGAGAGACGGAGGAAAATTGGCAGATTTGGCTCCAACGCTGTTGGACCTGATGGGCATTGCTATACCGAACGAGATGACTGGTGAAAGTCTGATAAAAAAGAATAAACTATGAAATGATACAGGAGACCTCAAGTCTGGAATTTGAGGTCTCTTTGCAAAAAATTAGTAACTGCTTAAAATAAGAAACAAATAAAACTTACTTAGACATGCGAAGTGGTCCAATTCAGCTTCATCCAAAACTATCAGGATTTAAGAGTAATTATCTTTATATTGATACTTTTTCTATACAAGCTTGAAGAAAGTCGGCAAAGTATCAAATTTGGAAGAATTCAAACCAATCTTTGACAATTTTTAAGTTGCTTACTTCCAATCGATGTGATTTGGGACAGTAAACTATCAAACTAATTCTTTCCTATCTGAAATTTCGATATTGACAGATTCTAAAGACTTGCTTTTTTCTGCTGACCCAATATGCAAATCACGTCGCTGCAAATTATAGCTCTCCCTTCGACAATGTCGTTAAAAAATAGCAAGAACTATATGATCAGTATATAAATCCTTTTTGGTCACATATACAATACAGCCTCTATATGGTTTATGCTATCATATTTTGCGTTCGTATTTCAAATCTAGTATTTATACACCCTGTAGTATGGTACGGCACAAATATCTCGCAAACTGCTATGAGATCCCGCTTGCATTTCAATCCACTACCCCCGTATGGGATGCGACGCCTATTGCAATTACTTAGATGTAGCGGTTTGTACATTTCAATCCACGCACCCACAAAGGGTGCGACTCAAAATGATATTTGCTCAAGTCTCTCACCTGCAGATTTCAATCCACGCACCCACAAAGGGTGCGACATCAGTGTGTCGGCAGCCGACTTTAGCATCCCCATTTCAATCCACGCACCCACAAAGGGTGCGACTGCAAAACTGTTAAAAATATCTCCGATATTTATTACTATTTTGCTTTTACTCTACTTGTTTTCAAACTACTTTCCCAAATCTCTTACAATTTACGATTAAATTCAGCTTATTCTAGGTGCGAAAGCCCCAGGGAATCCATGTTCGCTTGCCTTTCGCACCTCGCATTTACAATTTCCCTTATCCGTTTAGTTTTACAACAGCCTCTGCGCCTTTCATCCCAACGGTAACACCCAGTTTTTCAGCTTCGGGAGTTACCGTTTTTACAGCGTTTTCCAACAGTTCATCAAAGCTGCTGCCACTGATGATCGCAGCGGCGTCGCTAAACTTTTCCGCTGCGGCTTGATTCAAATATCCACACATAATATATCCCCTTTTGCAAAGTAAAATCAGCATATTGGGGTGTCCTTCACCGCCGGGTTCTTTGATCGAAAGCCCTTGTATGGTTTGTCCGGAAACGTTTAGCAATTCAATCTTTATCATAATTTCAATCCTTTCATTCATTTCCTATTTACAAAATATTCGTTATTTCTTTAATTGTAACATATGAAACCACTGATGCGGCAAGCAATTTTCAAAATACCATTCTGACCAGCGAGAGTGAATCATGCTTTTTAAATGGAAGTGCTATCCTTTGGAAAAAACAGAACAATCTTTTTAAAATTTACGCCTTTTTCAACGATTGAGCCCTCTCAAATTAAACTTCGAGCAGCCAGACGGCCTTTTTCTCAATATGAGGCCTCTCTGGCCCACAACTTTGCGAAAAAAGTACAAAATTTTCATGAAATTTTCCCAGTTACCAAGTCCAGCAGGGAACAGTCTCGGATCAAATTTCAATCTCCGCACCCTGTAAGGGATGCGACGCTTCACCTTGGGCATTTGTCGTTATCTCATCTTTATTTCAATCCACGCACCCCGTAAGGGATGCGACGGCATCTGTTACTATTACATCCATTCCTAAAACTATTTCAATCCACGCACCCCGTAAGGGATGCGACTGCGATTACCCAGAAGCTTTCGATCTCCGAAGCTATTTCAACCCACGCACCCCCCATATTGAAATTCCGCTTTCACTGCTAGAACACGACATACGTCTTTCCATTCACTTCTTTTCGGGAGGGCGGCACTTACGGATAATCTGTTCAGCAGCCTTAATCCCATCTACGGCCGCCGACATAATACCGCCGGCGTATCCCGCACCTTCGCCGGCCGGATAAATGCCTTGAATTTCAGACTCCATCCCCTCGTTTCGCAAGATGCGGACCGGAGAAGAACTGCGGCTTTCCACAGCGGTCATCCTTGCGCTTGGATCATCGAACCCGCGCAGCTTCTTCCCCAGATGGGGCATGGCTTCTTTTATCGACTGAACTGCGAAATCAGGAAGGCTGGCTGCCACCGGATTCATTTTATCCGAAAAGGCTCCCCAGGTTGTGCGCGGTGGATTGCCGTTCTCAAATGCCATCCGTTCATATTTTTCCTGAAATTCCACCCCTGCCAGCACATCGGCGGATGGGAAATCAGAAGTTCTCACATCTACCAGAAGACCGCTGTTGGCAAACCGGCTGTCCCGCGCGTGGTTGCTCATCCCATTGGTCACCGTCATTCCTTTCTGTGAAGCAGCCATAATCACTTCGCCGCCCGGGCACATGCAAAAAGTATAAACACCTCTCCCATTTTCACAATGGTAACTTAGCTTGTAATCCGCCGGGCCAAGCAGCTCCGCCAGAGCCGGGTCCCCGTACTGAGCCCTGTCGATCCATTCCTGAGGATGCTCGATTCTGACGCCGATGGAAAAGGGTTTTTGCTCCATTGGAAGCCGCCGCTTTCTGAGCATGCGCAAGGTATCCCGGGAGCTATGGCCCAAGGCCAGAATCAAATGCTCCGTATGAAAAATCGGCCCGTCATTGATGACTGCACCATGCAATTCACCGTCCGACACCAGCAAATCCGTGACTTGGCTTTCAAACAAAATTTCGCCGCCCTGTTCCTGGATTCTTTTGCGCAGATTTACAACCACGCGGCGCAGCACGTCCGTTCCGATATGGGGTTTATGCTTGTACAAAATATCCCGGCTGGCTCCGGCATCCGCAAAGGTTTCCAGCACTTTAAAAATTCTTGGGTCTTTGATGCCTGTCGTCAGCTTTCCATCGGAAAAGGTCCCTGCGCCGCCTTCTCCAAACTGCACATTGGAAACCTCGTCCAGCTGGCCGGTCTGCCAGAACCGCTCCACATCTTTTACCCGCTGCTCCATAGCCCGCCCCCGCTCAGCAACAATAGGCCGGTAGCCCATCTCTGCCAAAATCAACGCCGCAAACATTCCGCAGGGACCGAACCCAACAATGAGCGGACGCTCGCTCATGGGAGTGTTTCCCGACTTTGCATATTGATAGGTCAGATCGGGCGCCAAAGGCAGTTTGAGCTTTTTATCACAGGAAAAGTCCACCGTATATACCAAACTGATGCGGCTTTTGTCCCTCGCATCCACCGACTCCCGGCGGATAATCCAATCCGTGACAACTGCCCCGGTTTTCTTTTTTATTTTTTGTGGGATCAGGCTCTTATCCTCTCCCGGTTTTAAACGAATTTGATGAATTCTATACATTTTTTGCTGTCCGGGGCAAATCAATTCCCCGTATCCTTTCCAGGGCAGACCCCGTAATTTTCAAAGACAGCACTATTATATCGCACAATCCTTCCGCGGACAAGGTGCATAAAGGGCCGGACAGTATCAAGCCAGCATTGTCATTTTCTTTCACTTTACAACCCGGACCATATCCAACGTGCCGCCGTGGATCCCATGAAGATGCCTTCCCTGCTTACTCTGATCCCCTAAAAATCGCAGAATTTCATCATTAATCCTTTCTCCCGGGCAGATTGCCGGTATTCCCGGCGGATAAGGCACGATCATCTCAGCGCTGATGCGGCCGCAGGCATCTTCCCATGGAATCTTTTCCGTCTGGGACACATATGCCTGACGGGGCGTCATAACGGCCTCCGCCATTTTGGGCAGTTTATTCCTCCATTTGGCAAGGGGCGCTTCTCCTTTATGCCGGACGGATATCTCCCGGCAGGCAGCAATGAGTCTGTCCAAATCAGAGCGCGTTCCACCCAGGCCGACCATACAGACCACATAAAAGTTATCCGAGAATTCGATCTGTATGCCGTAATCATCGATCAGCGTACGCTCCAGCACATAACCGGTAACGCCCAGGTCTTTTGCGGAAATGACCAATCTTCCCGGCTCCATATCAAAAATATGACAGCTTCCGGCAATGCGCCGATCAAGAACCGAAAATCCTTCTATGGATTCAATCTCCGCTTTTCCGTATTCGACCAGGTTATAGACCCGTTGGAGAACACCTTCCCCCTGCACGGCCATATAATGGCGGGCAAGATCCAGCGAAACCTCCAGCAGCGCCGACGGGCTTGTGTTTTGGGCCATCTGTAAGTTAAAGCGCAGCCTGTCCAAATCGATCCGATCGCTGTTCACGTGGACCATGGAGCTTTGGGACAGGGACCCGGAGACCTTGTGGGTGCTCTGGGTCACAAGGTCCGCTCCGCAGCAAAGTCCGCCGGCCGGATATTTATCATGAAAGTACACATGGTTGCCGTGGGCCTCATCGACCATATGAACGCCCCCTCGCTTATGTACAATTTCAGAAATCGCGTTCAGATCACTGTATACGCCGTGATAAGTGGGCACGACTGACAGGACCGCTTTTGCTTCCGGGTGTTCTCCATAGACCCTTTCGATTTCAGCTGGATCCATGCCTCCAATGAGCCCCAGCTCATCGCTTACATCAGGGAATGCGAAAACAGGTACCGCGCCGCTGATAATCAGTCCGTATATGACGGATTTGTGACAGTTTCTCGGCACAATGATCGTTTCTCCTTCCGAAACCACCGAGCAGATGGCTGCGATATTTGCGCCGGAAGTGCCGTTTACCATGAAAAAGCTTTCCTTGGCTGCCCAAGCTTGGGCAGCCAGCCTCTGCGCTTCCATGATAACCCCGTCCGGCTCGTTCAAATCATCCAATCCGTCCACCTCGCAGATATCCATTTTAAAGATATTTTCGCCTGCAAAGTCCGTCCACTTGGGGTTTATGGCCCTGCCCATCATATGGGCCGGCATAAACATCGGCGCAATGTCCCTCTTTGTGTAGGCGATGATCGCATCAAATAATGGTGTTTTATTTTGATCTAAACTCATGATACCAACTCCTTTGCTAAACAATGATCCTTTTTCCGTCCAACGGCAAAGACCGCAGCGCCGACCAAAGTCATGACGATTCCATAGATGAGCAGAATGTTGAGCATGCAGTCAAAATCGCTCAAGAATCCTGTCCCGTAGGTCTGGGCATAATATTCAGGGCCCCAACCGCCTTCGTACCATCTTAGAAACGGTACGCTGATCATGGAATATACGCCGACAAACAGGCAGAACACCCCGATCCTGACAATATCGCCGGCAGCAAGACCGGTCGCCGGGTTGATGGGATATAAAACTGGATTTTCTTTATAAAAGCCGCCATAACATTTTTTAAAAAAGATATAAAAAACCACAGCAAGGGGCAGCAGCATGATCCCTCCCAGAAAGTAGTCGGTTCCATTGATCAGCATGACAAAAGCAGCAGCCGCAGCTGGCGTATACCCGCAGTATTTCAAGCCCAGCTTGCCTCCGGGAACTTTGAACAAGGCTTTGTCTCTCTGCTCCAGCGGAATCTTTTTTCTGATTCGCAGCAAGGACAGGGCCACTAGCGCGTAAGTTCCCAGGCTGAAAGCTACCTCCAGCAAAACAAGGGCCGTAAAATCATACTTGAGCAATAAGATTGTCACAGCTGAATATACAAGAATACTTACGTAAGGCACACCTTTGTTCTTTGATACCTTGCTCATAAATCTGGAGAAAAGATTGGCATCCGACAATACGAAGAATCCCCTCGACCCCGATGCGATCTGGCTGTTGAAGATGGCCAGGTTTGACGCAATCGCAACCACGCAGAAGAATAAACCCATGTACGGTCCTATATTTTCTGTCAGAACGGTGGAATAGCCGACTCCTCCCGTCGCTCCGTCCGTTGTCCAGTTTTCCCAGTTTCCCACAGACGCCAAGCCTGCCAGCGTTGGCAGCACATAAGTCAGCGTGACCAGCGGCAAAGAGATAATCGTTGCTTTTGGTATCAGCTGCGGATTTTCCATTTCGCCCGCCAGAGCCGGTATACTCAAGTAGCCGGTATACATCCATACGCAAATGGCCGCGCAGCCGCCGATTCCCTCCATGACGCCGCTGCCCTGGGGGATCATCGGCTCCATCGGATTCTGGTTCCAGTTGGCAAAACCCACCACTGCCACAAGGGCAAACGCCAATAATACAAGCGCCGTCAGCACAACGCTGACCTTGCCGACCTCCTTGACGCCCATGAGATTGATAACCGTGAAGATAATCACAAAAAACAGCTTTATAAAGGCTTCTTGAAAGACAGTCAGTTCAACAATATAAGAAAGATATCCCACGGACAGAACAACGAATATGGCATTGCCTACATAGAATGAAATACCGAAAAGAAAGGTGCTCATAAAGGACCAGAACTCGCCGAACGCTTCCTTGATCCAGACAAAGTGTCCTCCTTCTCCCGGCAGTACAGAGCCTAGCTCCGCCACCCCTAAACAGATGGGAACCGACCACACAAAGGGAAAAAAGACCAGCATCAGAATGGATAGTCCCGGTCCGCTTTCGGTTATCATCTCTTCGATGCCAAAAGCCCCGGCCGCACAAGCGCAATAAAGCATTGCTACCACGGACAATAATCCTACCTTGTGTTTTTTCAAAGCGCCTACGCCTTGGTTTTTTGTGCTCATAACAACGAATCGCCCCCTTTAAATTTTCTTACAGTTCATTCTATTCGTTCTTTTTCAGCAAAGCTATCCTTTACCCGCTCTAAAGATGGTCTTATTAAAAAGAGTTTCCGCAAAAAACCTCTTTGTGACAGAGATCTGCCGGTATGATATAATGAAAGAGCGCATCTTTGTCCTTTTTTTCACGATTATGCCCTTTGGAGGTATTGGTATGTTTGAAGCGATTCAATATGAAAACGATCTGCCAGTGAACATGAAACTTTATCATGTGCAGGAATATCCGCTGCATTACAACGATGACATTCAGCTTCTCTGTGTCATGAAAGGCTTTCTTGATCTGAAGTTAACGTGCAATACTTATCACTTGGAAGAAAGCGATATTCATTTCATCCACGGCGGTGATCTCCACGGCATTATCCACAGTTCGGAGGACAACCTGGTCCTTGTGATCAGCCTCAATACAAAGTCTCTGATCGACCGCTACCCGGATCTGCACTGCCAAATCTTCACCACAAAGGTGGACAAAAATTTAGTTACTTACCAAAAAAAGATTGAGCTGCGAAATGATATTTTTCGCATTTTATCCGAATTATACCGAAAACACGACGGCTACCAGGCTAGAATCGATCATGCTGTCACAAATCTGATCGATAACCTCTATGAGAATTTTCGTGGATTTCGAGTGGATGATGATGACAAAACCTTCGAAGGCGCCATCACCGGGGATGTCACCCAAAGGGACCGTATTGCCCGGATCGTCGATTATCTCTATGATTACTATCCGTACAAATTGAGCCTGGAGGAACTGGCAGGCAAAGAACATTTGAATAAGGATTACTTGTCCCATATGTTCAGCCGCTATACGGGCCAGAGCTTTAAAAACTTTCTCAACATGGTGCGGGTGGAAATGTCGGAGCGCCGCCTTCTTGGCAGCACGGTTTCCATTACCCAACTGGCCATGGAATCGGGATTTTCCAAACCCAAATATTATGTAGAACATTTTATAAAATGGTATGGAATGCATCCGAAAAAATACCGGGAGCTTTATCGAGATAAAACGCTCGCTTCCTGTTCTCCTGTCATTGAGGAAATTCCTCTGGAACAGTTCAATGTATTGCTGGATGGGGGTGCATTGGCAAACGAGCCCGGCGTCACAGTCCTTGATTTGGAAAGCTTGCCCAAGAGCAAAGCGGCTTTCCATGTCCCAAGTATTATGGTCAATAACCATTCTTTGTCCGAAAGTTTTCTTGATGAGCTCTTTATGGCTTTTTATAAAAGAAACAAAACAGCAAACTATGTTTTTGAAGACCGGGAGAAAGTCCCTTCACTTGATACCTACAGGAACGGCTATTCACCAGCTAAGGAGGCGGAGCAGTTTCTTCATGCCCTGACCCATAATAAAGCTAAAAGCATCCCATTTTTCGATCACGCTCCGGCAGGCGGTATGGTCACGGAAAATGGCCTTATAAAACCGCTTTATTATCTCATGCAGTTTCTGACAGGTCTCAGCGGCCAGATCTTTTTCTGCGACAAAGGCGCCATTGTTTTGAAGGATGCGGATGATTATGCCTGGATTTTTTTTGGAAAAGACGGGAAAGCCGCCCATTGCTATGAAGTTACTTTTCCTTTGTGCGCAGCAAGCTATAAATTGACCCATCAAACGCTGGAAAACCCCTTTGCGTTTTATGAGTTATGGCAGCAGCTGGACTTGGAAAGCAATCTGGGGGAAGAGGATAAGCGGAAAATAAATGAAAGCTCCCCTATTAAAACCCAATTTAAACGCATAACCATGCGCAAAAAATATAAGGCTTCCTTTGAGGTAAAGCCAGGAAGCCTTTTGTTTGGAACGCTTATTCATTGTTAAGCTGTTTCTCGGATTTTTAGCTGTCAGTATAAATTTCTAAAGGCAGACGTAAACGCTCGCCTGATGCTATTCATACTTCTTTTTTATTCGGAATGCTGCAATTCTTGCTGCGGCCGCTACGATCATCGCTGTGGCTGCTATGATCCAAAAGGCCCGGTAGCTGCCTGAAACATCGAAAATCCAGGCTGCAACGGTTCCACCAAATGCACCGCCTATGTTGTTTCCCATGGTAAGTACCGAAATGATTTTACCATAATCTTTTTCTCCGAATAAACGATTCGTCATCAGTGGAGGATTAACCGTAATACCACCTCCTCCAATTCCGTAGCAGAGGATTACAAAAGGAATAAATATCCATGGGTTTATAGGTAATAAAGCAAGTGATAAAAAAGCTCCGGAGAAAATCAAACAAGCGGAAATCGCACCTGCTTTCGCACCGAATTTATCACTGATCCATCCCATGGACAGTTTGCCGATAATAAGAGCTCCTACGGTAAAGGATCATATCAACTCCATATACCGCCGCAC
Source organism: Clostridia bacterium (assembly GCA_902363595.1). GTDB lineage: Bacteria > Bacillota > Clostridia > Peptostreptococcales > Anaerovoracaceae > Hominibacterium > Hominibacterium faecale. The sequence goes on along the minus strand of CABJAP010000001.1, from coordinate 231,789 downwards.
TCTGACTTCCAGGGGCAATGATACGGAATTTATCTTTGAGAACAAAAAAATGAAAGAAATCAAAACATTGATAAACTATATCAAAGATTCTAATAGCACCGTACTGATCACAGGGGAATCAGGGACAGGTAAAGAGGAGGTTGCCAAACTTATCTTTCGGGAAAGCAACAGAAATACAAAACCCTATATCGCTCTTAATTGCGCGGCCATTCCGGAAAACCTATTGGAATCTGAGCTTTTTGGTTATGAGAAAGGCGCTTTTACCAACAGCGATCCTAAAGGAAAATCCGGCATCTTTGAATCCGTAAATGGCGGCACATTATTTCTTGATGAGATTGCAGAACTACCAATGGATCTACAGGCAAAATTACTGCGGGTCTTACAGGAAAGTGAAGTCAGGCGAATCGGCGGTATGCAAAACATATCGGTTGATGTAAGAATTATAGCCGCAACAAATAAAAATCTGGAGGAAATTGATAATATTCTATCCCGCGATGTTCGATATTGTTATTCAATGACAGAAGATCAGGGCCCCGTCATCGATACTCCATTAGACCATTCTTGGAAAAATCAAAAAGAACGTGAGGTAAACGAACTGATTCTGCACTATAAGAGCGAGGGCTTGAGTACATATTTTTCGATCGTGTTCCCCGCGATCGATTATTTTAACATGGTATACGCCAGATCAAAATCAGGCTGTTTAGCAGATTTCAGCGATAAGTTGAAGACCGCATACTGCTCTGGTGAGCCAGGTACTCCGGCCGCAGGAGGCGATGGCGAAGCCGTCAAACAAATACCCATTATCCACCTGCTGATCCTGGTCGTCCACAGCAGTTCTTTGATCATTATGGTTTTATCCACGTAATACATGCCTCTCCTGATGATTTCTTTCAAATCTTCATATCCAACCGGAATAACAGCTTTTTTCTTCATCCGATTCCCCCTCCTTTTCCTATTATACACGGGATACAGCTTCCACTTACAACGAAAAATCCAAACTTAAGACATAATCTACGAATGCCTTAGCAGCAAGGGAACCGTTTTCGTATGACCTGACTCCCAGCGATATTGGGGTATATGAGCCATGATCAATCGGGATCACTTTAACTGGAAATCTGCAATTTTCAGCTATCATGCGCGGATAAATTCCAAACCCTAAATTTTGGCTTATCATCGAAAGGTTTCCATAATCATTATCTACCGTCATCACCTGGTTGAATTTAATGCCAAGCTCTCGCGCCTTTTTATACACAAATGGAGCCTCTTCTTCCGGATATCCGATAAACGGATAATTTTCCATTTCCGAAGCAGGAAAAACCGTTTCATTTGCCATGGGATGATTTCCTGCCACAACAGCCACATCCGGCTCATCTCCATTTGGTTTTCTCCTTTCACAAGGTGTCAAGTTTACTTTGCTATTATATCAAGTAACTCCAGTTTTACTTTACTGCGCCTGTATATTATAATATTGATATACAGAAAAAGAAAGCCAATCGATCAGTGAAATGAAAAATACAGAAAATAGAAAACAAAACAATTTAATAATCGGATGTCTTTGCGCCTTAACGGCTGAAACCCTTTATGGGCTCAGTTATGTCTTCACGAAGAATGCTACGGATGACGCAAGCGCTTTATCTCTTCTTGGCTGGCGGTTTTTTATCGCTTTTATTGTTATGAGCCTCCTTGCAGCCACAGGCGTTATTAAGATCAATCTAAGGGGAAAAAAGCTCCAGCCTTTATTCGCTATCGCAATCTTTAATCCTGTTATATATTTTATCGGAGAGACGATGGGAATCAGTCACACTACCGCATCTGAAAGCGGAGTTTTCCTCGCATGCATACCAGTAGCTTCTTTGGCAGCCTCCACATTAATCCTCCACAAGCGGCCTACAAAGGCTCAGATTCTGGGAATACTAATAACATTAGTCGGTGTCCTTATTACGGTACTGGCAGTTGGTATGTCATCAAGCCTTTCGTTAGTTGGCTATCTATGTCTTCTTCTGGGAGTTGTCTGCTTTGCACTGTACAGTGTATACGTCGAAAAAGCGTCAGACTTTTCCGGCATGGAAATAACCTACGCTATGCTTATATGCGGTGCTATTGTTTTTACTCTCCTCGCCTTTATCGAAGGCGGCTTAAATGGGAATTTGAAGAATATGCTCAGCCTGCCATTTTACGATATGGGATTTCTGGCTGCCATTTTATATCAGGGCATTGGATGCTCTGCGATTGCGTTCTTTCTATCTAATGTTGCGATTGCAACGATTGGTGTGAATCGCACTTCGTCCTTCATCGGTATCTCAACGGTTGTCTCAGCTGTTGCCGGGGCTGTAATACTGGATGAAATCTTTTCAATATCACAGATCATTGGTGCTGTCGTAATCATCGCAGGCGTTTATATCGCGAATATTAAGAAAAAATCAGAAGGGTTGGAAAAATAATATGGGGTCGCCTCGGATGACGAAGGCAGCCAAACTCTGTGACATTTTACCATATCTCAGAACACTCCCCTTCATCCTTTCCAAGGCAACCCCTATTTTTCCGTAATCTAAAACTTGTTTGTGAGAAAAACGCTACAAGATTTCTTTCAGGCCGTTCATGACCTCATAAAAATCCTCGTAAGGGTAATACGGTTTTCCAATCTGATCCAGATATTTTGCCAGTACATCCCTGGCAAAGCAGCTGTCCACAGCCTGGGCCATATTTTTATCCGTATAGCTGTCGCCGATTCCGATTGCGTGTTCATACTGATAAAGTTTCATCACGTCGGTTTTTTTCAGCAGTTCGTTGCCGTCGTCGTACTGGGATACCAGTTTGATTTCGTCTCCTTCCACGGTCATCTCTACCGTGTGGAGAGCTGTGATCCGATCCATGTACGGGGCCAGCTTCCGCTCGGAAAATTGGCGAAAACCGCCGGAAATAACGACAACCGGAATCTCCTGCTCCGCCATCTTGTCGAGGAACTCCTCAAAGCCGGGACGGATTTCAACCGTATCGATGTATTCCAACATTTTTGGCATCCACTCTGCGGGCCTGCCGTCATAGGCGTACCGGACAACTTCGCTGAGGGTCATCTCCCCTTTTTCCAGCTTGCCGTTATACTCCAGGAATTCCTGGCGGTCTACGAAAGGAAGGATGGCTCCCGTCAAAGTATCTTCGGTGGTGATGGTCCCGTCAAAATCCACAAATACAATATTTTTGTACAATGCATTCACCTCTGTTTTCGATCATTTTGATCTATTCTTACCAAAATGGGGCTGGATAACAGCCCCATTTTTATCAATCTGAAATTACAGCATCAAGTCAAAATTCTTCTTCAGGTCAGGATTGAGGAATGCCAGCATTCTTGCCAATTCCACATGATCCTTTGCATATTCTGTAACCGGAATGCCCTGCAGCGCCGCATCGATCGCCTGACGCATGGATTTTGCCCCTTCTTCACTACCATTTGGATGACCGTGGACGCCGCCGCCTGCAGCCAGCATTACGTCAGTGCCTACTTCCTTGATAATCTTTTCAACCGCCATCTGCGTCGTTCCGCCGGAGCATGCATACATCATCGGCTTAATGTTCCACCACGGCTGGGTGAAGAACTTGAAGCAGCGATAGAATACCTTGTGGGAAACAGGGAATTTACCGAACGGGTGGCCGTTGATCTGGAAGTCCGCACCTGCAAGACGTGTAAGCTTACCAATCATCAGCGGAGCTGCGATACCTGTGTAAGTGGAAGCTGCCATGGTTCCTGCAAAGTTGACGTGGGCGAGGATCGGTACATTGATGTTCGGATCATCGGCCAGCATTTTCAGCGTATCGTGTCCTGTGGTATAAACATTGACCATGAGACAGTTTCCGCCTGCTTCCAGCGCTCTGTATGCGTTTTCTTTTACTTTGTCCGTGCTGTCCGAAATATTTACTGCATATAAGCTGTGCTCTCCTGTTTCTTCATAGACCTTCTTTTCCATGGCCATGAACTTTGAAACACGTTCTTCCAGCGGGCAGAACGGTCCGTCAGCCAGCATCAGCTCGTCATCTTTGATGACATCCACGCCGCCTTTGCAGGCGCGATAGAAGAGTTCCGCCCCTTCATCCGGCGTCCAGCCGATATTCGGTTTAATCATCGCATTGAGCAGCGGTCTATCTTTGACGCCCAGCACTTCTCTCATACCTTCCACGCCGAACTTCGGTCCCTGGAATTTTTCGATAAACTTCTTCGGGAATGCCACGTCAATCAAACGAATCATACCGGAAGCAGAAATGTTTCCGAATAAAATGGTCTCAATGGCGGACATGCTGGTGGAGAAGTTTTCCATCGGATAAGCCACCTGAATGATATAGATCGGCGGTTCGTCAGAATTGTAGTCACAGCCGATATCCGGAACTTCATACAGCGCAACCAGCTTAGAGCCAAAGCGCTTGGTTTTTTCCAGTGAATCGGCTCCAACCTTGATCCATGTACCGGTAGTCTGTTCTGCTGCGATGGCCATTGCCAGCTTCTCAATGTGGGAAGTCTGTACCTTTGCCTGGTAAGTTGCAATCACATAATCTTCCGAAAATGCCACTTCCGGAAATGCGTAGGTCAGGTTTTCCATGTCTAATTTACGAATCATAAATTTACCTCCTAAATTCGTGATAGAATTTTTTATCTTTCAATATTACTGAATACTTCTTCAAATGCAGCCAGTGTTTCCGCAATGGTGTCGTCGTTGTCGGCCATGCTGGTGTAAATTCTGCTGCCGGCCAGGGTGATGACCCCATTTGCAGTCAGGGCAGCGCCAAACTCTTCGATATAGTGCTGACGTTCAGGAATCTTCTTGAAGATGTCCGGGTCAGCCGCACTGAGGTACATGACGCCGGAAACCTCAAAGTGGACGATGGAGCCGGTGTTCCAAGTGACGAACGGCAAATCGTATTTGTCGATGAGGGCCTGGATTCCGTCGCACAGCTTGTCGCCGTTTTCCCCAGCTTTTCTCGCTGCATCCTGCTTGATAATTTCGTCGATGGCAAAATATCCTGCTGCGCAGCTAAGCGGGTTGGCTGTCAGCGTACCGCCTACATAAGCCTTCTTTTTGCCGGCTTTTACCCCTGCGGCCACACAGGACATGATTTCTGCGCTTCCGCCTACGCCGCCGGCCATCGGATATCCGCCTGCGACGATTTTACCGAATACGGTAAGGTCCGGTTTTACATTAAAGAACCCTTGCGCACCGCCAGGTCCCACACGGAATGCGGTTACAACTTCGTCAAAGATCAAAAGGGCCTCGAATTCGTCACACAGTTCCCGTACCTTAGCAGCAAAGTCCATTGCTACCGGACGAGTTCCGCTTTCCGGTCCGAACGGCTCGATGATTACGGCCGCCGTACCGCCGTTCTTTTCATTTTCTTCCAGCACCTTGCGAAGACCGTCTAGATCGCCAGGGAAGAATTCTTTTGTATTCTGAGAAGCCTCCTTTGGAATTCCGTGGGCTTCGAATGTCTGGGTATATGGAATATGGAGGGAATATACAAGCTGGTCGCTCCATCCGTGGTATGCGCCTCCCACCTTGATAATGTTCTGCTTTCCGGTATGGGTACGGGCAATTCGGATTGCCACCATGTCCGCTTCCGTACCGCTGGCCAGGCACCGGTACATCTCTACCCACGGCATGCATTCATGGATTTTTTCTGCCAGTTTCATTTCATAAGGGTGGAACATTCCTGTAACTGGCCCGGATTCTTTCACCACTTCCCACACTTTCTGATTAACAGGTTCGTAATTGCTTCCAAGGAGCGTTGGACCGCCTGCCTGCAGGTAATCTACATAGCGGTTGCCGTCAATATCGTAAAGATATGCGCCCTCTGCTTTTTCTACTACCAGCGGGAACGGATAATTGAAGGCCAGGTTATGCTGTATACCGCCTGGAACAACCTTCTTTGCTTCTTCAATCATCGCTTTGGAGCCTTGGCACTTCTCTTCAAAATGCTTCATGTATTTGGCCATGGCTTCCGGTTTAATGTGGTGAAGGGGCTCGTTTACCAGCCTCTCCATCTTTTTTAAAACTTCTTTTTCGTCCGGCCAACGGGACACTCCGTACTTTGCTTCCATTTTCTTGTACCTCCTTTTAGCCGTTTAATGCGGCAAAACTCTTTTTATTGTTCTTATATAATTCCTTAAACACTGGCAGAATCTTTTGATATACTGCGTGGTTTTCAGCATTTGGTTTATAGGTGGCGCTGACCTTGATGATCTTTTTGATCTCCTTGATATCTTCAAGCATTCCAAAGCTTACTGCCATCAATGCCGCGGCTCCCATGGCCCCTACCTGTCTTGGATTCTCGATGGTCTCCACGTCCCGGCCTAAAACATCGGCCATGACCTGACAGATGAACGGCGCGATGGCACTTCCGCCGGAAAAGCGGATTACCGGATTGGTCTTAAAGGTCTTTTCGGTCGCTTCAAGAAGCCAGAGCATATGCATGCACACACCTTCTATAACAGCCTTCATCAAGTCACTGCCTTTGGTTGTAATATCCAGGTTGAAAAAAACACCTCTGGAATTTGCGTCATCAAACGGGCAGCGGTTGCCATGCATCCAAGGGGAAAAAATTACGCCGTTGCTTCCCGCAGGAGACTCTCTGACATAATCAATCATCTGGTCATAGGTCATCTCCATCTGGTCGATACGGTCTTTCACCCATTCGATACACTTGCCGGAAGTTTCAACTTCTGCAATATAGTTGTAAGTCTCTGGGTCGGCACCTACCAGCGCGCCAATCAGATTGTTCAGGTCCAGGTGCAGCTTATCAACCGTAGTCGCGACCCACCCACTGGTCCCTGAGTAGACCAGGACATCTCCAACCTCCACACAGCCTGCACCTACCGAGCAAAGGCTGACATCACTACCGCCGGAAATAACTGAAGTTCCCTGCGCCAGCCCCAGCTCTTCCGCTGCCTTTGGCAAAAGTTTACCCACCTCATCGGTAGAATCACAGATTTCCGGCAGATGCTCCATATTGATTCCCAGCATTTTGCACAAGGTCGGGCTCCAGCAATTTTTATGTACGTCATATAGAAATGTGCCCCCTGCGTCATCTTTGCTGGCGAGCATCTTTCCGGTAGCACGGCAGGTAAGATACTCTTTGGCATCCAGCCATTTATAAGTTTTGTCAAAGACCTCCGGCTCATTTTCTTTTATCCACAGATATTTCCATGCCGGATCCTTGGCACTGGCCGAAACAGCTCCAGTAATCTTCAGGTATTTTAGTACTTTGATGATATCCAGGCCTTCTACTTTGATTCCTGTGCTCATGCGGTCCTTAAATTGCTTATCTGCCCGGCTGTCCATACAGCTCATACCTCTGTGAAGCGGTGTGCCATTTTCATCTACCATGACGACCGTCTGAAACTGAGAGCAGAAAGAAATCCCTTTGATTTCCTCCTTTGCAACGCCCGTTTTCCCGAGCAGCTTTTTCGTGGCAACTGCCATCGACTGCCACCAATCGTCCGGCTCCTGCTCGACGCCGCCGTTTTTCAAGACATGGAGTTCATAGCCTTCGGTTTCGCCTGCAACATACCGTACGCTGTCTTCGGCAGAAATATCGAACATACAGGCTTTCATACCAGTTGTTCCAACGTCGTAAGTAATAACCTTCACTGCCATTGTTTTCCTCCTTATGCTTTCAATCCCCAAGAGAGCAAGCCCCTGCGCCGCTCGTTTGGTTGGATTTAACCATGATGCGGCTCCCCGATTATCCGCTCTATCATCCTTCTCATCTCCACTTTCATCGCTTCACCATCAAATGTCTTGCCATACAAATGATAATGATTGATCAATCCGTAATAAGCCCCCATCAAAAGCATGGTTGTTTCGCTGTCCGTCTCTTGCTCCAAATTTCTGGCGATCAGTCCTTCAATCGATTTAAGCGGATTATCTGCAATGCCGCTTGTAATTGCGCTGATAATAATCTGGGTCACAAGCTGCGGGTAGCGGGCGGTATCTTCAATAAATTTATCAAAGATGCAGATAATTGCCGCTTTTCCTTGAAAACCGCTCTCACGGTATGCCTGCTCCAAGTCATCGATTTCCCTGCTGCATAAAGCTGTCAGCAATTCGTTGCTGCCCGCAAAATAATTAAAAACTGTGCTGCGGGAAACCCCGGCCGCTTCGGCAATATCACGAAAGTTTGTCTGTTCAACCCCTTTCTCCTCATATACCCCTCTGGCCGCACGCATGATCGTGCGCCTGGTCAATTCTTTTTTTCCAAGTTCCATAGGCTTTCCCATCTGCCTTTCTTAAATTGGACTGTAGTCCAATTGGACTATGGTCTAATTATCTCACTTTTTCGAAAATAGTCAAGAGGTATTTAAAAAAAATACCTCTTAATCGATTTTTTTATCGTGTCAATTCCATGAATCAAACGTCCTATAAAAACACCTCAATAAAAAATTCTTTGTTATCATGAAAAGCTAGGGCAATCAAACCAGCCGTCAGCAGACCATCGGCGCAAATGCCGGACAAAACCGTCTTCTCCCACTCTGGGATATGGTGTTTACAAAGCCGGCGAGACGTGTTCTACTGATCGATTCAATACGGACAGTGGAACAACCGCATTTATGGGAGTTGAAATTCCGGAGAATTGTCCGATTGTAACGGATATGACAGCTAATTCAACGTATACGAAAGTGTTTAGATAGGACAGCACAAAAAAAGGGAGATCGAACATGTAACATGTGTATCTCCCTTTTCTTATAGTATCGGGAATATCGCCTTTTCGCATAAAGCAATATTTCCGTATACTTCAAAGAAAGTACCTTGCGACCGACATGTGTGAATAGGGAGCTTTGCTGCCGTCATTCACACTTTTTTATATCCGCCCTAACTTTAAAATGCGATGATTAGCTATTTTTTATGTTCTTCTTTTCTTGTAAGAAGGAACATGCATCCGGCAGATAACAGGATCATTGCAGCAAGCAATCCAATACTGGTATGATCGCCTGTCTGTGCGGCTTTTTTATCTGTCTTTGTGCCGTCAGACTTATTGTTGCCCGAATCTTTAACGCCGCCGGAAAGCGCTTTTTCTTCGACAGTATAGGTATTGTTCAAATTTTCTGTAATGGAAATGGTACTCTCCAATTTAATGTTCAAAGTTACCTCGATTGTCTCCTTTTTTCCACCAGATGATGTACCGCAATGGTATGTATATTTAATCGGTGTTCCTGCACGGTAATTGCTCATAGTACCGGTTGTTTTGTCGTAATCTGCACCTCGTACCGTCTTATCATCAACCGCACCGGCATCAATGCCAGCAAATTTGTCCGCCATCTGAAAGCGATCGCTTGGAACCGTTACTTCTACAGGTTTCAGGCCAGTACTGGATACGTTAGTTACCTTATTGTTGGTTCCTATATTCAGATAGGCAAGTGGATTGTTTTGGCACCTCAAGGTCGTCAGCTCCCTATTGCTGCTGACATCCAAGCCTACTACCCCTGTGTTTTGGCACCTCAAGTCAGTCAGCTCCTTAGCACCTTCTACTTTTAAACTTGTAAGGCTTGCATTGGCAGAGCAATTTAAGTCAGTCAAATTCTTATTGCTGCTGACATCCAAGCTTCTGATCCCGGTGTTATAGCACCACAATCTATTCAGAGCCGCAGCACCTTCTACGGTTAAATTGGTAAGGCTTACATTGTTATAGCAACGCAAGTCAGTCAAATTCTTATTGCTGCTGACATCCAAGCTTCCGATCCCGGTGTTATAGCAATCCAAGGTCTCCAGCTCCTTAGCGCCTTCTACTTTTAAATTTGTAAGGTTTGCATTGTTAAAGCAATCCAAGTCAGTCAAATTCGGATTGCTGCTAACATCCAAGCTTCTGATCCCTGTGGTATAGCAATACAAGGTCTTAAGAGCCGTAGCACCTTCTACGGTTAAACTTGTAAGGCTTGCATTGGCATTGCACTGCAAGTCAGTCAAATTCGGATTGCTGCTGACATCCAAGCTTCTGATCCCTGTGGTAAAGCAATACAAGATCTTTAGAGCCGTAGCACCTTCTACGGTTAAACTTGTAAGGCTTGCATTGTGAGCGCAATGCAAGTCAGTCAAATTCTTATTGCTGCTGACATCCAAGCTTCCGATCCCGGTGTTATAGCACCACAATCTATTCAGAGCCGCAGCACCTTCTACGGTTAAACTTGTAAGGCTTGCATTGCCATGGCACTGCAAGTCAGTCAAATTCGGATTGCTGCTGACATCCAAGCTTCCGATCCTTGTGCCATAGCAATTCAAGATCTTTAAAGCCGTAGCACCTTCTACGGTTAAGCTTGTAAGGCTTACATTGTTATAGCAATACAAGTCAGTCAAATTCTTATTGTGGCTGACATCCAAGCTTCCGATCCCTGTGTAAGAGCAATCCAAGGTCTCCAGAGCCGTAAAATGTTCAATCCCTGTTAAGTTTTTAATCTTGTCCTTACCTCGAACATCTATCCTTGCAATAGCAGCAATCTCTGCCTGCGTAATCGTTCCGTCTGTACCATAAGATTGCTGTTTTAGCCATTTCTGAAACTCTGCGTCCGGAAAGTTGTTCCCATTGATTTCTATATCCCCTACACCATAGGTTACCGAGGGATCCCCAGGCAACCTGCGTGGTTTCCCCTTTACTGGACCTGCTGCTTCTGCTTTCGTTCCTTCTGCAGTGACCGCAACCATCCTCTCTACGTAAGACCCCCCCCCCACATTATATCCCTCTACCTTGCTGTAATCATAAGCTGCGTCATCTACGCAAAGCCGTGCCGGATATTCTGCTGTTTCTGCCGGAATAACTGTGCTGTCGTCCGCCCAGGTCCAAGGTTCCGGAAGCGCCACGTCTTTCAATGCTGTTCCTTCTTTCGCCCGCAAATTCTCCGGCAAGCGGATGGCTGGGGCTGTTTCCTTCTGTACGTTCCCGTCCTGCGTGACCTCCGGGGCAGCAGGAGCAGTCTCCTCTGCCATGACAGCCAGTGGGCTGGCGATCATCATAACGCTGAGCACTGCTGCCATTGCAAGAACTGCCGTCTTTCTCTTCTTACCGTCCATTCCTTTTTTCCTCCGTTTTGTTTACGATTTATTTGTAATTATTTATGCATGGCCTACAAAAAATAATCAGAATTTCCTGCGGTTTCGCCATATGATAATGATAACGGCACCCGTGCCTGCCATCAAAACGAGATACGGCCAGATTGTACTGTCATCGCCCGTCTTTATACTCCCCTGCGTACCCGGTTCCCCTGGTTTGGCAGGCGGCGTAACTGGCTTTTCCGGTTTGGTAGGCGGCGTGTCTGGTTCCTTAGGCGCTTTTCCGTATAACACGAGGGTCCCTGTACTTCCGGCGGGAAGTCCGCTGAAGGCGCCCGAGAATAGAGAATCGGTGTACCACGCGCCGTTTTCTTCACCATACACGGGCGGAGCCGGAGAAACGGCGTCGAGTATCGTGTATGTCTGCGGATTATTTCCCGGCACTTTTCCCGCGCCTGCAGTGTAATAAACATGGTAGTTTATTAATTCCCACCCCGCATAGAGTTCTACCTTTCCCTCCGAACCGTGTGGGATGACCTTCACCGGCGTTTTAAGCCCCGCATCGGTGAACCAGCCGGTAAAGCGGTAACCGGGCTTTTGGGGTGCGCGCAGGCCGATTGACGGGGACACGATGGTATAAGAATCCGGGTTGAGCGGGTCGTTCGTACCGCCGTCAAGATGGTAGGTAATGCTGTATGATGTATCCTCATATGCCGCGTACAGCACAGGCGGCAGCGATGAGAGCGACGCCGGACCGATGCTGCTAACGCCGGTGGTATGGCCGGCATCCGCATACCAGCCGAGAAATCTTCCCCCGTCTACTTCAGCCGGCAGTAATTCAAATTCGGGCGTGGCGCGCGTCACATGCCTGATGTTCAGCGGGCTGTTCCTGCCGCGCCCCGTTTCAAAGCCCATCTCCACGGAGTTGATGTCCTCGTCCACGGAATGGTAGTTCATGACCGCCGTGGCATAGCACGGCAGATACATGCTTCCCGCTGCCCTTGGCGCCAAAGCAGTGGACCACACAGACGGATCTCCGGTCTGCAGGAAGTTTTTCAGCCTTTCTATGATTTCACTGTCCGCCAGGGTCGGGCTGGACGGATCGTCCGGATCGGAAAGAGACAGATCGAGTGACCCTGAAAAAATCGCGTACATCTGGATACGCCCTTCCTGCAAAGCCGGTTGGCCATCCTGACCAACATTGAACAGGCCCGTAATATAATAACTCGCAGTTACAATAGGCCCTGCAAGAACCTCTATGTATATTTGGTCCAGAACTGCGGTTCCGGTTTCATCCACAAACAGGAGATAAAGTTTCTGCCCTTTTAAATCACCTTTCGGAAGTCCCGATATAACTATAGGCCAACCGTCCGTATTATCGGTAACTGAAAAGGTAGTGTCATGGCCTGTGTTATAATCCATCAGACTACTTTGGAGTGAAAGCTGCAGGGTACATTCATTCGCATCCGGACCAACCGCCAGCCCCGCTTCCTGTGAGCACACCATCGGGCAGATGCCGCCGACGGTGGGTGTCTGATACACCACCACGCGTACTTTGGCGTTGTTGTCCTTCTCCTGTACGTTCTCCAGCGTATAGGACGTTTTCCCTTCCACCGGGTGCTCCGTCAGGTTCTTCCAGCTCCCCAGAAGGGAGTTCGGGCTTAATTCGAACCGCTGCCATTGGTAATAGAGCGTCCCGTCCGGTATGCCGGGCTGCGCGTCCACGTTGAACGTCGCGCTGTCCCCCACGTTGGCGCTCACGTTTTGTGGCTGGACCTTAATGGCAGGCTGTTCCTTGGGCTGCGATGCCGCTTGGAGCGGTCTGCCGAGGATGCTTTCTTCTCCTCCGGCTCCCTTGGCGCGAAGCCGGAAGGTGAACGGCTGTCCCGACAGCAGTTTTTTGACTGTCAGCATGTTTGTTTTGGCCGTACCGACCGGGATGGCCGTGTTTCCGTCCACCTGTAACACCTCGTATTCCGCCGCCGGGCGCGTGCCGTCTTTGTCATCCCAGCAGAGCGTGATATACGATGTTTGGGCACCCACGCCTAACCTCTCGAGCTGTGTGTCGTATACCCACATATCGGGCACGGTGGGCGGCGCGGTATCGGCGCCGTCGGCGAGAAAGCCGAATACATAGGGGTTTCTGCCGTCACCGTCCGCCCCGGAAAGCGCGGTAGTCCGCCACAAAGCGAGGGTAGCCTCAAATACGTAGGCAGATGCCTCTTGGGGCAGCCCGGTAAGGGAGGCATGCAACGCCTTTCCCGTTCTATTGGAGGCAATCCAGGAAGCCCCGCTGCTTATCGCAGGATTTTGGCTCCCCTGGGCAGAGCTTTCACCGCTTGTGAACAGACCTACTTTGGTGCTGGCCATGTAATCCAGCGACGGGCTGAAATCCAGGCTGAACCCATTTTTCAGTTCGTTCTTCTGGTCGTCCTCCACAGAGAATCCATACGCCGCATCTGTGGATACTGCCTGTGTACCGCCCGCGCGGCAGCTGCCGGGGGGGCAACGTTTTTAAGGTCAGCCTCTGCTTTGGGATAGGTGTCCGGCGCCCCCGGGACATAATCTGCGTAAATTTCATTCATAAGAATTTCAGAAACCGGGGCGTCGGGTGTGCCATAATTTTTTGCTGCCTCGTTATACTGCTCCACGGAAATGATGCCATACTGTGGGTTATAAATGTTGTTGACAGCGTAAGTTTCAAAAGTCCCTCCCTGAACCGAGCCTTTTTTGAAAGGACAGTCTGAACCCGTCTGCTTCTTGTATTCTTCACGCATCTTGGCCGTCACCGTATATTCCGGCACCCATACGTCGTAGAGATAGCTTGTCATAGGCGAAGCGGCGCACACCACGTTCGCCCCTCCTCCGTCAGAAGCGTAATGAACGGACGTTTCGATGTTCTGTGCATCGTAGCGTATACGGAGACGGGATAGCATACGCTCATCCTGGAATGCTCCGTTTATGATGGAATCTTTCCCGGCAGCGCCCGCACCGCCTTTCTGTTCCAGCCCCATATTAACCCCGCCGCTGATGGTCCAGCTTCCATCCGCGCCGGATTTCTCCTGACTGGAAATGGTAAAGGAGACGCTTCCGGCGTCATAGTCGTCCAGATATGACAGTTCGTCATAGTAAGGCGCGGCGGGCAGCACCGCAACCGGGGTGGGTGCGCTAAAGCCGCAGCGCTTGCCCTTGTATTTGAAAAATACGGAATCGTTGTCTACATCCACATTTGTCAATGTCAAAAAGGTGCCGCTGCCACTGATCTCCTTATTTGTGAGATATCCGGTATTTGATTCCGTTTGCGTAAGCGAACCGGACGCTCCGTCTGTGTGTACCCAGCTAATGTCATAGCTGACACGGGAATCGGACTTCCCGGCTGCACCGCTTACTACTGCGGTTTGTTCCGTACCATATTTGTCCTTTGCAAAGCAGGCCGTAACTGCGTGGGAAACGAACAGATTCCCCTTTCCATGCAGTGACATCCTGTGGCTTTCTTCCAGCGAGCTGTTCCTGAAATAATCCGCTTCTGTTTCTGCAGCCGCGGGAAAAGCGCCCTTGAACCGGTAGGTGACGCCCTCCACGAAAAGATAATCCTGATTGTCGCCCTCGAAATACCTTCCTGCAGTAACTGCCGCCGGTTCCGTGATTTCTTTTTCCACACAGATACCTTTTATTTTGCTGACGTCCTTTGCATAGGGCCACACATATTGATATTCTTTCTTTACCGGGTTCCACGTCACCATTTGCACGACGTTTTTCTCCGTGTCCATCGTTCCTTTTCCCTTTCCGCCCGTTTTGCTTTTGTGGGCGGCAACGACTAGCTCGCCTGCGCCGTTGCCGTTGAGATCCGTGTCGCAGGCGGCGGCAAAACGCGCGCAAGTCCCGGCATTCATGGGGATGTCGTAAAGACGGCCCATAACAAATTTACTTGCGCCTATCGCCTTTTTATTTTTAGAGCTGTAGATGACGGATGCTCCGCTCTGGCTGCGGCCTTTGTAGATTTCTGCAAACGGCAGGGACGCGTTAATTACAAGGTCATCATAGCCTGCAATCCCCGTAGTGTGCAGGTCTACAACCGGCAAATACCAATCCTTATACCTGGTATCGCTGAAGGAATTCTGTTTTGAGTCCTGACTCAAATCGCGAAGGTTGATTTTCTGCCTGATCTTTATTTTTTGGGAATCCACTGAGGCAATCATAATGTATGGGCCGTCTTTGCTGCCATTTGAGGCCGTACGGGCGGGCACGTAAGCCGCAATACACGGCAGGTCGTCATAATACCTCCCGGCTGTGATGGCTGTCAGTCCCCGGGCGCCGTCTGCCTCGATTCCCTTGACCCAATCGCCGCTCGTTTTGTCTGAAATCGGGATTATAAGGGAATCAAGTTTCTTCATCCCGCTGTCGTAGAGGGTAATCTTCTGGTAACTGTTCCCACCTTCACTATAAAGCACAGACTCCGCAATTCCCTCCGCCGCGCTTTGATCGCGTGGAGAGTCATAAGAAACTGCTGTGGCGTTTTGGGCCTGATAATGGTTACCGGAGGAATAAGGCAGGGACGACACCGGCTTCATGTTCTCCAGCTTGATGCTGTCGTTGGAAAAATTCTCCGGCCCTTTTTTAATCTGCGCCTCTCCGCTGTAAGCGGCATTTTGGTTCATGGAGGCCACGTAGAGTTCGGAAAGGCCCATGGGCGTATAGCCTGCCAGGGGTTCTTCCACGTTTTTTATAAAATCACCCGGCTGAGAGCCGGCACTGTTTACAGAAGAAAGCCCAAATGCCTGATAGGCTTTCCCGCTAAAGTAGTTTTCTGCATTTGCAGCAGAAGCCGCCTGCGCCTGTGCAGGAAACAGCATAGTGATTGAAAATACAATCCCCAAACAAAGGGTTAGTGCAATCATTGGGGCAATTGGATGCTGATACATATCATGTTTCTTCATAAGTGTTCCTCCATTTGATCGATATATTCTGCTATATTTCTAGTTTATCAATCTTTGATTACTAAAGAAATCAAAACCCTGTGAAACTTACAGAATTGTCAGTTTCACAGGGTCTTCTTTTTATATCGCTTTTCGTTTCTCTATTTTTTGATCGACAACCGGCAGCCGAATGGAAGCCTTGCCCCATCTTTGGGCGTCAATAGCATATCCTCGCCATGCAGATCGGCTGCAGGAATCTATCCGGCCAGCTCTTTCACTGCCTTACTGTCCGGGTCATTTTAACTGCGAAGCTTAACTATTTTTTCTGTCCTTTTTTCCTTATAAGAACGAACATGCATCCGGCAGATAACAGGACCATCGCGGCAAGCAATCCAACGTTCGCAGGATCTCCTGTCTGTGCCGTCTTTGTGCCGTCTTTATTGCTGTCCGGGCCGTTCACGGTATAGGTCCTGGTAATCGTTCCTGTGTAGTTGCCCTTGCCTGTGATTGCCACGGTCACTTTAGCTCCGTCTTGCGTCTTGGTCACATCATAGTCCGTTCCCTGTACCAGGACCCGATCCCCATCTTGAATGACCAGTTTATCAAGGTCCGTGTCAGCCGTGATATCCGGCACAATGATCTGGCTGTCTGTTGTGATGTCTTTTGGCGAAATGGTGAATCGCACTGGTTCAGAGGTAGCCTCTTTGTAAGTACCGTCGGACTCTAAGGCTGCCGTTACCTGGTAGGTGCCCGCGTCCGTCGGCGCGGAGTTTATTATTTCCCAAGTGTTCGCGCCCTTTTCTCGCTCCCACGTGAAACTGACCGCACCGCTGCTTCCTTCCGTGCTGACCGTTGGCGCCGCGCTGACCGCCTTTCCGTCATAGGTCTTGTTCAAATTTTCTGTAATGGAAATGGTACTCCCCAATGTAATGTTCAAAGTTACCTCGATTGTCACCTCTCCACCAGATGATGTACCGCAATCGTATGTATAGGTAATCGGTATTCCTTCACGGTAATTACTCATAGTACCGCTGTTGTAAGTTGCATTTTTTACGTTTCGAACCGCATCGGCGTCAATGCCAGCAAATTTATCCGCCATCTGAAAGCGATCGCTTGTAACCGTTACGTCTACATCTTTCAGGCCAGTACTGTATACGTCAGTTAACTTGTTGTTGGTTCCTATATTCAGATAGGCAAGTCGATTGTTCTTGCAACTCAAGACCGTCAGCTCCGTATTGCTGCTGACATCCAAGCTTCCTATCCCGGTGTTAGAGCAATTCAAGTGAGTCAGAGCCGTAGCACCTTCTACGGTTAAATTGGTAAGGCTTGCATTGTTCTCGCAACGCAAGATCATCAGTTTTTTATTGCTGCTGACATCCAAGCTTCCTATCCCGGTGTTATCGCACCACAAGCCATTCAGAGCCGCAGCACCTTCTACGGTTAAATTGGTAAGGCTTGCATTGTTCTCGCAACGCAAGATCATCAGTTTTTTATTGCTGCTGACATCCAAGCTTCCTATCCCGGTGTTATCGCAAGACAAGTCCGTCAGCTCCGTATTGCGGCTGACATCCAAGCTTCCTATCCCGGTGTTAGAGCAATCCAATCCAGTCAGCTCCGCAGCACCTTCTACGGTTAAACTTGTAAGGCTTGCATTGGCATTGCACTGCAAGACCGTCAGCTTCTCATTGCTGCTGACATCCAAGCTTCCGATCCCGGTGTTATAGCACCACAAGGTCTCCAGAGCCGTAGCACCTTCTACGGTTAAATTGGTAAGGCTTGCATTGTTCTCGCAACGCAAGAACGTCAGCTCCGTATTGCGGCTGACATCCAAGCTTCTGATCCCTGTGTCATCGCAATACAAGCTATCCAGAGCCTTAGCACCTTCTACGGTTAAACTTGTAAGGCTTGCATTGTTCTCGCAACGCAAGGTCATCAGTTTTTTATTGCTGCTGACATCCAAGCTTCCTATCCCTGTGTTATTGCACCTCAAGGTCTCCAGAGCCGTAAAATGTTCAATCCCTGTTAAGCTTTGAATGGCGGTCTCACCAGAAACATCTACTACTTTAATAGCATCAATCTCTGCTGCAGATAACTTGCCGTTGTCATCCTGGTCAAAAGTCTTTTTTATGTAATCCTGAAACTTTTCGTCCGGAAAGTTATCAGCATTGATGTCTATATCCCCTACACCATAGGTTGCCGGAGGAGCCCCAGGCAATCGGCGTGGTTTCCCCTTTACTGGATCTACTGCTTCTGCTTTCGCTGCTTCTGCAGTGACCGCAACCATCCTCTCTACGTAGGCCCCCCCACATTATATCCCTCTGCCTTGCTGTAATCATATGCGGTGTCATCTACGCAAAGCCGTGCCGGATATTCTGCCGTTTCTGCCGGAATAACTGTGCTGCCGTCCGCCCAGGTCCAAGGTTCCGGAAGCGCCACGTCTTTCAATGCTGTTCCGGCTTTCGCCCGCAGGTTCTCCGGCAAGCGGATGGCTGGGGCTGTTTCCTTCTGTACGTTCCCGTCCTGCGTGACCTCCGGGGCAGCAGGAGCAGTCTCCTCTGCCATGACAGCCAGTGGGCTGGCGATCATCATGACGCTGAGCACTGCTGCCATTGTAAGAACTGCCGTCTTTCTCTTCTTGCCCTTCATTCCTTTTTTCCTCCGTTTTGTTTCCAATATAGCCGAATAATTAAAAAATCGATAAAGCCTGTTATCTTTTTAGTTTATCAGGCTTTTCGTTCGAAAGAAATCAAAACCCTGTGAAACTTGCAGAATTGTCAGTTTCACAGGGTTGGCTCTTTCGATAACACTTTATTTTTTGTTTTTTTGATCGACAACAGGTAGCCTTCCGGGCGCACTGTCAGCAGCCGAATAGAATCCTTGCCCGGTTCCATCTTTTTCTTCAGCCTGGACACGACTGCGTACAGGGCCTGGCTGTCGCCTCCCATCGCTTGCCCCCATACCTTTTCGTAAATGGCTTCCTTGGAGATCGTACGCCCTTCATTTTGTACAAGCAATCGCAGCAGCGCGAATTCTTTGGTCGTCAATAACAGATCCTCGCCACGCAGATAGGCTACATTTGCCACTTCATTCAGCGTCAATGGGCCCACCGTCATAAGGCCTTCGGGTTTCATGCGCTGTTTGATGGCATCCCTGCGCCAGAAGGCCTCAATCCTGGCCAGCAAAAGCTCGATGTGGAAGGGTTTGTTGAGATAATCGTCTCCCCCGGCCCGGATGCCCTCCAATGCCTGGTCAACCCCTGCCACCGATGTCAGAAAGAGGATGGGCGCGGCTGTCTGTTCACGTATTTCACGGCAAAATTCCACTCCGTTGCCATCCGGAAGCAGTATGTCCAGGATGATCGCGTCGGGTTCTGTCTTTGCAAGATGCTCCCTGGCCTCGGCCAGAGTCATAGCAGTCAGTACCTTGTAGCCGGAAAGCGTCAGCGCTCGGCTGTTGATTTTATTCAGATGTTTATTATCCTCTACCAGCAGGATTATCTTGTTTTCTTCCATCGATTATTCCCCCTTGTAAACAGGCAGAGTAAAGGTAACGGTCGTTCCTTTGCCCAGCTGGCTTTCAAGGGCAATCTTACCGCCGTGCCCCTCGATAATCTCCTTGCAGATGGCAAGGCCCAATCCCGAGCCGTCTCTATCGTCATGTGCATATCGTTCAAACGCATGAGGCAGAAAGTCCGGCGCGATTCCGCTGCCATCATCCGATACCGTCACAGTAATGACATGATCCTCCTGCTCTCCCGTAACACAAACTCTGCCATCCTCCGTATGCTTGCCCGCATTGGTCAGCAAGTTGAACATCACTTGAGTCAGCTCATCGGCGCTGCCGTAGATTTTCGGTAATTCCGGCGCTAAGTCCAGAGAAAGCGCCGTGCCCCTCCGTTCAAGGATCGGTTGATAGAGCCGTGCCGTCTGGCGAATAATCCCTTCCGGAGAAAAAGGCCGCTTGTGCTCTGCCACATCACGGGAAAGCGTGAGGCGGCGCGCTTCCTCTACCAGCAGGGCCAGGCGCCCTGCTTCCGCTGCAATCGCATCCAGGTCTGCAGTCGTCTCTTCGTCAATCCCTTTCATCCTGAGTTCCTTGACTGCAAGCTCCGCGTAACCCATCATTACTGCCAGTGGAGTACGCAATTCGTGCGAAAGGGTGTCCAGCAAATCGGCCCGCAGCTTATTCACCCGATCCAAAGCTGCGTTTTCTGCCTGCAGCTTTTGCTCCTTTGCCCGCACTGCGTCCATCTCTCGAATCGTGCCGATAAACACCGCTGTCATTTGCAGGAATACGAACAGCAGCAGCCCCATTTCTGATAGCGGCGCGTTGGCATAACTGCCATAGGGAGGGATGAAGATATCCCGGTAAAAAAGGATATCGCGCACAGTCGCATACATCATGATTCCGCCGCCGGCGAGGAACAAAGCCTGTGGCAGCGCGATCCTTCGAAGCTTCATGACAGCCCGGACAATAACGTATACGATGGTAATGCCCATCACCGCCTGGTAATAGATCAGCAGCCTGGAGATTGTCATGGAATCCAATACGAAATGGCACCCAATAAACAAGCCCGATGCCGCGATAAGGAAGATACGGAACCACCGCTGCATCGTACCGGGAAACATGGAATGAAAAATCAGCACATAGAGCACCGATGCCACCGGCAAGGTGCAGTATTCAATGGCAAAGGCCACGAACCAGGAAAAATCAGGGAACAAAGCCGTCGCCAGCTTTGGCCCGGTAACAAAGGTACGAAACACGAAAGTCAGGCAGAACAGAGAAAAATACAGATTCGCCCGGTATCCCCGGAATAAGAACCAGAGGGTAATGTGCACCAGGAACACCGTTATAAAACAGCCGATCAGCAGGGCCGCCACACCATAGGTACAGGCCACAAAGGCTCGCATCATAGGCACAGTCCCAACCACATAACCAGCATGGCTTTCATTTTTTCGATGGGTATAGTTGGACACTTGCTGTACGATCTCGATTGTACCGTCCTTAGGCGCGACGGTATAGGAAAACAGGACATCTCCCTCTGTCGTGGACTCAGCAGTTTCACCGGGATTTCCAATATCTTCCACCCACTGTCCATTCAGATAGAAACGATCCGAAGACAAGGGGGAGCTTTCGGACACGACATAATGTGTGCCCGGTGGGACGCGCAGCCGTATCCGGCTGGTACCATAAGCGGCCGGGTACTGATAGGTATCGACGATCTTTGCCTCTGATTGGCGAGCGGAGAACTCCTTTGGCGTCAGCAATTCTTCCGGAATGTATTCGACAGGACCAGAAAAACGCACATTGGTTGACTGAAAATCCACATCACGAAGATCCCATATACCGTTGTCTGAGTGAACGGTCGTCACTGGCACGCTGCCCTGGATCAACCATGTAGCGGCACAGAAAAGCAGCATCAGCGGCAGCGCGATACAAA
Organism: Clostridia bacterium; assembly: GCA_902363595.1. GTDB lineage: Bacteria > Bacillota > Clostridia > Peptostreptococcales > Anaerovoracaceae > Hominibacterium > Hominibacterium faecale. The sequence continues at coordinate 210,412 of CABJAP010000001.1, read as the reverse complement.
GCAGCAGTTTTTCCGGTCTGCGAATTGTTTGATGATCAGGCAGCTTCACGTTTTTCCTCCTCTGTGGAATTAGCAAAACAGAAAGCAGGATCGCTTCCTATTATATCATAAAGTTATATATTTTAGTTTAACATAACACCTTTTCAGATGGAATAAAAAAACGCAAAACTGTGAGAATTGTCAGATTCACTAAGTTATCCGCGTTTGCCCTTTTCAGGCTCTTTCGTTTTGTTCGCTGACAGCCATTGTCTCCGGGCAACCCCTTTTATCCTTTTTGGGGCAAACTCAATTATCCTTTTGCAAGATCATCGGCCCGAATTCCATTCCCGATCTTTCCATGTTTTTGCATCAATTTTAAGTAACGGAGTCTTTCTGCAGTGTAAGTTCCTAAATCAAGGAATATCAAGGGATTCCGAGGGAATGCGCCCTTCCAAATCTGCCCTTTATTCACAAAAAAAGACCCCTGGCAGAGGTTCGTTCTCTGTCCTGAGTCTTCCTATTTCTTCAAACCCCCAGGCTATCCAAATTTGCCCTTTTTAGGCTCTTTCACTTTGCAGGCTGACAGCCATGGCCTTTCCTGCTTTGATTCCAGTTTCCCATGCGTTCTGCAGATTAAACCCGCCGCAAGGCCCGTCATAGTCAAGGACTTCGCCAGCGAAATATAACCCGCTGACTAGGCGCGATTCCATAGTCATTTCATTAACTTGGGAAAGATCCACTCCGCCGGAAGTGCACTGGGCTTGTTTCCACCCTTTCACACCGGAAAGATGCAGGTTCCATTGCTTTAAAATTCCCGCCAAAGAAGCAATCTGCTCATGGGAAAGGTCCGCTGCCTTCATATCTCCGTCCGTCTGGATTGTGCTCATCAGCTTTTCAGCCAAAGCCGCCGGTACGACAGAAAGCAGCAGGTCTTTTGCTTTCAATCGAGAAATACGGCGCCGTTCCCATAGAAAATCCTCCGTCTGGGGCAAATTCATATGGGGCAGAACATCCAGGCAGATCCGATATCGTCCGATTCCCTCGAGGAAGGATTCATGCTCCTCCAATTTGACAAAGCGGCTTAAATTAAAAATACAGATCCCAGAAACGCCATCGGCTGTAAACTGGACTTCGCCTTCTTCCTGAGAAACCAATTGATCATCTTTCCACAATCCTGCAGCAGCCCTAACGCGGATGCCCTTGAGCCGGCGAAAATCTTCCTGCACATCCAAAGCGGTCAGGGACGGCGACAGCCTGGTAACCTTATGACCCAGCCGTCTGGCAAAAGAATAGCCGTCGCCGGATGTACCGAACTGGGGCGCCGCTTTTCCCCCTGCCGCAATTAAAAGGCGTCCGGCAGACAGCTTTTCTCCGCCGCTGCAGGTGACAGCAAAACCATTTGCATCTTTGTCAACCTGCTGGGCCCCGCAGCCGCACTTCGCCTGAACGCCCAGGGCCTTCAACTGCCGCACCATTCCATAAACCACATCCGCTGCCTGCTGGGAGTAGGGATAAATCCGCCCTTGTTCATCGGTTCTTGTTATAATACCCAAGGAAGAAAAAAACTCCAGCGTCTCCCTCACGTTGGGACATGCCGCGTTGGTCAGGTTGCATTTGCCATTGCCTGTGGCCGTCAGTTTTTTCCCAAGCGAATCTTTTTTTTCCAAAATGCAAATGGACAGCCCTTCGCATTGTGAAGCAGCAGCAATTGCAGCCGCCATGGCAGAGGCTCCGCCGCCGATAATACCAATATCCCACATAATTCCTCCACAATCATTCATAAAATGTTAATGAATTATACCACAGAATTTAAGCTTTTACCACCTGCGGCGCATTGAACCAGGACATAATAAGTGGTATTATAATAGAGCAGTTTTAGTAAGACAGAAAAGGGGTTTTGAAATGTTAAAAGCAATTGGGAAGCTTTTGAAATGGATTTTTATATTTGCAATCATCATCGTGCTCGTCGGCGTTCTTGGTGTAGGTTACGCCCATTTTATCGAACCGAACCGCCTTACAGTCAGAGAAACACAGGATACCAGTTATTCCATGGAAGAGCCGATCACCGTTGCAGTATTCGCAGATACGCACTTCGGCTTTCAATATGATACGGATATGTTCCAGAAAGTCGTTGACAAGGTCAATGAAAATCCGCCGGACATCTTGCTTTTCGCAGGCGATTTAATCGACAATCTCAACCAATATTCCGGAGACACTTCAGAAATATCAAGAAAGCTTTCCATGATGAAAGCGAACTTGGGGAAATACGCAGTATTTGGCAATCATGACTACGGCGGCGGCGCTGAATATAAATACGAAAACATTATGAATCAGGGCGGGTTTAAAGTCCTAGTCAATGAAACGGTTACCTTCCAAAAAAACAATCTGCGGCTGATCGGAATCGATGATCTGCTCATCGGTTACGGCGATCCATCCGTTGTCAATCGTGCGGATGCGTCCATGTATAACCTGGTATTATGTCACGAGCCGGATATTGTTGACAAGATTTTAAATTCTAATACGGATTATATGGTAGCCGGCCACACCCACGGCGGGCAGATTCGGATTCCGTTTTATACGGAAAAGTATCTTCCTTCCTACGGCGAAAAGTACGTGAAAGGTGAGTATAAGCTGGATAACCAAAACAAGACGATCCTCTACGTCAACTCCGGCCTTGGAACCACGAAAATACCTGCAAGGCTGGGAGCTGTGCCCGAACTGACATACATCACCATTTCACCCGGTGAGCGCTGATTAATCCCCATACTGCTCTAGCCAGCGAGGAGTTTGCGGGGCCTCATGTTAGGCAAAAAAGAGTGCTTGGCTGATCGCTCCAGCTTATTTTGATCTAAGTTTGCGATGATTTTTCATCGTGGGAAAAGAAAAAATCTAACGTAATAAAAAAGCCTGTCCTCCGCTAAATAGGTACAGGCTTTTTCCATATACTTTATCAATTTAATCCTTAAATATATTAGAAAAATCGGGCCGATCGTCATCTTTAACGTCTGCACTGTTTTTGATGGACGCAGCTTTCTTTAGCGCTGCGGCTATCTGCGCTTCCTCCGCCTGCCTAATGGCAGCAGCAATTCGATCCTCTTCCTCTTGCACAGGATCAACAGGTGCGTTATCAGCGTTCTCCTTTTCCTGAGAAACCGCTGTGTCAGGCTCATCCGCCTTCTTTTCCGTAGGTTCAACACCTGGCGTCACAGCTGGCTGTGCCATTTCCTGGACAGGCTCTGCTGCTGGAGTACTGTTCTCCTCAGCAATTTGCTGAACTGAAAATTCTCCCGCCTTGACCGGAGAGTCTGGCTCATCGGATTTGTTTGAATAATCATCTATCACTTCTGCAGCTTCTTTAGCTTGCTGCTTTTTCTTTGCTCTTTTATCTTTCTTGGTTTTCGGCTTTTTCACTTTCTTTTCATGGGGCATATGTATTCCCAGCTCCAAGGTACTGATCCCCTGCAGCATAAACATAATGCCTAGAAGCACGGCAATGGCAAGACCTGCGATAATTGGGTTCAGGAAAGCATAGATACCTCCCAGCGCGCACAAAACTCCTGTTATCAACGTCCAAGCAAAATTCAATTTCTTATGCGCCCGGTCAATCATCGTCGCCGTAACGACCCGCAGCACGCCGGAAAACATCGCCCACATTCCGAACACCATGGGAATAGCAACGTCAGCCGCAATCTGGTTGCTCAATACCAAAATGCCTAGAATAAACGTTATAATCGCTTCCGTCAGGATCCAGCCGTTATTATCATTTTGACCGCTCCTGCCCCAGCAGTAAGCGATGCCTTGTATGATGCTGTTGATAACCATAATCAGTCCCAGCACAAATGCCAGCGATAAAAAGGTTTCTCCCGGATTGGCAAAGCAGAAAACACCCGTTAAAACCAATAGTACACCGCTGATAATCGTCAATACTCTCAAATTTATGTCCTCCCTTGCTGTCAGGCTCACGGAACGACAATCAGTTCCGCCTGCTCACTAATCTTTTCTCCAAATTTCGAAATCAGGTTCGTTTCGTTTTTTACTTGTCCGGATTTTCCTAAGATCACCTGAGTAATTTGATTTTTTTCCACTAAATCTACCAGCGTTTCCAAAATATTGTTGGAACGTACCACTGTCAGATTGGCGCCATATTCAATGGCCTTACCATACAGATAATCCAAAGCTTCCCCTTCTTCAGAACTTCCCAGGATTTTAAAATCCTTCGGCGCAACATGAATAATGAACAGTTCTCCGTCCTGTCCATTCAAAACCTCATGTCCGTACCGTATAAGCCGGTCACAGGTCTTCTGCTGCGTAACACACACCATCACATTTTTCATAATATCCCCTTAGCCCTAATACTGCTACCATAATTCGTCAAATTCACTGGTAGTCTTATCCACGTGTCTTACTCGCTTCTCCTTCTTTTCCTTGGGAACGACATCAAATATTTTAATGATTCCATAAATCAAAATAAATCCAATAAATATAATTCTAAGTACCTTATTGATCTTTTTTAACATCTCATCAACCCTTTCTCATCTAAGCATTCTTATTCCTTGTCCCATTTCAAGCACGGGACAATTGATCGAAACTATTTAAGATTATATCACACATGCAGCTGTTTCATCTACCCCTATCCGGTTCTTTCACGAAAAATCCACTTATTCGCAAATGCTTTTAATAAACGCCTCATAATCAGAAAGGATCTGATTCATATCCACAGATTCGTCATCCAGCGCCAAGCCATAGAACGGCGGCATCTTCAGCCCCCGTGCCTGAATTGCCTTTTTCAATTCCTCTATGTAAACACCTGAGCCCTCAACAATGGCATCATTGTATGAAAGGTCAACCGGGCTGGCACCCCACCGATCATCCCAGCTGGTTATATCCACGCCGCAGGTGGGAGAACCGTCACAGCTCAGAACGCCGACCGTTTCATATCCGGCCCGCTCATATTCTTCCATATATGTGACCGCCTGCTCCGCAAGCTCTCTGCAAAAGCTGCGAAAGCCATGATTGTCATACAGATTTTTGGTCGCCCACCACCGTTTGATTCCCAGATAAAGGGTCTCCGGACATTGCATTTGGTTGATCCCTAGTCCATATTTATGTAATGTATCGAATACCTCTTTGCACATCCCTGGATATCTGGCCAGGCCCAGGACTTTATTGTTGGTGTTCAGCAGACAACTGGACACGAAAATAATCTTTTTGCTGCGTGCATCTTCTTTGCGATCCATTATTCCTTCCTCCACTTCATTGTTTGATTATTCAGACTTCGCCTTTTTAGTATATCATAATTTCAGCTGTTTTGATATTATTCACAAAAAAACATCATGAAACCGGTGCAGCAGCATATGATCAATCTTGCAACTTACCGTAGATACCTGCGGCGAAATCAGCTATAATAAAGACATGGACAGAACAATACTTCATTGCGACATGGATGGCTTTTACGCCTCTGTTGAATTATTAAAATATCCTCAATTAAAGAATCACCCGGTAGCGGTCTGCGGGAATCCGGAGAACCGTCACGGTATTATATTAGCCAAAAACGCCCAAGCGAAGAAATATGGAATTAAGACAGCAGAGACCGTATGGCAGGCGAAGAAAAAATGTCCGAAGCTGCAGCTTTTGCCGCCTCATCATCATAAATACAAAGAATACAGCCTCAAGATCAATGAAATTTATCAACGCTTTACCGACATGGTGGAGCCTTTCAGCATCGACGAATCCTGGCTGGATGTCTCAGCCTCCCTTAAGCTTTTTGGAACAGGGCGGGAAATCGCGGATACTCTGCGGGAAACCATCAAAAAAGAGCTGGAACTTACCCTTTCCGTAGGCGTTTCCTTCAACAAGATCTTTGCAAAGATGGGCAGCGATTATCATAAGCCGGACGGTACAACCGTGATAAGCAGAGACAATTATAAAGATATTTTGTGGCCGATGAATGTTCGAAGCATGTTTTTTGTCGGCGCCGCTACGGCAGACAAACTCAATAAGACAGGGATCCAAACCATCGGCGATCTGGCCCGTGCTGACCGGACGCTGCTGACCGCGCTCTTGGGCAAGCAGGGAAGCATGCTCTACGAATACGCCAACGGTTTGGACAGCAGTCCGGTCAGCCGCTACAGCGAGCGGGAAAAAATAAAATCAGTGGGCAACGGAACCACCTTTCGCCGCAACCTTCAGGGGATGGACGATATTAAGGTCGCTGTTACAGCCCTTTCCGATACAGTAGCCAGCCGGCTGCGCAAATATCAGATGAAAGGGTTTGGTGTAAAAGTGGATATCAAGGACCCGGAGTTTAAGGTAATTTCCAGGCAAAAACAACTGTCTGCGCCGACCAATTTGGCCGAAGAGATTTTTCACGCTTCCATTGAGATCATCGCTTCATCCTGGCGTCTGCGGGATCCGATCCGCATGCTGACCATTACGGCGATCAACTTATGCGATGAAAACGAATCGGAACAGCTCTCTCTCTTTGATCTGGAGGGCCATGCCCGCCAGGAACAGGAAAAGATTGAACGTACCATCGACAATATCCGGGCCAAGTTCGGCGACAATGCCATCAACTTCGGCCGAGTGATCAATAACGACATCGGTATCGATCTGGATGACAACCGAATAGAATAAACCAGCTGTTTACCGGTTTGATATAGGCGATTGGGCCACTCTCGATTAATGCCCTTTATGCTTTTCTTTCCGCTTTTTCTGCTTTAACTGGAACTGCTCCTGCTTCATTCTCTGCTTTCTCTGTCGATTTGTTTTTTTCGTCTCTGCTTTGCGTTCCTCCTGCTGCTGTTTCAGGGCCTGCTGCGCCTTTGTCCCCACCCCTGTTTGGGACAGGTCCTTTGCGATTGCCCTGCGCATTCGTTTTGGATTGATGCGCCGCTCAGGAAATTTTTCCATTGGCTGCGGCTTGCTGAAACGAAACGTTCTCCAATTCTCGGATAAAAACTCATAGATTTGATAATCTTTCGGTTCGGCGCCGAAAGTCACTTTATAGACTTGATACTGCCCTTCACAGATTCGCTCATAAACGCCGATCCAGAAAGGTTCTTCAAAAAACACGGTAAACTTAGCCCTGATTTTTTGCATGACAAAATCCTCCTTCTTTTTTCAAAAAAGAGAATGGACAACCAAAGGAGGCAGGTTACTGACAGAGCGGATGCTCTGCGCCCGGACTACCAGCCGGACCGTGTTTTTATCTCTCAGAAATATGAAACTAGGAAAATTATATCACAAAATGCAGCTCTTTTCAAAAACGATCCATTGCATTAAAACAGGACTGACAAAGTTTATCAGTCCCGTAAAATAAGCGTTCAAACTTTTGGTGCTTTTGATTATTCGCCCTTTACAAAGGCCCCTTCCTTCATGATCACCTCCATATGATCAGTGGAAACAGCCTTCATATCTTCCGCCGGATTTCCGTCAAGCACCAGCAAATCGGCAAATTTTCCTTCCTCCAGAGTGCCGGTAATGTCATCGATCCGAAGCATTTCAGCGCCGTTTTTAGTCGCTGCCACCAGCACCTCCATGTTGGTCATTCCCGCCTTGTTGAGAGCATACATCTCTGTAATCGCATACTTGCCGTAAGGCGTCAAGGTGCTGCAGAAAGAATCCGATCCGATTGTAATGCGGATCCCTTTCTTGTTGGCATTGAGCAGGTTGTCGGTAATTCGGTTCAGCTCTTTTTCCGCCGTCGTTTCTCCTGGATACTGATCGTGAATCGGACGGTACGGCGGTTCATAAACAGTAAACCATTCTGTAAAGAACTGATAGGTCGGGCAGAAGGTGATGTCCTTTTCCTTCATAATCTCCAGGCATTCTTCGTTCAGTTCCTGGCCGTGGATGATAACGGAAACACCCGCTTTGCAGGAATTGAGGGCTCCTTCGTAGCCTTCGGCATGGGACCAGACCGGAAGTCCGATCATATTGCTTTCATCTACCACAGCTTGAATTTCTTCCATCGTGTAATGGGAATCCGCCTTTGCATCGTGCCTCCAGATTCCGCCGCCGGTGGACCAGATTTTTATAGCGTCCGGATTCTCGCGGATTCTGCGGCGAATTGCCTTACGCAGTTCCCACGGGCCGTCCACCCGCTCCGCCCAGGGGTGTGACGCCTCATTGTATTCCAAAGGCAGTTTATGAGAATCGCCATGGCCGGCAGTCCTGCAGAATCCAACTCCAGCGGTCACAGTTCTCGGACCTGGGACAACGCCCGCTTCAATCATATCTCTGATATAAGGGCCAAAACGGGAGATTTCGCCTACGGAGGTCAGACCGTTTTCCAGCGCTTCTCTGGCCTGAGCCACAGCTACTACCGCTTTCTGGAAGATCGGCTCCATGACCCATTCCGTATCGTTATCGCTCAGGTTTCCGCTGTAGTGAAGATGGGTGTCGATCAGTCCCGGCATGATCGTCTTGCCGGAAATGTCCCGCACCTGGTAGCTGCCGTCAAACTCCTTTTTCGGGCCCGCATAAGCGATCTTTTTGTCTTCCACCAGCACCAATGAATCTTTTACAGGTTCTCCGCCGTTGCCGTCAATCAGAAGCCCGTTTACAAAAGCGATTTTCATAACATCCTCCTTATTATCTTGCATTTATATTGATATATTTTGCTTTAGTCTTACTATACATGATTTTCTGGCTTCCGTACAGCCCATAATAGCCGGAAAGCATATAGCTGATGCTGCAGGCGATACCGAAAAAGATTAAACCCTGAGCGCCAAAGAGCTCAATCCCCAGCAAAATCGATGCTACCGGACTGTTAACCACCGCACAAAAGGTAGCGATCAGGCCGATAGCCGCTGCAAATCCAGGCTCCAGCCCCAAAAGGCTTCCAACCCAGCATCCCATCGTTGAGCCGATGAAGAAAGTCGGTACAATCTCTCCGCCTTTAAACCCTGCTCCAAGGGTAATAGCAGTAAACAGAATTTTAACCAGGAAGGCCCACCAATCCGCATGTCCGTCCAACGCCTGAAAGATCACTCCCATGCCCGATCCGTTATAATTTCCCGATGGAAACAGCATTGATAGCCCAACCAAAATCACTCCTCCTGCTAAAATGCGCAAATACGGATTGCGGAACAGTTTTTCAAAACCGTCGTCAATGCGATCCATGGTAAAGATATAGACAATGCTGATCACAGCGCAGCAAACGCCTAGGACTGCTACACGCAGGACAGGAAAGAGTCCCAAGTCCGGTATTGCCAGCACTTTTTCAATCTCCAGATCAAAGCCAAAATAGCCGGAAATACTGTATGCTACCAACGCGGAAACCAGACAAGGCACCAGGCCGGAATAATAGATGACGCCCACGCTAATCACTTCCAGCGCAAAGAACACAGAAGTCAGCGGCGTTCCGAAGAGGGCGGCGAAGACGCCGCTCATGCCGCTGAGCACGATCAGCGACATATCCTTTTCGTCCAAACGGAATAGTTTTCCCACGTGGGTGCCGATGCTGCCTCCCAGCTGGAGCGCCGCGCCTTCACGGCCGGCAGATCCGCCCAAAAGGTGGGTGATGACCGTACTGATAAAAATCAGCGGCCCCAGGATAACCGGCACCTCTTCTTCGGCCCGAACCGACCCGATTACCCGGTCAGTTCCGATGGGGGATTTGATCCCGCAAAGCTGGTAACAGCTCACAATCAAAAGCCCGCCCAGCGGCAGCAAGAAAATCAGCCAGGGATTCGCCTGCCTCAAGACATTGGAGTTCTCTACCGAAAGGCGGAAGAGCGTTCCCACCCCTCCGCTGATGACGCCAACGACGCCGGCAATCAGCAGCCACTTGAAAAAGCTCTTTATAAAAATACGAACATATTTAATTCTGCTTTTTATTTTATATTTTAATCGATTTTTCACTTTGACAACACATCCGCCAGATGATAAAGGTCCGCGTTAAAGGGCCGTTTTATGGTGAGGGCTTTTTCCAAATCATAAGCGACAATCTCGCTGCCGCAGATACCAATGGCCTTGCTGCTCTCATCATCATAAAGGAGTTCCACGGCTTTACTGGCTGTTCTGCTGGCCAGCATCCGGTCCTTTGCCGTAGGTGAACCGCCTCTCTGAAGGTAAGCCAGAATTACCACTCTGGTTTCCTTTCCTGTTTTTTCTTCTACAAGCTGGGCCAGTTCCTTAGCATCCACGCCAACGCCTTCCGCCTTCATGATGATGTCGTGCATCTTTCCCCGGTTCTTTCCTTGTATGATCTTTCGGCAGACTTTATTAATATCAAAGGGCATCTCCGGCACCAGAATATTGTCGGCGCCGCCGGTGAGTCCGGCGTAAAGGGCGATGTCGCCGCAGTGCCGGCCCATTACTTCGATCACAGTAGCCCGCTCATGGGATGAAGAGGTGTCGCGGATGTTGGACACTGCAGATAGCACCGTATTGACCGCCGTATCAAACCCGATGGTAAAGTCAGTATAGCCCAGATCATTATCAATAGTTCCCGGAAGGCCCATCACCGTGATCCCTCTCTGGGAGAGCTCCAGACCGCCTCGAAAAGAGCCGTCTCCGCCGATGACCACGATTCCCTCAATGCCGAAAGCAGACAGTACATTAATAGCATGCTTCTGCCCTTCCTCCGTCTTAAAACGTTCACTTCTAGCCGTTCGAAGGATGGTTCCGCCCCTGTGTAGGATATCCCCCACCGAGGACATATCCATTTCTTTGATCGCTCCATCGATCAATCCTTCATATCCTCTTTGTATGCCGTAGACTTCCATTCCTCGGTCCAGTCCGCAGCGTACGACGGCCCGTACCGCCGCATTCATTCCCGGAGCATCTCCTCCGCTCGTCAGTACTCCTATTCGCTTCATGTCTCCGCCTCCTTATATTTTCAGATTTTCTGCGCCGATCAACTCAGAAACGCTCTCACAGAAAGTTTCATTGGCGTCGACCCAAAGATCCGGTTTTGTTTTCATTGCCTTTCCTGTCTTGCCGAGATAAATGATGACCGGCGTGCTGCCTTTATACTGGGCCAGAATCTCCCGAATCTGTTCCAGCCCCTTTTCCATATGGTCCGGGATCCGAATTTTGACTACGTTTTGGGCCGCCATCCTGGCTCCCCGGCTGTTTTCCCGCAGATCCAGCACTTCATTGGCCAGGAGTTTGGGCAGTTCTCCTTCCTTAAAATTAATCGTTCCTTTGACAACAATGAGCGAATCCTCCTGAATCAATTGGGAGCACCGCTCATATACGTTGGGAAACACCACCACTTCCACATTTCCGTAAAGATCTTCCATATCGACAAATGCCATCATTTTATTGCTGCGGGTCACCAGCGTCTTTTTACTGTTGATGATGCCGGCCATGGTTGCCCGCATACCGTCAAAGAGCACCGGTCCATTTCCGGCAGCGGCAGCAGCTCCGGTCTCTTCTTGGTCGGCTGCATGGGCCAGATCTTCGGCCGTAACGTCGATCAATTTTTGAATCTGCTCTTCATAATCTTTCAAAGGATGATCGGAAATATACACACCCAGCATTTCTTTTTCCATACTGCTCAAAAGCTCTCTGGGGAAGTTAGCTGTCTCAGGCAGCCGCGCTGAGGCCTCTTCCAGTTCCATCTGTTCCGCGTTCAGCTGAAAAAGCGACATCTGACCTTCAATATTTTTTCGTGAATCATTCTGTGCAGACTCGATCAAACTTTCATAAACGGCCATATGGGCAGCTCGATTTTCATTGAGACTGTCCAGCGCTCCCGCCTTAATCAGGCTTTCCACCGCCTTTTTATTGACCTCATGGATATCCACATTACTGATGAACTGAAAAATATCCTTAGGCGCTCCTTTTTCTTCCCGCGCCTTGATGATAGCCTCGATCGCGCCCTCTCCAACGTTTTTGACACCCAAGAGTCCAAAGCGGATTTTCCCATCTTTGACCGTAAATTTTTTGCCGCTTTCGTTGATATCCGGCGGCAGGACTTGAATTCCCATCTCCGTACAGTTGCGTATATATTTGGCGATGGAACTGGAATCCCCCATGACGCTGGTCATGAGAGCAGCCATGAATTCCACCGGATAGTAGGCTTTCAGATAGGCCGTTTCGTATGCGATCACCGCATAGGCCGCAGCATGAGATTTGTTGAACGCATATTCGGCAAAGCTTACCATCTGATTAAAGATTTCTTCGGCAATCTTTTCCGGTATGCCGTTGCGTACACATCCGCTGATCTCCACATTGCCGTCCTCATCTTCTTTACCGTGAATGAAATACTCCTTTTCCTGGAGCATGACTTCCATCTTTTTCTTGCCCATTGCCCGGCGTACAAGGTCAGACCTGCCATAGGTATATCCGCCCAAATCACGGACAATCTGCATAACCTGCTCCTGATAAATCAGACAGCCGTAGGTAACTGATAAAATCGGCTGTAAACTTTCGTGAATATAGGTGATCTGATCAGGATGCTTCTTGTTCTCGATGTAAGTGGGTATGGAAGCCATAGGGCCCGGCCGGTATAGGGCTACGCCCGCCACGATATCTTCAAAGCAGTCCGGCTTGAGATTTTTCATAAACTGGGTCATACCGCCGCTCTCCAGCTGAAAGATCCCTTGAGTATTTCCCTTGGCAATGACGTCATAGGCTTTGGGATCGTCGTAGTTCATCTTGGAAAAATCAATCGTCTTTCCATAATTAGCTTCGATCATTTCTAAAGCATCTCGGATCACGGTCAGATTTCTCAGGCCCAAAAAGTCCATTTTTAAAAGCCCCAGCTCTTCAATCGTGGTCATAGTAAATTGTGTCGAAACGCCTTTGTCGGAAAGATACAGCGGAACGTATTCATCGATACTTTTCTTTGAAATTACAACGCCTGCGGCATGGGTAGAGGCATGGCGCGGCATACCCTCCAGCGCCTTGGCCATATCTAATACCTGACGGACTTTTTCATCCCTTTCATAAGAAGCCTTTAGTTCCGGATTCATAGCAAGGGCTTTATCGATGGTCATTTTCAGGTCAAAGGGAATTGCTTTGGCAATGGCATCGGTCTCAGGATAGCTCACATTAAGCGCACGGCCCACGTCACGGACAGCAGCCTTTGCTTTCATGGTTCCAAAAGTGATGATCTGTGAGACCTTATCTTCCCCGTATTTCTCAATAACGTAGTCGATAACCTCCTGCCGCCTTTCATAGCAGAAGTCAATATCGATATCCGGCATGCTGATTCGCTCCGGATTTAAAAAACGCTCGAAAATCAAACGATAGCGAATGGGATCGATATCCGTAATCTTGAGCACGTAAGAAACAATGCTCCCGGCCGCTGAGCCTCGCCCCGGCCCCACCATAATCTTATTGCGTTTAGCGTAGTTGATGAAATCCCATACAATAAGAAAATACTCCACATATCCCATTTTTTCGATGATGGATAATTCGTATTCCATCCGTTCCTTAAGGGCTGCCATATCGGCGTCTTGCTGATCTGCGTAACGTTCTTCCAATCCCTGCCGACAAAGTTCCCTCAGATACTGTTGATTGGTTTTTCCTTCAGGCGCCGTAAATTCCGGCAGATGAAGATGCCCGAACTCAAAGGTGACGTCGCACTGCTGGGCCACCCTTGCTGTGTTGTCACAGGCTTCCGGGAAGTTGGCGAAGATTTTGCGCATCTCCTCCTCGGATTTGAGGTAAAACTGGTCGTTGGGGAAGCGCATCCGGTCTTCTTCATCGACGGTGGCAGCTGTCTGGATGCAAAGGAGGACATCGTGGGCCTTTGCGTCCTCTCTGCGCACATAATGGACATCGTTGGTGGCCACGAACGGAATCCCCGTTTCCTCGTGGAGCCGGACCATATCGGGCAGGATCGCCGCCTCTTCCTCCAGACCCTGGTCCTGCAGTTCCAGGTAGAAGTTTTCTTCTCCGAAGATATCCCGAAGTGCCAGCGCTTCTTCCTTGGCTCCTTCGTAATCCCGATTTAACAGCTTTCGCTGCACATCGCCGGCCAGACAGGCTGACAATGCGATGATCCCTTCACTGTGCTGCCTCAGCACTTCTTTATCAATACGTGGTTTGTAGTAAAATCCCTGGACAAAGCCTGCTGATACGATTTTGATCAGATTCTGATAGCCCTGATTGTTTTTGGCCAGCAGCACCAGATGCCCCTGGTATTTGTCCTTATCCACGTCTTTATCCGCCATGGTTCTGGCCGCGGTGTATACTTCACAGCCGATGATCGGCTTTATCCCCTTATCCAGGCATTCCCGATAAAAATCAATGACCCCGAACATGACTCCGTGGTCCGTAATCGCCACTGATTCCATGCCCAGCTCCTTTGCCCTTGCCACCAAATCTTTGATCCTGGCGGCGCCGTCCAATAGACTATATTCTGTATGTACATGCAAATGTGTAAATGCCATTTATTTCTCCCAATCCTTACAAAAATATGCGATCCATTTTATTTTACCATAAAATACGAAAAATGCTTTCAAAAATGCATAAAATATTGTAAAATATTGAGGTTGCGAGGTACTAGTAATTATGAAAAAATTTTTAATCCCACTTATTATTGTACTCTGTTTGGCCGGAGGCGGCTTTGCCGTATGGAATGTCCTCGAGGCCAACGTTTTTTCTGTTGACCAGTTTCCGCAGAAGACCACGATCAACGACGTCGACTGCAGCGGCTTGACAACAGAAAAAGCCAAAGAAAAACTTATCAAGGAATGGAATAGCAAGGTGTTCAGCTTCACCAGGCAAAGTAAAGAGTTAGGCGCCATTTCGGATTTGCATTTTGATTATGACATTGACAATGAAATCGCCAGTGTCAAAAAAGACCATTTTTTCAGCGCTGCGCTCAATTACTTTTTTCATGCTGATTTTGATGTCTCGATGGACATGACAGTGAAAAAAGTCAATAAGGCCTTTAAAAAAGAGTTGAAAAGCGCTGATTATCTGAAAGAAAGCGGTGATCCGGTGGAGACGAAGGATGCATATGTGGACCTGTCTTCGGAGGATTTTAAGATTGTTCCGGAAGTACAAGGCAATAACATCGATTATGATATTCTGCTGAAAAAGATCACCGGCCTGATTGCCAAAAATCAGTTCACGCTTGAATACAAGGCATCCGACTTTTATCAAAAACCTAAGGTGACCGCGGACAGTCAAGAGATCAAAGAACGCCAGGAATTCTGCAAAAAATACTTAACTTCAAAAGTGACTTATCTTATGGGCAAGGACGAAGTCAAGATTCCGCCGGAAGAGCTGGAGAAGATCTTTGATATCGAGATGGTGGAAAGCGGCGCTCCCAGCGAGTCTGAGAAGGATGAAGCTGAAAAATCCGCCGCCAAAGTCACAGTTGATGAGGATGCGGTCCGCAGTTATGTGAAAAAATTTGCAAAAGAATATAACACTCTGGGCAAAACTCGTGAATTCACGTCCCTCAGCGGACGTAAGATTAAGGTGTCTGGCGGCGACTACGGCTGGGCGCTCAGCGTGGATAAGGAAACGGAGCAGCTGATCAAAGACTTGAAAAGCGGCGAGGAAGTAAAGCGGGAACCCATTTGGCTGATGACCGGTTTTACGGATTATAACAAAGAGGATGATATCGGAAGTACATATGTGGAAGTTTCTCTGGCAGAGCAGCATCTGTGGTATTTTAAAGACGGAAAAGAGCTGGTCGATTGCCCGGTTGTCACAGGGAATGTTCTATCCGGCTATAACACGCCCGCCGGTTCTTTCAGTCTCACTTACAAGCAGAGAGGCGCGACACTGAAAGGCAATAACGCTGATGGTACCTCTTATTCGAGTCCGGTTTCCTATTGGATGCCGTTTTACGGCAATTATGGAATGCATGATGCATCGTGGCGCGGAGCCTTCGGCGGCAGCATTTATCGTGGCGGCGGCAGCCACGGCTGCGTCAATATGCCGGTGGCTTCAGCAAAAAAGCTGTTTAACAATTTGGCCAGCAAGGGTACGCCGGTCATTGTTCACTGGTAAGAAAAAGGAAGGAAAGCTGTTCGCTTTGTCGATGCGAACAGCTTTTTTAGACCGAAGGCCTTTTCCAAAAGAACTTTGCTGTAACCGATGGTGCACAGACACCATGTAACGATCTCTAAGGTTTCTACTTCTATATGGGTAAAAATGAAATTTCAGTAAAAATTCCCCAACTCCGTAGAAAAGACCGGCGTTTTTGCCTTTTCTGAATTTATAAACGCTTCCATGTTCCCTGCCGTTGACATCAATTCTTTTACGAGTGCCAGTTTTTCATTCATTGTGTAGCCGCATTGACAGTTCATTCGTATTTTCTTTACGGTCTCATTTTCAAATTTGTTTTCTAAGCGGCACATGGTAACATTCACCCACTCTGGATTGGTTTCTCTATTTACTGGTTCTTCACTACCGTAGACTACTTCGCTCGCAGATTTGACAGATTTCTAAATTACGTTTTCTTGAATTTTTCTGACTTTGATCAATTTTGCCTCGTTTAATAAACCCATAAATGCTTTCACCAGCCTCTTCCATGAAGATTCGACTGAAGTGATAGTATGATATATAAAACTGAGCAGCTACCGTATCAAGGGACAAATCTTCGTGAAAATGCTGAATTATATCATCAATGCTTTGATTGACAAGTTGTTTTTATCCATAGCTCTTCATCTCCATTTGACTATTATACATCCTGCTATAACCTCTCTTCTAGCTTTGAAGTTCCTTTATTGTAGAATTTTTTGCTAGCTCAGTCTATACTTAGCTTTATTCACAAAAGGACTATTGCAACCATTCGCTTTTTATGGCAAAATCAAGGACATAGATAAAAAAGAAAGGACTGAGGCAAGCATGTACGATTATCACACACACACAGCATTTTCTGATGACTGTGATGTTCCAATGGAGGAAATGCTCTTAGGCGCAGTAAAATTCGGTATTAAGGAGCTTGCGATAACAGATCACTACGACCCCGGATACGAAGATCCTGAGTTTCCTTTCACCCTTGATTTTGAAGAGTATTATAAGGCTCTTAGGGATGCGGAAAAACAATACCAGGGCCGGCTGTCCATCATCAAAGGAATGGAGATCGGCATCATGGAGACACAGTTTGCGGAATGCCGCCGAGCTGTCCGCGATTTCCCCTATGACATCATCATAGGTTCGTTTCACTGCCTGGGAAAGGATGATCTTTACCGCTACGATTTTTCTCAAGTAGATGGACCTATCAAGCTTGAAGAATTCTATACCTATGTCAACCGTTGTCTGAAAGAATATAAGGACTACGACATCGCCGGACACCTGACGATTATTGATCGTTATATTGGTAAGATCTACGATTACAAACCATATATGGATATTTTCGAAGATACACTCAAGACGATCATTTACGATGGAAAAGGACTGGAAATAAACACTTCCAGCTTTAAATACGAGACCGGCATCTGGCTGCCGCGCAAAGAGATCTTAAAGCTCTACAAAGAGCTTGGCGGTGAAATCCTTACCTTTGGTTCTGATTCTCACGATCCTTCTCATTTTATGGATCACTTTGCGGAAGCCCACGAACTTGCAAAAGATTTGGGTTTCAAGTATCAATGTACCTTTCGAAAACGAAAGCCAGAATTTCATAAGCTGTAAGATGGGCACTTGGTGCGCTGTCAAAATGTAAATTACTTCCTTTTATATTCGAAACGCAGCAATTTGGAAGCGATGTCCATATAAATTCCGCCTTCTTGCGCAGAATCAGCTCCAAAATCATACAGTTAAACCCATATTTGTGCAAATTTATATGTATGATTCCTGAAAATAAAGCAAACTAGTCTTTAAGCAAAATCAATAATGGTAAAATGTGGTAATTTTCTATGGACATTCACTCTCGTTCTACCCATTTCGAATATAAATCAGCAAAATAAATGCAAACTGGCCACACCAACACTAGTGCGAATGGGAAGCAAACATAAAATCCCTAGGTCTTTCGCACCAAGTATGAACACTCTTACTATCTTAAAACCTACCGAATATGTACATTGGGCTCAAAACATGGTATACTATGAGCAAAATAGTATGAAAAAAGCTATAAAATGTACTATTATGCAGTCGCATCCCCATACGGGGTGCGTGGATTGAAATGCCCTGATGCCTGTTATCACCGATCATGGCAAGCGTCGCATCCCCATACGGGGTGCGTGGATTGAAATTCCAACAAACAATACATTTCCCACAATTGGGTATCGTCGCATCCCCATACGGGGTGCGTGGATTGAAATGCCCTGATGCCTGTTATCACCGATCATGGCAAGCGTCGCATCCCCATACGGGGTGCGTGGATTGAAATAAGATCACCTATGACAGCGAGATTTCCGAATATCGTCGCATCCCCATACGGGGTGCGTGGATTGAAATCAGACCGCAACAGCAGGTCAGTTTGTAGCAGCAAGTCGCATCCCCATACGGGGTGCGTGGATTGAAAGTAGCCGCAGAAGATATTACTACCCCTGACGGCACGTCGCATCCCCATTCGGGGTGCGTGGATTGAAAGACTCGAAAAGAAGAGTCTTTCAAGGGAGTTAAAAGGCGCATCTCCATACGAGATACGTGGATTGAAATTATCACTATCATATTATCACATACCCTTTTCCAGTCGCATCCCCGGGGGCATGTATGAAATTCCGCCCTCCCCGCCAAAGCAGGATCAGAACCGTGTTATTTAACCCCTCTGAATTCAGATCACGCAAAAAACAGGCCTGCAGGAAAGCAGCACCCGTTTTTCGCATGTATCATTTTTATGTTATCACAAGTTTTACTTAATGCATTCAGCCAGCACCTCGAGGAATTTGTCGCAATCCTCGGGGTAAATTTCACCCATGTTGGCAACCTGGAACATACCCATTTCCACGTATTTGCCCTTGCCGCTGTAAACCACGTAGCCCTTTTCTTCCATTGCTTCCAGGAACTTGTTCAGATCCTTGCCTTCCGGCAGGAACACGGAAGTTACCGTATTGGCCATGTGCTCAGAAAGCAGCAGCTTCAGCCCCATAGCCTCCATGCCTTTTCTCAGGATTCCCGCGCACTGTGCATACCGATTCAGCTGATGCTCCACGCCTTCTTCAAGAATGTTGGTCAATGCCTGATTGAGCGCCCAGAACAGATTCACATTAGGCGTGTTGGGAGTCTGGTTTTTCGTCACTGCACTCTGGTAATGTTTTGCCAGATTCAGATAAACATTCTTGCCCATTTCCGGCGTCAGTGTTTCAAAAGCTTCTTTCTTTCCGCAGATGTATGCGGATCCTGGGAATGCTCCCAGACACTTTCCGCCTACGGAAGTAGCGAAGGTAATATTAAAATCTACAATGTCGATATATTCACCTGCTGCCGCAGAGACACAGTCGACAAAATACCACTTGTTGTATTTTTTGCAGAGCTGTCCCACTTCTTTCACCGGATTAATCATGCCGGTTGAGGTTTCGTGACATACCATAGCTACCACCTTTACCTTGGGGTTGGCCTTAATCAATTCTTCAATTTTGGAAACATCCGGATAATCACCCCACTCAAAAGATGCATCCACATATGGGATTTGATATTTTTCAATGATTTCCTGCAGTCTTTCACCGAAAACACCGTTTCTGACCAGCAGCACTTCTTCGCCTTCCTTAAAAATAGAAGACAGAACAGTCTCGTTGGAAGAAGTCCCGGATCCGGAAATAATAACGGACTGATAAGAATCGTCGGCGTTGAACAGCTGATTGATCTTCTTCACCGTATCAGCGAACAGAGCTTCAAATTCCGCTCCCCTGTGGCAGATATCATAGTGCATCATGGCTTCGCGCACATTGTCCTTTACCATGATCGGTCCCGGACTGAATAACATTGGTTTACTCATTTTAAATTCTCCTTTCAGAATCCTATAATCTCATTTAAATCGGGCCTTCAATCTTCGACCCAGTTCTTTGCCCGCTCAACGGCTTTGTGCCAGTTATAGAGCAATGTTTCCCGTTCATCCACACTCATTTTCGGTTCATAGCGTTTGCTCAATTTCCAGTTATTCGCAAGCTCGCTCATAGAACCAAAATCACCAATTCCCAGTGCAGCCAGATAAGCTGCGCCAAGAGGCGTGGTATCATTAATGGCCGGCACATCCACCGGAATTCCCAGAATATCCGCCTGGAACTGCATTAAAAATTGATTTACAACTGCTCCCCCATCCACACGCATGATCTGGATGGGGATGCTGGCATCCATATTCATCACATCCAAATTATCTTTTACCTGGTAAGCCGTCGCTTCCAGCGTTGCCCGCACGATCTGCTCCCTTGTAGTACCGCCGGTAATACCGATTATCGTGCCTCTGGCATAAGAATCCCAATGAGGAGCAGCAAGGCCAGCAAAGGCCGGTACAAAGTAAACGCCGCCGTTGGATTTGGCGTCGTATGCCATCTGTTCCGTCTCTTTGGCATCCTTGATGATCTTAATTCCGTCTCTCAGCCACTGGGTTGCTGCTCCGGTGATATAAATGCCGCCGTCCAGGGCAAAGGTCATCTTTTTATCGATGCTCCAGGCCACCGTAGTCAACAGACCGTTTTTAGAATAGACCGGCTTATCGCCCGTATTCATCAGCATGAAACACCCTGTCCCGTACGTGCATTTTATAGCTCCCGGAGAGTAGCACGCCTGTCCGAACAGTGCCGCCTGCTGGTCCACGATGGAGCCGGAGATAGGAATAGATGCTCCAAAGAAATCCAAAGGATCAGTATTTCCGTATACCATGGAGCTGTCGCAGATAGTCGGCAGAATACTTTTATCGATTTCGAAGATGTCTAGGATATCCTGATCCCACTTACCCGTATGTATATTCATCAGCATAGTACGGGATGCCGTCGAAGCGTCGGTGATATGCACTCTGCCGTGGGTCATTTTCCAGATAACCCAAGAGTCCAGCGTTCCTGCCAGAATTTTGCCTGCCTTGATTTTATCCTTCACTCCGTCAACATGTTCGATAATCCATTTAATCTTGGTAGCGCTGAAATAGGCATCGATCATCAATCCGGTTTTTTCCCGAATCTGCACGCCGTACTCTTCCGTCAAACTATCGGCATATCTGGCCGTCCGCCGATCCTGCCAGACAATGGCGTTATAAACGGGAACGCCCGTGTCCTTATCCCAAAGCATAACCGTTTCGCCCTGATTGTCGATTCCAATGCAGGCGATTTCCTCCGGCTTTGCTCCTGCGATGTCCAGAGCCATTCTGATGGAACCCAGAACGCCGTCCCAAATCTCCATGGGATCATGTTCAACCCAGCCCGGATTGGGATAATGCTGATGGTGTTCTTTGTATCCTCTGGCCACCAGATTCCACTTTTCGTCCAGTAGGAGGGTCGTCGTCCCTGTCGTACCCTGGTCCATACCCAGGTAATACTTCTTCGTCATTGTTTTCCAACCTTTCTCTGTTAATTTAATACTAAATATGGATCGATTTTATTGTAATCCAAACAGGAGAAGCCGTGTTTTCTCAAGGTTCCTGACGAACAGTGAAGGAACCGTTTATAGCACCTATTCATGTGAGCATGATCAAAAAAGCCGCTGTCCAGAGCCAGGTTGATCAACGGCTCATAGTTGGAACTGTCCGAAAGCTTTTGCAGGGAATTTTGCAGACGCATGATCTCGCAATAGATCTTGGGTGAAACACCTACATACTTCTCAAATACTTTTCCCAAATAACGTTCACTATATCCGGTCTCGATTCCCAGCTCGCTGACTTTGATATTTCCATGCTTTTCATAAATGCGGTCCGTACAATAGCGGATCAGGTAA
The DNA here is from genome assembly GCA_902363595.1 of Clostridia bacterium. GTDB lineage: Bacteria > Bacillota > Clostridia > Peptostreptococcales > Anaerovoracaceae > Hominibacterium > Hominibacterium faecale. Next base: position 188,707 of record CABJAP010000001.1, on the reverse strand, counting down.
CTGGAATCGTCTTCTTTCATTCTGATTCGGATCAGCTTGGATAAAAGCATCGCCTTTTCTTGTACCGGCAAGTCTTTACATGCGGCCGACACGATCTGCTCTCCGTTTTTCATATATTCCTTGATATCGTATACCGTATTGGTGAGACTGCTGGCATGCTCATGGAGGATCATAGCGGTGGCGCTGGGCTGAAATTTAAGCATCAGCAGCAATTCTCCCGGCCTTAGTTCAATTTTTTTTATCTCATCGATGGCCCCGCAAAGCTTGCCCTTCATACCCTCTTCTCTTCCGTAAAACACCATGGCTATGCAGCCATCCGGAATCACCGGCAGGGTAATGTTATGAAGTACATTGCACTTTACGGCAAAGATATCCGACACAGCTGTATAAAGAGGATGACCGAAATTGACATCAATCCCAATCGGCTGACAATTTTCATCATCTACTTTGAACGGCTTATAATCGGAGCGCCTTTCGGCAGAAGCCAAATGTTGTTTGTCGCTGATAAAAAATGACATAATATTCCCCTTTAAATTGTTTTAGTAAAAATCGGAACCTCACTTTTTATATTTTAATCATAACACTAACAAATATTTTGGTCAACTTCCGATTTATGCTAGTACAATTCCTTAAGAAAAAATTAAAATAGAGGAGGTAAAACAAAGCGTTACATTCGCAGAGAAGGATTTGTTTGGAAGTTTGAAATAGTAATGTGAGGTTACTGTTTTACTCCGTTCTGCTTTTTTCGAATGTATTTTTTTGATTTTACATTCAACACCATTGTCATTATTATAGACAAATTTATATCTTTTTCACATTTTTAGGAGGTTATTTTTATGGACGAGAAAAAAGGATTAGTCCGGGAACTTGGACTGCCTGAATGCGTCACCATTACCGCCGGAGCGGTTATAGGCGTAGGCCTGTTTACCGTAGGTTCCTCACAGGTAGGCGCCATGGGCAGCTCGGTCATCATCGCATCCGTTATCGCTTTTCTAATGGTATTATGGCCTGCCGCCATCTACGGCGAACTGGGAGCTACCCTTCCCTTGTCAGGCGGTACCTATTCATTTGCTAAAAGAGCCATCAACTGGCCGGTAGCCATCTTCTGCAGCTGGCACTATACCATCGCTCAGATCGGTATCGCCGGCGGTGAAGCACTGGCCTTCGCCAGCTACTTTACATACCTGTTGAACGCCCTTGGCGCAGGATTCGTCATCGATTCGAGAATTCTTGGTTCGGCACTGATGATCCTCTTTACCATCATCAATTACAGAGGCATCAAGTTCTCCGGAAGATGGCAGAACGGCTTTATGTTCTTCTTCTGGGCCGCATCCTTCGTTTGGATGATCATGGTTATGAAGAATCTGGACTTTTCCAATTTCGCGCCGATCTTCTCAGGCATCCCGACCGAATTCACTGCACTTGCAAAATGCATCGTTATGGTATGGTGGTGCTTCGCCGGATTTGAAACCTGCGTAGGCATGGGCGCGGAAGTTAAATTTCCCCAGATCACACTGCCCAGAGCACTGACTCTGTCGCCGTTCATCGTATTTGCTGTAAACGCGTTATTCCAGTTCTTCCTGGTTGGTCTGACTCCTCTGGCTGGACAGCACCTTCTGGAAACTGCAGATGCTCCTTTTGTTGAAGGTATGACGCAGGCAGGTATCGTCGGCTTCCCGTTCATACTGCTGTGCCTTGGCATCACCTTCGGCGGAGACTTCAGCTCCATGGTACCATGTACCGCAGGCGCTGCGAGATATATGTATATCATGGCTGTTGACGGATGTTTCCCCAAAGTATTCGCAAAGGTTCATCCGAAATTCAGAAGCCCCTATGTTTCCGTAATTGTCGTAGGTGTGGTTGGTATTCTTCTGATTTCAACAGGTTCCATCGTAATCATCTCTGCCATGTGCGCATTCTCACAAATGCTGTGCTATATTATCGGATATCTGTCCTACCTGCTGCTGTACAAGAAAGAGCCGGATCTTCACAGACCATGGCATGCTCCTGCCGGTAAATTCGGGGCTGTTGTGAGCATTATTCTTTACGCAGCACTGTCCATCCTGGCCATTGACTGGACGGCCATCTGGTGGAACATCGGGCTGTCAGTAATCTGTATTCTCTACATTCTGATCTTTGTAAGGAACAGACCGATTCCGGAAGAAGCCATTGACGAAGAACTGCTGGCTCTCAAGACAAAGGATCCTTCACCGGAAGAAAAGGCCAAGCTGGACGCTCAGTACAAGAGATGGAGAATAATCGCTTATATCTTCTTCGCTGTTGCGGTTGTGCTGTTCATCTTCGGCTCCACCTTATCCTAAAAAGCAAACTTTTCAAAACCACTATATAACGACTTAAATACAAAAGAGATCGCTCCTTTCGGGAAAGGTCTCTTTTGTATTGCTCATTATTTGGAAAAATTATTTCCTATTTCTTGTATGCAGAGAGAATATATATTACAATAAAAAAGGCCAACAGCCATAATATGCACGGTCCGTCCTTATCTCATAATTCACTCTAATAATGATAGAAGCGAGGTAAAAATAGATGATAGTTTGGTCACAGATAGCTGAATTCCTTGCACTAATTTTACTATTTTTAATTAGTTTGTATTTTCACGATAGAAGACAGACCCGATCACGCCGCAGAACCTTGTTTTGGATTTGCTTAGTCCTTTCTATTTTTGAAATTGCCCTCAACGCTGTCTGCGTTATTACCATCAGCCAATATGAACATGTACCCCACTGGCTGAACATGCTGCTCAACAGCTTATATTTTCTGTCCAGCGTATGGGTCAGTTCAATTTTGGCTCTTTACATTTTCAATCTTCTGCTGGAGCATGTTTATGAAAAGCATTGCCGCACCAATGCTGTAATCGGCTTACTCCTACTCAATGCGCTGTTTTTTATTCTTGTTATTGTCAATCTTCAGACCGGAATACTCTTCTTGTTTGATTCTGACGGTGGATATCACCGGGGCGTATTCAATAGAGCCGGATATGTTGTCATGTTCATTGAACTATGCATGGTGATCATTTGCTATCTGCGCAATCGCTCCAGTGTCAGTAAAAATGTTCAGCAAGTGATTCATACATTGCCCCCGATTATTTTAGGACTGGCCCTTTTTCAAATATGCTATCCTCAGATTTTACTCAACGGAATCACCATCGCTTTTGCCGATCTGGTGCTCTTCATAAACTTCCAGAATTACCAGGTGGGAACCGATAGTCTCACTCATATCGGCAACCGCAAAAGCTTTTATCAGGAGCTGGCCCTTCGGATCGCCGGCAAACAGCAATTTCAGATCATCACGATTTCATTGAAACACTTTGCTGTGGTCAATCAAAGATTCGGCTATCAGAAAGGAGACGATTTTCTTTATGCCATAGCTTCCTGGCTGGATAAATGCGACCCGTCCAGCCGTGCATTCCGCTTCGGCAACGTGTCCTTTGCCTTGGTATCTCCTTTCCTGTCCCAGGACAAAGCTGCTTGCAACCTGGACAAAATCCAGATGCGCTTTCAGGATGGATGGACGCTGGGCGACCTTCATTTTGACATCATGGCCTGTTTCAGCGAACTGATCCATCAGGATCAGGATTGGCAGGCCGATCAAGTAATCGAATACCTGGAATTCATGAACGTGATGGCAAAGCGGGAAGACACCGAATGTCTGCGTTTCACCACGGACATCGAAAAGAAAATCGAACGAAAAAAAGAATTAACCCAGCTGCTTAAGCACTCAATAAAAGAAGATCGTTTTCAAGTATGGTACCAGCCTGTAATAGACTGCAGGACCAAAAAATTTACCCACGCAGAAGCTTTATTGCGCCTAAGCGACTACAGCGGCACACCCATATCGCCGGGTGAATTCATACCTTTGGCGGAGGAAACCGGTCTCATCGATGAAATGAGTTGGATTGTACTGGAGAAAGTCTGCCGCCTGTTGGGTGAAAATCCGGCCTTGGAAGTGGAATCCATTTCGATCAATCTGTCGATGCAGCAATTCCTGGACCTCCATATATGTCAACGGATCACCGCTTGTCTGCAGCGCTATCAGGTTCCGCCCGATAAGCTGAAAATTGAGATCACTGAGCGGGTCATCGCTTACGATCTGCCCTACATCCGTTCCGTCATGGACCGTATTGCTCAGGTCGGCATTGGCTTTTATCTGGACGATTTTGGTATTGGCTACTCCAACTTTTCCAGCATCATGCACCTGCCTTTTGAATGTGTCAAGCTGGACCGGAGCCTTTTTGATAAACTGCTGGTGAGCAAAAAGGACCGCACCATTGTACAGACTATGATCGAATTGGCTCACAGCGTAGGTTTTCAAGTGGTATCAGAAGGGATTGAAACCCAGCAGCAGGCGGATCTTTTAATGGTTCTGGGTACAGACCGCATTCAGGGTTACCATTACGCCCGCCCTATGGCGGAGAAGGAGTTTCTTGCCTTTCATCACTGATAGCGAAGAGCCTCGATGGGTTTTTTCGATGCAGCTTTGCTGGCAGGATAACTGCCGAAAGCCGCGCCGATTACCATTGAAAAAAGAACGGATGCCAGCACCACCTTGGGGGACAGTTCCAATGTCATAGAATCCATGAAAAAGGAAGCAACCTGCAAAATGATCCAGGACAGGAGAATTCCCAAAAGGCAGCCAATCAAACTGATCATCAGCGCTTCAATCAAAAACTGGAGCATAATGCTTTTCCGTCCGGCTCCGATGGCCTTTCTAATGCCGATCTCCCTTGTTCGCTCCGTCACCGAAACCAGCATGATATTCATAATGCCGATGCCGCCTACTAAAAGAGAAATCGCGGCGATCCCGCCCAGCATCAGGGTCATGGTCTGGTTGACGCTGTTCATAGTCTCCATAATTGTCGACTGATTGCGAATGGTAAACGCATCCTCATCCTGCCCAAAGCGCTTCATCATCATATCCGTTAAAGCCAGCTCCGCCGCATCCATGCTTTCCTCATTGCTGGCAGAAGCCGTAAACTGTTTGACATACAGCACGTCATCTGCGATTTTAGAAAGAGTCGTATATGGGATATAAGCTTCCAAAGTCACAGAAGAACTGTCGCTGTCAGCTCCAAAGGAAGCGTTCAAGCTTTCATCTTCTTCCAGGACTCCGATTATGGTAAAGGCTCTCCCATTTAAGGTCACCGTTTCTCCTTCGGCCTCCGCCCTTCCTACCAGTTCCACTGCTGCATCATAACTGAGCACAACCACATAGGAGCTGTTGTTCACATCCGGCGAAAGAAGAAATCTGCCCGATGCCAGTGTTAGCCCTTGTATATCCTTATATGGACCAGTCGTGCCATAGAGGATCGTACTGTCATCGCTGACATATCCGCATTTTGAGGTAACCGTGGTGCTGGCAATCGGCGCCGCCATGGCGATCTCTTTGTTTTCTGCGATCTCAGACAATTCGGAAAGGCGCAGCGGGTTTTCTTTATCATCGTTGATGGTAACGGTCAAAAGGTTGGTCCCCATACTGGAAATTTGATCGCTGACCGAAGATGTGGCTCCTCCGGCAATGGAGACCAGCACCACCAGCGATACCACCCCGATAAAGATTCCCAGCATGGTCAGAAAGGATCGCATTTTATTGGCCAGGATGGATTCCCAGGCCATTTTCACACATTGCAGGATCATAAGCTATCCTCCTCTACTCGACCGTCGCTGATGGTAATTCGGCGTTTTGCCTGCATTGCCACTGATTGATCGTGGGTAATGAGTACAATGGTATTGCCCTGCTCATGAAGCTGGTGAAACAAATCCATAATCTCGCTTCCTGTCTTGGAATCCAGATTTCCCGTAGGCTCATCGGCCAGAAACAAAATTGGCTTTGTAACCAGCGCTCTAGCGATGGCCACCCTCTGCTGCTGGCCTCCTGATAGCTGAGCCGGCCTGTGTGTTTTTCTGCTGGTCAGATTGACATGCTCCAGCGCCTCAGCGGCATATCTTTTAATGGCTGCCTGCTTGAACCCTTGGTATACCAAGGGGAGCCCTACATTTTCTTCCGCCGTCATTTTGGAAATTAAGTTGAAATCCTGAAATACAAAACCGATTTTCCGGCTTCGGATTCCGGTCAGTTCCTTCTCCGAAAGGCTGCCCACCGAGCGGCCGTCTAACAGGTAACTCCCGCTGTCAGGGATATCCAGGCAGCCCATAATATTCATTAACGTTGATTTTCCACTCCCGGAAGGTCCGATGATGCTGACAAATTCGCCCTTTTGTATGTGCAGATTGGCGTGATCCAGCGCCCGTACTTCCTCCCCGCCAATCAGATAGGTTTTACATACATTTTCAAATAGAATCATCTCTCCACCGCCTTACTGTCCACTGGGCGGCATACCGCCGCCGGACGGCATCTGCTGCCGGCCGCCGCTGCCATCACCAAAACCGCCGCCCTGTCCCGGCATCATGGAGTCCGATGAACCGCTTTGAGAAACAGATCCCGATCGCAGATAATATACCTTCTCTCCTTGGCTGAGACCGCTGGTTATTTCAACGTTCTCATCATTGGAAATGCCAGTTTCCACTTCTTTTTTGCCTGACAGCGTACCATCCTCATCCTTTTGCGTGTAAACAAAGGTTTTTTCGCCTGACTCCTGCAGAGCGCTCAGCGGCACTATAAGGATATCTTCCTTGCTGCTGGTAGTTACTGTCGCCGCACCGTTCATCCCCAGCCGCATGGAATCTTCCGCATCCAATGTTATCTCTACACTGTATTTGGCCGTACCGCCGCTCACCGTCGCCGCACCGGAAACCTTAGTAATTTTACCGGTAAAGGTCTTTCCTTCTATGGCATCAAAGGTTACTTCTGCTTCCTGCCCTTTTTCTACCGAAAGGATATCCAGCTCATCCACATTAATCGGAAGAACCATTGTTTCATCCGAACATAAGGTAAATGCGGCTACGGTCTGGATTTCCTCTGTAGCAGAACTGCTTTCAGATGCGGAACTTGCGCCGGAGGTATTGCCGGAAGCTGACGATGCACTGGCCGCTCCGCTGCTTGAAATTTTGCTTGTCTGACTTGCGGCTTTCCCTGAGGAAGCGTTCTTTTGCTTATTGGGAGCAGCAGAATCCGATTTGGTGGAATCAGCCTGTGTCTTTGCAAAGGTTACGGTAAAGGTCATCGTATTTCCCTCGCCTTCCCCATCCGTGCTGATTCCAGAAATGACAGCACCCAAAGCATCTACGGAAACAGCGGTAGCCTGTGTGAATCGGCAGCCGGACTGGGCCGTAAGCGTAATCCTGGCAGTGTAAGTGGAATCCGCCTGAAAGACCTTATCTTTGAGATTCCAGGAAATGATGCCTGTATATTGGGAAGATGCCTCAATGGATTGCTGTGGCAAACCTCCTTTAACTGGCGCAGCAATGGAAATGCTGACAGAAGGAATTGAGGTTACTGTGTCAGCCTGCGCAGCAGCGTCGATCTCGTCCTTACTGACGCTCACGCTGTCATTCCAGGTTTGTGCTGATGCACTTTCATCACCCCGGCTTTTCTTCTCATCTCCAGTGTCAGACATGAGTTTGACAGAAGTCCCTGTTTGATTTGAAGCAACTCCGGCAGCGGTGCTGCTGCCCGTCGTATTTTCCGCAGAAGCATTGGAATTCTCCGTTTGACTGCCGGACTCCGATGCGGATGAAATTTTGACCGCTTCTATCGTCCCGCTTTCCGATGCTGTTATGGAATTGGATGCTGTCATGGCCGCCAGATCTGCCAGGACATCGGTCAGCTTCTGCCGCTGAGCCAGCAGCTGCTGATATTCGGTAGATGCCGGAAGATCTTTGAGCGTATATAAGCATTTGCCGGCGCTGACATACTGATTTTGGGAAACATGAAGCGTTTTCACCGTGCCGCCGGAAGCAACCACAGCCAGTTGGCTGTGAATGTATAGTTTTCCGCTGCCGATAGAGCTGTTTCTTTTTTTCACAGTCACCGTTTCACCAAATTTGGGCCCATTATCCGTCAGCGTAATGACAGCGGTTCCATCGGTAACACTTTCCACGCTTCCAGTCTTTTTCGTCTTCTGATCTGAAAGAATCACGGTAACAGAATCCCCTTCGGAAAGCCCCCCGGCATCGCTGATGGATACTGCCATTTTACCGTCCAGCGATAAGAGCATCAGCGCTCCACGGTCGTTCATGCTCTCCAGCACCGAATCGCCTTTTTTAGCGTAAATTTTTTTAATCCGGCCGCTGACTCCCGCAGTTATTTGGGAAGATACGGTTTCGCCTTTTTTCTCATTGATCTGGGTATCTAGCTCACCAATTTTCTCCTGGGTATTGGATAGGGCCGATAAAACCGATGCCCGATCCACCGTTGCCAGGGTATCCCCCTTTTTCACTTTGTCGCCGCTTTCCACGAGGACATCTTGGATGGTAATTCCCGAAGGAATCTCGATCTGGGTGCTGCTCCCCAATTCTAAATTGCCTGTACCCGCAATCGTATTGGAAATCGTACCCTTAGCTGCCTCTGCCTCCTGCACGATCTGAGCGTTAACCTCTTTGCCCGCGAAAACGACAGCCCCAGTGCAGATGATTCCTGCGATCAAAAGCACTCCCAGCCCAATGATTATTTTCTTTTTTTTCGGCAGCTTGCCAAAGGAGGCCAGGAACTTTTTCCCTCGCACGTTTGCCCTTCTTAACATCCTTTTACCTGTGTCTCCCTGCTTTTTCTTTTTTTCTGTCAGCTCCATATTTCCTCCTGTCATTCTACCAACCCTTCCGTACAATCCCAGATTTTCTCGCAAAAACCGCCTGCCGGACGTCTGGTTTTTCATCTTCCCCTCTTTTATACCCAATCAGCGTGAATGTTCCATGGCTGATGCGTGTCAATCCCATGTAATCCCATATTGTTTTAGTGTTGAATATGTGTTGATTTTTAGTTGCATTTACAACTAATTTGTGATATTCTATGGATTAGTTGTAAATGCAACTAATTTGTTTATAGAAAGGTATCCATTATGAAAGAGAAAAAAACACATTACGGTTTGATCATGGCCGTTTACTTGCTTGGCATCTTCATGGGCGCTTTGGACACAGGCATCGTGACACCTGCAAGAACGGTTATTCAGAATAATCTGGGCGTCGGTGATAATCTCGGCGTTTGGATGATCACCATTTATACATTGGCATACGCCGCCAGCATTCCGGTCATGGGCAAGCTGGCTGACCGGGCAGGCAGAAAATACGTCTACCTGGCCAGCATTTTCCTATTCGGCGCCGGATCGTTCCTCTGCGGACTATCTCAGGATGTGGGCAGCTTCACCATGCTCCTCATATCCCGTGCCATCCAGGCCATTGGCGGCGGCGGCATCGTTCCGGTAGCTACTGCTGAATTCGGCACCACATTCCCCAAAGAAAAACGCGGAATGGCTTTGGGCATGGTAGGCGGTGTCTACGGAATCGCCAACATATTCGGAGCAAGCGCTGGCAGCGCCATTTTGGATTTATTCGGCAGCGACAACTGGCAGTTTATCTTTTATGTGAATGTACCGATCACTATATTCATTCTAATTGCCGGGTTTGTTTCCCTCCCTAACACAAAGGAAAAAGCCGTAACAAAGATTGACGGTTTAGGAACCGTGCTCCTGGTTATCATGATTCTAAGTTTGATGTACGGGTTGAAAAATATTAATTTCTTTGAATTCATCAGTACTGCAGCAAGCCGGAACGTATGGCCCTTTGTAGCAGCTTTCGCAGTCCTCCTCCCCCTCTTTATATTGGCGGAGAAGCGGGCAGAAGATCCGGTAATGAACCTTTCCTATTTTAAAAATAAGGATATTCTCGTCACTTTGATCCTCTCTGTTATGACCGGCGTTATTCTCATGGGCCTGATCTTCGTGCCCCAGCTCTGTGAAAATGCTATGAAGGTTGAATCGGGCAGCGGCGGCTATTTTGTCATTATCCTGGGAATCTTTGCCGGGGTCGGTGCTCCTGTATCCGGCAAAATGATTGATCGCTGGGGTGCCAAGCCTATCCTGGCCATCGGCTTTCTGTCGTCTCTGGCCGGTTCACTCTTTCTGATTTTCGTCATGACCCGCTATCCCGGCTGGGCCACGGTAATCATCAGTCTGATTCTGATCGGTCTTGGTATCGGTTTTACCATGGGAACGCCCCTCAACTATATGATGCTGGATCATACTGAAGCCGCAGAATCCAATTCCGCCCTCGCGACTCTATCACTGGTACGTTCCTTGGGAACCGTCGTTGCGCCGGCCATTATGGTAGGCTTTCTATCCCATGCAGGCATGGGCGTTCAGGGCGATATCATGGAGCTGCTTCCAAAAGAAATTACAGTCCCTCAGCTTCCTTATGCAACAGAACTTCAGAAAGAAATGAAGAAACAGAATATAGAAGGAATGCCGGATCTGACTGCTATGACCAGTATTAAGATCGACATGAATCAGGAAAGCGATTTCAAAATCCCGGAAAATATGCTGAAACTAATGCAAAACTCCGATGTAACGACTATAGTCTCCAATACAAAGACCTTTGCCAAAACCATGTTTGATCAAATGACTCCTGAAATCAAAGATAAGATTAATACAGGCATCGATAAAGGCACCGACGGCGTTGAAAGCGGCATAAAGAATATGAACAAAAATATTGCATCCATGGAAAAAGCTATCACCGGTATGGATCAGGGTATTGCAGGAATGACTACTGCCGTTCAGAAACAAAAAAGCCAGCTGACAAAAATGAAAAGCAGCCGTTCCCAGATGAAAAAAGGATTATCGGGAATCAAAGACGGAATCGGTTTTCAAAGAATGATGAAGGGCCAACTGAGCGGAGTTCGCACCGTACTGTCAAAAATGCCTCAGATGGAAGGCATGACCTTGGATCAGATGCTCCCGGACGCAATGAAACAGCAGCTTGCTCCGCCTGCAGTCGCCCAGCTGAAAAAGATGACCAGCCTCAGTCAACTGGACAAAGCCATATCTGCCTGTACAACCAACATATCGACGATGAAGAAAAAATCTTCCGACCTAAGTACTGGAATTAAAAAAATTGCTTCCGGCATCGATGGTATAAAAAGCGGAATCAACCAGACAACTGCCAAGTTACAGGAAACAAAAACAAGCAGGAACAAACTGAAGCAAGGTCTTGCCGGGATCCGACAAGGAAAAAAGGAAGCTCAGGAAACGCTAAAAAAGATGGATACTATGAAAGCAGCCGTTCCCGGCGCCTTTGATACTGCTCTGAAAAATTATTTGAAGCAAATTGACGCATCTTCTGCTAAAATAGAAAGTACCTTCCAAGAAGTACTCAATCAAGGTTTCCGGCAGATTTACGCGACTGTAGCAGTCGCCTCTGCCATAGGACTTTTGCTGCTTTTACTTTATCGAGACAGGAGAAGACGAGATGAACGGTAAGCTTTATTCAGAAATCGGCCGTTTGATGATGGCCTATGGAAAACAGTTTCGAACTTTTATGAAAAAAGCCCTCGCTCCCGCAGAGCTGAATATGGCCGAAGCGATGGTGCTGATGCTGCTGTACGAAAAGGATGGTCAGAGCCAGGATCAACTCCTTGAAGGAGTTCATTATGACAAAAGTGTCATGACGCGTACCATGCAGTCTCTGGAGAAACATGAGTTTTTGATGCGCCGCAAAAACCCTGACGACGGCCGGTCATGGATCTTTGTACTGACCAAGAAAGGCCGCCAAGTCAAACCTCAGGTTCTTGCAGCGCTCAACGAGTGGTGTGCAATCGCTTTCAACGGCTTCAGTCTGGAAGACAGTGAAGCGCTGCTAAACATTATGATCCGGCTCCAGAGCAATATTGAACATCTTTAACGGAAATTATTTTTGATCCTCATCAGAAAGGGTCTGAGCTCGAAATTTGCTCGTGCTCAGACTCTTTTTTCTTCAGTTAACCTCCATATCATTTCTTTGGATGGTCAAAGTTTTCTTCTAATCGGTATTTGGAAGGATCGCTTCCCGCAAGTTCGATCACATTTCTCCTTGAAATCGGTTTATAAATTCGATTTTCGCCCACGCTCATATAGGACGGTCGAATGATCTTGTCCACATTAATCAGTTCCTCAATGCGGTGGGCACTCCAGCCTACGACTCTGGCAATGGCAAAGATGGGTGTGTACAGTTCCAGCGGAATATCCAGCATGCGATAAACAAGGCCGCTGTAAAAATCCACATTGGCGCTGACCCCTTTGTAAATCTTTCGTTTATCTGCGATCACCTGGGGCGCCAGCTCTTCTACAGCCGAATACAGCGCAAATTCCTCTTGATACCCTTTAGCCTCTGCCAGATCCTTTACAAAGCCTTTAAATATCTCTGCCCGTGGATCGGATACGCTGTAAATAGCATGTCCCATACCGTAGATCAATCCCCGCTCATCGAACGCCTTTTTATCAACCACATCTTCCAAATATCTTTTAATCTTTTCTTTATCAGACGTATCCTTTACGGTCTCTTTTAAATCTTGCATCATTTCCACAACTTTGATGTTTGCTCCACCGTGTTTGGGTCCTTTCAGCGAGCATAACGCCGCCGCAATGACCGCATAGGTGTCTGAGCCCGCGGATGTCACAACTCTAGTGGTAAAGGTGGAATTATTGCCGCCGCCATGCTCCATGTGAAGCATCAATGCGATATCCAACACATGCGCTTCCAGCTCAGTATATTTCATGTCAGGGCGCAGCAGCCGCAAGATGTTCTCCGCGGTTGAAAGGGCTGGATCCGGGCGGTGAATATACATACTGTCATCCTGCTCATAATGATTGTAAGCATGGTATCCATAAACAGCCAGCATCGGAAAGACACCAATCAGCATTAGACACTGCTGGAGAACATTTTCGATGGAAAGATCCGAGGCGTTGGGATCATAAGACGAGAGTGTGAGCACGCTCTTTGTCATAATGTTCATGATGTCTTTTCCCGGCGCTTTCATGATCACATCACGTACAAAATTGGTAGGCAGCCGCCTCATAGTTCCTACAGCCTCCTGAAATTCAACCAATTCATCTTCCGTAGGCAGTTCTCCAAAGATCAGCAGATACGCCATTTCTTCGAATCCATAGCGTTCCTCATGAATTGGTCCCTTGACCAGATCTACGATATCGTATCCCCGATAAAACAGTTTGCCCTTGCAAGGTACTTTATGACCCATATATTCTTTATACGACTCTATGCGCGATATGGAAGTGAGTCCGGTTAGCACTCCAATCCCGTTTTTATCCCGCAGGCCTCTATTAACATGGTGGTCATGGAACAGGTCGCCGCTGATAAAATCATTCTCTTTACACAGCTTGGAACGTTCTTTCATATACTCATCGATTTTCTTCATACAAAGCCTACCTCCTTTTTATATGGACATTATACCATTTATGTAACTTTTGTCAATTGTTGATTGTAATCATTATTTGACATATGTCACGGGATAGTATATACTGAAAACAGTAATTAGGACTGAAAGGATTGGATACTGCCATGAATCATGCTGAAAAAGTGGAGAAAGAACAGATTATTATGTCTCTTCTGGGACTTCTTCTTAATTACAATCAGTGCTTCAATAATTTCCTCGATATTCGGCAATATCATCTCACAAAGACGCAGCTAATGGTCATAGTTGCTCTCAGCCGCTATCCGGGTATCACTATGAGTGAATTATCGGAAAAAATCAGCACATCCAGAGAACAGGCTTCCAGAGCCGTATCCCCTCTGGTCCGCAGACAGTTGATCAGCAGGGATACCAACGAGCTCAACCGGCGTCAGATCAACATGGCTCTGACCGATGACGGACGCAGGTATCTGGCTCATATTAAAGAAACTTATCTGGACCTGCTGCTATCCTCCTTTAATAAACTCAGTGACGACGAACTGCGCACCTTTCTATCTTCATTAAAAAACATCTCGGAAACGTTAAATAAACTAATTGAAACATAAAGGCCCGGCATTGGATCAAAAAGTCCAAGGTCCGGGACTTTTTTTCATTAGGAAAGATTATTACCACCCGTTCATCTGCTTTGCAAAAGGATGGGACCATCCGAGTCATACTGCTACCCCTTTATGATCTTTACATAAAATGATCTGTGTCTTGGTCCATCGAAATCACAGAAATATAAATCCTGCCAGATTCCGAAAACAATAGCACCTTCATGGATGATCAGCACTTGTGAAGGTCCGCATACGGTTGTTTTGATATGCGCATGGGAGTTTCCCTCTGCATGGCGATATTGCTGGTCCTGGGCGGGAAAAGTTTTTTCAAGACTATAAAGCATATCGGACACCACATCCGGATCTGCATTTTCATTAATGGTAAAGCCTGCGGTGGTATGGGGAGAAAAGACTACGGCAATTCCCTCTTTTATACCGCTTTTTTGAATATCTTCCTGTACCATTCCAGTGACCTTTATCATTTGCTGGGATTTCCCGGTATCGATTTTATGTTGATAGAGATACATAAGGTTAGCCTCCCTTCTTATTAGATGTATTATACCAGAAATCCATTGTATTCTACAATAAGAAAAGATCGGCAGCAACATGGCAGTACAAACGAAAAATCCCCTCACGACCATAAGAATAATCATGAGAGGATTTATTTGTTCCTATGCTGAAAATGATTCTTTACACGATTCGACTATCGCTCCATCTTGACAATGGATAAAGTCAGCTGTGCCTCCGAATTGGTAACCGGCGAATTAAACGTGAGTGAAAAATTCGAACGACTGGTTATACCAACAATCACGGTCGTCGAACCGGCGGCCGTCACGTTATTGTCCCCCGTCTTAGCATAAATGCCAAATTCGATATGCGGCGCGCCATCGTAGAAGGGGGTGATCTGAGCATAACCCGGTGTTGCAAGGAGCATACTTACCTGAAACGTGATATGATAGTACCCAGGATTAAGCGTAATTGCCGTTTGTGAAGCTTCTGTAATATTTCCTGTTGTATCAGTTATCACCGGATAAAGCGGGATTTGCGCAGCATCTACATAGCGCTCGCCATAATTGGCATATGAGGCAAATGCCTGTGTGGTAATACCGGTTGGGCCGGTTGGGCCGGCAGCTCCTGTCGGTCCGGTCGGTCCAGTGGCTCCTGTCACTCCGGCTGGCCCGGCAGCTCCTGTCGGTCCGATCGAACCAGTGGCTCCCGTCACTCCGGCTGGCCCGGCAGCTCCTGTCGGTCCGGTCGGTCCAGTGGCTCCCGTCACTCCGGCTGGCCCGGCAGCTCCTGTCGGTCCGGTCGAACCAGTGGCTCCTGTCACTCCGGCTGGCCCGGCAGCTCCTGTCGGTCCGATCGGTCCAGTGGCTCCCGTCACTCCGGCTGGCCCGGCAGCTCCTGTCGGTCCGATCGAACCAGTGGCTCCTGTCGGTCCGGTCGGTCCAGTGGCTCCTGCAATCCCTCTTTCTCCTGCAACTCCCATTGGGCCTTGGGCCCCCATTGGTCCCTGCGGGCCCGTTGGACCGGTAGCCCCCCGTTCTCCCGCAGGACCTGTCGGACCAATTGGGCCCGTTGGACCTGTGATGCCCGATGGCCTTGGGCAGCAAGGCTGACAGCTCTGGCAGGAATTCATTCCCTTACCACAATCGCGACTGTCAATAATATGCTTATCCATAAAATAATCTCTCCTTTTTTGTGAATACTTTATTCTATGAATAAGCGCGCAAATGGTGTATGCTAGTCAATTTGAAATGCTATGCGCATTGCAAGGTCTATGATGTATAAGAGGTCCTTATCTTGAAGAAAAGAAAAAAGCCCTGCTTCAAATCCAATTTGAGAGGGCTTAACCTTTAAAAAAACAGCTTTGGGATGGATGCTTGATCCGGCTCACATCTTAGAGCTTTATAGATACAGATTTTCCTTCTTTTTTCCAGTTTCTGAACTCAGCCGTAGCAGTGAAGAGCGCATCGGAAGAAGAATTAAGGGCAGTCTCACAGGAGTCCTGAATAACGCCTATAATAAATCCAACCCCCACAACCTGCATAGCGATATCATTAGAAATACCGAACAGACTGCATGCCAGAGGGATCAGCAAAAGCGAACCGCCCGCAACACCCGATGTTCCGCAGGCGGCTACCGAAGCCACCAGGCTTAAAAGCAAAGCAGTCGCAAAATCCACTTGAACGTCCAAAGTGTTGGCCGCGGCCAGTGTCAGTACGTTAATCGTGATGGCGGCGCCTGCCATATTGATCGTCGCGCCCAAAGGAATAGAAACCGAATACTTTTCCTCATCCAGGCCCAGTTCTTCACACAGAGACATGTTCACCGGAATGTTGGCGGCAGAGCTTCTTGTGAAGAAAGCCATGATACCACTGTCCTTAATACATTTCACAACCAGCGGATATGGATTCTGCCGGATATTTAAGAACACAATGATGGGATTGACAATGAAGGCGACAAAGAACATACATCCCACTAAGACCAGTATAATATGACCATAGGAAGCGAACGCCTTGATTCCAGTAGTGGAAATAGTCGTGAAAACCAGTCCCAAAATACCAAAAGGCGCACAGTTTATCACCCAGCGAATAGCCGTCGATAACGCATCCGAAATGTTCTCAAGAACGTTTTTCGTTTGATCGGAGGCTGCACGGAGGGCCAGTCCGAAAATAACCGCCCAAACCAGTACGCCGATATAGTTTGCATCCACGATGGCGCCGATGGGATTGCTCACCGCATTCAGCAGCAGGTTTTTCAGGATTTCAGCAATGCCTCCGGGCGCGGCTGCCTCAGCGCCGGCCGGCAAAACCACCGTTGACGGGAACAAAAAACTTGCGACCACTGCAGTAAACGACGCCAGCAGCGTACCGATCAGATAGAGCACGATGATCCTGCCCATATTGCTGCTGTTTCCCTTCTGATGCCTGCACAGTGCATGCATAACGAGGAAAAACACCAAAAGCGGCGCCAGCGCTTTCAAGGCACCAACGAACAACTCTCCCAAGATACCGATTACGACCACTTTGGGGACAATCAAACCTAAAATAATTCCTACAATTAATCCTGCAATAATCCGCTTTACCAGACTAATGCTGTTCCATGTTCTAATAATACTCATGATAACCCTTCTCTTTACTATATAAACTAAAATTGCCGACACAGCCATTTTGTTTAAGGCCGCCATATATTAGTTTAACGGATCATCGAAAAATGTCAAATAAAATATGTCTTTATAGATGAAATCTTCTAACTAATTCCAGCCTTATTTCTTTTCCCTGGAAAATAATAATCCCTGCCAAAGAAATAATACTGCAGGAAATACAAATAATTGAAGGTATTTTTACTTGAAGCATTCCCACTATATAGAAAATAATCGGGATAAAGCCAAAAATGATATCGATGAACAAACAAATCAAATATTCGCCCGCCGGAATTTTCATCAGCTTGGCAAGAACGGTCATGGAAATGATCGCCACTGCAAAAGTACACGGTATGGCAAATGTAACGGACCATCCGTGCCAATGGGTCACCAAGTCCCAGATCACGCTGAATACAGAAATAAAAATGGCCTGGTAGGTAATATTTTTAGGAAGGCTGTTTCTTTGATGCACAGCAAAATACATACTCACCCACAAGCCGGCAATACCAATCACAACAAACAGTGCCCAATGGCCGGTCCAGGGAAGGATCAAATTGACCGCGCAGGCTGCGACAGCGGCTACCACCGTAGAAAAGATCAACACTTTAAAAAACTCCCGATACTGTCTGTACATGGTGCGAACTTTCGGATACAGCATGCTTTCCTCGGCCTGACCGCTTAACGTCCTCTGACACAGCGGACAGCACTTAACATCGCCGCGGACCGTCACCTTGCATTTATCGCAATATTTCATATGTCATCCTCCTCCCCGGTTAAATTAGACATGATTTCTACTGGCACTCCTTGGGCCGTCAGCATACGGAAAAAACTCCGTTCAATATCCGTACTGATATGAGGATTTGTGCAGCTGATACTGAGCTTGTCTCCGAAAGAACAGATACACGCCTGAAATTTATTGGTGGAAGCACACACATCAAAGGAACGAATGTATGGTTCCATTTCCGGCGGAAGTTCCATTTTACCCACATTGGATATCGTCGCAGTCACACTTTTCATATTTTTCCTGTAGACGCCTTTTAAGACTAAATTCTTTAAAAACAAAGGCGCGATCTTTGCAAAACGATTATTGGCCGGCGTACCATAAGAATCTACCTGCCGGGAAAGATACTCTTCCGTCAGCTTTTCTTGAAAGTCCCGCTCCACTTTTTTCAGCACATGTGAAAATTCACCTCCCCCTTGGCTCCAATCATAGGAGACGGTAATGGTTCCAAAAAAGTTTCTTGCGGAAACAGAAGGAAAATAATTGCGCAGGTTGACTGGAACCGAGAGAACGATCGGTCTCTTTTTTTCTTTTCGGGAAACATGTTCGCCAATGGCACAGATCAGGCATGCGGTCAAAAAAATTGTGATCGTAGCCTGGTGCTCTTTTGCCAGCGATTTCACCGCCTTGGCAGATGTCTGCCCGGTAATATTTCGCAGGATCGATTCGCCGTACCTCCCGCCCTGTATTCTGCAAGCCGGCACTTGCTTCTCCCGTTTTTGTTTTTCTCCTGAATAATAACGGTTGTAGCTGTCATCACGGCTCTGGCTGTAAGATGCATCCCGATCGGACACGGGTTCATTCAAATGATGCACGCTGCACAAGTACTTAACCACTAAAACCTTCAGGAACTCCATAGCGCTGGTTCCATCAGAAAGCACATGATAGATTTCCAAATTAATTCGATTTTTAAAGTGGGTCACTTCAAAAAGAAGCTTTTGCGTATTGGTACATCCCATATCCTTGCACAGCTTATGAACCTCCGGCTCCGCAATGGGACGGATCTGGCTCTCCTCAAGATAATACCAAAAGAAACCGCGTTTGAGCACAACCTGGTATGTGGGAAACAGTTCCAAAGTTTGCTCCAGTGCCATCTGAAGGCACCCTTCTTTCACAGGTTCCCGCAGCTCGCATGAAAAACGAAAGACCTGGGTTTCTGTTTTATGGACACCTGCCGGAAAGATTTTGGCGGCATTGTCCAATGAGGTCCAATTATTTTTCATTCTTTCTCCTCTAACAAAAAATCTTCGATCATCTGATAGGTTTTCTTGACATGAACAAACCGCTGCGGCAATGTGAAAAAGCCGTGAAGCGCATCCTTCATTCTGTGAATGACGACTTGATTACCCTGTTCTCTTAGCTTCTTTCCATATGCTTCGCCCTCATCCCTCAAGGGATCGTATTCAGCCGTTATGATCATCGTCTGCGGCTGCCTGGTCAAATCTTCAGCCAATAGAGGCGCAAAATACGGGTTGTTCAAATCATGTTTATCTGGTAAGTATAAATCTATATAATCACGTATCCGCTTTGAGGTCAAGAGGTATTCTTTGCCGAAGCGGCGGACAGACAAAAATTCCGAATCATCGCTGTGGTCATTGCCAGTGGCCGGATAAAGGAGGATTTGCCGCTTTACCGCAAAATCACCTCTGTTTCTGGCCAGCAGACTGACACAAGCGGCCAAATTGCCGCCGGCGCTGTCGCCCATTAAAATTATGTCTTTTTTCTCCAGCTCAAATGCGCCGCTGTTTTTAAAAATCGTCCGCGCTGCCTGATAACAGTCGTTGAGCCCGCACGGAAACGGATGCTCCGGTGCCAGCCGGTAATCCACGGACAAAACCCGCCTTCCGGTGGCATTGGCCAGGGAAGCGCACGGTTTGGTATATGAGTCGATGTTGCCGGTGACCCATCCTCCCCCATGAAAGAAGAGAAAGGCTTCATCCGACGTGCGTTCTTTGGGGGTGAATATACGCACAGGGATTTCTGCCCCCCGCAGTCGAATCTTATAATCGTTCATCTTGTAAATGCCTTTAACCGGGGTAACCACCACGTTGTTGACCGCCCGATAAAGCTTGTAATTCTTTTTTAAGTCCGGCTCGGAATAGGTTAGCGCCTTCAGCGCCGCCTTCATCCACTTATTGATTGCCAAATTTTCTCCTCCTAACAAAAAAGCCGCTTCCTAAAAAGAAAGCAGCTCTCTGATTTGAAAAACTATGCCGCGCAAACGTTAGCAGCTCTAAACTTGTTGCGCTGCGGGTCCTGTTCGATATCGAACGTAACCTGCTGTCCTTCTTTCAGTGTCTTGAATCCTTCTCCCACGATTGCGGAAAAATGTACGAATAAATCTTCGCCGCCTTCGTTGTTTGTGATAAATCCAAATCCTTTGTCTTCGTTAAACCATTTTACTGTACCTGTATGCATAGTGGTACCTCCTATTTTTATTATATCGCATAGATCTCATATAATAAAATATAGTTCCTAGGCATTTCAACAGAAAAACCTCGAAACTATACGTTAATCACTGTTATCCATTTAATACTTCTTTAGTATAGCATCCGGCAGACAGTGTGTCAATATTTTTTTGCGTTTACAAATAAAATTCTACTCTTGAGCTTTAAAATTGTACACCGGCCTGATTCTTTGTTTCACTTGGGCTGTGGGCCCAATATTTCGTATAATTTCTTCCATTCCCTTGTAAGCCATCGGACTTTCATCCAATGTATCCCCATTGACGCAGGTGGTATAGATACCTTTCATTTGCGCTTCAAACTCTTCCATCGAGAGCCCTTGGCGGGCATCTTTTCTGCTCATGAGCCGTCCTGCGCCGTGGGGCGCTGAAAAGTTCCATTCTTCATTTCCTTTTCCAATGCAGATCAGGCTTCCATCCCGCATGTTGAGGGGAATGAGAAAGGTCTCTTCCTCTTTGGCAGATACGGCCCCTTTGCGCAAAATCCGGCTCTCCAGGTCGATGTAATTATGAATCGTGGTAAAAGACTCCACTGGTGTCAGCCCCATTCCTTCCAAAATTTCCCTGGCCATGGCCCGGCGGTTCAGGTCTGCGAACCTTTGCAGAATCCCCATGTCGTTCATGTAGTCGTCAAAGAGATAATCGGTCACATAACAAAGTGTATAGGGAACTTGGGTCTGGGTCTGCTGCCGCAGCTTCATTATTTCCCGGGAAATCTCTTCCTGTCTGCCCGCTTCTTTTAGTTTTGTGATTAAGGCATCCACATCGCGCTTCGTATTGCCGGAAAGCTGCTTTACAGCTTCCTTTTGGTAATATTGGGCCGTTTCTTTGCCGATATGGCGGCTGCCGGAATGGATCACCAGATAGAGGCTGCCCTCTTGGTCCTTATCCACTTCGATAAAATGATTGCCTCCGCCCAGCGTTCCGATACTTTTTACTGCCCGGTAAAGGCTCACCTTATCTTTGCATCTCAATTGATCCAGATCGATCTTGCCATTGAAGGGATGCGGAGTCTGGCGTATCCTACGCCCGAACGGTATTTTTTCACGGATCAGCCGGTCCAATTTTTCAAAATCCAGCTCCCGCTGGTCCAGTTTAATCGTTTCCATGCCGCAGCCGATGTCCACGCCCACCAGATTGGGAACGATTTTATCGCTGATGGTCATGGTGGTACCAATAGTACAGCCTGCGCCCGCATGAACATCCGGCATAATGCGTATCCTGCTTTCCGAGACAAACGGTTGATCGCAGAGCGTCCGAATCTGCGACGACGCATTTTCCTCCAGCTCATCTGTGTATACGCAGGCGCTATTGTATAATCCTTTTATTTCTATCATGTCGCCCTCCTCTCACAAAACAGTATACCTGCCCGCATCCCACTGATCACGGAAAAAAAGTTGCGAAGGAACTGACGGCGGTTTAATCGATCAAACCAGCGTATTGCCGATGATCATCAGCAGCCACAGGTGGGCCGGGTAGATGATATAAAACAGGTCCTTGGCAAAGCGTCCGTTGTATCCCCTGGTTCCATCATACAGCATCATAAAGGGAATGACAGCTGCCATCATAAATTGACTGTCAAAGGTCAGATACTGATAAAGGCTGGAATAAATATCGGTCATGCCTGCGTAGCTGAAGATCGCCTTTGCCAGAAGAATTCCGCAAAACAGCAGGATCAGCACATATTGCAGACGGTCTTTATTCTTGCATAGGAACATGATCAGGGCCATGGGCAGCAAATAAATCCCGCCCTCGCACACCAGACACGCCGCCATCAGCCCCAGGGTCAGCAGTCCCTTGGCAGCAGCAAGCTTTTTCGTCCGGCGCATGGAATCCAGCAGCCAGACAATTGAAAACAGCACTGCCAGGGTCATGAAGATATTATTTCCGGACATCAGAGAGAATAAGGTCATTTTCCCGGTCATAGGGTCTGTCGTGTGTGTAAAAAAGTTAATGATTACATTGCCGCAGAGCATGACAGCCGCAGCAGCATACAGCCGAATCTGATACTTTTTCCGGCTGCGGGTATGAAAAAAACCTTCGATCATCAGATAGACAAAGACCGGCGCTACAAAGCGGGGCAGAAACTCCACCCACGCCGGCAAGACTCCGTAAAAGGTCTTGTTCACATGATCCAAAATCATAAAGACTAATGCGATTAGTTTGATTTGAAAACCATTTAATTTCATGTTGTGTTCTCCTTTATTTTCAGCAGATTCCTTTTTAAGTATAAGGGATTTGCCAGAAAATAAAATCGAATCACCTTGCACCAACCTTACAGTTTTGTCACTTGGCCGTCAGTTAGATTTTGATATGCCTCTCTGTATTTTGCTGCCCGCTGTTTATCTTCTGTTGTCACCTGGTTCAGCCTCCCCAGGTCCATATTATGCTCCAGATCAGCCTTTTTAACCGCTGCGCAGATCGGGTTATCTTTCAGACGCTGAATGTATTCCAGATAAGAAGTCTGAGGATCATGGGTCAGCAGCGCCAGGGCCTCCAGGACTTGATCGGATATGCCAAGCCCCTTTAAATCTTCCTGCGTATAGTCCGTATCTTCCAGTACGTCGTGGAGAAGCGCTGTCAGGATGCAATCTCTGTCTTTTCCCACGGCAGAGGCCACGTGCAGGGGATGAAAAACATATGGTACGCCAGCCTTATCCCTTTGCCCTTCGTGGGCTTCAAAGATAAAGCACACTGTTTTTCGGATCGTTTCGTCTTTGTACATCTCTCGAATAATATCCACCTTTGTCTCCCCTCTACACGCCCAGCGATTCATAGAAGAAGCGGTTCAGCTCATCATACCCTTGGCGTCCGTCCTCTTCCATGACTTCTAATGCTCTTTCAATTTCCTTCAATTGTTCTTCAATATATTGGTTTATTTGAGGAATTTGGCCGGTCACCGCTGTTTCAGGCTCCTTGCTTTTCATCTCGATTAATTGATCAACAACCGGAATCAGCCGAGGTTCCAGCTGGTCGGCGACCAGCTGCTGAAAAGGAACAGGCGGCGCGGATTTCCGCTCCATGATCCAGCGGGCAGCCAGTACAGGGCGCAGCACGTAAAAATAGCTTTTTACGCGAACCTGCTCCTTCCCGTTTAACGCCTGCTGGTTGGCTTTTGCCATATGATAATAATGGTACATTCCTTTTTTCGGAGAAAAATAGTCCTGCGCCAGCTGGCAAAAGCGCTGGGAAGCATGGCTTTGCCGGTAAAAGATCGGCGATGCGCACCACTCAATAACAGCAGGATTGGATTTCATCAAAAGGCGCAGCGCTTTTTGCAGATCCCAGCCATTGATGTCCAAGGTCTCATCAAGCTGCCATTCGATCACATTTCTGGTGCCTTCCAGCTTTAAGTAATCCCGCAGCTTTCTTATGTAAAGAAAACGCACATCATAATCGCTGTCTGCAGAAGCAAATCCCCAAGCCCGGCTCCCGGATTCTACGGCCATGATGATTGTTACTTGTTCACGCTCTTCGATTTCTTTTAAAATATTCTGTATCTCCTGCTTCATCTTTCTCACCCCTTATCTTTCCATTTTGACCTGCTTTTTTTCCTGTTTAATCGTTCACATGTGGTCGGAGTATCCCTGCCTGCGTTATGGTGCTTGTTTTTGCAGGCCCTGCAGTTTCCGTGATTTTCGCATTTTGCTCGTTTGCACGGGCAGTCCGGGTTCCGATTCTCTTCCCGGCCTTCGTTTGTCAATGGGTCTATATTCCTGGCTGATGTGCTGTCTGCTCTCAAAATCTTCTCCTCTCCATGTTCTTGTAACTTGTGATTTATAACGATTATATGAAGCGCGTATTAGGATGTCAACAGCTGGATCGAGATTGGCAGATATTCGCTGCCGGGCGGAAAGGAAGGTATTGAAAGGCAATTTAGAAGGGATGCAGACCCAAAAATGCGTCGGGCATATGGTTTTTGGTGTAGCCTTGGCGGCCGACCAGCGGCCGACGCCCACAAAATTTACACTAATTTATTTTTTAGTTGTTCGAATCCTCTTATCCGTTTCTATAAAAAATGACGTCCAATTGGACGTCATTTTTTTATTAATTGGTGCGGATAAGAGGATTCGAACCTCCACGAAAACAATATTCACACGGACCTGAACCGTGCGCGTCTGCCAGTTCCGCCATATCCGCATACAACTTTCACTGACTTGATTCAGCTTTTCTATAATAAATCAAATCAGTGGATTTGTCAATCGGAAAGCTGCATTTTTTTCTAAAAATCCACAATTTTTTCTCAGTCGATGAACTCCAATTTCCAGCTGTAAAATCCTTTTTGAGGATCCTTCTCATAGTGAAGATAAGCGCTGAAACGATTGCCTTTTTTGCTCTGGAGTCCGTGAAACCCCACCCTGCCGTTCTGCAATAGCAGACGGACCATTTCCGGAGAGACCTTTTTGCCCAGGGATTCGATGAACTTGTCGTCTTTCCAAATAGCATAGCGGCAGCCGTTCTTCCAATTGCTGCAGCCATAGGCCTTCTCAGATTCGATGACCGGATTGCCGCATTCTGGACACATTCCCAGAACCTCTACCGAATCCGGCAGACTGACCTTAGAAGCAAACACTTTATCCCCTTTGATGGCTTCTACGGATTTGGCAGTAAACGCCTTGATCATTTCCAGAAAATCCTGCTGCTGGAATTTATTCTTCTCAATATCAGAAAGGGTTTTTTCCAGGCGCCCAGTATACTCCAGGTCGAACAGTTCCTTGACAGGAAAGGTTTCCACCATCATCCTCCCCAGCTGGGTGCAGAGCAGGGATTTTCCCTTAGTCGTTATGTATCCCACATCCTTCAGCTTACGGATGGTCTCGGCCCGGGTTGCCGGGGTTCCAATGCTGAAGCCGCTGAGGATGGCCATCATCATTTCCTCCGAATCCTCTTCCTCAAAGCTTTTGCCGCAGGTTTCCATGACCCGGAGCAGAGTTTTTTCCGTATGGTGTTTGGGCGGTTTGCGGACCACTTCCTTCACCGCCAGTTCTCCCGCCTGCAAAAGTGCTCCCTTCTCCAGCGGCGGCATCATGACCTCCTTTGTGGAAACGGACTCCGCCTTTTTCCAGCCTTCCACCAGCTGCACTTTACCTTTGGCCGTAAAAGTACCCGGAAGCTCTGCACCTTCTGCTCGAATGACCAGACGGGTTTCTTCGCTCTCCGACACCGGAAGGAATTGAGCTAAAAACCGGTTCCGCACTGCTTCATACACGATTTGTTCATCCGGCGTCAAATTCTTTGGGAGCACATACGTGGGAATAATGGCCGAGTGGCTCTCCACCTTTTTACTGTCGAAAATCCGTTTGGAATCGCTGAATTTGATCTCCTCTTCATAGGGCATCCCACGTTTTACGGCCTGCAGAACCTTAGCCGCTTTTTCCTTTAAGCTTTCATCCAAAACGCTGCTGGCCGTTCTCGGGTAAGTAATGATCTTTTTTTCGTATAAATCCTGGGCTGTTTTCAAAACTTTTTCCGATGTCCAGCCCTTGAACTTGCTGGTGATAAATCCCTGGAGATTGGAAAGATTGAACAAATAGGGTGCATATTCTTTTTTGCGCTCCACTTCCTTTTCCGTAATCAAGCCTTTTTGACCCTTCATTTTGTCAAGGATCGTTTCCAAATAGGATTGATCTTCAAACTTTTCGCTGTCCTTCTCCATATAAAGGGCTTCGATGATTTCCCCCTCTTCCGTAAGGAAAGGCGCTATCAGCTTGTAATATTTGGACTTTTGAAAGCTTTCAATTTCCTTATCCCGATTATAAATGATCTTCAAAGTCGGCAGCAGCACCCTGCCGATATTGAGCACTTGATCATGGTTGGCATTGCGGTATTTAACGGTAGCTACGGAGGTCAGATTGATGCCGATGAGCCAGTCCGCCAGCTGTCTGCCGAATCCCGCATCCTGCATCGGCTTCAGATCGCTGTTGGGGCACAGCCGCTGCAAACCGGCCAGCACCTCATCCTTGGTCCATTCGTTGAGCAGCAGCCGCTCCACCTGTTTGGAGGTTTCCGTATAGAGAAAAATTTCGTCTGCAATAATCTGCCCTTCCCGGTCATAGTCCGTAGCAGAAACTACCCCTTCCACGTCGTCCCGTTCCATTAGTGATTTAATGATTCCAATCTGTTTTTCCGCCCCCTCATCCACCTTATTCTTGTTACGAGGGTCGCTTTTTATTTTATAGCGAAAAGTTTCCGGTATAAAGGGGAAGTTTTCCATGCGCCAGCTTTTCCTGGTCTCATCGTAGTCCTTGACATCATAAAGCTGGAGAAGATGGCCGAACACCCATGTGATAACATACTTCTCCCCCTCCATATATCCGTTCTTTCGCCCCTTGATTCCCAAGGCGTCAGCAATGTTCCGCGCTACAGACGGTTTTTCTGCGATGATCAGTTTTTTCAAAGCCCATGTGTTCCTTTCCTGCGTATTCTGCATAGATGCTATTTTAACACGAAAACGGCAGAAAAGTCGAGACTGAATTCCAGCAAAATCCACTTACCCGCGCAGGCTGCTTCGATCATTACAAGCCTGTCCGCTAATCGAGATTGGTACCGCCCGCGATTCCCCCGTCCAGCGGAAAGCAGTGATGCAGCAGCAGTTTTTGATGAACGCTCTTTGCTTGCTCATAAAAGGCTGCAGTTACTCTATCTGCAATCGACTCCGACTCATCGGCCGATACATCGGCCAGCATGATCAGATACTGACAGCTGCTATATTGTGCAAAAACATCGCCTGCCCTCAGCTGGCCGCCGATGATTTCTTTTAGGCATTTCATCCACTTTGTATTCTCATCCAGAGGCAAAAGATTTTTCTCTGTGTCTGTAAGTGTCATAAGAACAATATAAGCGCTCCCGGTTAAACGCTGGAGCCGCCTATCCACAAATCGATAAATATTCTTGAAGCTGTCATAGCCTTGAAAGTAAGCGCCTGTGGGATTTTTATACTCTTTTAGTTCACTTTGAATGCGGAGAACATCCATTTCAATTCCTTCTGTTGCCGTAAACTTGCGAAAGCCGCTTTTCTTTCGATCCCGCTTCTCCGCGATCAGTTTTTGATCCGCCCGATCGAACAGGCTTTGGTAATGATCGCCTTTCCTGTATACGCTGTAGCCCACTGAAACCGTTATATCCAGAAGACATGTTTTCACTTCCATATTCCGCATTAATCTCTTGATTTGCTTGGCACGTTCAGTGGCAAAGCTTTCACTTTGCTTTACAGACAGAAAAACAACGAACTCATCACCGCCGATACGGCCAATTACATCGGATTTTAAAAACATGGAAAGAAGACGTCTTGCAATTTCCTGCAAAAGACCGTCTCCGATCAGATGTCCGTACCGGTCATTGACCTTTTTAAAATGGTTGACGTCAATCACAAACAAAACGCCTTCTTTGTATTGGTCCAGCCGTTCATTTATTTTTTCTTCTGTAGCGCCCCGATTATAGAGCCCGGTCAAGCGATCCTCTTCCGCCAGCCGACGATAACGTTCTTTTTCCTCCACCAGCTTTAAAAGTTCAGTCCCGATCATCTTCTACCTCCTGCAAATTTATACATCATACTAATTTCTCCAAATAATATCCCTTCCCATATACAGCACTGATCGTATATCCGCCCTCTCGGTCTTCCAACTTTTTTCGCACAGTGGAAAGGTGTTTTTTTAAAGTACGATTATCTCCAGCCATAGGTGATTTCCATATCATCTCATAGAGATATTTGCCAGAAAGAATCTTTCCTCTGGCTTCGACTAAAAGAAGCAGTAGCGAATATTCTTTTTGGGTCAGAAGCAGATCTTCACCATTGAGATAGGCTCGCTGCGCCACTAAATCCAAAACTAAATCGCCGTATTGAAGCCGATTGCACCGGGCTGCCCGCTTCCTTTGCGCCAGATAAATTTGTACCTTGATGCGAGCTAGAAGCTCATCCATATCATAGGGTTTTGAAATATAATCGCTGCCGCCGGCCAGAAGCCCTTCAATGACATCGCGCTTTTCATCCCGCGCTGTTAAAAATAATACTGGCGCAGACGTAACTTGCCGGAGTTCCTCACAAAAAGCAACACCGCTGCCATCGGGAAGCATAACGTCTAAAACCATGGCGTCGGGTGAATGCTTTTTCAATAAAGCTCGCGCCTCGCGGACCGTTCGGGCACACAACACTGTGAATCCTTCTCGTTCCAAGCGACGCCGGTTGGTATGCAGTATCGTTTTATCATCCTCCACCAGTAAAATTACGCCCGTCTGTTTCATCCCAAATTTCCTCCTTTGCCAGCTGAATCGTTCGAACACATGGGCAGCAAATTTGCTACAATGCCTTCGCCGTTATCTGTCATATTTACTCGAACGCCGCCTTTCGAGGCTTTTGCGCAAGCGAATCTTTCACCGTCTCAGGTATATGGGAATATGTAAGAGCAGAAGCGACTAGCATAGCAATATAATCAAAGGCAGATTAAATTGATTTCTCTATAGTAGAAAGAAAACAGAAAGCCTTTTGGTTTGAAAAGCTTTCTGTTCTGAATGCGCCCATTTCTTAACAATAATACCATAAAGAAGAAATAAATAACGAAAGGTTACGAATTTTTCACCTTTTATCCTAGATGTCGTTCTGAGAAAATTTTGTCGCCAAGAGCGGCGCCAGAAAAATTTCATAGCTAGCTTTGATTGGGGTTTCCTACTTTTTTTCAGCAAAGAATGCATAATAACAATGATGATCCCCCGGTGCATGATATTCGTAGTAAGGGCCCGGGTCCACGGTTTCGCCGATTAGGGATTCTTTTAGAAAATGATATCCCATCTCGTCCATGATGGTTTTAAATGTGTCCAGCAAAGATTGATCTTTCATGACATTGGGATACAATCTTGCAATATTGGCTAGTGATCGGCAGCCCCGTTCATAGTACTTTGTCAGCCCTACTGTACGGGCATCCTGCTTCATATACGGATCGATCTTCCTGTGAAGGGAATCGTTATGAAAAAAGGAAAAGTTATAGGAAGATATGGCATCAATCCATAAATCAAACAATTTTTTCTTAATGGGCAGATCATAAATTGTGTTGGCGATGTAGATGATTTTTGCATCCGGCGCAATCAAATCAATATGGGATTTGATGGACATAATAGTTTCCTTGGAGAAACCGGACACAACAATAAACGCATCTCGAAAGTATGGTTTTTTTATGTGCTTATACAAAAAATGGCTCGCCAAATCAGGGACAAAGATCACCTTGTTTTTAAAGCTGTAGGGTTTGATAACCGAATCGATCCACAGGTAGGATTTGTAGATCAGAGATGTGGCTTCAGAAGTAATATCGTGCATGTATTGAAAAAAAACGAAATCAGGTTCATCCACATGGCTCTCCCGATAGTGGAGCACATGGAATTCCGGGCTCTGATAGTATTCAGACTCGGCTTCTGCCAGTAAAATCCCATCTTCAATCAGCGCCGTATAGCCGCACTGACACTTGAGCTTCCCGCTGTAAATCTTGTTCCCCCTGACTTGCAGATCAGATAAATTAAAAAGGCTGTTGCATTTTGGACATGCGAAAAACGGCGAAAAATCCAGGGGAATGCCGCTGAAAAACGTGGCGACTTCCTTTTCTTCCCGCAAGGCTTCTATTTCACTTTGAAGAATAGCGATGGACCTTCTGATTACTTGTATTTCTTTTTCCAGGGACTGCTGTTTCAGCTCATAGAGAGGCAAAAGATGTTCTCTGATATGTTCGTCCTGAATGTCATACATTCTGATAATCTGTAAATACTGCTTTATTTCATCCAAGTTAAAAGATAGTTCTTTCAGCTTGCAGATGATTTCCATTTCCGCCATGTCCGCAGAGGTAAAGTCGTATTGAGAATTCTTTTTGTTGGGCGCCAAAATCCCAGATTTAATATAGAAGCGTACCGTGGTCGGTGAGATATCAAATTTCTCGCAGAATTTACCGATCTTCAACACATTCACCTCCAAACCATCATCTCAAACACTTGTTTAAATATATAACAGTGCATACTATGTTTCAATAAAATTCTGACTATTATGGTGCCTGTTTTTTCCCGAAACTTAGACCCTACTATAAGTTTTTTTACAAATGCAACAGAATCTTATAAAAGTTAAATTGCACTGAAGATTTTTGCTTTGATTTGTTCATTTGCTTCCTATCCCTAAAATTTTTAACAAAATATTCAAAAGATTTAAATTTTACCAGTTGCGGTGGACCTGCCTCCATTATTTATAATTGCGTCAACAGCAAAACCGGTTTTGCCTTAAACGCTTTTACAGATTTTGAACCATAGAGAGGAGTGATATTTATGGGCACCTGCAGACAAGGTCCTTTGACTGACATCCGTATTCTGGATTTGACCCGGGTTCTCTCCGGCCCCTATACCGCCATGATGCTGGCGGATTTGGGCGCGGAGGTAATCAAGCTGGAGCAGCCCAAAATCGGCGATGATTCCAGGCATTTCGGCCCTTTTTCCAATGAGGAGAGCGCTTATTTTATGAGTGTGAACCGCAATAAAAAAAGCATTACCCTAAACTTGAAATCACCGGAAGGAAAGGAGCTTTTTAAGACTCTGGCCGGACAGGTCGATGTGATTTTAGAAAATTTCCGGCCCGGCACTATGGAAAAGCTGGGTTTGGATTATAAAACGATCTCCCAGATCAACCCCAAAATTATCTATGCGTCCATTTCGGGTTTCGGCCAGACCGGTCCATACAGCAGAAGGGCCGCATATGACGGGATTGTCCAGGCTATGGGCGGGATCATGGGCATTACGGGAGAAAAAGGCGGAAAGCCTGTTAAAATCGGCTCATCCATCGGCGACATTATTGCCGGAATGTTCTGTGCAACTGGAATCCTGGCGGCATATATCCATCTGAAGAAAACGGGTGAAGGACAGTATATCGATGTGGCAATGCTGGATTCTCAGGTTGCAATCCTGGAAAACGCCATTTCCAGATATACGGTTACTGGCAAAGTCCCCGGGCCAACCGGCAATACCCATACGTCCATCTTTCCCTTCGAGACCTTCCCTACCAAAACGGAGGATATCATGATCGCTGCCGGAAACGATGTGCTTTGGTGTAAACTGTGTGACGCTCTTGGCTGTCCGGAGTTGGCGGAGGACGAACGGTTTTGTTCCAACCCAAAACGGGGTTTCAATCACGATGAAATGTTTGCGCTGCTCTGTCTTCGGCTTGCAGAAAAACCGGCTGAGGAATGGGCGGCAATACTGGATAAAGCCGGCGTACCATGTAGTCTGATCAATACCATCGACAAGGTGCTGGAAAACGAACAGATTCAGTCCAGAGATATGATCGTGGAAGTGGATCATCCCATAGTAGGGAAAAATGTAATTGCCGGGATTCCCATAAAAATGAGTCTGACTCCGGGAAGTATCTACAAGGCTGCGCCTTCGCTGGGCGCGGATAACAGCAATGTCTATCAGGAGTTGGCGGGACTTAGCGTCCGGCAGTTGGATGATTTGAAAAAATCAGGAATTATTTGATACGCCTTACACCCTTTGCAAAAGAAAGGAATCGATGTTATGGAAAATATCAATGCTTTAGAAGTTGCCAACAGCCCTGCCATATGGGGTCTGGCAGCCATCGCAGTTGCTGCGGTTTTTGTTGAAATCATTTTATTCTTTAGACTTGCCAGAAGGGCTTCGAAAATCGGAGAAGTCAATCTGACTAAAAAGCAGTGCAATCGAGCGCTGCGGGCCGGGGTCGTCTCGGCGATCGGACCTGCTTTTGGAGTATTTATTGTCATGATCGGCCTTGTGGCCGTATTGGGCGGGCCAATCTCCTGGCTGCGTCTGTCCGTCATTGGCGGGGCCACGACGGAGCTGACCGCCGCCTCAGTAGGAGTCAAGGCTCTGGGCGGCGATATCACACAGGCATTATCCATGGTGGAACTTTCCAATGCCTGGTGGACGATGACCATCAATGCCTGCGGATGGCTGATCGTAACCTGGGTATTTGCCAGCAGGATGGAAAAAGTGAGGCACAAAATCGGCGGCGGGGACAGCCGCTGGATGGAAATCTTTTCTAGCGCAGCCACCCTGGGAATCTTCGGCGCCTTTTGCAGCGAATATATGGTAAACGGCGTGCGGAGCTCAGATTTTAAGGTTCTTCTGGTCATGGCCGTGTCCGCCCTTTCCATGTGGGCGCTCCTGTATCTGTCAAAACGCTACAAGTGGCTCAAAGAGTATTCTCTGGGCTTGGCCATGGTGGCAGGCATTGCTTCATCCATGATCTTTTGATGTGTAAAACAGATCCTTTAGAGCAGAAAGTGAGGAATCAATCATGAATAACAATATGTCCTTTAACGAATTGTGGAGGAAAAAAGTAACTCGAATTGGTACGATCATGATCCCAATTATCATGCTGAGCATGTTCCTGCCAGTCATCTACTTGAAAGTGCGCTACGGAGTTTTTCCGGAATGGTCCATCGCCCTTTCCTCCTGGGGAACCATTGCCGCCGCATTTGGAGCCTATTATATTATTGAGCCGCTGTCCTATTATCCGATTTTGGGGCTTTCCGGCACTTACATGGCGTTTACTTCGGGCAGTATTTCAGATATCCGGATGCCCGCTTCCGCAGTAGCGCAGGAAGCCGTAGGGGTTCCATATGGTTCCGATGAAGGCGCGGTCGTTTCTACGATCGGCGTAGCCGGGTCTGTTTTCACAACCCTGGTCGTCGTTTTTATAACCGCGGTCTTTGGAACCTCCATCATCGAAATCTTTCCCGAAAAACTGCTCACTGCAGTTAAATTATATACTGTGCCGGCAGTGTTCAGTGCCGTATACATTCAATTTTGCAAATTTGAACCAAAGCTCAGCTTTATCATTGCAATTACAACTGTGATCTTCCTGCTGCTGGCACACATTTACGGCTTGATGATGATTACAGCTGTCATTATTCCGGTATTGCTCGCACGCCTCCTCTATAAAAAAGGCTTCTTCGGCAAAGAGGACGGTGCGGAAAACTAGTAAAAGAAAGGTTACATAGGAAATGAATATGAAAGAAAAATTATTAAATGACATTCACAATTTGACACAAATGATCAGCGTAGACGGCTCCGAAGCGGAGGTGGGCCGGTATTTGAAGGAACGGCTGGAATCCGTCTGCGATCAGGTGGAAGTCTCCCCCATGGGGACAGTGATCGGTTATTTGAAAGGCGATCTTCCCGGTAAACGGGCCGTGATTACTGCCCATGCTGATGAAATCGGCTTTATGGTAAAAAACATTACTGAGGATGGATTCATTCTCTTTGAAAAGGTTGGCGATTATTCCAACAAGGTTATTCCCGCAAGAAAGGTATGGATTCAGACGGAAAAAGGCAGAGTCCCCGGAGTGATCGGGCTGCGGGCCGCTCACATTATGACTCCGGAAGAAGCCGTTCGTGCACAGACAGCCAAACAATCTTATATCGATGTAGGCGCCTTTTCCAGAGCTGAAGCCGAATCCTACGGCATTCGGCTGGGTGATAAGATTGTCCTTCAAAGCGATTTTATGGAAATGTCCAATCCGGATTTGGTTTGCACGAAGGCTCTGGACGATCGGGTAGGCTGTGCGATTATTCTCAGTCTGTTGGAATCGGTCGACAAGTCTCAGCTGGCCGGCGAACTGGTAGCAGTCTTTTCTGTGCTGGAGGAAACGACCATCGCCGGTATGATCGGACCGGTAAACCATATCAAGCCCGACTATGTAATCGCACTGGATACCGTCCCCTGCGGCGATGTTCCGGATGTGGATACAGCAAAAGAGCTTCCCGTTTACATGGATCGAGGGCCAGTCCTAATCATCGCCCAAGGAGATCCGACGATCATGCGCTATTCGTGCATGCACCCGCAAATCCGA
Source organism: Clostridia bacterium (assembly GCA_902363595.1). Lineage (GTDB taxonomy): Bacteria > Bacillota > Clostridia > Peptostreptococcales > Anaerovoracaceae > Hominibacterium > Hominibacterium faecale. The sequence goes on along the minus strand of CABJAP010000001.1, from coordinate 154,560 downwards.
AGAGGATTCTACGATGCGGCGGAAACTTTGGGTATGGATTTGCAGGAGCTGGTCATCAGTGAAAATGTGTATATCACTGAGGAAAGCATTATGCACATGTGCGGCCAGGGTACTCCAGCGGCAACGTTGGCCATTCCGCGTCGCTATTCCCATACGCCCATTGAACTTCTTAACATCAACGATGCAGTAAAGACAACCCAGCTCTTAATTCGGTTTGTTGAGCTCAATGGAAATATCAACTTGAGTTTTCTTTAATAAAGGATAAGGTATGAAAAGCGGTAAATTGTTACTCAAATTATTTGTTTTGTTTTTTAAGATTGGTTCTGTCACCTTCGGCGGCGGTGTGACCATGGCGCCTATTTTAATGAAGGAGGTTGTGGAGAAGCGCAGTTGGATTACCGAGGATGAGCTAGTGGAGTGTTTTGCTCTGGCTCAGAGTCTGCCGGGAGTGGTTGCGGTGAATGTTGCGGTTTTTATCGGTCATCGCATGAAAGGGGTCTGCGGTGCCATAGTCGCAGTCACCGCTTCCGTCATCCCCGCAGTACTGGGTATCCTGCTGGTCGTCGCGCTGCTGGATGCGCTTCCGCTGGAGGCTGTTTTAAATGATGGATTAAAAGGAGTCAAATCGGCTTCCGTTGCCTTGATTGTGTGTACGGTCATCCGCATGGGGAAAGCAGTTCTATCGACAAAATTGGATCTATTTCTTTTCGCCGCAGCTTTTGCTGCATCTATGTTCTTTGATACAAACGCAATTTTGTTAGTCCTGTTTTTCGCCTTGCTGGGCGTCATACATTACTCAATCAATCGGATAAGGAGCAAAGATCATGTTTGAGCTATTTATCGCTTTTTTAAAAATTGGAAGCATCAGTGTGGGCGGCGGTTACGCCATGCTGCCAATCATCTATCAGGCTGTAGCCGAATATGGGATCATGACAAAGGAGGTTTTTTCCAACCTGGTAGCCATTTCGCAAATCACTCCCGGTCCAGTCTCGATCAATACGGCGACTTATGCCGGCTTTGCCGCCTACGGCTGGCCCGGCGCCATTCTCATCAGTCTGGCCGTCTGCCTTCCGTGCGCACTGTTCACTTATATCGCTGTAACCGTCCTCAAAAAAAACGAGAGCGCCATTGCAATGAATATGATCCTGCATAAGATGAAGATTGCCGGCATTGCTTTGATTGGGGTTTCCGGATTTTTTCTGGCGGAAGGCAGCATGTTCACCGGGCCCATTTTGTCCGCAAGCTTTCTGTCCCGGCTTGATCCGATACAGATCACTCTCTTTGTTCTGACATTTTGCCTCTATTACAAAACCAGGATGGGCCCGATCCTTTTGACGCTTTTGGCCGGTGTGGCATCCGCGCTCATCGGGCTGGTGTGAAAAGGTGATCGCATCAAATGAGTGATGAATGCGATCGTCAAAGCGGCCAAACATCAGATTGGATTTAATTATTTTCCCAAACCTTCCAACACCCCAAAACCCTATGCCGCCCGAAATTCCAATCACGATTGACAAAACGCCGCTGATATTCTACACTATCAAAAAAACCACAACAACCTGGAAAGGAGCACTCATATATGAAAAGGATATTCGTAGTTCAAGGCGGCGGGCGGCCGAAAGGAAATACTTCGAAGCTGGTTGAGCAGTTTGTAAGGGGCGCAGAAGAGGCCGGACATCAAGTTGAAATCGTGTCGCTTTTAAAAGAAGAAGTAAACGGCTGTCTCGGCTGTAATGCCTGCCACATGAGGTACGTTCTTTAAAACTCCTTCAATATCGATTGCATCGATAATTTCCTGCGTTATAAAAAAAATAACGCTCATACGAGCGTTATTTAACATTGGTGCGGATAAGAGGATTCGAACCTCCACGAAAGTAATATTCACACGGACCTGAACCGTGCGCGTCTGCCAGTTCCGCCATATCCGCATATGGTCGACTTTCCTAACCGACAAGATTTAGTATACCTAAAAGTTGTCCTGATTGCAAGTTAAATTTTTGTTTTATCTCTTTTTTTTGAAAATCCATGCCAGGTTCTCTCAGGAAACGCTTCGTCAAATGAAGGTCAATCTTTTTCGTTCAGGCAATTATCAGGAACAGGTGTTCTTATAAAGGATTCTGATATTCTTATTCTGGGAGAGTTTTATAAAGATTGGCAAACTATCAAACCCAAGCAAATTCGAACTAATTACGATACTTTCGATTTGGAGCAGCTCGTATCCGATGCGTGTGGAGCCAAAAACTACAAGAATCGGAGGCTTATGATCGGAACTATGATATTGGGCGCTCTCAATTGCAAAATCACAAGTCCATCCCCGCTTCCAAGTCCCACTAGTCTGGATCCAATCCAGCCGGTTTCCGCCTGTTCATAAAAGAAGCGGTTTTTGCTGTTATGCAGGAGCGATTGCCGGCAATCGCTCCTGCATAACAAAAAGAGCAGGCTCGTCGCCTGCTCCTAAGTAAAGTCATTCACTTAAAAACTCTTCAATCGCTTTGCGCACATCGTTACCGTCAGCCAGGCCCTTGACCTTTTTCATGACAGCACCCATGAGCTTGCCCATATTTTTCTTGCCACCTTCAATACCAAGCTCTGCCGCGGTAGCCTGTACCACTTCCTTGATCTTGGCCGAATCCATCTGCTCGGGCAAGTAACGTTTCAGAATTTCAATTTCTGCCTTATAGTCATTAGCTAAGTCCGTTCGTCCAGCTTTTTCAAAATCAGCGAGGGCGTCTTTTCTCATCTTAACCTGTTTTGATAAAATAGCAATAATGCCTTCATCATCCAGCTCTTCCCTGTTATCTACCTCGTACTGTTTAATAGCAGCACGAGCAAAGCTGATCGTATTTTTTTTGACTTCATCTTTTGCTTTCATAGCTTCTTTGAAGTCAGCCATCAGTTGTTCTTTTAAGGTCACTTTTAAAACACCTCGAATCCCTACTGCAAAAGCTTAGTATTTCTTAGCCTTTTTTCTTGCAGCCTCAGACTTCTTCTTTCTTTTTACACTCGGCTTTTCGTAGTGTTCTCTTTTTCTGAGTTCCGACATAACGCCGTCTCTCGCACAAGAGCGCTTAAATCTCTTGAGAGCACTTTCCAAGCTTTCGTTTTCTCTAACAATTACCTGTGCCATATTCCGTTTCACCTCCTGACGTGTTCTGAAATCACATAGATGCTATGAGAACGGTCCTATCTATAACATTGCTATTATACTATTTTCTGCACAATTATGCAAGGTTTTTTTGTACAAAGCCTGTCACCGATCAGAGTCTGGCGATTGAATAAAAAAACTGGGCCTCCCCTAGAATGAAAATGCCAAAGTTGCGAAATTAAGCATTGAGGAAATCACCTTGTATAATAAAGCTTTTGTCAGAAAGTATAGCTTGTAAGCGTTGGAAAAATCTCAATAATAAGCCAAAGTTAATACATTGTTGAATCAATTCTCTCATTGGACAATTTTCGACATCACTCTCGGCAACGCCGCACTCACTGGTCAGAATGTTATGCCTAATTCATCGAAAAAAGGATTGCTCCATCCTGGCGTTCCCCTTTTTATCAGCCCGGAGGCCAGGTCATCTTCCGCTTTCCAAGCAAATGGAAATGGAGATGCTTCACGGTCTGAAATCCATCCTCGCCGCAGTTGTTCACAAGCCGGTAACCGTTTTCCAGGCCCAGCTCCTGTGCGATGTCTTTCACCTTTGTCATAATATAGCCCAGCAGATCCCTGTCCTCATCAGTAACCGCATCCAGCGATTCAATATGCTTTTTGGGTATGATCAGAACATGAACCGGGGCCTGGGGCTCCAGATCGTGGAAACAAAGGATCCGATCATCTTCATAAACTGCGCTGGACGGAATCTCCTTTTGCGCAATCTTGCAGAAAATACAATCTCCCATCGTTTATTTCTCCTTTACATAGTTTTTATAATACTTCATAGCACAGGTGCCTTCGCCGCTGCACTTGAGCATCACATTGCTTCTCAAATAATCCCCCAGTCCGCTCAGCTGCACCGCTGTAACCACAGCGACTACCAGCACCAGCCCGACTGTCACGTTTCTCATTATCCTTTTATTCATCGTCTCTCCTCCTAATGGAGCTGCGGCTAAAAGCTTCCCGGCTTTTCATCCAGCAATTTTTTAAAATACTTCATACCACAGGTGCCGTTGCCCTCGCATTTGGGAGCTGCCACGCCCTGCAAATTATCCAGACCGCTGGCTCTGATCAGCACCGCTGCCACAACTACGATCGCCAGGCAGAGAACAATGTTTCTTATTTTTTTATTCCTCATTTTATCCCCCTCCGAAGAGCACCTGCATCGCAGGCCTTCACGCATCTGCCGCAGCGGATGCACTCTAAGCTGTTGGGCGTTTTGCGGGGATCGATATTCAGTCTGCAGCTTGCTTTGCAGGCCCCGCATCCCGTACATCGGGCCTCATCCACCCGCAGCCGGTAAAGCGACAACTTATTAAACAAACCATATACGGCTCCCAGCGGGCAAAGATATCTGCAAAAGGGCCGATAGATCATCAGGGACAATAGAATTAGTACTATTAGTATAACAGATTTCCAGACAAATAGGAAGCCCAGAGCCGTTCTCAATCCCTCATTAAACAGCGCCAGCGGCCAGCCCGCCATCAGCGTACCGGAAGGACAGATATACTTGCAGAACCAGGGATCCCCCTGCCCGAAAGCGCCCACGAAAAACATGGGCAAAATCAGGACAAACACCAATAGGATTCCGTATTTTAAGAATCTCAAAAAGCGGTCGCCTTTAATCCTTCTGAACTTCCAGGGGATCGGGATTTTATACAGCAAATCCTGCACCAGTCCGAAGGGACACATAAATCCGCAGACCAGACGGCCAAGCAGCACGCCCACCCCGATCAAGAATCCCCAAACATAAAAGGGCATGGTAAAATTCCGATCATTGGCGATCGCCTGCATGGCTCCGATGGGACAGGCCCCCAGCGCGCCCGGACAAGAATAGCAATTCAGCCCAGGCAGACAAACTTCTTTGGACGGCCCCTGATAAATCTTGCCTTGTACGAACCCCTGTACATATCCATTTGTCAGCGCAGTAAACGCCAGCTGAAAGCCGGTCCGAAAACGTTCCTGCTTTTTTACCCGCTTCTTATCCAATTCCGATACACTCCAAACATACGTTGACTGCTTTTGTGAGTACGAGCGCGCCTTCACCCCGCATCAAGCCTCCGGCAATGAAACCTGCCGCCAGGATCAGCAGCAAGCTAAATACCAGTTTCCTCTTCAATGATCTTCACCCACTCATCATAACTCCGGCCGCCTTCATAGACCGTGCTGGTGATATTGCCTTTACTATCCACGAAAATGTACGACGGGATCACCGATATACGATTGACCAGATTTTTCATCACTCCTTCCGATGGCAGCAGAACCGGGTAAGTTACCCCCTGCTTATCCAAAAGCTCCTTGGCATAATCCACTTGATCCATATCCACAGAGCCGGATTGATCCAGCGCGTCCACTACGATTCCCATTACGCCAAGGCCCTTATCCTTAAACGCCTGATACAATTTTTCATTGTCCGGCATAGAGCGGATGCAAGGGTTGCAATAAGTACCCCAAACATCGATCAACGTGTACTTATAATTTGTGAAAACGCTCTGATCCGTTTCCGTTCCCGTCAAGTCCAGTGTTTTAAAGCTGGTCAAATCTTTCCCCTCTGTCTGCTCCTCAGGCAGCGTCCAGGCTTGCTGCGCCGCGGCGCTTTGATCACCGCCGCTTTTATCCTCCCCACCTTGATCGCCGCAGGCTGATAAAACCATCACGGTCACCGTCAGAAGCATCACTGCAAAAAGCAGCTTCCCCTTTTTACGTTTCATTGAATCTCTCCTTTCATTCCATCGGCGAACGGTTCCAGAAGCTTAACCTCCTGAAAACAGTTCATCATCTTTTTGTTTCCGCCTTTTAGATAAACACGAATATAGTTGTCCGTGTAGCCGGTTAAACAGCCGTAATCCTGTGCGTGCTCCTCTATGAGCACGCTTCTGATACGTCCCTGGTTTTCCTGGAAAAAGCGGTGCGATGCCTGCTCGCCCGCATCGATCAGTTCCTTCGTCCTGCTTTTTTTCAAAGGCGCTGGAATCTGATCCGCCATAGAGGCCGCTTTGGTAAAGGGCCGCTGGGAGTATTTGAAAGCATGGACTTTACAAAAACCCGCCTCCCGGATCAGGTCCACGCTGTCCTGATGGTCCGCTTCTGTTTCCCCGGGAAAACCGGCAATGAGATCGGTTGTGATCCCATAGCCCGGATCAAAGGCTTTCACCGTCTTAATGATATCCAGGTAATCCTGCCTGTTATAGGGCCGGCTCATGGCTTTCAGAATACGGTCACTGCCGCTCTGGGCGGACAAATGCAGATGAGGGCACAGTTTTTTGTATTGAAGCAGCCGTTTCACATAGTCCGCATTGACCACTGCAGGCTCCAACGAACTCAGACGGATACGAAAATCCCCCGGCAGCCGGTCCAGCCTGCTGATGATCGTTTCAATCCCCGAAAGGTTGTCCGACCGGCCCGAAAATCCTTCTTCCGTTCCATATAGGGCTGTGTTGATTCCAGTCAAAACCAGTTCTTTAAATCCCTGACCGATCAGTCCTTCTGCTTCCGCCAGCACATCCGACGGTTCCCTGCTGCGAACGCTGCCCCTGGCATAAGGAATGACACAATAGGAACAAAACCGGTCGCATCCCTCCTGGATTTTGATATAAGCTCTGGTCCTGGATTCGGTAGCGGTCACCAGCCCGGTTTCCTCATACCGATCCAATTCTTCATACGGCTTCACATGGAGCTGAGACCTGCGCTCTAATAAAAACTCCTCAATATATTGGATCAGCTTCCCCTTCTCATTGGTGCCGGCAACGATATTGACGCCTTCGACAGCCTTAACCTCATCGGGGCTGATCTGGGCATAGCACCCTGTCACAGCAACCACACTGTGAGGGCTCTGCTTTTTCATCTTACGGATATACTGGCGTGATTTCCGGTCCGCAAGAGAAGTCACTGTGCAGGTATTGATCACATAGATATCCGCCGGATCCGTTTCCCCAACGATTTCATAGCCCCGCTCTCTGAACTTGAGGCGCAGCGCTTCTGTTTCATATTGGTTTACTTTGCACCCTAAAGTATGGAATGCTACCTTCATTGCCTTTTTATCTCCTTCCCAGTTATTGGTTTATACACGCTTTTCTGACAATTCAATCATGCACAATCAATATTTTTGTATTTTACCATGCCCGACTCATGTTGTAAATCGTCTCAACATACAATTAAGAAAGCAAGCCTGATGCTTTGTGCGTTACACAGGAAAAAAAAGTAACACCGCATACTGCTTGCGGCAGCAAGTTTATGATACAAAGGAGGTTTCTCTTGAGCAAAAGCACACTGAAAATACTGGCCCTGATCGTCCTCGGGCTTACGGCAGGCGTTTTTCTTTTCGTTTTTCATTCGGACCGCCAGCCTGCCGCCACAAGCAGCGGCAGCATCAAATGGGTCGATTTTAACGTTACCTACGAGGCGCTGAAAGATACTATGGAAAGCGATATCAGGACCCACGACCAGGAAATCCATATCGATTGGATCGATTCTCTGGCTTATTTGGGAGCAAAATACGGCGGAGATTTTAAAAGCTACCAGAAATCCGATCTAAAGAAATTTGAAGAAAAGCTGATGAGCGGCCAGGATCTGGAAGACTTCACAAAAAACATGAAATACTTTCCCTATTACAAGAAAGCTTATGGCGCTGTTCTGGGCGGCTTCCTGGGCTATTACAAGCTGGAGGTTCCCGATGAGGCGGGCGGCACCCGCTGGGTGGAGCGGTACGGACTGAAAGCCTTTTCGCCCATCGCTGAAGGCTTTTGGTATACCCACTTTGATGACTTCGGCCAGAACCGCAGCTATGGCTACAGCAGGCAGCATTTGGGACACGATCTGATGGCCGGCACCGGCACCCCCGTGGTCGCCGTGGAAGGCGGCGTGGTGGAAGCCCTGGGCTGGAACCAGTACGGCGGCTGGCGGCTGGGCATCCGCAGCTTTGACAAGGAGCGCTACTATTATTACGCTCATCTGCGCAAGGACCATCCTTATGCGGAGAACCTGACCATCGGCCAGACCGTTTCTCCCGGGCAGGTTGTGGGTTACGTGGGCCAGACCGGTTACAGCTTGAAGGAAAACACCAATAACATCGATACGCCCCATCTCCATTTCGGCATGCAGCTGGTTCTGGACGAAAAGGCCAAGGACAGCCCCAATCAAGTCTGGATCGATCTCTATGCCATAACTGGACTTCTATCCAATCATCCTTCCACAGTGGTCAAAAAGGGGAAGGAATATGTGCGCAAGTACGGGTTTTCCGAGGAAAGCTATTACTTGGCCTCGGCCAAGGAGGATAAAAAAAGCCAGGTTAAAGTACCGGTCCTCATGTATCACGGTCTGTTGAAAGACCCTAAGATGCAAAACGATTATGTCATCAGTCCGGATCTCTTTGAAAAGGATCTCAAATATTTGAAAAAACATGGTTATACGACCATTCTCATGTCTGATCTGATCGACTTTGTGGAAACAGGCGCGCCGCTGCCGGAAAAACCGGTCCTGCTCACCTTTGACGACGGCTATTATAACAATTACCTCTACGCCTTTCCTCTGTTGGAAAAGTATAAAATGAAAGCCGTTATATCCATCATCGGCAAGCATACGGACGATTTCAGCAAGGTGGACGACAATCACGCGACCTATTCCCATGTCACCTGGAAACAGATTCAGGAGATGCTGGCTTCGGGGCTGGTGGAGATTCAAAACCACAGCTACGATTCCCACGACAATAAGGGGGGCCGAAAGGGCGTTTTAAAGCTCTCCGGCGAAAGCGACGATGCTTACGCAAAGTTCTTGCGCAAAGATCTGCTGAAACTGCAAAAGCGCATGCAGGAAATGACTGGAGTCACGCCGACCACCTTCACCTATCCCTTTGGCGCTGTCAGCGACAGCAGTATGGACGTAGTCAAAGAGCTGGGCTTCAAGGCCTCATTAGGCTGTATGGAAGGGATTAATACCATAACAAAAGGAGACAAAGGCAGTCTTTATAAAATAAAGCGCTATTTGCGGACTCCTAAAAAATCGAGCAAAGACTTTTTTAAAAAAATCGAATCGGATCTTAAAGAACAATAAAGTTATTAGAACGAGTAATCGTGGCCGGAGGCGCAGGATCCAGATCCCGCTCTGCGATTCCAAGAACATCTTCCGGCCGTATCCACGGTCTTTGCTGGAGAGCGCTGGTCTCCTCATGGGTCAGCAAGCCTTTGTATACCGTCAGACTCCTGCGCAGGAAACCATCTTTGACACAAGCTTCCGTCACGCCGTCATTGAGGATTTTCATAAAATGCGGCAGCATCGCGGCCGCGTAGGCCACGGTGGTCGATCCTGCGATGGCTCCCGGGATGTTGCTGACGCAGTAATGGATCACGCCATTTTCCACATAGGTGGGATCCTCGTGGGTGGTTTCGTGAAAGGATTCAATGGCGCCGCCCGGATCATTGCTGATATCCACAAGAACCGAGCCCTTTTCCATCAGCTGGAGCATCTCTCTGTCCACCAGAAATTCCGGATTGCCTTTCGGCCATTTTACGCAGTTCAAAATCATATCAGAAGCAGGCAGCAGACGGCGGATGTTCTCCTTGGTACAGTACATCGTATCCACGGCATTATGATATTGGGCTTCGATTTCCCGGAGCACGCCCAGGCTAATATCCATAACCGTCACCTTGGCACCCAGAGCATGGAGCACGCCCAGGGCCGAGCGTCCGACCACACCCGCTCCCAAAATCACCACGTTCATGCCCGGCGCTCCCGCAAGGCCGCTGACAAATTTTCCTTTGCCGCCGTTTGTCGTCAGCATGGCATGGAGGCCGGAAAGCGCTCCCTGTTTGCCCGCCGCCTCACAGTTGGGGGAGCCGTATCGATGTGAATCCTCCGCTGTAAAGGCGATCACCTTTTTGTCCAGCAAAGCCTGCACCTCTTCCGGGTGCGCCGCAGGATGGATGCAGGTCAGCAGAATCTGACCTTCCCGCAAAAGATCATACTCCGGCGGTTCAATTTCCTTGACCTTGGTCACCAGATCGCACTGCCCGTATATCTCTTCGGCCGTTTCGACGATCTTGGCGCCGGCGGCTTTATACGCCTCGTCTTCGAATCCGGCCTTTTCACCGGCCCCCGACTGGACCAGCGCCGTATGACCGGCCCCTGCGATGGTCAAAATCTCTGTGGGCGTGGCAATCGTACGGTACTCTCCGTTTTTTCTATCTTTTAGTAAACCAAAAATCATACCTTTCCCTCCTCTATAGCTCCAATTCGTACATAATCATGGACAACGCCGCAGGGCTGGCTGTTTCCGTTCTTAAAATCGTTCTTCCCAATGTGACGCAGTCGGCTTCCAACGCTTTCAAGCGTTGAGCTTCTGTATCAGAAAATCCGCCCTCCGGCCCGATGATAAGGGCGAGATTTTTTGGCTTTTCGGCCAGTCCCCGCAAGCTTTCCTTTATCGTTCTTCCTGTTTCATTTTCATAGGGAAAGAGCACCAGGTCGAAATCCCTGAGGTGCTCTGTCATTTGTTGAAATCCAATGGCCTGCCCGATCTGGGGAACGATGCCTCTGCGGCATTGCTTGACCGCTTCTGCCGAGACCTTCTGCCACCTCTGACGCTTCTTGTCAAAGTTGCCCTTATCCGCCACAACCGTCCGTTCCGTAAAGACCGGTACAATGGAATAGACGCCCAGCTCTACGCATTTTTGAACCACAGTCTCCATTTTGGATTGTTTGGGTATACCTTGAAACAAGGTCACTTGCACCTGCGGTTCTCTGGCAAACTTCTGTTTATCGAGAATTCTTGCCTCCACACAAGTATCCTCGATAGAGACGATTTCCGCTTCGTATTCCCACTGGGTCGAATCGGACACTTCGATTCGGTCTCCTGCAGAAAGGCGCAGGACTTTCGTTATATGACGAATGTCATCTTTGGAAACAATCTGAATGGTCCCTTCTCCCACATCGGAGGCATCGACAAAAAACCTGCTCATCGGCTACGCCTTCCGGGCTGCGACGGCGCACCATTCTCCCTTTTCCTGTGTTTCCAAAATTTCAAATCCAGCTTGCACGATGGCCTCTTCAACGACAGCTTTTTTCTCGGTCAGAATACCGGAGGAAATGAACACCCCGCCGTCGCTTAAATGATCAAAGGCGGCCTGGGACAGCTCAATGATCAGCGGAGCGATGAGATTGGCCGCGATCAGATCCGTCTTCTGATCCACGTCCTTTGTCAGATCGCCGATCTTCACCGTAACTTTATCGTCTACGTGATTGGCTTTTACATTTTCTTCAGCTGTACGTGCTGCGTCGGGATCAATTTCCACGCCCAGAATGGGGCCGCTTCCCAGCTTGGCTGCCGCGATGGAAAGAATTCCCGAACCGCATCCGATATCCATCAGGCTCTGCCCTTCTTTTAAATATTTTTCGATCAGGCCCAGACACAAGCCAGTCGTTTCATGGGTGCCGGTCCCAAAGGCCATTCCCGGATCAATCTCAATGATCAGTTCCTCGGGGGATGCCTGGTAATCCTCCCAGGTCGGCTTTACCACCAGCTTTTCCGTGACTTTTGCCGGCTTAAAATACGCTTTCCATTTATCCTTCCAGTCCTCGTCGTCCACCAGCACATCCTCTGCGTACAACCTGCCCAGATTGGCGTCCCAGCCGAAGACTCCTTCCATCTCCTTGCTCTTGAGCATCATGACCGCGATCTTCAGCTCCTGGACCTTTTCACGGCCTTCGTCGGTATCTTCAAAATAAACGGAGACGACCGGCTCCTGGTCCTGTCCTTGGAGAACCGACTTGTCGATATAGTCCCATTCATATTCTTTCTTCTTGCTCAACAGGTCTTCGATGTCAGCGGGATTCTCCACAACTGCGCCAGTTATGCCCTTTTCCATCAACATGGCTGTCAGAGGCTCGATCCCCTGCTGGCTGGTATAAATCTTTACTTTGATGTACTTCATATTACCCTCTCTTCTATTTTCATATTATCTTTTCTATTATACGACAAAGTTTGCTGTCAGGCAAGGTGCTGCGTTTGCTCGAATTAATCAATCGGGTCTAAAAAAGGACTGCTGCATGAAGCAAATCATTTCATACAGCAGTCCCTATTTTCAACAAACGCTTTAACAGCCGTCCGCCTATTCAACCGTCTTCGCCTTGATGCCTGCAGACGATAACAACTCGCTTCCGTCTCCCCGGTACAGCAGATCATAATGATATTTGTCTTTATATTTCTTAAACATAAAGAGCGCCAGACCGGTAGTGGTAATTTCCGCAAAGGCCAGCGTCATCCATACTCCATGGAGACCGAAGAGCCACGACAGCCCAACAGCGCCGATGATGACCATAATCAGCGCCCGGCTGAAAGAGATCAGCGCTGAAATCTGTCCGTTTCCATAAGCAGTAAAGAACCCTGACGCAAAGATATTGACACCGGTAAGAAGGAATGCCGCCGATAAGTAGCGGACTCCTGTTTCCGCCATCTCATAGACCGGCGTTCCCTTCGGTTCAAAGGCCTGGGCTATGAGGGGAGCAAAGATAAAGCATAATACGGCAATAGCTGCTGATGATACTAGGATAAATACTCTCGAATACTTGAGGAAGATATTGACCTTCACATATTCTTTGGCACCATAGTAATAGCTGATCAGCGGAGCCACTCCTGTGATATATCCCAAATGAGCCGATATGAGCAGGTAGTGGGAATTGAGTACGATACTCAATTCCGCTACGCCGTCCTCTCCAGCCAGGCGGATCACAATCATATTGAATACAAAAGTCGTGATTCCTGCAGATGCCTCTGAAACCATCTCCGATGAACCGTTGAGCATGGAATGGGCGATGTAGCGTCCATCCCATTTAGGCTTGACGATCTTCAGTTTAGTATCTCTGACCACAAAATAGGCAGCGCCTAAAAGCATAACCGTAACCAGACCCGCCAAGGTTGCCCATGCGGCGCCCTGAATGCCCCAATTTAAAACCACAATAAACACATAGTCCAGTGCCAGATGAACAATACCGCCGGACAAATACAAGGCCAGCGTAAAGCCGGGCCTGCCGTCAACACGGATAAAATATTCAAAAAGTACGCCCAAAAACGCTGCCGGGGCTCCCAGGATCAAAATGCGAATGTAGCCGCTGCACATATCCCATAGTCGGTCAGTGGCCCCCAGAAAACTAATCAACTGATCGATAAACAGATATCCGATCGCAATCATAGCCGCGCCGATCACCGCCGAGACAATACAGATCAATGTAAATTTTTCGTTGGCTTCCCGCTGCTTGCCTTCGCCCATCTTGATGGCGACAATGGCGCTGGAGCCAGCGGCCAGCATGACCGATACACCCCAGACCAGCCCTTGAACCGGGTAGACGATGGACATGGCTGCCAAGGCGTCGGAACCCACGAAATTGGCTACAAAAATACTGTCAATGATATAGTAAAGGCCTATGACAATGAGCATGATCACAGACGGCGTTACAAACTTGACAAACGTCGATAGCTTTACTTCTTTATCAAATAAATGTTCCATAATAAATTCACACCTCTTCCTTGATATCTACTCAGATGCTTTGGCGAGCACCTCATGTATAATTCGAAGCGCTGCCCAGGATGTCACGTCATTTACATCCAAGGGAGGAGCAACTTCTACCAAATCCATCGCTTTCACAGGCGCCTGCCTGATCAGCCGCTTAAAAATCTCAATCAACTCTCTGCTGGACAGCCCGCCGGCCACCGGCGTACCCGTCCCCGGCGCAAAGGCCGGATCCAGGACATCAATGTCCAAAGTCAGATAAATCCCATCGTAATCTGTATATTTACGGATTAATTCTTTCGCTACGTTTACGGCGCCCTTTTCGTACACATCGACAGCCCGGTAGGTTGTAATCCCAGGATGCTGTTTCATCAATTCCAGTTCTTGTATTTCTGCCACTCGAATGCCCACAAAGCAGAGATCCCCGCCGCCGCAGACATCTTCCAAAGCCCGGGCTTCCGTGCAGGCATGGGACCATTTATGTTCGTCGTAAGATGGACACAAATCATAATGGGCGTCAAAATGGATGATACCGATCTTTTTGCCCTGGTTGTACCTGGCGAATGCCTTTTGCAGAGGTATGGTCACGGAATGATCTCCGCCGATAAACAGTGGAAAAGCCCCTGTTTCCATGACAGTAAGCGCGCTCTCCTCCACCTGAGAAAAATAGCTCTCCCAATCCAGCTGAAAATGGAGATCGCCGAAATCATACAGGATGCCTTCTTTAATTTCCTTAAAGTCTTCCGTGGTATCGGACAAGTCCACCGACAGCGATCGGATCCTTTCCGGCGCCTTAGCAGCGCCTTTATTCAGACTCACCGCATTATCAAATGGAATTCCCATAATGCAGACTTTTGCCTGACTTTTATCCTCAGCAGCCCATCTGAGCCACGATGCTTCTTCAAAATTGGTATAATCAAACATGCTAAAACCTCATTTCTTTTCTACTCAAAATATGATAAAGTATATGGTAGCCATATAGTCAATAGGAGGAACAAAAAAATGGAAAAAAATCTAAAGGATTATTTTACCACCGGCGAATTCGCCAGACTCTGTAATGTAAAAAAGCAGACGTTATTCCATTATGATGATATTGGCATTCTTTGTCCGGAGCTTGTGGGCGATAATGGCTATCGCTATTATTCCTATATGCAGCTGGAAGTTTTCTACACCATCTCCATGCTCAAAGAGCTGGGAATGCCTCTATCCGACATCAAAAAATATTTGGATCACCGCAGCCCAAGAGCCTTTATTGACCTATTGGAAAAACAGCAGCTGGAGGTTGAAGAAAAAATTCAGGACCTTCTATGGCTCAAGCGTTTTATTAACACCAAGCTGGACATTACCAGGGAAGGATTAACTGTGCCGATCAACAAAATTTTTCTAGAAACGCGGCCTGAGGAATATCTGATTGCCACCGAGTATGTGGGCGCTGACGTAGACAAGGATATCGCTGCCGCGGTTACAGAGCATCTCAACTTCTGCCACAGCCTGGATATCTACAGTGCATATGCCATCGGCGGCATGATTCCCATCCAGTGCATCGTCCCCGGCCAGAGCTATATCTATTCCCATTTTTATACCCGCACCGATTGTTCGGATTCGGGTGAGGTAGTTGTCTGCCCGGCGGGCGATTTCGCTGTCTGCTGTGATAATAAAGGCTATGATAACGTAGAAACCATTTGCGCCCGCCTGCTGCAATATGCAGACGATTGCGGATATCGGCCGGGGACGCATATCTATGAAGATCTTTTGTTGGATGAAATGTCCGCTAACGGATATGACAATTACACGGTAAAGTTATCTCTACCTCTTTACAAAGCATGATCAGATCAATTTTTTAAAGGGTTCAAGATCAATATCTTCGCCCTTTTGACGGCGTCCCAAAGCTTCCAAAACCTCATTGTATACCGTCTTGGTGATCGGGTATTTTATGACCATAATGATTGACAGCACCATGAAAAACGCTGGGATCACGGTAAAGGATAAGTGCATCCAAACAAGTGTCAGATCCGATTGAGCCTCGGCTTCACCGTTGAATCCGGCAAATTGAAGAATCAGGCCCAAAATCTGCATACCAGCCGCATTGGCCAAAGACTCTGACAAGGATTGGAGTGAAATCACCAGCCCGGCGCGTTCTTTTCCGTTGGCCAATTGATCCACTTCACAGACATCATAGATCATAGCCGGCACCAGCTGCCAGTAGCAAATGCTCCCCACGCAATATGCCAGGGAAAAGAGGCAGAGCATGATCATGGAAGAAACGCCGGTAATGCCGAACAAGGCCATGATGAGGGCGCAGAACCCCATACCGAAAATAAACATGGTTCGTTTATCAAAGTATTGATTGACCCGCAGAATAACCGGCACAAACACCACAGAAGCAAAGGTCATAACGGCCAGGATAAAGGTAATTCCCGCCGCGGAAAGTCCCATATTATAAGTGAAGAAATACATTCTGTCGGCGCAGAAAATGGCGTAAGCGATCAAGTAAAAAACACTGGTGCCAACAATAAAACGAACGGAGCGCAGCTTTAGAATCTGTCCATAGTTTCGCACCATATCCCAGGCCATGCGCAAAAGGTCCTTTGGTTTTACCTTATTCCTCTTCTTCTCCGGCAGCGTGCCGGCAGCTTTTTTCTGAGCGTATTCCTTCTCATATCGGTCTTTGATCCCTGCCGCTCCGATTAAAATCGTCAGAGCTGAACAAACTCCGCAGAACACAGCCATCAGCTGCCAGCTCTGGGTCGAACTTTTACCCTGATTCAAAAGGAAATCAACGATAATGTTGGGAAGAATCATACCGATGGCCATACCAAGGGTATTAAAAAAATAGGTATATCCCCGCAAAACCGTCCGTTCATCGTAATCCTGGGTCAATTCCGCTCCCCAAGCCAAATAGGGAACAAAGAAGGTCGAAAACGAGGTCCAAAAAAGCAGTATGGCAATTCCATAATAGAGTACGCGGACAATTTCACTAGCATTGATGGTCGTGAATAAAAGGCCTGTCAATACCGCCAGTGGAAAGGCTGCAATCAGAAGATAAGGCTTTCTCTTTCCGAATCTGGTATAGGTATTATCGGAAAGATAACCAACGATAGCACCGCAGATCGTTTCCCACACTGAGCCGATGGCTGCAAGCGTTCCTGCAATACCGGGGCTAATACCGACCACTGTGCTCAGAAAAAACAGCAAAAATGTTCCCGCCAGACTATAAAGCGCCGAATCTCCCACACCGGCAAGGCCATATGCAATTTTGGTTTTCAGATTTAATTTCATTTTGACACTTCCTTTTATAAAGTCAACAAGTTTATTATAAACGATCCGGTTACCATATAGTCAATAGTTGTTGCAAAATTGCAAAAATTACAACAATAATATCAAGTAAAAGAGACTGGGCAACAAATGCACCCAGTCTCTTTTATATAATCTTTTTAACTGAAGAACTCCTTCATGGAGTCTAAAAATCCGCTTTTCCTTTTATAGCAATCGTTCTTCACTTCTTTTGCCATGTTCTGAATCGCTTTCTTCTGCTTGCCGCTCAGTTTGGTTGGAACCTCCAAAATCACTCTTACATACAGATCACCTTTTCTACTTGAGCGTACGGATTTTACGCCTTTTCCTTTCAGCCTGAACACGGTATTCGGTTGTGTTCCCGCCGGAACTTTATAGGACACCTTGCCCTCTAAGGTTGGGACGGTAATATCGTCTCCAAGAGCCGCTTGATCGAAAGTGATGGGAATTTCCAGCCACAGATCCTGGCCTTTTCGTTCAAATAGTTTATGCGGCCTTACGGTCAATACAACATACAAATCTCCGTTGGGGCCGCCGTTGCTGCCCGGTTCGCCCTGTCCTTTGATGGATATGACCGAATCGTTGTCAACGCCGGCTGGAATATCCACAGAAATGGTGACAGACTTTCTCACTTTCCCAGTTCCGCCGCAGTCGCCGCACGGATGCTCGTTGATCTGTCCGGTACCTCCGCAGTCCGGGCATGGGGATGAGCTCTGGAATGTACCAAACGGTGTTCTCTGTGTCGTATGAACCTCTCCGGTTCCTCCGCACTTGCCGCAGGTCTTTTTTGAAGTACCGGGCTGTGCACCGGTGCCACTGCAGGTCTCGCACTCCACATATTTATTAATCTGTATTTCTTTCTTTGTACCAAAAGCAGCTTCTTCGAAGGTAATGGTCATCGCTTTCTGCAGGTCATTACCTTTTATGGGGCCGTTTCTCCGCCTCTGTCGGGAGCCGCCTCCGCCGAACATACCTCCGAACATATCGAAGATATCCTCAAAGCCGCCCGCGCCAAAGCCTCCAAAACCGCCGCCCGCACCGCCGAATCCGGCATTGGGATCTACTCCTGCATGTCCGAAACGGTCGTACTTGCTTTTCTTTTCAGGATCGGATAAAACGCTGTATGCTTCATTGACTTGTTTGAACTGTTCTTCGGCTTTTTTGTCCCCGGGATTTTTGTCCGGATGATATTTCATGGCCATCTTTCGGAAGGCTTTTTTGATTTCATCATCGCTGGCGCCCTTTTGCAGTCCAAGGACTTCGTAGTAATCTCTCTTATTCTCTGCCATAGCCTTTTCCTCACTTTAAGTATTATACTCGGGCAGAGCACTCCCTGTAAAAGGAGTGCTCTGTCAGAGTTGGATTAGTTGTCTTTCTTGTCCTCATCCACTACTTCATAGTCAGCGTCTACTACGTTGTCTCCTGCAGGGCCGCTTTCTGCGCCGCCGCCTGCCTGGCCGCCCATGTTGGGGTCAAATCCCGCGCCGCCTGCTCCGCCGTTTTGCTGTGCCTGCTGTGCCTGCTGGTACATCTTAGCTGAAATAGCGTGGAACTGTTCAGTAAGTTTTTCCGTTTTATCCTTGATCTCGTCGATGTTGGTGCCCTCAAGCGCCTTGGACAGATCGTCCTTAGCTGCGTTTACTGCATTTTTTTCTTCTTCTGACAGACTTCCTTCGATTTCTTTCAGGTTCTTTTCTGTCTCATATACCAGCGTTTCTGCCTGGTTGCGAACTTCAACTTCTTCTTTTCTCTTCTTGTCTTCTTCCGCGTACTGTTCAGCCTCTTTTACCTTAGACTGAATTTCATCGTCGGACAGTTTTGTGGAAGAAGTGATGGTAATGCTCTGTTCTTTGCCGGTACCCATATCCTTTGCGTGTACATTTACGATTCCGTTGGCATCGATGTCGAAGGTAACCTCGATCTGAGGTACTCCGCGGGGAGCCGGAGGAATACCGGTCAGCTGGAAGCGTCCCAATGTGGTGTTTCCGGCCGCCATTTCACGTTCCCCCTGCATGACGTGGATATCGACAGCTGTCTGATTATCCGCCGCTGTGGAGAAGATCTGGCTCTTCTTGGTGGGGATCGTTGTATTTCTTTCAATCAGCTTGGTCGCTACGCCGCCCAATGTTTCGATGGAAAGGGACAGCGGAGTTACGTCCAGCAGCAGTACGTCATTTACTTCACCGGTCAGTACGCCTGCCTGAATAGCAGCGCCGATTGCTACGCATTCATCCGGGTTAATTCCCTTGAACGGGTCTTTTCCTGTCACTTTCTTAACTGCTTCCTGTACAGCCGGGATTCTGGTGGAACCGCCGACCAGGATTACTTTGGAAATATCACTGTTGTTAACACCGGCATCGTTCATAGCTTTCTGCATTGGTTCGATGGTCTTCTGAACCAGATCGGCGGTCAGCTGTTCGAACTTGGCCCTTGTCAGGTCCATGTTCATGTGCAGCGGTCCGTCCTGATTTACAGTGATGAACGGCAGGTTGATATTGGTGGTCTGCGCGCTGGACAATTCTTTCTTCGCTTTTTCAGCAGCTTCTTTCAATCTCTGCAGCGCCATCTTGTCATTTCTCAAATCAATGCCATTTTCTTTCGCAAATGTATCTGCCAGATAATTGAGCACGGCTTCGTCAAAGTCATCGCCGCCAAGCTTGTTATTTCCGTTTGTAGCCAGTACTTCGAATACGCCGTCGCCCAGCTCCAGAATGGAAACGTCGAATGTGCCGCCGCCCAGGTCATATACCAGGATTTTATGCTGCGCTTCATCTTTATCAAGACCGTATGCTAAGGAAGCAGCCGTCGGCTCGTTAATAATTCTCTTTACATCAAGTCCGGCGATCTTACCTGCATCTTTCGTAGCCTGCTTCTGGCTGTCAGTAAAGTAAGCGGGAACTGTGATGACGGCTTCTGTTACTGTACCGCCCAGATAACTTTCCGCATCCGCCTTCAGTTTGCTCAGAATCATTGCGGAAATATCCTGCGGTGTGTATTTTTTACCGTCAATTTCTACGTTGTGGTCAGTACCCATGTATCGCTTGATTGAAGCAATGGTTCTGTCCGGGTTGGTGATGGCCTGTCTTTTGGCGGTTTCACCGATCAATCTTTCACCGTTCTTGGCAAAGCCAACTACGGATGGAGTGGTTCTGTTTCCTTCTGCGTTGGCAATTACGACAGGTTCTCCCCCTTCTAATACTGCTACGCACGAGTTTGTTGTACCTAAGTCTATACCTATTACTTTTCCCATGTTAATCTCTCCTTTTATATTGTATTTCTCATGTATTTAAATTTTTAAACATTAACCTTTTAATCAGCTGGCCACCTTCACCATGGACGGGCGGATGACTTTGCCGTTGAGCGTATAACCTTTCTGCATGACGCCGGAAACTTTACCACTTTCATATTCATCGGTTTCTTCATTCATCACCGCATTGTGGAAGTTAGGGTCAAACTCTTCTCCAAGGGCAGGTATTTCTTTCAGCCCTGCCTTTTCAAGCACATCGAAAAGCTGTTTGAAAATCATTTCCATACCTTCTTTAAAGCTTGCGTCATCGGCATTATGCTCCAGCGCCCGCTCAAAGTTGTCGAGGACGGCCAGAAGTTCAATCGCCAGTTTTTCATTGGCATAGGAATAGATATCGCTTTTTTCCTTTTCTACCCGTTTTTTGTAGTTCTGGAAATCAGCCATCAACCTCATATAGCGGGAACCTTCGTCCTCCTCAGGTTCCTTGCATTCTTCCTGTTTCTCCGCTTCCTCGCCTTCCTGGGATTGGTTTTCTTCCTTTTTTGCTTCGTCATCGCAGGACGCTTCAGCTTCCTTTGTTTGCTGCTCCTTTTTTTCTTCGGCTATTTCTTCAGCCATTTCGCGTTCTTTTTGCTCGTTAGTCGTCATCCTTACCTCCTCCTGACAGTTTAAACGTATTGCTTATATTCTCCGTCAAATATTCAACGACCGAAGTAATTTGCCCGTATCGCATCCGCGTGGGCCCGATCACGCCGATCTTGCCGGCCAGCTTTCCATCCACATGATAAGTGGCGGTAATCAGGCTGCAATCCTGCATGATGTCTTCGGCATTCTCTTTTCCAATGGTTATGATTACACCGTTCTCCCGGTTGATCAATGTCTTTGTAAAGTCCTCTTTTTTATTGAGCATTTCCAGAAACATTTTTGCTTTATCCAAGTCATTGTACTCAGGAATGGAAAAGATGTTGGTCAGTCCATCCATGTACAAGTTGACGTTGAGCATATCTTCCAGGGTCTTGATGAAGTTAGGTACGACCTTCCTTGCCAAAGTGCTCATGGCTTCGATATCCGTCTCAAAGCTTTCGATAATATCTAAGGTAAGTACTTCGCTGATGGTCTTGCCTCGGTAATTATAAGTCATGGTCTTGGCTAAAAGCTCCAGACCATCCTCTGTATAAGGTACCTTCAGCTTGAGGGCTGTGTTAGATACCTTACCGCTGTGGGAAACGATCATCAGAACAACGGTATGTTCGTCTACCGGCAGCAGGTTAATGTATTTTAATGTATCTTCATCCGGCGACGGTGTCAGGGCGAACGACGTTAAATTGGTAATATCCGATAAAATTTTCGCTGCGTGCTGTACCGTTTTTTCAAGTTCCGTCACGTTTTCATAAAGCTTGCTTGCGATGGCATTTTTTTCATCTTCGCTCAATTCATATTTTTTCATCATATCGTTTACATAAAGACGATATGCCAGCTCAGAGGGAACACGACCTGCTGATGTGTGGGGATGAGTCAGATATCCCATCTCTTCCAGATCAGCCATTTCATTTCGAATCGTTGCCGGGCTTATCCCCAAGTCGAACTTTTTGGAAAGTGTTCTGGAACCGATCGGCTCTGCTGTTCTAATGAAGTCGCTGATAATAGCCTGTAATATTTTCAGTTTCCTTTCACTTAAATCCATGATAGCCCCTCCTGTTAGCACTCTTTATAAGTGAGTGCTAATTACAGTTTAAATTTACCACTCTTATGTAGTATTGTCAACACTCTTTTAAAAAATTTCTTGAAATTTTTTCTTTGGGTTTTCCCGAAAATTAAATGGGCTGACCCGATTTCCCATCGGCCGGGATTCGAGGCGAAAATTGAGGACGCACGGGCGGAATGGACGGAAGAACTGGCCCAATTTTCACTTTTTTGCCGATATCTATTCGAAATGCCCATAATCTGCCGTCTTGTCCATATAAACATGCTCTATTTTTCCATAGATTTTCTTGTACCTGCACTAATTTGCTTTATTTGCCCAGGTTCGCATGCACAAGTTTGATGTAAACTGATAAAGTAACACCGGCGGCACTCCGCAAAAAGGGGACTGCCTCATGCGGCAGTCCCTTGCCTGGTGTAATATTTCATGTCCATAAATCCTGCCGGGCCGCAAGCCCGGTCCGTCCTTTGACGGTAGTATTAAAGTCTGTTTTTCAGTTCGGGAAATCTGGTGCAAATGTAGTTTACTGCGATTTCTTTCACTTGCTCATCACTCAGTTTTCCGGTGTCGATGCACAAATCGTATCCGGTCAGATCCAGCCATTTCCTTCCGGTATACGTATTGTAATACCGCGCTCTTGCCTTATCGGCCTTTTCGATCATTTTCAGTGATTTTTCGTGGGAAAAATCCAGGGTGTTTTCCAGCCGCTCCAATCTTTCATCCTCGTCAGCATGGAGAAAAAAGCTTACATGCTTCTTATAGCCGCGGAACAAATCAGATCCGCACCGTCCCACAATTACGCAAGGCCCTTCATCTGCCGACTGACGGATCAGCTCCGATTCAATCTGATAGAGATTTGCCCCCGTCGGTACCAGCCATGCATCTGTCATATAGGGCAAATTGTAAATGCTGGACTGGAACAGAGACTTTCCTACCCGGTACTCCTGTTCATCTAGATTTTCAAGATCCTCTTGTGGAATGTTCAGCTCCTCAGCTGCCTTTTTCAGCAGCTCTTTATCAATGTAGCTGAATCCAAAATACTCTGCGATAGCTTTTCCAAGAACCGAGCCTCCGCTGCCAACCTGTCTGCCGATGGTAATAACATAATTATTCATGATTCCACCCCACTTTCCAAACAGTGCTTTTTCTTTATTTTACTCCTTTATTTTCCATTCGTCAAAGGCAAACACCAATTTTCTGACTTTACATAGCATAAAAAGAGAAGCTATAATGAAAGGATTGAATTATGAAAGACTTACATATCAATAAAACCGCATCACTGAAACGATGTTTCGGCATGCGCGAGTCCGTTACAATCACAGTAGGAACCGTCATCGGCGTCGGCCTCTTTACAGTCGGCTCCGGCGCGGCCGGCATTCTAGGTCCGGCAGTGATTTTCGCCACTTTAACCGCGCTCATCATCAGTATCTACCCGGCTCTGATCTATGCCGAAATGGGCGGAGCGCTGCCTTTTGCCGGCGGAACTTACCAATACGCATCCCTTGGACTTGGAAGGCCCTTTGGGATGCTGGCCGGCTGGAACTTTATCATCTCCATGGTATCAGTTGCCAGCGGGGAGGCGCTGGCTTTCAGTTTCTATCTGCGTACGCTTTTCGAAGCGTTGGGATTCTCGCTGCCCTTCAGCGATCCGGTGATCGCCTCTGCTGCCATCTTACTCTTCGTTGTCCTTGCTGTCCGCGGAGTGGAGATGAGCGGCAGGCTGCAAAACGGCTTTTTGTTCTTTTTTTGGGGAATCACTATTATCTGGTTTATCACCATGCTGCCGGTCTTCCACTTGGATTCTTTTTCCATATCCATAGCTAGCGACAGCCTTTCTATTAAAGACTTTTTCCCATGTGTAGCCATGATCTGGTGGTGCTTTGCCGGCTTTGAAACCTGCTGTGCCATGGGAGAGGAGATCTGTTTTCCCCGGATCAATCTGCCCCGCGCTTTGTTTTTAGCGCCGTTCATCGTCTTTATTGTAACGGCATTATTCCAATGGGCCTTGGTCAGCATCACGCCTGTTGACAGCCTGGCAGCTTTGGCGACTGCAGATGCGCCTTATGCTCACGCCATGAAAACAGCCGGAATCGTAGGGCTCCCGCTGATACTTTTATGCCTGGGGATTACCTTTGGCGGTGATTTTTCCACCCTCAACGCCGCCATTGCCGCGCCGGCCCGTTATCTGTTCACCATGGCCAGAGATAACGCAATTCCTCCCATTCTGGGGAGAATCCATCCTCGCTTTCAGAGCCCTTTTATCGCTTTGATCTGCCTAGGCCTTTTGATGATCCTTTTAGTATCAACTGGTTCCATCACCTATATCGCCTCCCTGTCTCTCTTTGCGACCCTTCTTTATTATGTGATCGGCATGCTGTCGGCTCTGGGGCTTCGAAAAAAATACCCGGATCTTTCCCGGCCTTTCCGCACGCCCGGCCTTTCCGCAGGCGCAGGGGCCAGTATTGCCGTTTATCTACTTTTAATGACACAGCTTTCCCCGGAAGCCATCGCTGCTGGCATTATGTGGTCCTTAGCTGGCCTGGTTCTGTTTTTCGCTAGAAATGGTTTGCAAAAAAATGCGCAAACGAAAAAAGAGAAAACCGAATTTCTCTTTACTGACCATGAGTTTGATGTGCCTTCTGATGCAGAACAGGCAAAGATGGACCGGGAATACCGGATCTGGCGCCTGTCCG
The DNA here is from genome assembly GCA_902363595.1 of Clostridia bacterium. Lineage (GTDB taxonomy): Bacteria > Bacillota > Clostridia > Peptostreptococcales > Anaerovoracaceae > Hominibacterium > Hominibacterium faecale. The sequence goes on along the minus strand of CABJAP010000001.1, from coordinate 129,983 downwards.
TAATCTGTGCCATCATAGGAGTTGGAGCACTATATCTGTTTTCCTTTGTATGTTAGCCTTCTCTGGCATCTTTTAACTGTTGAAACAACTCAATATAGTCTGGCGAAAAAACACTGTTTCTTCGCCAGATAAATGTAAAGTCGTGTGTAAGGTCGAAATCCAGCAGAGGAATTTTTATCAGTTCTCCTGTTTCCAGCTCTTTTTTTACCGCTGCCTCATAGAGGAAGGTAATTCCGCATCCAGCCGCGGCCAAGGCTTTAATAGCGTTGATATTACTAATTTCCAATATACTTTTATAATCGCTGATTAAAAAATTGCGGCTTTCAAGGTAACGTTCGAAAATTTCTCTGGTCCCGGAGCCTTCCTCCCTCACAATAATCCGTTCATCAAAAGTATCTTCGATCCGCATCATTTTTTTCGCAGGCTGATACGAGGGACCGCATACCCCAATATAAGGTTCATTGGAATAGACTTTGGAGTCATATTCACTTTTGGCAAAAAAGCCTTCTACCAGTGCAAAATCAATCTGCCCGTCATTAAGCTTTTTCAGCAGCTCTTGAGTGTTGGCAACGGTCACGTGAACAGCTGCCTCAGGATGGGCCTTCAAATAGCTGGCGACCGGCGCCGGAATTACGAATTCTCCCACTGTTAAGGTCACACCGAATACCAGCTCTCTTTTTTCTCCCTGCAACTGTCGCAGCTTGTCTTGCAGATGCATCACATCATGAACCATCGTCGTCGCCGTGCTTTGCAGAAAGGTTCCGGCCCCTGTCAGGCTGATCTTTTTGTTATGATAATCAAATAATTTAACTTCAAACAGTTCCTCCAGATATCGGATATGCTGAGAGACCGCAGGCTGGGTGATATTAAGTTCTTCCGCCGCACGGGTAAAATTCATGTATTTGCATACAGTCAGAAACGTATTCAGTCTAAAATCCAGCATAACCGTCCTTCCTTTCCTTATGATCCCCAGCTATTTTTTCAGCTCAGGAAATCTGCAGCAAATATAATGAATCGCTACGTCCATAAGCTGCTGATCGTCCAGTTTTTCTGTATCAATGGTCAGATCATAGCTGGTGGGGTCCTGCCATTCCTGTCCCGTGTAAGTACGGACATAGCGTGCTCGTTCTTTATCCAGCTTTCGAATCATCTTTATGGTTTTTTCATCAGCCATTCCCAGATGGCCGCCCAATCTCCGGGCGCGCGCTTCCTCCTCCGCGTATAAGAACAGGCTTATATGTTTTTCATATCCTGTAAATAAGAAGGATCCGCAGCGTCCAACGACTACACAAGAAGCTTGCTCAGCCGCTTGCCTGATGAGTTTGGATTCTGTTTTGAAGACATCTTCGCCGGTGGAAGTCTTCCAATCCTCCGACATATACGCCATTGGATACCCTCCAGTCTGAAGGAGAAGGCGGCCAGCAATGGATTCCTTTTCATCCATCCGCGCCAGCTCCTCTTCTGGGACATTGAGTTCTTCGGCTGCTTTTTTAATCAAATCTTTATCAATGTAATGAAATCCAAAATGCTTTGCCAGGTTGCGCCCAAGAATCGATCCGCCGCTGCCTGCCTGTCTTCCAATTGTAATCACATAGTTATTCATATTACCCTCGCTTTCCAAATCACCATATATTGAGTACATGCTGCAGTAAGAGGCTGACGCCTGCAATTCCGATCCAGCAGCAAAGGCCCATAAGAATCGGTTTACCCCCGTTCTTAAATAATTTTACAATATTGGTATTGAGTCCGATTGCGGACATGGCCATAACGATAAAGAATTTGCTCAATGTCTTAATCGGATCGGTAACTGCTGCGGGAAGACTGAATACCGTAGTAATCACCGAAGCCAGAACAAAGAACAGGATGAAAAAAGGAAAAATCTTTTTCATGCTTACCTTGGATCCGTCGGAAGCATTCTTTGCTTTTTTAGTCTGATATAAAGCTAAGATCAATGTGATTGGAATGATTGCCAGCGTCCGTGTCAATTTTACGATCGCCGCTGTATCCAGCGTATTGCTCCCATGCATGCCATCCCATGCAGTAGCTGCCGCTGTAACAGAAGAAGTATCGTTGATCGCAGTACCAGCAAACAGTCCGAATCCCTGATCCGTAAGGCCTAAAATCCCGCCCAGGGTGGGGAAGATCAATGCCGCGATAATATTGAAAAGAAAAATTACGGAAATAGACTGGGCGATCTCTTCATCGTCCGCCCGAATAACCGGCGCAGTGGCCGCTATGGCAGATCCGCCGCAGATGGAAGAGCCCACCCCCACCAGGATGGAGATCTTTGAAGGCATCTTCAGCGCTTTGTACATAACAAAGGCAATAATAAGGGACGTGGTAATGGTGGAGACAATAATCGGCAGCGATTGTTTTCCCTGCATTAATATATCCGAAAGATTCATACCGAAGCCCAGCAGTATGACTGCATACTGAAGGATCTTCTTCGATGTAAACGCAACCCCTATTTTAAAGGGTTCCTTTTTCTTAAGTACCTGAGTCACGACCATACCGATTAAAATTGCGAAAACAGGACCGCCTATAACCGGTGCCAGGCTGCCGAGAAACCAAGAGGGAATCGCGATACATAAACATAGAAGAATGCCTGGACCGGTTTTTTTAAAAAATTCCATAGTTGATAAGTACCTCACTTTCTTTTTCTTCTAGTATCATACCATCAAATATAAATAATTTGAAATTATATTTATTTATATATTAATAATTATTTGTTATGTATTTATGATAATCTCTAACAGGCATAGCAAATTTATTTCTCTTTTTCCGCCTCCTTCAACGCCTTATCCCGGTTCGTTTCGATCCCCAGCATCCATTTTATAAATTTCTTTAGGCTGAGATAAACCTTGTCATAAAGAAAATCGAAGATCCAGTTATACCCTTTTGAAATCGGCGGGCTGGAAAATACCACAACACATAAGGATGCCAATCCAAACAGGCAGATATAATAAACAAACATGTTGGGGTCCGGCAGATCGAACTTTTTCACCAGCTGGCGGACGATCAAATGGAGAATGTAAACAGACATGGTGTTCATGCCTACGTAGGTCAAATAGTTCTTTCCCTTGGGCAGGATATTCAGCATGAGAACGATCCATGCGCATGGGATAATGAAGTCTGCGATCCGCATTATGATGTCTAAATACCAGGTGAGTCCGAAGGCGGCTCCGGGTCCGCGGAGAAGATAAAATTCAACGGATACGGGACATTTATATGCCAAGAGAATATTAATGCCGACAAGAACGATTGCCAAAATTACGCAATGCCAGTTTTTTAGACTCTGAATCTTGGCGATATGTTCTTTCTGGCAGAAATATCCAAGCATAAAGAACGGGAAGTAGCTGACTACCCGCCCTGCGGCCAAAGTTCCGTCCAGCCATGGAATCAGTCCGGCGATAAGATAGATGATGATGCTGATCTGCACAATATATTTACTTTTAATAAAGTCCACAAGAAAAAATCGGTAGACAAACAGCGCCACCAAATACCAAAGGGCCAGCGGCGGATCGATCCAGGTCAGATGGGCACCCCCATTGATCAGGTAGCGGACACCGAAAAAAAACGGTACCAGTACAATATAAGGAAAAAGAAAAGTTTTAAATGCCGTTTCCCTGGCTCTCTGCGGTTTTTTTGAAAAATAGCCGGAAAGAAAAACAAATGCCTGCATTACAAAGACGTTTATCGTAATATATACTACGCCTCCAAAGGATGCTTGATGAAAATTGCCTCCCACCATTGTAAAATGGGAAATAGGAATGGTCCAAATCAAAAGACCGCGAAACGTATCGAAAAAATAGCTTCGTTCCTTCTTTCCTCCTGCCTGCGTCGCTGTGTTGTTAAGTGTTTCATTTGCCATATTTCTAATCTCCTACTTAGCCCAGCCGAGAACGCATTTTACAGCTTTTTCCCAGCCTTCTAATAATTTCTTCCTCGTTTCATCTTTCATCGATGGTTCAAACTCACGATCAATCTTCCAGTTATTGAGAATATCCTCCGTACCGTTCCAATAACCAACAGCCAAGCCTGCCAGATAAGCCGCCCCCAAGGACGTGGTCTCAATGCATTTGGGCCTGAGAACAGTCTTGTTAAGCATATCACTTTGAAATTGCATGAGAAAATCGTTGGCACAAGCTCCTCCGTCTACTTTCAAGGTTACCAGTTCCCTGCCTGTATCTTGCATCATCACATGGATTAAATCGTGGGTTTGATAAGCCATGGATTCCAGTGTGGCCCTAACCAGATGGTTTTTATTGGCTCCTCGCGTTATGCCAAGGACTGCTCCTCTGGCATAGGGATCCCAATAGGGTGCTCCCAGTCCGACAAATGCGGGCACCACGTAGACACCATTGCTGTCTTTCACGCTTTTGGCCATTTTTTCCGATTCCGGCGCACTATGAAGGATTTCCAACTCGTCTCGGAGCCACTGAACTGCCGCTCCGCAGACAAAGATTGAACCTTCCAGCGCGTAATATACCTCACCGGAAAGCCCCCATGCAATCGTCGTCAACAAGCCATTTTCTGAATACACCGGTTCCTTTCCTGTATTTAAAAGGAGAAAGCCCCCTGTCCCATATGTATTTTTTGCCTCTCCGTCTTTAAAGCAGGTTTGTCCGAACAGCGCGGACTGCTGATCTCCGGCAGCACCAGCTATGATAATCTGTCCTCCAAAAATATTAGGATCCGTCTTGCCGTAAATTTCGCTGGATGGCCGCGGCTCGGGAAGCATGCAAGCCGGTATGGACAGTTCCGTCAGGATATCCTTGTCCCATTTTAAAGTTTTAATATTAAACAGCATGGTTCGGGACGCATTGGAATAATCCGTAATATGTACCTTTCCGCCAGTCAATTTCCAGATCAGCCAGGTCTCAATGGTTCCGAATAAAAGGTCTCCGTTTTCAGCCTTTTGCCGGGCTCCGGAAACATGCTCCAGGATCCAATGCAGCTTTGTAGCTGAAAAATAGGCATCGATCAAAAGACCGGTCTTTTCGCGAAAGCTCTTAGTCAACCCCCGCGCCTTCAGCTCATCGCAGTATTCGGCTGTCCTGCGGCACTGCCAGACGATGGCGTTATAGATCGGTTCTCCGGTATGCTTGTCCCATACCACTGTAGTTTCCCTTTGATTGGTGATCCCTATGGCTTCCACGTTTTCATAAGTTCCGTTTGCCATTAAAAGCGCTTCTTGAGCCACCCCCATCTGTGTGGACCAGATTTCCATGGCATCGTGCTCCACCCACCCGGGCTGCGGGTAGATTTGCCGAAACTCTTTCTGGGCCACACTTACCGTCCGTCCCTGACGATCGTACAGGATGCACCTGCAGCTGGTCGTTCCCTGGTCCAATGCCATTATGTATGTTTTCATGATTACCTCCTGTAGTTTTCAGCTCAAAACCGGCCTGTGCGCAACTGGCCCGCCTGGAAACTATTATAAAAGCGAACATTTATAAGAACTCCGCCATGATTTCATTGGAGCAGTCGATGCCCGCCTCAGTTAACGCTAAACGCATATCGGTCAAGGTCAGATATCCCGCCTCCTCGTATTCCTGGATCGCCGGCAGCTGATCTTTATAAACCGAAAAAAAGTCAGCTTCAAATGTCCGCCGGAAATCCGCCATGTCCAAACCTTCCATTTTCCTCAGAGCTGTGAACACGTACTCGCCAATCAGCTCCTGCCGAGTTTCTTCTCCGCTGCTCGATGGATCGACTGGCAGCCGTCCCTCACGGATCTGTTCAAAATATGAGTCTAAATCAGAAACATTGCAGCGTCTGCCCTGATCGTATGAAAAAGCGTGGGCTCCCAGTCCCGCTCCGTAGTATTCGTCAAAATTCCAATATTTCATATTATGGCGGCAGACAAAGCCCGGTTTGGCGCAGTTGGAAATTTCATAATGCTCATATCCAGCCTCCTCCAGCAAACGGATCCCCTCATGGTACATAGCCCGGTCTTCTTCCACCGGCGGCAAGTCCATTTTCCCGTCACGATACATGCGGCAAAACTCCGTGCCTTCTTCCAATTGCAGGCTGTAAAAGGAAATGTGTTCAGGCGAAAGCTCCAGGACCTGTTTCAGCGAGCCGCGCCACACCTGCCCGCTTTGCTTTGGCAGGCCGAACATCAGATCCACATTGATATTAGAAAACCCCGCCTCCCTGGCTGCCAAAAAATTTTCTGTCAAATCCCTGCCGGTATGAATCCTTCCCAGCAGGGAAAGCATCCCATCATCCATAGACTGAGCGCCCATGCTGAGGCGGTTGATCCCGGCCCTGCGATATACCTTCAATTTCTCTGCGGTCAAGGTGCCGGGATTTGCTTCCATGGTCACTTCCGCCGTATCCGCAACGCAGAAAGCGGCTTCCGCCGCTTCCATGATTCGCTCTATATGGTCTGCCGGAAGAAGGGACGGAGTTCCCCCTCCGATAAACACTGTATCCAATTTTATATGCTTCCCCTGGTACAGGGAAAGTTCCCGGATCAAAGCCTCCGTATATCTTTTTTGAAGCGCTTCATCCGATCCCCCGAAGGAGAGAAAATCGCAGTATGCGCATTTTTTCCAACAGAAGGGGATGTGAATATAAAGGCCTGCCGGCTTTTTTTCCCTATTTATTTTCATCATACTTGAGTACCGCTGTGAACGCCTCCTGCGGTACTTCCACCGTACCGAACTGACGCATGCGTTTTTTCCCTTCCTTCTGCTTTTCCAGAAGCTTTTTCTTTCGGGAGATATCGCCGCCGTAGCATTTGGCGATTACGTCTTTACGATATGCGCGCACGGTTTCTCTGGCAATGACTTTCTGCCCGATAGCCGCCTGAATGGGCACCTCAAACTGATGCATGGGGATGACTTCTTTCAGCTTGGAGCAGACGAAGCGCCCTCTTGCATAGGCTTTTGATTCATGTACAATCATGGAGAACGCGTCCACCAGTTCTTTATTGAGGAGCACATCCATCTTAACCACATTGGACTTTTCGTAGCGCAGGAATTCATAGTCCAGGGAGCCGTATCCTCTGGTTTTGGATTTGAGGGCATCGAAAAAGTCGTAGATGACTTCATTGAGAGGCATTTCGTAATGAAGCTGCACTCTGCTTTCAGTAATGTATTCCATGTGAATCAGCTTGCCCCGGCGCTCCTGACAGATTTCCATGATATTGCCCACATAATCCTTGGGGATCATAATGTCGGCTTTTACAATAGGCTCCTCGATGTGGTCGATCTCCATCAGATCAGGCAAATTGGACGGATTCTGCACCATTTCTTCCGTACCGTCATTCATGATCACTTTATAGATAACGCTGGGCGAAGTGGTGATGACCGCCAGGTCAAATTCCCGTTCCAGCCGTTCAACGATAATCTCCATGTGGAGCAGTCCCAAAAATCCGCAGCGGAATCCGAATCCAAGCGCAGTGGACGTCTCCGGTTCAAAGTGAAACGCTGCATCGTTGACCTGGAGTTTTTCCAGAGCGTCTTTTACGTTTTCGTATTTTTCACCCTCTGCGGGGTAAATTCCGCAGTAAACCATGGGCTGAACTTTTTTATATCCGGGCAAAGGCTTGTCCGTCGGATCCTCATCTAATGTAATGGTATCGCCCACTCTGGCATCGGCCACCCGTTTAATGCTGGCGCAGATATAGCCTACCTCGCCGGCTTTCAGTTCCTTGCAGGCAACTGGACCGGGTGAGTAGATGCCCACTTCTGTCACTTCATATTTTTTTCCGGTGTTCATCAAACGGATAAAATCACCGGTTTTCACTTTGCCGTCAAAAATCCTGGTATAAATGACGACTCCTTTGTAATTGTCATAATAGGAGTCGAAGATGAGCGCTTTTAGCTTCCCGTCCAAATCCCCAGACGGCGCCGGAATTTTGGCCACGATTTCCTCCAAAAGGTCTTCGATACCAATACCTTCCTTGGCAGAAACCAGCGGCGCCGCAGAAGCATCGATTCCGATCACTTCCTCTACTTCCGCTTTGATTTCGTCAGGTCTGGCGCTGGGCAGATCGATTTTGTTCAGGGTGGGCAGGATCTCCAAGTCCTCGTCTAAAGCCAGGTACACGTTGGCCAGGGTCTGGGCCTCGACCCCCTGGGTGGCATCCACCACCAGCACTGCCCCTTCACAGGCAGCCAGGCTGCGGGAGACTTCATATGTAAAGTCCACGTGCCCCGGCGTATCAATCAGATTAAAAATATATTCCTTTCCATCCTTCGCCTTGTAGACCAGACGCGTGGTCTGCAGTTTGATGGTAATTCCCCGTTCCCGTTCCAGTTCCATATTGTCCAGAAATTGTTCCTTCATCTCTCTTTGGGAAACAAGGCCGGTCTTTTCGATGATTCGGTCTGCCAAAGTGGATTTTCCGTGGTCAATGTGCGCAATAATACTAAAATTTCGAATGTATTTCTGATATGAATTCATGGTTTCCTCTCTTCTTTTCAAGTTCTCATTCATTTTACTTGAAAAACGGTCCAAATTCAAGGTACAAAGCGATCAATTCTACCTTCTTAATTAAACTTGCTTTTGCAACCTGCTCGCCAGCAATTGCATGTCCACGATCAAAATTTTACCAAACCGCGTTCATTTCAGACAGTTTTTGGCCTATTATGTGACTATCCAGAGCTGCGTCCAGGAGACCACCGGCTGACTGTCAGAATTCACGATCAGCAGCGACTTTTCTGATACTTCCTCTCTGCGGCTGTAGAAACTCCTCGGGGAGAGTGCATCTGAAAATTCAAAAAAGCTGGCGCCGGGCTCCGGGGCCACACCATAAGTCACAGATCCGGGGAAACTTCTATTAAAGCTTGCCCTCCAGCCCAAAGAAGGAAACGCCTATTTTGCCGTCTTCCGTCTTGGTTACTGCAAGTCCGCTGTTTCCTCCGCGTCCGGTCGTCTCGCTGCATGACCGATCGACAGCGATCAATGCACTTGTCCCTAGAAAAAAAACCATAAATATCGCGATGCATTTTTTTAACATGCTATTTTCCATCCTCCTCGATAACAGCAGCCAGTACATGGGCAAAATATTTGCCAGTGGCTTTTACTTCTTTGATATTATTCTGATTGTTTCCGATTTCCAGCAAAAGATATTTATCGGCAATATATTCATTGTATCGGTATGTTTTCTCAATAGCTCTGCCGCCGAACCCTTTATACATGGCCTCTGCCTTGTTATTAATTTTATTTGCAAAAGACTTGAGCTTGCTGAAGTTTGCATTGTTCTGACCGACCACCAGACTGAATTTGGCTACGGTCTCACCATTAATTGTCGTAGTCTTGCCTACATTCCCTGCGTATGCGGCAGCATCTCTGTGCAGGTCGATTATGTATTTAGCGGTTGGATATTTTTTCATCAGTGCCGTAATTGTCTCCAGAGAGCGGTCATAGGACTGATTATAGGACGGCCTGTCGTGGATGGTTTTATCGTGGACCACGCCGATCCCCAGGCTCTGCAATTCTGAAGTCAGCACATTGCCCACGTCCCGCACCGTCCCCTCTTCCTTTTCCCTGTGAAAATTGCTTTCCGAATAAGGCTGATAGGATTCCGTACTGTGGGTATGGTATATGATTACCAAAGGCTTGCTATTATCAGCCTTTTTTGTTTCTTTTTCAGGCTGGTTCGTTTCCTCTGCCGGCCGGGCGGTTTCCTGCACGGTTTTTTCTGTGGCTTTTTGCGAAGTCTTGGTCTCTTTTCTTTCCACGCCCCGGTCAATGGCCGGGTAGACCTGGGAAACACATAACTTTCCCAGATCGGATCCGCTCACCTTCAATTCCGGCAGACGTCCTTCCTGCAAACGCTGCCAGAAAAATAAGGTGGAAAGAAGAAAGCAAACTCCGCATATGACCGCCATTGTTTTTTTGTTCATCGTTTTCCTCCATCAGTTGCTCTTACGAATATATGCCGGGATGAAGGGTTTTATTTATGCCATTTGCAATTATATCGGAAAAATCTTTGATAATTTGATCGATATCCGTTGAAGTGACGATCATATCCTGGCCCTTTTCCTCGATGTAATCGTCCACCTTCTGGGCCTGGGGCATATTGGCCTCCAAAGCTTCGCGGATGATCGTTCTTGAATCGATGACCGTCGGTACGCCAATGGCAATGACTCTGCGGCCTAGGGTCTGTTCGGAAAGGCCGGTACGCACGTTTCCCATGCCGCCGCCCGGATCAATGCCGGTATCGTTGATCTGAATGGTGGTACTGACCCTGTCTATGTTTCTAGCTGCCAGAGAGTCCACCACAATAACCACTTCCGGATTGGAAAGCTCTACGGCGCCTTTAATCAGCTCTGCAGTTTCCATACCGGTGGAACCTGTGACGCCGGGAATAAAGCAGCTGACACAGCCCAGCTCATCATCCCCGTCCGCCTCATACATAATGAAAAAATGACGGGTCACTTTAATTTTGGAAACTGTATACGGCCCCAGCGCATCCGGTGTGACCTTATCGTTGCCCAGGCCAACTACCAAAACCTTCAGATGATAGTGGAATTTAATCAGTTCCGCCAATTCCTTGGCAAGGGCTTTGCCCGCCCGTTCTTTGATTTCATCCTTTTCTTCCAGAATACCGTCCACCTCAATGGTAATATAATTGCCCATAGGCTTTTCCAGCTGCATTTCACCGATTGGATTTAAAATTTTAATTCTGGTGGATGTAATATCCTCATCGTATTTGATCTTTTCCAGGGAAACGCCTTCGATATCCTTGGCGCTGCCTCTGGCTTCATCGAGAAGCTCTTTGCGCTCGATGGCCAGGTCTGTTCTGTATTTCATTTTGTACCGCCTTTCTTTTTTAGATATGTATGGGAAACAAGGCAGGCTTGGATTTACACCAGAAACACCATCTGCAACAAGTACCGTTGGAACTGGCCACAGTGGACGACCTTACGAAATATGCCGCATTTTTCTATGTCACTTCTGAGTATTTTCTATTTTCCCCTTGCAAATCCTATTTTATTCGTATATACTAAAACTTGCGAATTTAGCTAAAAAATATGAAAGTGGGGTAATTTTTAATGGCAAATATTAAATCCGCAAAGAAAAGAATCCGTGTTATCGACAAAAAGACTGCAAGAAACAGAAGGATCAAATCCCATCTGAAAGCAATCTTAAAGAACTTTGATGAGGCAATCGAAGCGGGCGATCTGGAAACAGCAGCTGAAAAGCTGACGCTGGCTGAGAAAAAACTTATGCAGGCTGCTGCAAAGCACACGATTCATAAGAACGCCGCATCTAGAAAAGTATCCAGATTAACAAAGAGATTCAATCAGGCGAAAGCCGCACAGTAAAGTCTCACCCGTCCCCACCCGTGTATAAGTTAAATACACATGCAAATGAGCAAATAAAAACGATGGCAGTGTCTCCCATCGTTTTTTCTTTTTTGTATGTTTTGTTGTTCTGCAAGTCGTCTTTATGGATCCGGCTTGCTGCTTCTTCAAGAAAACCCTTGCAGAAACCGCTTTTAATGGCCAAATAATCTCTCCCTAATTGGACCAGCGTCCCAAATACATCTTCTTTCAGATCAATCTCAAAAATCACAATACACTCCGATCCCAGAGAAGCCGCATATTTTTGCAGGCTTTCTTTGTCCAGGACAATATGGTTTCTGGTGCTTATCGGTGTCATTCCGCTTTCCTCCTTATTCCTATTTTGTACAGGTTTATTCCGGAATAATTTTAGCCTTTTCCCCGGGGAGGCACAAGAATATTGCAATTTTTGACACTTTTTTACTGATATAGGGTATTCATGCAAATTCTTACCAGAGTTTCAATGCCCACAGCCAGACACTCTTCGTTTACTTGGAATCTGCTGGTATGTAAGCCGCTGTTCTCTCGGCCCTCAAATCCGCATCCCAGGAAGAAGTAGGCCCCCGGAACAACCTGTAAGTAAGAAGAAAAGTCGTCAACCGTCATCGATTTCTGATTGAGTTCGATCACTCGCTTGGGTACTGCTGCCCGAACCTGTTCCACAGATTGACGGTCGTTGACCAGCCCTTTATAGCCTTGGGCAAAGTTCACATCAATGGCAAGGCCCATAGCCTGCGACAACCCTTTGGCGATGATACGAATCCGCTCGCACAAAAGATCACAGACCTGACAATCCTCACCCCGAACGATACCATCCAGGTTAACCTGCCTGGCTAAAATATTTCCAGCCTCGCCGCCCTGTATGCGTCCAAAGGAAATAAGCCCTGCTTTCACTGGGTCCAAATCCCGGGACAGGATTCCCTGGCATAAAGATATAAATTCTGCGGCTCCATAAACAGCATCACGCCCCAAATCCGGCTTTGCTCCGTGTGCTGGCGTTCCTTTGACGCAAACCTCCATCATCCTCGATTCGCCGTGAACAGTTCCATATTGGATGCCGATGGTTCCCGCAGCCAGCTCCGGTTTTACATGAAAGCCGAAGATCTGGTCCACCCCTTCCAAAATATCCACATCGATCAATCGGTCGGCGCCGCCTTCGCCCTCTTCATCCGGCTGGAAAATCAGCCGCACATTGCACGGCAGCACGTTTTTCATCCTGCACAGCACTTGGGCCAGTCCAACTAAGACGGCCGCATGGGCATCATGACCGCAGGCATGCATAAGCCCTGCCCTTCTTGATCGATAGCTGACCAAGGCTTCTTCTGAGATGGGCAGCGCATCAATATCAGCGCGAAAGGCGATTGTTCTTTTTTCTTTATAATCCCCACTGCCTTGGATATCCGCCGCCACCGCAGTTGCCAGAGGGCGATAAATCGCAAGTCCCATATCCTTCAATTTTCTCCCGATCAAAGTGGATGTCTTGAATTCTTCGTTGCCCAATTCCGGCCAGCTGTGTATTTCCTCAAAAACCTCTTTGGCGACCCGCTCCGCCTCCAAAATGTATTCCTGCAGGTTTTGTATAATCATATTCATACACCCCTTTCCATCCACTAATATATGTGGCCGTAAGAAAGGGTATGTGCCAGTATTGGGAATCGCTGAAAAAGAAAAAAGCCTTTTACATGATTCTTATATGCGCTCGGCATATATTTCCGCATTTATATGCCATTGGCCGTCATCCTTTACGGTAACATTCTGCCAGTGAAAACGGTTTCCCATATAGGTAACGCTTCGTGTGCCTTCAGATATGAGGTACCCAAACTCATAGTATTCATGAGAATGGGAGGGGAACTTGTCAGAATATCCCTTAACCTCAAATGTAAAGAAACTGACTTTTGAAAAGTCAGTTTAAAAGGGCTTAATCGTCTATTCAACAAAATCAACCATTTCCTTCAAAGTCATAAACACCTCATCTGCACCCGCCCGGCGGAAACTGGCCGCTGCTTGTCTGCAGAGCCTGTCTTTCTCGCCGGCAGGCAGGCTGCTGAATTCCTCATGGGAAAGGCCCATTTCCGAGCTGCCGACAATTACACCCGCTGTCAAAACTCCGGCGTTTTTCCCCTCCTTAATATCGGAAATGGTGTCGCCGATCTTCAATACTCTCCGTACATCGCCCAAACCGAGCGCTTCCATGTTTCGAAAAATCATATAAGGATATGGCCTCCCCTTCTTGTCCGTGGAATCAGGGCTGAACCACACATCGGGAGCATAGCCCTTTCTTTTTGCAGCCGGGGCAACGACCGCCATCATTTGATCCGTATAGCCGGTGGTGGAGCCAATGGCAATTCCCATCCGCCGCAGCCGCTCCACCGCAGCCGGAACATCCGGCTTGGGATCGACAAATCGACCCAAAATTGTCATCAGCTTTTCTTCAAAGATTGCATACAGAGCCTGCGCATCCTGTTCTCCAGGTTCCTTTCCATGTAAGTTCACCCATGCATTTCGAATCCTTTCCATTTTAAGCATGGTACGGATATGATCGATCTTGAGCATACCCATAGGAATTCGGACCTCTTCTATAGTAGGCAGGACCCCATATTGTTTAAAAACCTCCATAAAGGCCTGTACCGGAGCAAAGCTGCCATAGTCAACTGTGGTCCCGGCCCAGTCTAGTATTACTGCGTCGACTTTATGCATGTTTACTTTCCTCCAAAAAATCCTTTATGATCTCGCAGAGCTTAATCATATCTTCTCTATAGATCTCTCCAATATTGCCGATGCGGAAGGTATCGGCCTCTGTTACCTTTCCAGGGTATATGGCATAACCCCGTTTCTTAATATAGGTATACATCTCCTGAAAAGAAAATTCACGATTTTCCGGGTAATAAAATGCTGTAATAATTGGCCCTTGATGGGCTTCCTCAATATACGGCCGCATGCCCATTTCCTTCATTTTACTGATCAAAAGGCGGTTGCTGTCCCGATAGCGTTTATTTCTGGCCGGGATTCCGCCCTCCCGTTCCAGTTCATTCAATGCTTCCGCAAACGCCAGCACTGTATGGGTTGGCGATGTAAAACGCCATTTACCGTCTTTTTCCATGGCCTCCCACTGGGCATACAAATCCAGCGACAGGCTTCTTGCCTTACCCTTCGCCGCCTGCAGGGAGTCTTTGCGCGCCAGGATGAAAGAAAATCCAGGTACGCCTTGAATACACTTATTGGCACTGCTGACCAGAAAGTCAATTCCCCAGTCGGACATTGGAATATCAATACCGCCAAAGGTACTCATGGCGTCTAGAATAAAGGTACGCCCATTGTCTTTCACCGCTTGGCCCACTGCCCGGGCATCGTTTAGGATGCCGCTGGTTGTTTCTCCATGGACCATAGCCACGTGAGTGATATCCGGATTTTGCTGTAAGATCTGCACCACTTTGCCGGCATTCGGGATGCGATCGTTTTCTTCCAAGTAAAGCTCCCAGTGCAGCCCCGCATGACCGGCGATATCCGCCATTCTCAGACCATAAGCTCCATTGGCTGCGATCAGCAATTTTTCTTTTGTACCGACAGTACTTGTGAGTACTGATTCTATTCCGAAGGTGCCGCTGCCCTGCATCAGAACAGAGGTATATTCCTGCTCATCCACATGGGCCAGCTCCAGCAATTTTTTACGGATCGTCCGGGTGATCGATTTATAATCGTCGTCCCAGGTACAATGGTCAATCATCATGGCCTGTTTGACAGACTCCGTGGTTGTCAGCGGACCGGGCGTTAATAATTTGTACATCTTGTCTCTCCTTGTTTGTCAATCTTAAAGCATTATGATTATTTGCAGCTCTCCGATAAGGCTTGATGCTGCTCCAGCAAATCTACTGTCAGCGGCTGACTATAGGTTTTGGGGTTACCCAGCTTATTCTCTGAATCTACCGTTTCCCCTTCATAAAGCGCTACCGGATAGTATTCCATAAGGCCTGTTCTTGCCTTTTCTACGATACACTGGGCCATCTCCATGGCTTTTTCCTTGGACTGGTCACCTTTATCTAAAACAGCTACCGACTCAGTCAGAGTAAAATTCCCTTCTGTGGGATCGATGTAATCGATGGGAAGCCCTTCCTTTTTATCTGCCACAGCCTGAGCCCGCAGTCCAAAGCCAAGAGATACTTCGCCAGCTCGTATTTTCTTCAGAGGGCCGGATCCTGATTCTTCCAGATGAGGTCCGACATTTTCGTAGATACCAGTCAGAATTGTTTTTGTCTCCTCTTCCCCATATTCCGAAACCAGCGCCTGAACCAGCAGCCAAGCTGTAGAGGAGGATGCCACATCTGTTACGGAAACCTTTCCTTTATATACCGGGTCGGCTAGGTCTTTGATGGACTTGGGAACAGGCAGGCCATTGGCTTTCATTTCTTCCGTATTGACAATGATCGATCCGGCATTGCAGATAATTGGAGCCGCGTAGGACGGATGCTCGTCGATGGTCTTTGCTTCGAAGGTTAAATCCTTGAACATTTTATTTTTTTCCTGTGCGCTGTCCAAATAGTAGGAACTCATGGCTACCAGGTCGGCTTCCATATCTGCTCCCTCTGCGATAAGTTTGCCTCCCAGCTCAGAAGTACCGAATGTCTGAAACAGATATTGGCCTTCAAAGCCATTGTCATCCAAAGTCTTTTTCATAACTTCTACAGCCTCATCATCGGAATTGGCATAGATGATTACTTGTTCATCACTGCTTCCGCCGCATCCGGTCATGGCAAAGGCACCGGTTCCGACCATCAGCGCCAGCATTACAGCCGTTGCCCTCTTTAACAATTTTGATTTCACCATTTTTGTTTTTCTCTCCTTTTTTTCAGTGTTTTGTGATCTCTCCGCCAGTCGATTGAATACGATCTGGAAGACCAGGTTGGTTGCCAGAATTAGCAGCGACAGTACGAAAATCTCATTAAATTTATTAAAGTATTGCAGTTCTTTTATCTTTGTTGTGATGACCATCGTTCTGGCGCCGGCGATAAAGATCACGGCACTGACGGTTACCATCGCATTGATAAAATAGTAACTGAAAACTCCTAAAAGGGACGCCGCCGCATTGGGCGTCACCACTCTGGCGATGGTTTTAAGCCAATTATCTCCCATGAGCATGGCCGTCGTTTCCCAGGAAGCGTTCATCTTGGAAAGGGAATTCTTCATCATCAGATAGGGGGTGGAATAAAAGTGAATGATATTGCAGATGATCAGAATGATCAACGTATTCTGCAGGGAGGTTCCGGAAAAGCTGAATAAAAACGCCAGCCCCAGCACCATGCCCGGTATGGTATTGGTTATCAGTGCAATTCCCTCAATGATGCTTTTCAGCCTTTGGCTGACGCTGCTTCTAGCCGTCAGCAGCGCTGAACCGTATGCGATCACAGTTCCTATGACCGCTGTGGCCAGGGCAACTGCCAGCGAATTGACATACACGCCCGAAAGGCTGGGATCACTAAAAACTGATTGAAAATGTTCCAAAGTGAAATCCGTATAATACGGCCAGTCTTTTACAAAGGGAATGATCAAGATGACCGCAAAGATGGATAGGATACCTGCCAGCAGAAACCCGCTCATTACACCGCAGACCACATCTCTTCCCTTACGGGGCTGGATTTCTATGGCAGAAATTTTATTATAACGGACGTTATAACGTTCCAGATACCGCAGGATTGTAATGCTGACCACGGAAGGCACCAGCATCACCAGAGCCACTACGGCACCGTTACCGAAATTGGGGATGCTGCCTAGCATTTCATTATAAAGAAGGCTGGCGATGACCTGAAATTCCCCGCCCACTGAGGCCGGTATACCAAAATCGGTAAAGCACAGAAAAAAGGTCTGAATAAACGAAGCAGCCAACGTTCCCAAGAGAGGCCGGAGTATGGTTGCCTGAAAGGTTCGCAGCGGTGAATCCCCCATGATCCTGGATACGATCATAAATCGCTTGTCAATATATCCCATCGTGTTGTTGATGAGCATAAAGGAAATTGGCAATGTATAAATCGTATAACCCAGCAGCAGGCCGTTGAAACCGTAAATCTCAAAGAACGGATGTCCGAAGATCCGAGTCAGCAGACCTTGCTTGCCGAAGGAATAGATAATCGCGAAACCGTAGGTAATGGTCGGCAGCAGCATGGGCAGTACGGCAGCTTTTCGGATCAGGTCTTTGTATCGCTGTCCGACTCTGGTATAGTTCACGGTATAGGAAAGAAAGAAAGCGATACAGGTTGTCAGCGCCGCGCTGCTGGCAGCTACCAGAAAACTGTTGCCCAGCGCTTCCAAGAATCCTTTTCCCGACAGAACATCCTTGTAACTTTGGATAGAAAGCCCTTCATCTCCATAGAAGGATTTGATCAGCAGCTGGATCATCGGTACGGCCAAAAAGATGGCAAAGACGATGCACAGGGTGATGAAAATCAGCTTTAATTCACGATTCTTTTTTGTTTCCATGATTTTTCCGCCGCCCCCTTAGATTGCCCGGATTCCCTGAAGCTTGGCCTGCACCTGGGTCTGGCTTTGGGCTGCCTTTATCTGGGCGGCAAACAGGCGGTAGATATTGTTCTTTTTGATTTCCAGCTGATTCAAAATAAAGTTTTTCACAAAGGCATTTTCCGGAGCCATGATAATATCTTCCGGCCTGCCGAACTGTGAAATGCCGCCTTCGTTGAGGATCATGACCCGGTCGGACAGGGTCAGGGCTTCTTCCGGGTCGTGGGTAACGATGATCGTAGTCAGATGGTATTCCTTTGCAATGGTTTTGATTCTATCTTTGATGGATTCTTTGATGACCCCGTCCAGAGCGCTGAGCGGTTCATCCAGCAGCAAAATTTTGGGTTTCATTACCATCGTCCTTGCCAGTGCCACTCTCTGTTTTTGCCCTCCGGAAAGCTGATCGATTTTTTTATCAAGATGGGGCTCCAGTTCAAGCAAGCGGATCAGATCCCCCACTTCTTCTGTTGTGGAAATATCCGGTTTATTTCTCAATCCGTAGGTAATGTTCTTATATACGTTGAGATTGGGGAAGAGTGCGTAATCCTGAAAAACGATATTAAAGCCCCGTTTCTCCATAGGCACATCGGTCAGATCTTTGCCGTCAAAGATAATTTTTCCCCCGTCGCTTTCCGTGATGCCTAGAATCAGGTTCAGCAGGGTGGTCTTGCCGCATCCGGATGGTCCGAGAATGGATATGATTTCTCCCTCTTCAATTTCCAGATTGATATCCTCCAATACCACTGTGTTATCATAAATCTTTTTTACATGTTCCAGTATCAGCATAATTGTTCTTCCTTTCCTTTGCTATATCCAACAGGGAAATCCTCTCCCCTGATCTCTGATCTTCTTTTCGAGGCAATTATACTGCCGGGCGGTTTCAATTACAATTAAACCCCGGTTAAGTTTATGTAAATCTCTTGTTAATGAGAGCAAAGATGCCGTTTTTGAAGGAATGGGAGTTTTTGCGTGAGAGGCAAAAAATATATACGAAATTTACACTGTTTTCAACGATTGCGCCATCTCAAACTCGGCTTGAAACAGGAAACTCTACTTTTTGCCAAGATCAGGCCCCGCTAACCAATCACTTTGCGAAAAAAATAAAAAATTTCATAAAAATTTTCCGGGCTCCGGGCTCTTGCGGCTGGCTTCGGAACATTGCCCACGCCAGCCGCATGATTCAATGCAAAAACTCCCCATTGCTGAGGAGTTTTCGCTCGTTGATTTAAAGGAGTGCAAAATGTCAAAGATTCAAGCACTTACCTTATACTATGCCGATCGCCCGTCCAGTGTTCCTGATCCGTGCATCATTTTTAATTGACAGTCAAGTTCTGCTCCTGCCCGCAGCTTAATTGTCTTTTAAATATGCTTTGAAAAACAAGGCGCACCACCGGCCCTGCGATCAAAAGCTGCCAGAGAAAAGCCATCGGCAGATTACGTACAAACGTGTGAAGCCAGACTGTCGCCATCGTTTTACTCAAACCGTTAAACAGGATTGTGGCCGTCAGACTCATCAGCGGACACATCAAACATACTGTCGCGATCGAAACAGCAAGAATAACGGTAATCTCCCGGCTTTTCTTCACATCTACAATTTTAAAAGCGATCCATCTGGCCAAAGGCCCCGCTATGATCGATTCCAAACCAATCACAATAAGCATCAACACCGCCATCTCCCATACAGGAACAACAAATGAATCCGCAGATAAGCCTTTGTTTCTCAGCAACGCGTTATAAACCTCCATCCCGTAGACCATTGCCAGGGCCATCATCATACCGAAGATCACTTTCTGAAATTTTGTTTTAGGCATTTTTCCTTTATCCTCCTTGTCTTTTGTACAAAAAAAGAATGCGCCGGTCCTTACCTGGACTTACGCATTCTTTGCCACTCGGTATTTTTATTTTAGCAATACAAACTTTTTTTGTCAAGAAGTTCTTCTATGCGGCCTGGGGCAGCCGATCTAGCGCCTTATCGTCATATCTGGCGTTCATTCTTCTCAGATAAATCAGGCAGATAATCAATGAAAAGATCGTTGAGACGGGTGAAGCGATCCCCATTGCAAATAAGGACGTGCCCACGGCCTGCCTGAGGAGCAGCGCCAAAGGAACCCGGACCAGGAAAGTAGCGGCCAAATTCTGGGCCATATTGAAGATGGTCCTGCCGTATCCATTGAGATAGCCTCCCAGGCAGTAAACGATCCCTGCCAGAAAAACATCCCAGGAGTAAGATTGGAGATAGGTTGCTGCCAAATGCATGACTTCCCCATCCTGGGTAAAGATTCCGGTCAAGGTGGTGCCGAAAAACTGGCAGTAAGCCGCCACCAAAAACCCGTAGGTCCCGGTCATCCATAAGGAAGCCTTCAAACACTTTCTCGTTCTCACATACTCCCCGGCGCCGTAATTTTGCGCTACCATGGCCGATACTGCCGCATTCATGGCAATGGGCACCAGAAAGAGAAACTCAACCAGCTTCTCCACTACACCCACCGAAGCCGATGCCACCACGCCAAAGGGATTGATGATGGCCACGATCAGCAAAAAAGATACGCCCACCAGAATATCCTGTATTCCCAGGGGAATTCCCACTTTGAAAAGCTGCTGAAACTGCTCTTTATGAAAGCGGATATCCTTTACAGAAAAGGAAAATCCCAGCCCTCTCCTGAGCAAAAATACTACGGAGAAGAGAAAGCTTACTGCCTGAGCAAAGGTGGTAGCAATCGCAGCGCCGGCCGCGCCCATACCCATATAGCGAATGAGTACGATATCCAGTACGACATTGACAACGCAGGCGATGGCCACAAAGAGCAGCGGCGA
Source organism: Clostridia bacterium (assembly GCA_902363595.1). Classification (GTDB taxonomy): domain Bacteria; phylum Bacillota; class Clostridia; order Peptostreptococcales; family Anaerovoracaceae; genus Hominibacterium; species Hominibacterium faecale. The sequence continues at coordinate 109,356 of CABJAP010000001.1, read as the reverse complement.
TTTGGAATCGCCCAGACCCCGCATGATTCCGCAGACCACGTTGTAGCCGGTAATAAAAAAGGCGCCGAGCGAACAGTAGAAGAGATAATCTCCCGTATTTGCAACCGACTCCTGGGGCGTATTCATCCATAAAACGATGGCATCCTTGCCTGCCAGCAGCCCGATTGTAAGGACTGCACCGATCAGGGCAAAGGTAATGATGGTGATGCCCATCGTTTCCCGCAAGGCCTTCTCATTCTTCGAACCCATATATTGGCCGAGGAGAACGGTTATGCCCATGGTCAGCCCGATTATGAACTGGGTAAAAATCATCATCACCTGACTGCCTATGGTTACGCCCGAAACATCCGCCGTGGAGGCGAAATTGCCCACGGTCAGCAAATCAGTGACGCCATATAACGATTGCAGCAGCTGGGCCAGCAAGAACGGCCCTGCGAACTGAATTAACTTTTTGTACACATTTCCCTCTGTCAAATAATTTACACTCATCTTTATTCCCTCCAATAACAAATCTTGCATCCGTCACGGACAAATGGTATTATAGAGTGTGTTGTAACAACGCAGTCAAGAGGAAAAGGAAAGATGGAAGAAAAAATTTATTTTACATCGGGAGAATTTGCCAAATTGTGCGGCACAACCAAAGAAACGCTGCGCCATTACCATAACAAGGGAATTCTCATGCCCCAAAAAAAGGGGGAAAACGGTTACTTTTATTATGAAGCCTGGCAGTTCTTTGAGTTCGATTTAATCGGCCTTCTCATCTATGCCGGCAACAGTTTGGAACAAATCCGCGAATATCTCCAGGCCCACAGCACAGAGCGTTTTCTAAAGCTGATGGACAGCAGCAAAGAACGCCTTCTCAGAAAAAAGGCAAAGATTGAAAATATGCTGCGAGTGGTGGAAAACACCGTTTCTCTGGCCAGCCTGGGACTCACCCACGATGGAACTCAGTTGACAATCGTCCCTTGCAAAACGGAGTATTATCTGACTGTGCCCATTAAAGAATCCGACTATGAAAACAAAAGAAATCTGCTGGACGCCTTCTCGCAATTTTGGGCCCACTCTGCCGAAAATCCCCTCATCGGCGAATATCCGTACAGCTACGTGGTCCCTGAGGAAAGCTATTCGGCGGGCGATTACGCCATCAAATACATCGCCGGAAAGTTGGATGAACCTTCTGAAAAGCAAGATATCCACACCAAGCGGGCGGGCCACTATGGGATGCTCTTTCATTATGGCAGCATCGACACCGCAGCGGAATCCTGCCGCAGGCTGTGTGAAGAGCTGAGAGCTCTCAATCTGGAACCATCCGGCCCCCTTTATGTGGATGAACTGATCAGCAACCACGTGACTCCTGAAGAAAAGGATCACGTAACCAAGGTTTCCATCCGAGTCGGCCGGTGATCGTTATAAATAAAAAACGTGTGCATGACGAAATCAAAGATTCCTATGCACACATGTCGCTGGCAAGCAGCGACGCTTCGCAAGGTACGTTTTTTGAAGTATAAGACATATCGCCGCATGTTCGGAAAGCGATATCTCTTATACTATAAAAGAAGAAAAAGGCTGGAAGACGCGGCTATCAAACGTATAGCTGCGTGCTCCCAGCCTTTTTCTTCTATTCTGTTCTTTGATTTTCAATCTTTTCTGCCAGCTCACTGAGATATTCCCATCGCTCCATTTTTTCCAGCAGCTGCTCCTCAAGCTCCTGCTGCTCCTTGTCCAGCCTGGCCAGCTCCCCCGAATTGGTGGCGTTTGCCGCCATCTGCCGCTGTACTTCTGCGATGCCTTCTTCCAGCTTTGAAATATCATCCTCAATGGAATCATATTCCCGCTGTTCTTTATAGGAGAATTTTAATTTCTTCTTTTTCTCAGGCTGGGGTCTGGCCTTGGGACGCTCTTCTTTAGCTTCTGATTTTTTCAATGGTTTTTCCCGCATGAGCCAGTCCGTATAACCTCCCGGATAATGGCCGATTTTTCCCTCGCCCTCAAAGACAAAGGTCCGTACCGCAAGACGGTCGAGAAAGTAGCGGTCGTGGGAAACCAGGATCACGGCCCCAGAAAACCCGTCCAGATAATCTTCCAGTACGGTCAATGTATCGATATCCAGGTCATTAGTGGGTTCGTCGAAGACCAGGATATTGGGTGCCTGCATCAAAATGCTCAACAGATAGAGCCGCCTTTTTTCACCTCCGGACAATGCTCCCACCTTTACACTGTGCATATGGGGCGGAAAGAGAAACCGTTCCAGCATCTGGGAGGCGGAAAAGATCCCTTCTTCCGTGCGAACGCTGCCTGCGATCTCCCCAATGAACTGGATGATTCGCTTGTCCTCGTCCAGCGCCTCGTTTTCCTGTGAAAAATATCCGATCTTTACCGTATCGCCCATTTCCACCCTGCCCCCATCCGGCTCTGCCTGTCCCATAATGATTTTCAGCAAAGTGGATTTGCCGCATCCGTTGGGGCCGATGATCCCGATGCGGTCGTTGCGCAGTACTGTGTAGGAAAAATCCCGGATCAGCGTTTTATCTCCATAGCTCTTGCTAATATCCGAAAGCTCGATGATTTTTTTACCCAATCGGCTGCTGACAGCAGAAAGCTCCAGCGAAGAATCATCCAGCTCCAGCTTGGCCTCTTTCAGCTCTTCAAAGCGCTGTATCCGGCCTTTGGCCTTGGTGCTCCGGGCCTGTGCTCCCCGGCGGATCCAAGCCAGTTCTTTTTTATAAATCGCCGCCCGCTTACGCTCTGATGCCAGTTCCATTTCCTGGCGGGCCGCCTTGGCCTCCAGATAAGCGTTGTAATTACCCTCGCAGCTGTAGAGTCTGCCCTTGTCCATTTCCACGATCCGATTTGTCACCCGGTCCAGAAAATACCGATCATGGGTAATCATAAAAATAGCGCCTTTATATTTCTTGAGAAAGCCCTCCATCCATTCGATCATCTCGTTATCCATATGGTTGGTCGGTTCATCGAGAATGAGAAGATTGCTTTTCTGCGCCAGCACAGCGGCCATCGCCACCCGTTTGCGCTGGCCGCCGGACAAGGTGTTCATTTTCAGCTCCGTATCCTGCATGCCCAGCTTCCCCAGCATAGCCTTGATCTGATATTCTTCCGTCTTTTCCCGGCCAGGTCCGTTCTTTGCCTCAGCCCGGCGGACATAGAAAGACGCCTGCTCCAAAACCGTCATCGATCCGTCAAAATCGGGGTTTTGAGGCAGATATCCGATCATCAGCTCCCTGGATTTAATCAAGGTTCCCCCTTCCGGCTCCAGCGCGCCGGAAACGATCTTCAAAAGGGTGGATTTTCCCGTACCATTGACACCGACAAAACCGATTTTATCGGTGTCAGAAATGGTCAGATTCACATCCGTAATCAAAGGCTTTTCTGTATAACTCTTTTTAATATGCTCACATGTCCGAAAGATTAACAGGCACTCGCCGTATCTCTCCATAACTCTCCCTAAGTGATACCCGTATTACCTTTTTGGGATTTCTACTTTCCCTAACTCGGTCTATCACTCCATAGCACTCCGTAAGTTTAGTATTACGATAGTATAAAGAAAAGCCTTAACCATTCATTCGTGGTCAAGGCTTTCGTTTTTACTGTATTTCTTCTATTTCACCAGTATCTTTGTTTACATGGTATTCTTTAAGAAGCATACCGCTGAAAAGCAATTTTGCATCATGTTCTTCTTTGTCAACATATTCATACACAGACACATCTAACAGATTTCCCATAACAGAGAGTTTTGTTGTTGTCTTGTAATTGAAGTTGACTATTGCATGGATTTCATCATCACTCTTGAAATGTTCTTTGTAGTAATCCAATGCGTAGTCTTGCATTTCGATATTTTCTGCGATTGTAGCAATTCTCCAATTTCCAGTAACATCATTAGGAACATTGGTAACTACAAAGGAAATATCGTCTTGGGCTGTACTTTCGTCCTGTGTTTTATCTGCCTGTTGTTCCGTTGAATTGATTGCGTCTTTTGCTCCGTCCTCAACGCCGTCCTTTGTTCCTGTGTTTCCAAAGATAGCGGCCAGAATAACAACAATTATTACCCAAAACCACCACTTCTTGAAAATAGGTTTCTTGCCATTGCTTTTGGTTGCTTTATCTTTCATAATGCCATACCTCCAAGTTTGATTGATATTAGCATTATAGCAGAGTGTAACACAAAAGTACAGTATAAAATCAACTCACTATTGTGTCATAGTTTCGAGGCACTTGTCAATACTATAATGTAATCAAAACCAATGGAGGATTTGCATTATGGAGAAATTTATCGTAACACCTAAAGAAGATAAATCTGTCACAATGACGATACGCATAGATAGAGCCTTGCAAGAGGAGTATAACGATTTAGCAGCGAAAACAAATCGTTCCCGTAATGAGCTTATCAGCATGGCTTTACAATATGCTTTGGACCACATGGAATTGAAAGATGAATGATGACTAAATGAGAGCCTTTGGATTTTGTCCTCTGGCTCTCAATTATTTATGCGTTCAATCGTAAGAACTCATTTACCTTTGTTGCTACTTCCTCTTGCTGTTCCTCAAAGCTGTGAGCATAGATATTCATTGTGGTTGAACAGGTTGAATGACCTAATGTCTTTGATATTTCAATGATGTTGACTTCCAGATAGTTAAGCAGGGTAGCACAGGAATGTCTCAATCCATGAAGTGGAATAATCGGCAATTCCTCTAATCCCTCGGCCTTTGCTTTGTCTGGATTATTTTGCACCCACTCATTGTAACGGTATAAATGCTTTGTGAAATACTGATAAGGTGTTGTATGCCCCATGAGTTTTCCGTCTGCTTGAATGAATAGGTTTCCACCATTGTTCAAATCGCCTTGCCATGCAGTACCATGACTAAAGCGTGTCTGTATGTACTCAATGTGATACTGCTTCAAAAGTGGGATTACATCATCTGGGATAGATACCTTTCTGACAGATTTCTTTGTCTTAGGCTCTTTATAATCAAATCCGTTTTCTGTCATACCCACCGATTTAGAAATAGAGATTTTCTTCTCCTTAAAATCAATGTCATTCCAGTGCAAAGCAAGTGTTTCGCCTTTTCTGAATCCACAGAATAATGAGAGAGTGAAGAACACCTTATATTGTGTAGGCACAGTATAGGATTCTGTGTACTCATTCACATAATACGGTTTTCCTGTATCGTCAACACGCTGATGGCCTTTATAGGTTACCTCGTATGACATATCCAGAGATTTCATAAACATCAATGCTTGCTTTGGAGTAAAGAACTTCAAGCCTGTTTCTTCATCTTTCCTTTTTGGCTTTTGTGCGTCTTGGCAAGGATTGTTCTCAATCATGCTATAACGCTTGGCTGTCTTAAATATCAGATTCAACACATTAGCAAATCTCTTTATAGTGCCTGTGGAATAATCATCAACCAGAGTTCTGTAAAATGCTTCAATGTGTGGCGTTTTGATATAAGCAACCTTATCTCCCTTAAAGTAGGGAATGATTCTGCTTTCCAATACCTGTTTATATCCTGCGTAGGTACCGTAAGCAATGTTATCTTTAACACTCTCAAGCCATTTGTATGCAAAATCTTCAAATGACATTTTTTCTGCGTTGTAGTCGTAGCCATATTTCAGCTTATCTTCCATATCCATGGCATACTTCTTCGCTTCTCGTTCTTGTTGTTTGGGTGTTGCTGACTGATTGACTGAATATGTAAGATTCTTAACCAGTTTGTTTCCCTTTTTATCGTATCCTTGACAGATAACTATGCGATACACAACTCTACCGCTTTTGTACTCAACTCTTTTAACAGATGCCATTCTTAACACCCTTTCTCAATTTGATTTTTGTAACGATAGAAGGTAGGCTTTGTCATACCTAATTCTTTCATCAGTTCAAATGGTTTCTTTTCCCCTTGCTGTACTAAGCGGTAGTGGGTAGCAAATTCTTCAAGGTTCATAACTCTTGGTCTGCCATAATCGTCCCATTCTCCACGAGCCTTTTTCTGCTCAATGCCTTCTCGTTGCCTTTTCTCTTTTTTCTCAATTTCAGCCTGTGCCATACTTGCATACAACTCAATCATCATATTATTGATAGTCTCTAACATCATACGAGCCATTGAGTTTTCCATAGCTGACAGGTCAATCAATGTTGTGGGTAATTCTAACACCATAACACGAATACCATTGTCCTTAAAGAATCGTAATTCCTTTAGTGTGGCTTCCTTATTTCGTCCTAATCGGTCAAGCTCTGTGACGATCAGCACATCACCACTTTCAAGAATTTCATCTTTCAGCATTGTGTAGCGTGGTCGGTTGAAGTTTTTGCCTGTTTGTTGGTCTGTGTAGACCTTGCCCTTATACAGAGAAATTCCATTATCAGCACAATACTTGGTGAGTTCTGCAATTCCTCTGTCTAAGTGCTGGTCCTTTGTGCTTGTCCTGTGATAAGCAACATATTTCATTCCGACACCCCCTTATCGTATAAATCACAGTTGCCACCATCAATAACGGTAGAGGGCTTTTCTTCGTACATCTCACATTTAGAAACATTGCATGGCATATTCGTATCGTCATATTTATATAGGCAATCCGTACACACCAAATCAGCGTTTCTGATAAGTTCAAACCTTAACTTGTCATTCTTAAACTTATCGTTCATCTGAACACCTCATTTCTTTATCGAACACCTGTTCGTTTCTGATTTAATCATATCAGGCAAGTCTCAAAAAGTACACACTCTTTGTGAGAATAATCAAAAGTTTTTACGCATACTTTCTGATACTCATTTGAGGTTTCATTTGCATGGTTTCAAAAAGTATAAATTCTGATACTAACAGCAAGCCACCGCCTGCCTGCGTTCTCTGTAATACCTCTTGATTGACTTTGCTCTGCGTTTATTTGCTGTTCCATAGTTGATATTCTGCTTGCAGGTAACTACTTCCAGATTTTCAATGCAGTTATTTGTTTTGCACTCATCTTTATGATTGATTTGCATACCGTCTGGAATAGCACCTCTATGAGCCATATACACCAAACGATGAATACGCATTTGTTTTAGTTTCCCATCGTCATTGTAGATTCGTGCAAGTAAATATCCGCGTCCATTTATATCAACCTGTTGCACCAACTTATCACTAATCAGACTATAAACAAGTCCTGTATCAGAAATGAGGTATCTGCTAAAGTTTGGAGCAGTTTCCCACTCAATAGGGGTACCGTCCTTTCGCTGAATTGGTATAGTCATTGCTTATCACTCCTAATCCGTTTCGTGTTCTCCGGTATTCAGAAACTCTACGAATTTATCTACATTGACGAGGTACTTAGCACCGGATTTCACATATACAATCTTATTCTGTTTGCACCATTGCCATATCGTTTTGTATGAGATACCGATTTCATCACTCAATGTCTGAATAGGTACCATACGAGGGATATGCACATCTGGCACAATAAAGTTAAATTCCTGTTCTGGTAAAGTGTTCGTATTGTTTGCATTATTCTTCTTAGCCATTTTGTATTCTCCCTTTAATCGGGACACGAATACAAATTCTTCTGAACGGTTGTATTTGTTGTCCATGTAATAGTTATTTGCTCCGCCTTGGACAACTGGACTAATCTTTAGTAACCGTTTTATTTTCTTCTCAATTTTATGTTTATCCCCAGAGGTTCTCAGATGGCTTCTGAGGAACTTTTGATTTCAGCCATATAAATCATTATCCAATAACTTTGAATTAAATCTGGTTTATCCTGTGTATCTCTGGATAGGTCCTTAAACTGCTTCATTTTCTGGATTCCATGCAGAAGGCTTCTTAAATGCTGTGACTTGCTTTGCAATATTTCTAAGGTGGAATCCCTGCATATACACAGAAGCAAGAGCCTGTTCATTTTCTCTTAACTGTGCAGCATTGCCATTTTCAAAGGCTTTCTGTGCAGGGGATTTGCTACCCTCAAATGCACGCTCACGAACAGCAGTAGATACCCTATCAGCATAAGCAGGATATTTGAGCAATTCCAAAACCGCTTTACTTCCTACAACACCAGAATTGATACAGTCATTCAATTCCTTAGTAATACGGTTTGCGTTGGTGTTGTTATAGACTTTTGGCATCTTAGCCATGAGCTGAAGCAACTTGGCCTGTACTGCTTGTGTATCGTCTTTTTCTGCGGTAAAGTCATAAGTGCGGCTTCTAACTTCCTCAACCCTTGCATTTGTACGCTGATACACAAACTCATTTTCCTCAAGCAAATCATTCATCTTGGTCTGCAACTTCTCATAAATTCGATTGACAAGGTTTTTGTCAACTGTCTTATACAGAGAAATAAACTCTTTAGCAGAAGCAACCATAGCACGCACTTCATCAACTGTCTGTGCTCGGCTGATCTGCGTAAACAGATTGTTGTAATTCTCAATAACGGTAAGTCCATTATTCGCAATCGTGTTCTTCTTCGCCATTTTCATTTTCCTCCCATTCTTCGTTATCGTTGTTTAATACCTTAAATTCCTGTTTGGCAAAGAAACTGTCATAAGCACCTTTCGTTACTTCAATAGTCATTTTGCCATTTGTAATTTTAATCACTGTCAGAGTCCTCACTTTCATCTGGTGTTTCGTTCCATTCGGTTTCCCAGTCATCTTCGTTCCAGTCCTCGTCCTTGACCTCTTTACCGTATGGCACAATCTGAATTACCGTAGGAGCAGTTTCTTCCGTACCGTCGATAAGAAAAGCAGTATTTACACCATAGGCTTTGTCAATGATGTACTTACAAGCATTGAATCGGTCCTTGTTGTATCTGTCATTGGCAATCTGAATTATGCTTTGCAGAGCTTCAACGGTAGAAGATTTAAGCAACCTCTGAAATTGCTCCTTTTGTGATTTCTGCTCTGCGGTTTGCTTTGGCCTGCCTTTGGGATTTCCAGACCTGCCTTTCTCAAACGGCATATAAAATCACTCCTTCCTACATATCATAGATGTTCACGCTCCTTGTCGTTGGATTCCAGTTATCTATGAATTTTTGTTTTACTTCGCTTTTGGTAAGCTGGGATAGAATCTCTTGCTTTTCCTGTATCTCTGCTTTGAGAGATTGAATCAGCATATTGTAAGCCTGTGTTCCCGTTCTGGGTTTGTGCTTCAATGTAATGTCTGCTGATATTCTTTCTACCTGCATTTGTGAACACCCCCTTATTGTAAATGCGTTGATAGCAGTAGTAGTCTCTGTCTCATATAATTATGGACAAGATTTGATTTCTGCATTTTGCTCAAATCCTTTGTGAAATACCTTTTACACCACAATGAATGGGGTTTCAGGCTTACTTTTTGAGATTTGGGCTTTTCCAAGTTTGGGGTCGCAGAGTAACAATTTAGGTTACTTTTAAACCCCATTTTATCCCATAGAATTGTGCATAAGTTTGATTGTTTTTAGCACATCAACAGGAATACCATAACTTTTATTGTTGCGATAGTAAGACACCATGCGCTTTGAATTATCTGGCATTTTTCTAAACTCATACCACCGCTTCAATGCTTTTCGCAATATCTCAATATCCACAATCAACTCTTTGCACCTAATCAATGTATCGCTTATCTCATTGCCAGAATCAGAGCAAGTCAGACTTTCAAAAACCTCTTGCACACAGTTATTCAACATAACCTTGATATGTGTTTCGCATATCTCGTCAAAAGTTACTTGATATTGGTCTATCAGCGTTCTAATGGCTTTCCTTGTTAGAATATCCTCTAAGGACTTTTTTCCAGAATACATACGGTCAAGCATTCTTTCCAAGAAAACAAGTTCAACACGCACTAAGTTAGGCTTAACATTGAGATTTCCATTCTCCATTTGCTGAAAAGTTTTATCATAGACCTTTAGCACCCACTCATGGGGTTTTGTCGTGGTAATCCCTCGCTCTGGTTTCTTATGTGATTTCTTTTTATCTTTTGTTTCCTTGTAAACTGTAACTTTAGGGAAAGACCTCTCAAACAGATTGATAACATCTTTTGGCTTACAACCACCGACACATTGAATCGTGAGATTGCACTCCATTTTCGTTATGTTCATCATTGCAAGAAATTCATCTGAATACTTGTCTTTCAAGTGCCTTTGCAGATACGACCTCATGTATTCCACAACTTGATTTCTGACTAATTCCAGTTTGATACAATCAGATAACTGAAATGGCTGAACATTGTTAGGTCTAATTGCATGGGGTAAATTGATATAGGCAGACAGTTTACCACCCCAACAGGTAACTCTGATAATATCGTTGCCTACTTTATTTTTTAAGGTTTCCTCTGGCAGATTGATACTCTCTAATCCTGCAACCGTTAGTTGTAGCTGAAAGTTCAATCCATCAACACCTTGCATTTTTTTATTTCCCATTGTCGTACACCTCGCCCATTGCTTTTTTTATTTCGCTGATAATTGAAGCAGTCTCTTTGATGATTGCGTCAATCAAAGCAATGTAGCTTTCAGCATAATAATTTCTTTCTTCAATCGTTGCTCCGTTCATATTTATACCTCACAATCTTTGCTCATATATTCGTCAATGCAGTTCACATCAATGCTGTTTAAGATTTCCCTCAGCTTAATAAGTTCGTCCTTTGAAAGAGTGATACCACGCAACGGATATTGCAGTCCGTCCCTTTCAGATACCCTCCACGCTCTGATGTCAAATGCAGGTTCTTTATCGCTCCATTTGGCAATCGTAACTTCTTTTGAGAATCCACGCATACCAACCATAATAGTATCAATATGCTTTTTTACTTCGTATTCGGTAACCTTACCAACATTACATGCAAACTCATGTTTAGGTCTTGCTTCAAAGTTATTCATTTTCTTGTTCCTTTCGTATCTCGATTTTAGGCAACAAAAAAGAGAAGCCAGTTAAACCTCGTCTAAGGCAACTTCGCTTCTCTAAAGCACTTAAATTATTTAATTGACCAGTCCTTTTTTGACCTATATATATTATACCACAAGTCTTGAAATTCGTACATAGGTTTTTGAAACTTTTTTCCCTAATTTTTCTTTGTTTGATTTTGGTTCAATTTTATATATAATCCTCAGATAATCCAGAATAACCCCAGATTGATTTGTTTTAGATAAAAGGTATTTTATATATCCTAAATCCTAAAATTCATTCTGGTTAATCTGGGAACCTCTGGTGATAATCCTAAAATAAACAGTATTAGATTAGTATAAAGTTGTTTCTCTTTATGGGGAAATTACCTCAAATAACAGGAAAGAAAAACCGAAACTCATTTGTTCAGTCCTGCTCTGTATAGTAAGAGAGGAAATGCTTAAAAAGCCTTTATTTGCAATACTTTATTGGCTTTTACACTTCCATAAAAAGTAGAACTGAAAGGGGGGTTGAGCTTGTTGCTTATGCTGACAGTATTACGCTTGCTGAACAAACAAGCACAATCTCCGAAAAACCATGGTCTCCTCTAAAGTTTATTGTGCTGAATTTTTCCGCTGATGGTCTTGGGCAGTTCTTCCCAGAATTCGATAATTCTCGGATATTTGTAGCTTGCCATCTTTTTTCTGGCATAGCGCTGAATCTCTTTTTTCAAATCGTCCGTACCCTCAACACCGTCAATGAGTACAATACATGCCTTAATGACCTGTCCGCGGATTTTTGCGTGTACGGAAGTGACTCCGCATTCCAGCACATAAGGCAGCTCCATCAAGACACTTTCAATCTCAAAGGGTCCAATCCGATATCCCGCTGATTTGATGACATCATCATCCCGGCCCACGTACCAGAAATAACCGTCCTCATCCCGCCAGGCCGTGTCTCCCGTATGGTAAATCCCATCATGCCAAGCCTGGCGAGTCATTTCCTCGTTCTGATAGTAACCGTCAAAAAGACCGATTGGGATTCTCTTATTGGTGCGGACTACGATTTCTCCCGTTTCTCCCGTTTTGGCAGGTTTTCCGTCTTCTCCAAGGAGATCGATATCATAAAGAGGGGTTGGTTTTCCCATGGAACCGGCTTTGGGCTTGGTACCTTTCAGGGTTCCGATGGCCAGCGTCATTTCCGTCTGTCCGAATCCCTCGTGGAGCGACAGCCCGGTTACGCTTTTAAATTGGTTGAACACCTCGGCGTTGAGTGCTTCTCCTGCTGTGGTGGCATGCTTTAAGGCGCTGAAATCGTATTTGGAAAAATCCTTTTTAATCATCATCCGGTAGACGGTCGGCGGCGCGCAGAAGGTTGTAATCTTATATCTGGCGATCATGTCCATGATCTCTCCCGCATCAAAACTGTCCATATCATAGGTAAATACCGGCGCTTCGCACAGCCACTGGCCGTAAAGCTTTCCCCAAAGTGCTTTGCCCCATCCGGTATCGGAAATGGTAAAATGGAGTCCGTCCGGATCCACCTGATGCCAATATTTGGCCGTTATAAAGTGACCCAGTGGATACTGGAAAGTATGGGTGGCTATTTTGGGATAGCCAGTGGTGCCGGATGTGAAGAACATAATGGATGGATCCGTGCCTCCCGCATATTCTTCCGGTACGAAGGGCTCGCTAAACTGCTGAATCCCCCGATCAAAGGATTCCCAGCCTTCCCGCTTTCCTCTGGCAATGATTTTTATCACACTGTTTTTCGTGTTTTCCAGAGCCAGCTCCACTTGATAGGCCACGTTATCGTCTGCCGTACAGACGATGGCTTTCACTCCCGCCGCTTCGAAACGATATTCAAAGTCGTGCTGTTTCATCAGGTTGGTAGCCGGGATCGCCACCGCCCCCAGCTTGTGAAGACCCAGGATCGCGAACCAGAATTGGTAATGGCGCTTTAAAACCAGCATCACCCGATCCCCTTTTTTGATGCCCAGGGACTGGAAATAGGCCGCTGCTTTTGATGAATACTTGCTCATGTCATCAAAGGTCAGCTCCCGCGTTCGTTTGTTCTTTGCGATATGGAGCATGGCCAGTTTGTCCGGCTGGCTCTGAGCCAATTTATCCACAATATCAAAGGCAAAGTTGAATCTATCGTAATTTTTAAACTGAATGGATTGAAGCGCTCCCTTGTCATCTTCCGTCACATCAATATATTCTTCGTAAATAAAGTTTCTGTTTTGTTCCATTCTATCACCTCATTTCAGTATATCTTGACTATTATACTACTCTCATCTTCTATTTTCCACCATAAAAAAATATAATTAGAAATATTAAGAAAAGGAGTGTTGAACTATGCTTAGAAGACCCCAGCCATTAAAAAAAGGCGATCAGATCGCCGTCCTCGCGCCATCTTCCCCGGTTTCAAAAGAGGCCGCAGCTCTGGCCGCAGACTCCATCCGATACCTGGAACTTGAGCCGCTGATTATGGAAAGCTGCTTTCTCTCCTGCGGCTATCTTTCCGGCCCGGATGAAAAGCGGGCTTATGACATCAACCGCGCTTTCACCGATCCTGCTGTCCAAGGGATCTTTTGTATCCGGGGAGGGTACGGCTGCGCCAGACTGCTGCCCCTTTTGAATTTTGACGCCATCCGAAGGCATCCGAAAGTCTTTGTCGGTTTCAGCGATATTACGGCGCTTCACCTGGCTTTCAACCAGCTGTGCGGCTTTGTCACCTTTCACGGTCCCATGCCCGGCGCCGGGTATAACCGGCTCGATCCTTTTTCCGTCGCAAGCCTGAAGAAAAATCTATTTTCAGACCAGCCCCAGGGAGCTGTCATCAACCCGCCGGGCCATCCTCTGAACGTCCTTTTCCCCGGCCAAGCCTCCGGCGCCGTGGTCGGCGGCAACCTCTCTTTGCTGATCTCCACTCTTGGTTCTCCTTACGAAGTGGATACTAAGGACAAAATTCTCTTCATTGAAGAAGTCGGCGAGCAGCCTTACCGGTTGGATCGGGCTCTTACCGCTCTTTCGCTGGCAGGAAAGCTCCGCGATTGCAGCGGCATTCTTTTAGGCTCCTTTACAAAATGTCAAGAGCCCCCGGCAGCAGCGGATTCAAACCGCATGCAAACTGCCGAAAGCTCTTTTCATCTTACCGATATGTTTAAAGAAATCATAGGACCATGGGAAAAGCCCACCCTTTACAACCTGCGGGCCGGGCACATTGACCCCCAGATCACCATCCCTCTGGGAGCGGAGGCAAGCTTTGATACTGACCGCCTCAGCCTTCATTTTTCAGGCTGAGCTGGTATGGCCTTTACAGGTTGTCCTGCCGCTTGATTTTATGGGTTGTCGTTTTAACGAATTCGCTGTCCCGGATCACCACATGGCGGATCCGTTTGTAATTAGGAAGCTTTTGATTCATTTCTGAGATGATGCCTTTGATCAGATCGTAGACCTGTTCATCGTCAGCCCCATTGGGGAAGGCTTCTTTAATCGCCTCGTAATCAGGCCGAACCTGGACGGCCACCGTGGTTCCGTCCCCCGTTTCCACACCTTCCAGGCCATAGACCATGCATTCTTCCACATAGGGGATTTCGCTCACCAGCTGCTCCAGTTCTTCCGGATAAATATTCTTTCCGGTCTTGGTTACTATTACATTTTTCTTTCTTCCGGTAATGTAAAGCCACCCCTCCGGGTCCATGAATCCCAGATCTCCGGTGTGAAACCAACCGTCCTCCAGGACCTGGGCCGTCTCCTCAGGCATGCCGTAGTAGCCCAGCATGACATTGGGTCCGCGATAGAGAATTTCACCGATTCCCTCTTCATTGGCATCTATGATTTTAATCTCGCCCTCCGGAATCACCTTGCCCACAGAACCTGTTTTTTTATACTTCTGTTCGCCGTCCGGCGTTCCGGCAATGATCGGCGCTGTTTCTGTAAGCCCGTAGCCTTGAGCCACCTCCAGGCCCAGATCATGAAACCCTCTCAATACTTTTGGATCGATACCTGCGGCGCCGGTTATGATCATCCTCAGCCGCCCTCCAAAATTGTCGTAAATATCCCGGAACAATTTCTGACGTTTATCGACTCCTATCCTCTGCAGGGATCGATTGAGCTTAATGGCTGCCTTCAGTGCTTTGACACGTTTGGTCTTTTCCACCTGCTTCCACAGCTTGGCATAGATGGATTCAAAGATCAGGGGCACGCCCACCAGTATGCTGGCCCGCGCTTCCACCATGTTTTTGGTTACATGCTTGAGTCCTTCAAAGAAAGCCACCGACCCGCCCTGATACAAAACGGTCATGATATCCACCGTTGATTCAAAGGTATGATGGATTGGTAAAATGGAAAGGGTTCTGTCCTCCGGCCGAATCTGCACCACTTTGCTGATATTTTTAATGTTGGAACAAAGATTGCGATGGCAGAGCAGTACGGCTTTTGGAACCCCCGTTGTTCCAGATGTAAAGAGCATGATCCGCGCAGCTTCAGAATCAACCTGAGCATCCAGATATCTCCGGTCTCCTCTTGACAAAAGCTTTCTTCCCTCAAAGAGCAGGCTTGCCATATCCTTTTCATCAAAGGGCACATCCTCATTGCGGTACAGTTCAAATTTCATCTTGACGGGAATATCCAGATCCTGTACATAGCTTTCATAAGATGAAGCGTAAAAGATTCCTTTGCATCCTGCGGCAGCGGCTAAATTGGCAATTTCCTGCCGGCTCAATTCCTTGTCCAGCGGAACAACGGTCCCCACTCCGTTTACGATGGCAAAATAGGAAAGGATCCATTCGTAGCAATTCTCTCCAATTATGGCGATCTTTTCACCCACAAGCCCCAAATCCACCAACCTGGTTCCCAGGGCGTTCATATCCTTTTCCAATTTTTTATAAGTGACTTCGTGATACTTTCCCCCTTTTTGCCTCTTAATGAGAAAAGCCGGTGCTTCCTTATATAATTCTGCTCCTGTGCGGATCATGTCCCGCAGATCCTTGATCTCCCGCACCTGGTACAATTCTTCGGTCATAGTTCTTGTCTCCTCTCGTTTGCCGTTTTGAAAAACCCGGCATTCATGTTTAGTTTCGCCGGGTTTATACAAATATATCATTTTTCTTTTGTGAAAGCAATGAATTTTCTTATTGCTTTTGATGCCTGTATATGATACCGTAATTTGGTTAACGGTATTGAAACTGTACATACTAAGACTTTAGACATCACATCCAATTCAGAAAGGATCTTCGACATTATGAAACAACGATTTACCGATCAGCTGGTCGTAGGTTTTGCCCTCTTTTCCATGTTTTTCGGGGCAGGAAACATCATCTTTCCGCCTTACCTGGGCATGGGATCGGGCAGCAGCTGGTTCAGCGGTTTCTTTTGCTATTATCTGGCGGATATCGGCCTGGCCGTATTTGCGATCTTTGCCATCATTCGCAACGGCGGCGATGTGGACCGGATCCTTGGCCGCATCGGGCGTATCCCGGGAAAAATCATGTTCGCGGCCATTATCCTGTGTATCGGCCCCCTGATCGCCATTCCCAGGACCGGAGCTACTACCTACGAGATGTTTGCGGCCCCTGTTTTCGGCCGCATCGGTTCTGTGCTTCCCACCGCCGTATTCTTTTTGATCGTTCTCCTGCTGACGATCCGTGAGTCTTCTGTTATTGATATTATCGGCAAATTCTTGACGCCATCTCTGTTTATCGGCCTGATCATTCTGATTATCAAGGGCATCGTCACCCCCATGGGCCCCATCTCCGAGACGCCTATGCTGGAAAATGTGGCCGTTGACGGAATCAACGCCGGCTATCAGACCATGGATGTGCTGGCGGCTCTGGCCTTTGGCATTATCATCGTCAAAACCGTCACAGAAAAAGGATATACCGATACCCGGCTCAAATATAAAGTCGTATGCAATTCCAGCCTGATTGCGGCACTGGGATTGCTGCTGGTCTATTGCGGCCTTACTTACCTGGGCGCAGCCGCATCCACCTTTTACAACTTGGATGTCAACCGCTCCCAGCTGATCATCGACATCATTGAACATTTGATGGGAAAAACCGGAGTGGTGGTTCTGGGAATTGTGGTAGCTCTAGCGTGCTTGACCACAGCCGTGGCCCTGGTCAGCGCCAGCGCCGACTATTTTTCCCAATTATCAAAAGGAAAGCTGGGATACAAAAGCTTAACCATCGCCATCTGCCTTTTCAGCGCGTTTGCAGCTAATTTCGGCATCGATCAGATCGTCACCATCGCCCAGCCGATTCTCAGTCTGATTTATCCGGGCGCGCTCACGCTGATCTTTCTGTCCTTTTTCCCCAAGCAGATACGAAACGACAATATCATACGGGGAGCTGTCATAGGCGCCATTATCGGCAGCCTCTGCGAAGTCCTTTACAGTCTGGGAGTTTCTTTTGAGTTCGTATCCCATCTGCCTCTTTCGGATTTTGGCTTTGGCTGGATGATCTTTGCGGCCGCAGG
The DNA here is from genome assembly GCA_902363595.1 of Clostridia bacterium. Lineage (GTDB taxonomy): Bacteria > Bacillota > Clostridia > Peptostreptococcales > Anaerovoracaceae > Hominibacterium > Hominibacterium faecale. The sequence continues at coordinate 92,050 of CABJAP010000001.1, read as the reverse complement.
CGGAGCAGTCTCTGCCCTGTTGCTGAGAAAGGACAGAAGTTCTTGAAAGATCCGGTATGGATGATGTATGATAAACGTATACGAAATTGAGAAAGGATGAAACTTATGAGTACACATATTAATGCCGCAAGCAAAGGCGATATCGCGGAAACAATCCTGCTGCCGGGCGATCCGCTGCGGGCGAAATTCATTGCCGAAAACTTTTTGGAAAGCCCCAGGCTTTATAACGAGGTGCGGGGAATGCTGGGATACACCGGTACCTATAAGGGCGTTCCGGTATCGGTCCAGGGAACAGGCATGGGCATGCCCTCCATGGGGATTTATTCTTGGGAATTGATCACAGAATATGACGTGCAGAATCTGATCCGCATCGGCACCGCCGGTTCCTTCCATGAGGACATCAAGATCAAAGACCTGGTCATCGGCGTAGCCGCTTCCACGGATTCCAATTATATTCATGCCTTCAACGTGCCGGGAAACTATGCGCCCTGCGCCAGCTACAAGCTCCTATCCAAAGCGCGCGATGCATCGGAAGCGCTCAAAATCCCCTTTAAAGCCGGAAACATCGTCTCCTGCGACGTCTTCTACGAGTTCGGCGACTGGTGGAAAAAATGGGCTGAAATGGGCATCTTAGCCGTAGAAATGGAAGCGGCCGCTCTCTATATGAACGCTGCCTACAATCGGGTCAACGCTCTGGCCATGATGACCATCAGCGACCACTTCGTTACCGGTGAACGCTCCACCACCGAAGAGCGTCAGAAATCCTTTACCGATATGATGAAATTGGCTCTGGAAATGGCTGTTGAATAACCTGCTAATTTACTTCCAATCGTTTTGAAAGCAGTCGAAGAATCAAATAGATTAGAAATATCAGTGTCGCCGCGCCCATTAAAGCTACTCCAGTCAGGCTGAGCAGCACATATGGTCCGGCGGCTTTTTCTATGATCAAAACCCCAAGCCAGGTCTCAGATACTGGAATTGCCAGAGCAGCCCCATAGATCAATATGCCCAAGGGCACCTTTATTCCATGCGGCCTTATGGAGTGAACGATCGCTGCTGCCAATAGAATGGAAGCGCAAAAGACCATGTCCGCCAGCAAAAGAATCCCAAATAATTCCAGACAGATGAAACCAATCTGCTCTGCCAAAATCCCTCCCATAACTACAGACTTTAAATCCATATCGAGCATGACCGGCAGCCTCATTCCATAGGAAGCCGCCGAGGCCGAAGCCAGAACAAGTCCGCACAGTCCCGCCAGTTGGAGCAGATAGAGCTGAAAGCCTCCGGTCAGCACCTTACCCCAGACCATTTTCCGGTACGAAACCGGCAGGACCATATACAAGCTGGCGTTTTCTCCCAGCATGCTGCTGTAATAGAGTTTTGCCGCTCCCATCAGAAAGAACGCGACTGCCCCTCCCAGGATTGCCGAAAGAACTCCTATAAACAGGCGGCTGTCTGTCTCAAGAGAACTCTGCCCCGACGCAATAAGCAGTATGATCACTGCTGCAAGGAGCAGCAGCATCGATGCGGTGAATTCTCTTTTGGTCATTCGAATATTTAAAGCGATCCATTTATATAACATGTGAATTCCCCCTTTACCTGGCAGGCAGCTTGAGTACGCCTGACTGCTTTCCATAAGTCACTTCTGCCTCGCCCTGGTTTACAGCTCCCGCCTGATCAAAACAGGGAGGCACCACATACTTTCCTTCATGATCCAAATATCCGTACTTTCCGTTTTCGCCGCGCCACAGACAATAGCCATCCTGAAATCCAACCGGGTATTCCGGATCTGCAAACCCGCCCCTGCTATAACAAGGCACCGTAAACAGCGTATTTCCCTCTTGATCAAAAAAGATCCCTTTTTGCTGCCGTATGATGCAAGCGATGCCTTCTGAAAAGTCGCTTCCCAGCCCCGCCTCTTTTTTTATAACGGCCTTCCCCTCTTTATTGATGTAGGTCAGTGTTTTTCCTGCCTTGATTTTGGCCAGCCCCTCATGGAAAGCCGCCGCTTCTTCCATTTCTTTGATAAGCTGAAAGTCTTCATTGAGAAGGACATAGCCGCTTCCGGTTTGGGCGCTCCAAAACCCTTCGCTGTAATCATCGAGATAAGCATATTCATCCGAATTAAAAAGCGTCTGGCCGGACTTAATATTGACCACGCGAATTTGCCTGGTCCCGGACTCCTCATCCGGTTTACTCTGCATGATGATACAATCCTCTTTATTGCTGGGATACAGTTCATCCGATCCGTCTTCGGCAGACCGGCATTCAAACATGACCTTTCCCTGGGGATCCACTATTTTTCTAATCCCATCTTTTTTTACGGATGCATAGCCATTTCTAAATGGATAGCCCGCATCATATTGGGGCGCAATCACTTCTTTACCCTCTTGGTCCACGTATCCGGTGAGCCCGTTTTGAACAACCAGAATTCGATCATTGACACAGACGGGGTTAAACGCCTGATACTTTTCCGGTAGCATCACCTTCCCTTGTGCGTCAATGAGGCCGATTTCTTTTTCACTGCCCGCTGCATAAAGCCCCTTGGCGCCTTCAATGACCGATATCTGTTCATATTTTCCAAGAGGGATCACCCATTCCTGCTTTTTCAGCAGCTCCAGCTCTTGATCGATCCGTTTTGCCGATACCCCCGCATATACGCTGGTTCCCGCTGTGATGGCAATCAAAGCCGCCAAAACAACATAAATCCATTTTATCTTTTTCAATACACACATAATTTCTGTCCTCCTAAGACAATTCTTTAACCAGATCCTCCAGCGAAATTCCATGCCGTTGCCGGATGCAGTCGCATTCTCCAAACTCTACCAGTTCTCCATGACTGAGAAAAATAACCGTATCAAACAAGCGCTCGATTTCCGCAATTAAATGGGTAGCGATCAAGATGGTGCCTTTTGGATTAAAGCTTTCCAGAATCTGTTCTAAAACCACGTCCCTGGCTCCCGCATCCACCCCCGCTAGGGGCTCGTCCAAAAGATAGAGTCTGGCATTCCTGGACATGGCCAGGCAAATCTGCAATTTGTCGATCATACCCTTGGACATTTGCCGTATTTGGGCCTGCGGTGAAAGGCTAAAGCAATCCAGCAAATGCTCCCAGGTGTCTTCATTAAAATCTTCAAAAAAGGTTTTATAAAGATCGCTGGCCTGGCGGCATGTCATTTGAGCTGGAAAACAGTTTCTGTCCGGCGCATAGGAGACCAAAGCTTTCGTTTTGTGGGATGGTTTTTCCCCTAAAATCCGCACTTGGCCCTCATACTGAACATAAAGACCGGCCAGGATTTTAATGAGGGTCGTTTTTCCGCTTCCGTTGGGCCCCAGCAAACCAATGATACGGCCTTGGGGAAGCTCTAAAGAAATATTTCTCAAGGCACGGATACTTCCAAAAGTTTTGGACAGTCCCTCAATAACCGCCACCGGCGGTTCCTCAACCAGGGTCAATTTTCTTTCTGTTTCCATATCAGCCTATCCTTTCCCTGCATTCCGTTTGAAAAAAAGCAGCCGTTTCTTCCTCCGTGAATCCAAGGGCCTGCATCCGCTCCCGAAATTGATGGACAGCCAGCTCAGCTTCTTTTTGCCGCTCCCGTTGGATCAGGCTCATATCCTTAGTCACGAATTTGCCGATGGTCCGCTCCGATTGGATGATTCCCTCCCGTTCCAGTTCTGTCAGTGATCTTTGTACCGTATTGGGGTTCACTCCGAATTCCAGCGCCCAATCCCGGACCGACAGGATTCTCTGGCCTGGTTTTAATTCTCCTGCAATGATGCTCTGGCGTATTTTGTCCATAATCTGAACGTAAATAGGGCTGCTATCCTTTAATTTTTTATCCATTTCCCTCCTCCAAGTTCTTTCGTTTGTCCTTATGTACTAATCAATTAATACAATAGCACAATAAAAACCCTCTGTCAATGGATTTGTTGGTTTTCTTTATAGGGTCCTTGTGGTATACTTAGTTTATGAAATTGAAGGATTTAAGGAGGGAAACCATTGAAAATACAGGAATCAGCAGAAAATTACCTGGAAGCCATCTTAATGATCAGAAAAGAAAAAGGACAGGTTCGCTCCATCGACGTTGTCAATGAGCTGGGCTTCTCAAAACCCAGCGTCAGTGTGGCTATGAAGCAGTTGGAGGAAAACGGATATATTGAACGGGACTCTGCCGGATACATTTCTCTGCTCCCTCCGGGAAAGCAAATCGCCGAGTCCATCTTTGACCGTCATAATACGCTGATTAAAATTCTCACTCACCTGGGCGTCAGCGAAAAAACGGCCCGAACCGATGCCTGCAAGATCGAACATCACATCAGCGATGAAACCTTTGATGTGCTCAAAAAACATTGCCGGCAAATCCTCTAAGATTATATGAGCCGCCCGCCCATTTTTACCCATAAAAAAACTGCTGCACAAAGCGAATCATCTTGCTTCAGGCAGCAGTTTTTTCAATTGCATATCCAAACTTAAAACTGTGCGTAGATAAACTTTGGTGCTGTTGACAGATTGGCCAGCATAAAGTATCCGTAAATGATCATCATCAAGGCATAAAAGAGCAGCACATATTTACCGTACGCCCACACTTTACTGTTTTTTAGTTTTTGCCGCAAAGTCGTAAATGCTTTCATCTACATCCAGCCATCCTTTCCATCCCAAGTGAACCTTATCGATAAAGTAGTAGCGTGTATATTCTTCCTTGCTGAAATCCGCCACCCGCACGCCGAACTCGCTTGCCAGCTCGCGGATCTTCTGATAATAGATTTCCCGTTCTTCCTTTGGAAAACCCAGATGGTCGTACCAATATCCGTTTACCGGCTGAAGGACCAGCATCGGTTCAATGCCCGTCTCCTGACAGATTTTGAGAAAACATCGCAGATCGTTATATTCCGGCGATTTAGCGTATGAAGAATGAATCGCAGAATCCTTTTTCTTTTTAAGTTCCGGCAGAATTTCTCTCATATATACCCGGTGATCCACGTAGAAAGGATTGTCCTTTACGGCCTTGATCCCCTCTTCTTCGGCTTTCACATTATAAGCCTTCCAATCCGGCTCTTCTGTACGATACTTCTTATTGGGATTATATTCTTTCACGTTTTTGACCTTAGCAGCTGCATATATACTTAACTTGCTCTTCTCTGCTAGAAATTTCCGATAAAATCGTACGTATTGCCTGTCCGCCAAAGATGCATCTCCGGTCATAAAAATACGTTCGTATTTTTCCACCCGCTCCAAAGTGGGAGGATCTCCCTTCAGCAGCTTTTTGCTGCGTTTTATGATGTATTCCTTCGATTCTTTGGAGATGTGCTTGTTCTGCAGCATGGCAATAAAATTATCCTCAGAAAAACGGGAAGCATATGCAGGCGCAAGAACGCCTTTCTTTTTAAACCACTGCGGGGATAAGATCAGCACAACCTTTTTGTTTTTTACGCCGTCTTCCACAGCCGCCAGCTCAACCGAATGGAAAAGAGACTGGTAATACCCGGCTCCCACCATCATCATGTGCATGGAATTGTCTTTAAACAAGTTGACCGGATGGGTGGACATATTCGTCCCATGACGAAATTCTGAGGAGCCCAAGACAAGAATCGTATTTGGATCGATGTTGGCTTTAATTTCGTCACCGGCAAAAAATTTATGCTGGTTGATCCAGGCTCCAAAAGAGTGAGGATCAAACTTGATATTTTTATCAACAAAAAAGTGGATCCCGCAGGCTGTCCCAAAAAACAAGACCAGTGCTATAAAAAATGCGGTTACCTTTTTCACCTGACTAGCTCCTTGCTTTGATCAGGGCGATAATCTTGTTTGGCGTTTCCACATCGTTTCGTTCTACTTCCGACGGAGAAATCACGATTCCGAAGTTTTCTTCAATGCCCACCAGCAGCTCGGTAAAAGCCAGGGAGTCCATGAGATCTTCCTCAAAAAGATTAATATCCAGATCTTCTCTCACTACATCGTCTTCGCAAATTTCTTCTAATAAATCCAATACTTTTTCTTCCATTTTAAATACACCTCAATTCTAAATTAGTTCTCCTGAAAACAGGAGGAATCCAAACATCACCATATTTAACGTGATAAACCATGACACCGTTTTATACCACGTCTTCTTTTTATTCTTCTTATAAAAGCCTGACTTCTTCTGGTAGATTTCAGTCAAGGCCAGAAGCACGCCATGATACAGCCCGTATAAGATATAGTTAATGGCAAGCCCATGCCAGGCTCCCATAACAAACATGTTGATAATAAAGCCAACGGACGCGCCGGTCAGCCTGGATGCGAACCATTTCCCCTTTATGGCCAGCATCATGAAACGGGAAAAGATAAAGTCCCGGAACCAGAAGGACAAGGTCATGTGCCATCTGTTCCAGAAATCCTTCATATCAATACTGATAAAAGGCTTGTTGAAGTTTTCCGGTACTTTGATTCCCAAGATATAACTGGCGCCTATGGCCATCGCGCTGTAGCCCGCAAAGTCGAAGAACATGTAGATGCCGTAGCAGTAGCTATAGCCCGCATATTCCAAAAAGCTCTGCGGATCCTGAAAAAACACCACGCCCTTATGGACCAATGTCGCCAGAATGAATTTATAAATAACCCCTATTAAGATCTTCAGCAGCCCATCGCCCAGCAGGTCCAAGTATTGCTCCCTGGTATAATGAGCCTCCCCATCTTTTATGTAGCGTCTGCTGCGATCGATGGGTCCGCTGCTGAACGTGGTGAACAGCAGCAGGAAATCGGTAAAATCCAGCCATCTGACTTCCTTGATAATGCCGTCGTAGATCTCGATGATCATCTGGGCCACCCGGAAGGTCAAATAAGATATGCCTAAAAATTGGAACAGCCCCAATGAGAATTCACCCGACACCTCGGAAATCTTGCAGAGAATGAGGGGCAAAATGCTCAAAAAAAGAAAGATCCGGTAAACCGCCGCGCTCCGGTTGTCCCCCTGGGCCAGCCTCAGCTTCAGATAAGCTTTGACCAGCACAAACTCCAGAACATAAAAAGCGATTAAAAACAGAAGCTGTTCTTTATTGGGCCACATCACAAGTCCGATCATAAGTACGGATGCGGCCGTCCTGTAACCGCGGAGGGACTTACCCCTAAGTCCCAAAACCGCGGCAGGAATAAAAAGCAAAATCATTAATAGAAAAAACTGTATACTTCCAAAGAAGCTCATTATGCAAGTCCTCCCAGCTGTTTGCGGTCCACCTTGCCGTTATTGTTCATGGGAAGGTTTTCCATGTGTACGATTTTCTTTGGAATCATGTAGGCCGGCAGGAACGCCTTGAGCCGTTCTTTCATCTCTTTTGAAAATTTAAAACCACTCTCCGGCTTGGCACATCCGGTTACAAAGGCAGTCAGGCTCTTCACTTTCCCCTCTTTTATGTTGGGTACTACGACCGCATGGGATACTTCTTCCAGACGGGCAATGTTCTTCTCAATGTCCTCGATCTCGATTCGATATCCGTTGAGCTTAATCTGCAGGTCGATCCTGCCCTGATAGTGAAGATTGCCCTGTTCATCCAGATATCCCTTGTCGCCGGTACGATATGCGCGGCAGCTTCTGCCGTTCTTCATACAGTTGAAAAATGCCTTTCTGCTCAGATCTTCTCTTCCGAAGTATCCGGCGCTGACCGTATCGCCGACGATGATGATCTCTCCCGACTCGCCAGTATCGGCCAGTTTGCCGTCTTCCCTGTGTATTTCAAAGAAGGTGCCTGGTTTGGCAGCGCCCACCGGCAGCGGCTGAACCGTTTCTGCCAGCTCTTTGGTAACCTGTATCTCCGTAACAGCCACTGTGGATTCCGTCGGTCCGTAGGTGTTCATGATTACCGCCTGCGGGAAACGTTCCAGCAGTTTGAGCGCCGTTGAGTTGGTCAACGTTTCCCCGCAGAAGAGGAATGTTTCCATCTTAGGCATCAGTTCCTGGCAAAAACTTTTATCCGCCATGCACATGTCTGCAAAGGACGGCGTGGATACCCATACTGCGGCTCTCGATTCCTTCAAAGCTGGAATGAGCCTCTTGAAGTCCAGCTGCACTTCTTTATCCAGAAGATAAAGGGTGCCTCTGCTCGCCAGACACGTATAAAGATCCATCACGGAAAGGTCGAATGAAAACGGCGCCTGGTTAAGAAAAACTTTTCCCAACTTGTCCGCAGCGCAGGTTCCCAGCCCCACTGACCAATCCAGATAATGGTTTAGATTATCTGTGGTAATCTGTACGCCTTTAGGCGTTCCGGTACTTCCGGATGTGAAAATAATATAGAATACATCTTCTCCGCTCACATAGCAGCTCTCGTCGATCGGTTCCTTGGTCCGCTCGATGATCGCTTTTGTTTCCTCCAATGAAATAACGCCTTTCACGTCGGCTGTCATTTCTTCGAGGGCAAAAACCATGGATGGCTGCGCAGTTTTAATCGTATCCTCCACTCTTGTGTCCGGAATGGAAATATCCAGCGGGCAATATGGCCGGCCCGATTTTACAGACGCAAGAAAACAAAGGATCATGTATATCCCCTTGTGGCCGTAAACAACTACAGGGGCTTTGCTGCCCCTACAGCGTTCCTCGATATAGCTTGCAAGACGGCTGGAAAGATCGTCCAGCTGCGCGTAAGTGAAAAAGCTGTCTCCGGATTGGATTGCAATGTCCTGCCCATGATTCTGGGCATAGAAATGTAAACGATTTAAAATATTCATCTTAATTCACTTCCCTTCAACTTATCTGCATTCACACAATTTCTGACAGAGCACACTACCTCTCTGTTATTCCAAGTGTACTACTATTTGTAATACACTGTCAAGTTATATTCGTTTAATTCTTTCTTAAGACTTTCTTACGTGCCTTTTTTCGGCAAAAGTGGCTCAAAAAACTCCTTGTATCAACGGGTCTCGAACCTGTGAAGCCGGTCCGCCGCCTGGATGCAACTCCTCATAAAATTACCCGCAAGGAAAGGTATCGTCCAAAAATACTAGCGAAACTTTTGGGCGATACCTTTCTATCACTCTTGTATATCTTTTGCGCGGCGCACTCTTAGCATTTTCCAGAGTGCGGCCGCGCATTGCCTGTAAATGCTGGAACTGGCTGTCCTATTTATTCAAGTAAAAATATCCGTATCCGTATAGCTTTCCGTTTTTAGGAGTTTCGTTATATTTGTACTGTAAAAGCTCGCTGACGGTAACCAGCTGATAGCCGCTTTCCAGCAGCCATGGGACCAGTTTTTCCGTCGCTTCTGCCGTCGAGTCGTAGATGGAGTGCATGAGGATTACCCTTCCATCTAAATTCTTGACGCCTTTTACGACTTTTATAACACTTTTGGCCTTTCTGCTCTTCCAGTCCAGTGTATCCACAGACCAAAGTATTATCGGCGCCTTTGCATATTTTTCTACGGCCTTGCTGCTGTTACCATACGGCGGCCGGAATACGGATGAGGTCTGCCCACAGGCTTTTTTCAAAGCCTCATTCGTCTTATCGATCTGTTCCTTCACCTTTTTATCGGACAACTTTTTCAAATTTGGGTGGGACCAGCTGTGACTGCCCACTTCCATGCCCAACTCTGCTTCCCGCTTAACAACCTCCGGATACATGGACACATTCTGTCCCAATTCAAAGAAGGTTGCGACAACGCCATACTTCTGCAGGCAATCCAAAATCCGGTTGCTGCTTTTAGGTAGCGGTCCGTCGTCATAGGTCAAGGCCACCATTGGCTTTGATGGATCGATCGCGCGGGTGGCAATTTGTTCTCGAATCGTTCCTTTTAAATCCTTATAACTGATCTCTGCGGATATCGACCCTTCTTCTGCGTTTATCACGCTGCCCGCATCAAAATAAAATTTGACACCGCTATCGGTGAGGACAAATTTATTAAAATTCTCTTCTGAATCTGCAAGGGCTTTTTCATATCCCTTAACCAATCTGTCCTTGTATTTGTCCTGAAAATACTTGTTAAAGTACTGGGAACAGAAGCTCCTGTATCCCGGATTGAAAATTTGAATCGCCGTCAGGGGCCGTCCTGTGGCAGAAGAAAAATTATAAGTGTATACATTCGAAGAAACGGTCTGCATTTGCCGTTCTTTTTCCGCTCTCTGTTCCTGTGAAAAAACTACGCCTACCGCCCCCAGATCGGATTTGTAAGTATCATAGTCCATGAGCATTGCGATCTTATCTTTATCCGTAGCCTTTTTATGCGCCTCGGCAAACTGGGTACGCAGATCTTTAACGATGCCATTAATATAAGTATCGGTCACCTCCTGTCCCACTACCGGATATTCCATCGCTGTGGAAAGGGGCGTACCGTATTCTACCACTTCTTTTGCGGAACCTACGCCTTTCGGTTCATCGATCTCTTTAAAAAAGGACGAGGCATACGCCTTAAAGCTCTTTTCATCTTTATAGCCGTCACTTGAAAATAAAGCTGCTACAATTACGATCGCTGCAATCACACACACAATGATCAAAAGAACGGCGAGTATTTTATGGAGCTTTTTCTTTTTCTGCTGTTGCTGCATTCTGTTTACTTTTCTTGTCTCTGCATTTGTTTCTACCATGTTTTCCCCCTATAAATCTTCTTTTATTGAATCGCCCACATTATAACATAAACTTATGTTCTTTTATACCACCTTTTTCGTTTTTTAAGCATTGTTAAGGTAATGTTCAGGGTCATCCGTCAGGAATTGACGAAAAGCGGTGGCAAGCGCAATTCTGCTGTACAATTCATGTATCTTGGGCCAGTAAAAATTATCTGAAGCCTCATTGCACCGAAAATAGTAGCAGGACATATGCCATTCCACATGGCTGAATATATGTTTGCGAAAGGTTTCTCTTTCCAGTTCAGCCAGACTGCATCCCCAGCTTTCGGCCACAGCCGCCGCCTCCGATGGCGATCGTTTTCCCTCCACATTGGGGAACTCCCACATTCCTGCCAGCAGGCCGGATGTATCCCTTTTTCGCACTGCGATTTTGCCTTCACAAGACAAAAGAAAAACAGTTCTCTCTTCGATACGCCGCGGCTTTTTCTTTTCTTTGACCGGCAGTTCTGCCTCTGTTCCATGCTGATGAGCAAGGCAAAATGCTTCTGCCGGGCAAAGCTTGCACTTTGGAGGCCCGGAAGGTACGCAGACAATCGCACCCAGCTCCATGAGGCTCTGGGTGAAATCTCCGCAATCTTTTTTTGGGTACACCTTTTCCAGCTTTGCTTTTACATACTTTTTGGTTGCAGGCTTGAGGATATCGTCGTACATCTCTATAATTCTAGAAATCACTCTCAGGACATTGCCATCTACGGCAGCAACCGGTTCATCGAAGCAGTTGGACGCGATTGCTCCGGCAGTGTATTCGCCAATTCCCGGCAGTCTTAGTATCTCACTGTATTCGGATGGAAATACGCCGTTATTTTCAAATACGATCATCTTTGCGGATTTCTGCAAATTTCTGGCCCGATTATAATAGCCCAGGCCTTCCCATAATTTTAAAAGATCGGCTTCATCACAGCGGGCTAAGTCTTCGATCCTCGGCAGCTTTTTCAGAAAACGATGATAATAGTCTTTTACTGCTTCAACTCTGGTTTGCTGCAACATAATTTCAGAGAGCCATATATGATAGGGCTCTCTGTCTTTTCTCCAAGGAAGTTCTCTTGCGTTTTCCCGATACCAAGGAATCAGCGCCTCCGGGAGCTTCTTAAATAATTCTGTTCTTTTTTCTTGGGTCATCTCTTTTTTCTTTCGTAAATTTTTAGTCTTCAAACAAGGGCGTTGAAAAATATCGCTCAGCTGTATCCGGGAGAACTGTAACCACAGTCTTTCCCTTACCCAGTTTTTTCGCTAGTTTGAGAGCTGCCGCTACATTGGTTCCGCTGGATATACCGCACATAAGCCCTTCCATGCTAGCCAGCTTTTTGGCAGTGTCAATCGCTTCAGCATCGGTGACGATATAAATATGGTCATAAATTTCCTTGTTGAGTATCTTAGGGATCACTCCGTCGCCGATGCCCATCTGCAAATGAGTTCCAATATTTCCACCTGCTAGAATAGCTGCGTTTTCAGGCTCCACCGCCCAAATCTCCAAATTAGGATTCTGAGCCTTGAGCACTTCTCCGATGCCGGTGATCGTGCCGCCGGTACCGATTCCGGAACAGAACCCGTGGATCTCACCTTCCACCTGTTCCATGATTTCAAGGGCAGTATGATGCCTATGGGCCATAGGATTGTTCTCATTTTCAAATTGCTGCGGTACAAAGACTTTGGGATTTTCTTCTGCCATTTCCAGCGCCGTCCTCAGGCATTCGTCGATGCAGTCGCCGATATTGCCCTTATCATGGATCAGCTTTACCTCTGCTCCATAGTGACGCACCAGTTTTCTCCGCTCTTCACTGACCGAATCGGGCATGATGATGACGGTTTTATACCCTTTGACCGCTCCAATGAGAGCCAGGCCGATGCCCTGGTTGCCGCTGGTGGGCTCTACGATGATGGAATGCTCGTCGATGAGCCCTTGTTTTTCCGCTTGTAAAAGCATATTATACGCGGTCCTGGTTTTAATGGATCCGCCCACGTTGAGTCCTTCAAACTTAACCAGCACCTGGGCGCTGTCCGGGTCGTTCATCCGGTTGAGGCGTATCATAGGCGTATGGCCGATTGCCGCTAAAACATTATCATAAATCATTTTGCTGTCTTCTTTCTTTAAAATAATTTCATAGCTTTTATGATATCATTTTTGAAGCGCTTTTTGTAGGGTATTATGAAAATAAGGACACCTTATTTTCATATAAAGCGTCCTTTTGGCAGTCTTCAGAACAAGTATCGGTCTTCTTGTTCATGAAAGAACCCGGCGTCCAGATTTCTCCGTTCCAAGCCCTTTTGGTAACTTTCAATATAGGTACACGGAGCCTCTTTATTATAGAGTTCTCTGCATCCAAAGAAGGCTTCCTGAGTCGTCCGGTTGATCCGCAGCTGCATTTCGCCGCCGCACTTTCTGCATCGAATCGGCTGCAGAGCGTCCTCCAAAAAACGGTTGATGTCCTGCTTGATCGCTAGTACCACGACCGTCACCTTTTTGGCTCCTGCCACGTATAGTTGTTTGGCCGCCTCTTGCGCCGTAGACCCTGACGTTAAAATATCATCCAGCAAAACGATCTGTTTTCCATCGACCCTTTTTTTCATTTCAAAGGCTCCCTGCACGTTGGCTTCCCGTTCCGCTCGGTTCAAGGTCCGCTGAGAGCCGTATTTTTTCACACAGATCAAGCTGTCAGACAGATCTTCGGCGCTGGTATCCGCGGCAATTGCCTTTGTAATTTCCGCAAAGCGGTCGAACTGCCGGCTATCCTTAGGCGGAATTCGGGTAATGGCGTCGATGCTCTCCCAAGCGGCGCTCTTGATAATCTCCCGATAAATTTCCGTAAAGATTTCAGTTTGCGCTGTATCCTCCCATTTGTGCAGTAGAACCCGTTTGGAAAGCTGATGGCCGTAAGCTCTGGGGTCGTTCTGACTGAAATATCTGCCTGCTGCGATTAACGGGCAGGTGTGCGTTTCATCAATTTCCAGCTCTGTTTGGATTGTCCGCATCAAGGTATCCTGGTCTTTCTGCTGATTTGCGTACCGTTGAACACGGCGCTCGGCCAGATAACCCGCACACTCTTGTCCTATGATTTTCTCAATATCTTCCCAGCTTTGTGCAATATGGTCCGGCAGCATGGTAATCAGCTCCGTCGGTATCTCTTCTTCCTTGCAGTAGAATATGCTGGAAATTCCGCAGTTCTGCGCCTGCTTTAAAGCTCCGCGTGAGCCTGTGATCACTACAGTCTGAGCCGATTTGCTGCCAAGCAGCTCTAAGATATGGGCATAAGCTTTATGATAAAAGAGCAGCGGTTCGAAAGGAGTCTCTTCACTGATAAGAAGCGCTTCTCCATTGCTTTTTATTTTCTTCAAACGTTCTTTGTTTATTCCGCAAAGCAAAATTTTCTTTTTCCCGATCTCCGGCAGCAGTTCCCACTTGGAGTCCCATTCTTCTGGAATCGCATCTATGTCCACAACGATTCCCTTCCAATCATTTAATGTTATAAACATATTCTGCCCTTATTCCTTTCGAAAAAATCCTCGCACGTTTGTCACTGGTATCGATCATGTTCTTTTTTACTGCCTGCATGAGATACTCTTGAAGTCTGCTCACCATCTCCCCATCGGTTCTATCGCTCTCCAGGTCCAAAGCCGCAAGGGAAAGGGCACTGAGAATCGTTTCTGCGGCGGCCGGATCGGTCGTTCCGCTTTCTGACAGCGGCGGCGGAAGTATGGAAACAATTAAGCCTCGTTCTCCCACTTGCCCCAAAAGCTCATCCTGCCGCTGCATGGCTTCATCGGGCAGGGGCGTACCGGCTGCCAAAATCGGCCGGTGCCCGTGTTCAAGAACAGCTCGCTCTCCTTCTGTTCGCCCGGCGCTGGCTGTCACTACACCGGCATTTTCCAGCGCCCTTGCCAGACGGGCCGCCTTTTCGCTGATTTCCGTTCCAAGATGATTGCGGTCCTTCATGGCGACAATAGTCTCTTTCAGCAGGCCGGCATCGCCTCTTAAAAACAAATAGGCAGGAGCATTTTCTTTGCTGCGCATCAAGCTGGGGTATTCTTCTGCGTCCCGGTCGATGACCAGATCATCCTGCTCCAATGTTTTAAAGGATTGGCGGATCTGCCTTCCTTTCATAATGATAGCTTCTTCAGAAATGTCCAACGCGTTTGCCAGCACAGCTCCGATCTCCTCAATGGGCCGGGTCAGATGGGTTTTTTCAACAGCCCTGAGAAAAATTGGTTCTGCGATTTGATCCGATCCCTGGCAAAAACAGCGTAGGGCAAAGTAATTGACAGCCTTTTGCAAATGGGGCTGTCTTAAATCGATTTCTTCTTTGTGAATTATTTTTTTCTTAGGCTTGGGCCGATGGGTCCTGCATCCATCCAGGTCATCACGAAGAAAGATCATTTCGCCGGGGCTCCTTTTTACCGGGCTCAGCTGGCCGTCTCCAACCAATTCTTCGAGCCTCTGCATGGTTACACCCAGATACTGAGCAGCCTCCCGGCCGAAGTACAGCTGATCGATCAGGTCCTTTCTTGTTTGTTCGTCCATGGCGCACCTCCTGCTCTGATTTTATCATAGGAGCGTTTCCGCCTCAATCGATTTCAGAAGAATCTGTAAATATCTCCGGCTGTAAGTGGCTGGAAGGGCAGGAATAGCTCAGGAACGGGCCACTCAAAGGAAAAGACTTGTATAGAGCGTGAACTGTCCACAAAGAGCATCGAGTTATTCCAAGAATCACGAGGGTCCTAGAGCGCCGATCTCCAAATATGTTCGGACCTCGCCCAGCTGCTCTATTCATTCAGACTGATGTATGGCGCCATTTGACTGGCCTCAAATCTGCTGTTTTACGGCCTTATAACAGACGGCTCCAGCGGGGTGAGCGGCGAGTGGGTGCTCAAGTACCCGTGCATGGCATCTATGATGGGGATATCTGTCTCGTATGCATTTCCTCTCTCTCCGATTTCATCGGCAAATCCCCTCTTGTTGAAGGCCACGGTATAGCCGGCGTTCTCGTCAAGCCGTGAGCCGTCCGCCAGCGTAACCACCTTCACCGTCCCGTCCTTATTCATCTCGACCGTTAGTCCCGCAGGTATGTAGGGAAAGCCCTCGGTCCCCCCGTCTGTCACCAATCCGGTTTCTAAAAGGCCCGTGATGTCGGCGCCGGACAGTGTCAGCACATAGAGTACATCCGTACAATAATTTGGCAGCAGCGAGATGAGCGCGTCCTCATTGATATCCCCCTCGAAGATCTGCCCGCAGGCACCCCCCATATTCTCCTTGCCGCCGCGCATCACGCCCATCGAGATCATGGCGAAATCCGTCCCTGCCGCGAGCCGGATTGCCTCTGCCTGAAGCTGCACGGTTTCCTCATGGGTAAAATCACAAGCTGCGGTACCTTCAACCGGCATTCCGGTACTGAGATATTCGGCCTGAAGCTTATCCATGCAGGCGAGCACATCGGCTCTGGTACATTTTCCCTGCACCCAGTCACGCACCTTATTCCCGACTCCTATAATGACGGGCTCATACCCTGCATAGGCAAGGGTAGAGACATATCTCTGCCGTATGGCCTGTTCCACCTCATAAAACGGAGAGTCCTCCGGAATCTCACTGTTTTTCAATGGCGGTACATAGTTATCCTTTTTCGATAGAAGAGCTGTCTGGCCCTCCTGCGTGGAGAAAAACTCCATGACCCTCAGCGCATCCTCAAGCTTCTGCTCATTGCCCGGCTCCTCCAGTTCCTTGGACAGGCCAAAATATCTCTGGGGCTGTTGAATCAGCACCATATTGTCCGTCCCCGGGCCATAAAACGGCATAATGCCATACACATCACCTGTACCGTCTTCGTTTTGTGTATATCTGGGAATGGTGCCGGCATTCAGATACATAGCCGCCCCGCGGTCATAAAAGTAATTGGTTGTTTCACTGCTGCTGCGCTTTGTGTCCTCCGCATCCAGAAATCCACAGTCGATCAGTTCCTGGATCGCTTCCACCGCCGTCGACAGCCCCTCCGCCGCCGTTGCGTCTCCGTTCTTAAAGTCCTCCTCCCACTGGCGGCCTTCCGGCGTGGACAGGAATCCTGTCTTTGCCATAGTAAATACGTCGAAGAAGCCGTTTCCGGGCAGTTTGAACTGGGCCGCTACCGGGTCGATTCCGGCCTCCCTGATGACCTTGACCAACGCCTTGAGCTCTTCAAAATTTTGCGGCACCTCCCAGCCGTGCTCCGCAAACATCGTCTTGTTGTAGTATAAACCCATGATTGCGGCGCTGGTCGGAAGCATATAAACGGCGCCGTCCAGTGTGACCTGATTGATATCGACCGTATTGTAGTTATTCAAAAATTCGTATCCCGACAGGTCCAAAAGATACTCTTTCTGCTTATCCAGCATCCCGAATACCGATATCGTATAAATGTCGGGGGGATGCCCTTTGTCCAGCAGATACTGTGAGTAACCGGTGCCGCTGCCCCCGGTATAACTTATGAATTCTAGCCGGACGCCGGGACAGTTCTCCTCCAACGCCGCCAGGAAGGCTGGCTGATCTATATTGAGAGAAAGCAGCGTCAGCGGCTCATGCTCGTCACCGGAAGTGTTTTCGTCGGTGGACCGGCAGCCGGTCAAACCAAGACATAACATCATGATCACGGCCGTGATCATTGCAATCGGCTTTTTCAATTTCATTTTTTAATCCTCCTCGTACGGCCTTTTTACTTTTGCTCTGTATACTAATCCTTTGTTCTGGTACGCAGTTCGACTAAAGCATGAAGCAGCTCTTCGCGTTCGATCGGCTTTGCCAGATGCCGGTCCATCCCGGCCTCAAACACGGCCCTCCGGTCCTCGGCGTAGGCATTGGCAGTCATGGCAATGATGGGTATGGTCTTTGCATCGCCATGACTGCCGGTGCGGATAGCTCTTGTGGCTTCCAGACCATCCATCACAGGCATCATCACATCCATCAGAATCACATCAAAGCTTCCTTCCGGGCGGTCTTCAAAAATTTCCAAAGCTTGCAGGCCGTTCTCCACTCCTGTTACCTCCATGCCGCACTCCTCCAGAATGTACCGGGCGATCTCCATGTTCAGTTCATTGTCCTCCACCAGGAGCACCCGCAATCCTCTTAATAAGGACACATCATCATCCGGTGCATGTTCCTGACGGAGCGGGGCTGTCACGTTGGGCAGGCACAGCCTCACGGCAAATTTGCTGCCCTGGCCCGGCGCGCTTTGCAACTCAATGCTGCCGCCCATCAGGTTCAGGAACTGCTTGACAATGGACATGCCTAACCCGGTTCCTTTATAGCGGCTCTTCGGGCTGTCCTCCGCCTGCGTAAAGGGCTCGAAAATCTTCTGCTGGAAGTCTTCGCTCATGCCGATCCCGTTGTCCTGAATGATCAACGTGAGTTCAGAGATTCCACCGCCCACATCCTTGCCGCAGGCGGTGAATACAACCTCCCCGTCATCCGGCGTGAATTTGACGGCATTCCCCAGAATGTTGATTATGATCTGCCGCAGGCGCAGTTCGTCACCCGACAGCACCAGCTGTCCCACCCCGGAGAACTCCTTTTTCATCGTGAGGCCGCGTTCCTGTACCTGACCCGCCACCAGGCTGTAGCAGGCATCCAGCAGCGCCTCCACATAAAACGGCTTGTGTTCCAGCTTGACTTTTCCGCTCTCAATCCGTGACATATCTAGTACGTCATTCACCAGGCTTAAAAGATGTTTGGAGGATACTGCAATTTTCCCTAGGCAATCCGTCACCCGGCCGATGTCGCCAAGATTGCGCACCGCAATGTCGGTCATACCCATGATGCCGTTGATCGGAGTACGGATATCGTGCGACATGTGGGAGAGGAATACTGTTTTGGCGCGGCTGGCTTCCTCCGCGGTCTGCGCGGCCTCCTGCAGAGCGGCATTCATCTCCGCCTGCTGGTGCAGCAGCTCCTGGCTGGTCCGATAACGGACAATCAGCAGAATTGCCGTGGATATTGCCGCAAGCACCAGCAATGCGATGGCACCCATGCCGAAGAGCGTCATATTCAGAAAATGCTGCATCTGTGCGCTGACCACAGAGGATGGCACCACGCTCAAAATGGACCAGTCGTTTATGCCCATAGGCACGCTGGTGACATAATAGTGCGTATTCTCCGTGTCCGAAAATTCCATACAGCACTTTTCCCGGCTTGCAATAATGTCTTTCAGCTTCTCATAAGAGCCCTCAAAGCGAAAGGACATCCTCTCCAGAGGCTTGAGTACGTTGTAAACGTCCCCAATCACTTTGCTGTACGACTTGCCCCGATAAACCCGCGTCCCCACGCTGCTTACAAAAAAATTCTCTCCTGAGCCCTCAAAGGAGGGTACCTGGAACTGTTCGTAAAATAAATCCATATCCCGCACCACTGCAACATGTGTGAGGGTCACGCCTTCGGCCTTTAACACGACCGGAGTTTCCATGCGCAGCAGAAACACCATCTCATCGGTATTCTTGGGCGTTGTAGACAGGGTTATGACCTCCACCTGCCGTTTTGGTGAATCATTCTGGATTGACATCAGGTTTCCCTGCCACCGTACCCGGATTCCAGCGGCGTCATAATAATTGCCTGCATTGTCAAACACGAGAAAACTCAACTCATCCTGATCGTGGATCTTGACCTCAGAGACGATCCACTGCGTCAGTTCCGCCGTGCCGGATATCTGGGATGCTTTCATGCGATTTGCCAGGATCGCCGCAAGATTCCATTGTGCGTTGGCAACCGTGTCTGTGGTGGAAACCACCTGCGCCGAAATCTCTGTCATGTAAGCAGCACGCTCCTTGTAGATTTCCCGCTCCAGGGAATGGTAGAACAAAAACGTTAACAGGATAACAACGGAAAAAACCGCGATACAGCCCATAAGCAGCATCGGGAAACGGATCGCTCGGCGCACTTTATGTTTCTGCCCGGAATTCATTGAATTATCGTTGTTTTTCATATCAATTTTTCCCCCTACTGCTTTAACGGCAGCCAATAAAGGCTGGTATTATCGTCACGTTTTCATGTGTCACCCCTCCAGCTCCCGGATCAGTTCCCGGAGCCGGGACTTAATCTTCGTTCGGTGAATACCCTTGTATCCCACTTTCTCCGCCAGGCGAAACAGGTACTCCCGGTATAGTGCCACGATCTCAGGCTGGGAGATCTCAAAGACGGTAAAGGGCTCCGAGGCATGCACCAGAAGCGCTCTGTGATTTTCCTTAACCAAAAGGGAGCTCTCCTGTTCAACATTTCCTTCCAGGGGGACGAAGTGATAGTTTTCATGGGTGTCCAAAATATGCAGGATCTTCTTCAAATGCAGGGTATAGGTCTCCGGGGTATAGTAAATAGCCCCGCTCGACCAGCAGGTGGCAGTGATGGGAACCGTACCAGAGCGGACCTGATCGGCGCTGGCCAGGTGAACGATATCAATCAGGTTGTACTGGTCCTGCTCCTGTTCCAACCGCTTCATCTCCTGAAGGTAAAGCTCGCCCAGGCGTTTCTGCTCAGGATCCTCTCTTTTTCCTATGGAATCCGCAACAAGTTCAAAGGGCGCGGTCACTGCGGACAAGGAGATCAGCTTTTGAATGCGGAATCCCTGGGGCGACAGGAATTTCATAAAGCATTGGAACAGCTGTTGGGGCTCCGAGTAGGTATTCAGCATAGGCCGGCACAGGGCAAGGTAGGCCTCAAACTCCGATTCCATCGCGCGGAGCAGCCCGGGGTCTGTGGTCTGCATCGTGGCGTAGCTGGTGGGATCGCCCGCCATGGAATGGGACGCGATCGCGATTTGTCCGGGCTCCATGATAATGGTGTGCCGGTAAAGGCGGTCGCGGATATGGGGATAAAAGTAGGCTTTTACCTTGCCGGTCATGTAGAGCGGGATCCAGCGGGCCAGGGATTCCAGAATCTGATCGCCCGAGTAGATCGGCGGTATGATATGGCAGATCTGAAAGCCCTGCCGGATACAGTCCAGCAGCCAGGCCTGCATTTGGGAGGTAAAATCATAATCTTCCATCAGCCAGTCGTCGGTCTCATCGGCAAGAATGCAGATCGTACCCGGTTTCTGCCGGGCCAGCAGGTGTTGGTACATAGACCGCACCGCGGCACGCTTTCCCTCATTTCCAAAATGAATAAAATTCCCTTTACGGCTGATCGTTGCAGCCTCCAAGGTGGAGTTGGACGCAATACCTTTAATGGTCAGCGATTCAAAGCCGCGCATGAAACGATCCACTCCATCTGCGTCACCGCACAGCCAGCAAAACAGAAATTCTGACAGCTGTTCCTTCTTGTCCATAAGGATCCGTCTGATCCCCGCCATCTCTGACAGAGCTCTTCTCTGGTATTCGCCAGTACAGCGTTCGGCAAGGAAATCCGCCATGCTGCGCAGCGGTTCCAGATTGCGTGGGAGCCCTCTCTTCCCACTGCGGAAACGGCTGATGATGGAGGGGTCTACCTTCGCTGCCTGAGCCAGCTCCCGGTTCGTCGTTTGTGTCAAATTCATGACAAAAATTAGCTTTTCATAGAACTGCAAAGTCTCATCCTCCTTTTTTATACCAGTGTATCGTAAAATGAATAAGTTTGCAACAAAATTCACATTATGTGTCATTATAAATGACACATAAATGTCATTGTCAATTATGACTAATCCCTTGAATTTTACCCAAAAAAGAAGTATCCTATAATACGATAGTCTTAAATTGAAAATCATGTCATTGAAAATGACAAATATATGTCATCCGAAATCAGAGCAATATGTATATTATGTATATATATTAGGTAGATAACCTGAAGGATTGAGTGTGAATCATGTTATTAGAGAGAAAAATATTAGTGGTTGAAGACAATGAAATTAACCGGGCTGCGCTTTCCCACGGGGCCACTGACTTTATCACCAAGCCCTACCGCGCCCAGGTCATTTTACACCGGGCAGCCGGTATCATCCGCCTGCGGGAGACCTCCGCCCTCATCCACCAGCTCCAGTATGACCGGCTCACCGGGGTGTACAGCAAGGAATATTTCTGCCAGCAGGTCAGGGATATCTTGTTTCGGAACCCGGATGTGAAATATGATATCCTCTGTTCTGACATTGAGGACTTCAAACTGATCAACGACACCTTCGGCATAGCCGCCGGGGACCGCCTACTGCGGCAAGTGGCGGAGCTCTGCGGCCAGCGGCTAGGAGAGCGTGGAATCTGCGGCCGCCTGAACGCAGACCAGTTTGCCTGCCTCCTGGAGCACCGTGAAGACTATGCGGACGAGATGTTCACCCAGTCTGACAGCAGGATCAACAGCGGCTTTGGCGATCAAAATGTGATCATGAAATACGGCATCTACACGGTGGAGGACCGGGAAATCTCCGTAGAACAGATGTGTGACCGGGCGCTGCTGGCGGCGCACAGTATCAAGGGAAAGTATGGCAAACACTTTGCCCTCTACGACGACAAGCTGCGGAGCACGCTGCTGCGCCGGCAGGCCATCACGGACGGCATGGAGACGGCTCTGGCCACGGGGCAGTTCGAGGTCTACCTGCAGCCCAAGTACCAGATCCGGGACGGCCGGCTGGCGGGAGCTGAGGCGCTGGTGCGCTGGAATCATCCGGACTGGGGCCTGCAGTCGCCCGCGGAGTTCATCCCCATCTTTGAACGCAACGGCTTTATCACCAAGCTGGACCAATATGTCTGGGAGCGGGCCTGCGCCCTGATGCAGGCGTGGGATGAGAAAGGTTATCCCAGCGTTAACGTTTCCGTCAACGTCTCCCGGATGGATATTTACAACACAGACCTGGTGGACCTTCTCACGAGGCTCATACAGCGGTACGGCCTCTCTCCTTCCCGTCTGCACCTGGAGATAACGGAAAGCGCGTACACGGATACTTCCCGACAGCTGATCGAAACCTTGGGCGCTCTGCGCAGACTGGGCTTCGTCATCGAGATGGACGATTTTGGCAGCGGCTACTCTTCGCTGAATATGCTCACGGAAATGCCCATCGACGTGCTGAAACTGGATATGAAGTTTATCCAGACGGAGATTACAAAACCTGCCGGCCTGGGCATCCTGCGCTTTATCGTCGATCTGGCCCGTTGGATGAAATTGAGCGTAGTGGCGGAGGGTGTGGAGACTCGAGAACAGCTGGAGAGACTTCAAAACAATGGATGCGACTACGCTCAGGGGTATTATTTTGCCAAACCCATGCCTGTGGAGAATTTTGTTTCGGTCTTGACAGCGCAGGCCCCTTCCGCAGACGTGGAAAGCAGCCGGTCTGTCAGCTCTGTGGACCACATGGGCAGGCTTCTTTTGGTGGCCGACGAGAACGAGGAATACCGTACTCAGGTGCGCAGGACTTTTTCTGACTGCTTCAAGGTACTGGAGGCGACCGGCGCGAGTAAGACCATTGTTGGTCTTGGAAAGGATGAAATCGATGAAAAAAATGATGACTGCCTGGGAGACGTTTCAGGCTTTTTGCAGCGCCTGGTTCGAACGGAGAAACGCCGAGGAGGTCTATCCCTTTTTAGGCGATGAGTTCTGCTTTGTGGGCACCGGGGAGGACGAGTTCGCCCACAGCCCCCAAGAAATGAGGGATTATCTGGCCCGGGACATTCAGGAGATTCCTGAACCCTTCACGGTGGAGCTTACGCTCTTTCAGGAGCAGGAGATCGATGCGGACATCCGCAACCTGTCCGTGGGAATGATCCTCAAGAATACCCAGTATCGCTGGCGGCTGCGGGGATTCTTTACTCTGGTCCGGCGGCAAAAGTCCTGGCGGCTGCGCACCCTGTGGTTTTCCGAACCCAGCAGCAGCCAACGGGGCGAAGAGCACTATCCTAAAACCCTGGTGATGGAAAACATGGCCAAGCAGCGGCAGGACCTGCTTAACGACTCCCTGCCCGGAGGCATGATGGGCGGGTATATAGAAGAGGGCTTCCCCTTCTATTTCGTCAACAATCGAATGTTGGAGCATCTTGGCTATGCGGACGAGGCGGATTTTGTCGCCGACATCAGGGGGCTGGTCACAAACTGCATGCACCCGGACGACCGGGCCATGGTGGACGCCGAGGTAGACAGTCAGATGGCCGGGGGCGGCCAATATGTGGTGGAATACCGCATGAAGAAGCAGGACGGCTCCTACATCTGGGTCCATGATATGGGGCGCCAAATCACGGCGGAAAACGGCAAGCCGGCCATTATATCGGTGTGCATTGACATCACCGCACAGAAAATGGCCCAGGCAGAGGTCATGCACCTGTACAATAACGTCCCCGGCGCAGTATTCCGCTGCCAGTATGACGAAGGATTTTCCGTTGTAAGCGCCAACGACGGCCTTTACAAGTTCCTGGGTTATACCAGAGAGGAATTTGCCGCTCTGGGAAACCGGATGTCAAAGGTGGTCCACCCGGAGGATCTGGGTTCTGTGCAGGCTAGGCTGGAGCTGGACCGGGATCGCGGCTGTACAATTCAGGACGAGCACCGGCTGATCTGCAGGGACGGAAGCGTCAAATGGATATCCCTAAAGGCCCAGCGGCTCACAGAGGACGACGGAAATCAATATTTCTATGGCGTCTTTGTGGATATTACAGAGGAAAAGCAGGTACAGGCGCGGGTCAGGGAGCTCTACGAGAAGGAGATGGCCTATTTTGCCCAGACTGCCTCGGCGAAGGGGAGCATTCAAGGGCGGCTCAACATCACCCTAGACTATGTGGAGAGCTACCAGGCCACCACAGGCCTGGCACTCTTCCGGCGGGGGGATTCCTATGGGGCTGCCGTGGAACGGCTGGCTGAATCCGCCGTGGACCCCGAATATGGTCATTACATTCGCACCGTGCTTAACCGGACTTGTGTGTTAAACGATTTTTCCAATGGAAAAGCCGATTACCACTTTGAATTTCTCCGCAAAAAGAAGAACGGCGGCGTCTTTTTATGCAGCACCAGCTTCCGCTTGCATACCAACCCGGAAAGCGGCGATGTCATCGCCTTTTTCTACACCCTTGATGTGACGGAGCAGAGAATGCTGGAACGGATGCTGGAGCGGGTCTCCAGCCTGGATTACGACGTCATTACGGAGATCGACCTGGCAAGCGGCGCCTACCGTCTGGTGGTCTGTGGCAGTGAGTGGAGTCCCACCGTCCCTCTGGAAGGGGACTTTCAGGAGGAAATCCGAAAGGTGGCGGCCCGCTGTATGGATGAGGCGGAGCAGCAGGAATTTTTGGAGAAGCTGGACCCTGCGTACATGCGGCGGGAGCTTGCCCGGCAAAGCTCCTACACCTTCGTGCTGGAGCTGCGGCAAGACGGCCAAAGACGGGTCAAACGATTCCAAGTTTTCTATATCGGCGAGGAGCTGGGACGGGTGTGCATGACCCGAGCCGATGTGACGAACATCGTCCGGCAGGAACAGCAGCAAAAGGAGGCGCTGGCTGCCGCCCTTGCCGCAGCGGAGCAGGCCAACGCGGCGAAAACGGACTTCCTCTCCCGTATGAGCCATGAGATCCGCACTCCCATGAATGCTATCATCGGAATGAGCGCCATCGCCGCCCAAGCCGTCGGAGACGACGAGCGAGTGGCCGAGTGCATCTCAAAGATTGGCATCTCCTCCCGATTCCTGCTCTCCCTCATCAACGATATTCTGGACATGAGCCGAATCGAGAGCGGAAAAATGCTGCTCAAAAATGAAAAAATCCCCACAGAAGACTTTATAAACGGCCTCAACGCCATTTGCTACAGCCAGGCGGCGGCAAAGGGCATGGAATACGAGTGCATTGTAGATCCCACTCTGGACGATTTTTATATTGGGGACGCCATGAAACTGCAGCAAGTGCTGCTCAATATCCTGTCCAACGCCATTAAATTTACTGGCAAGGGCGGCAAGGTCACCTTCTCGGCTGCGCTGCACAGGAAGAGCAAGAACGGCGCCACGCTGCGCTTTATCGTCAACGATACGGGCGTAGGCATCAGTGACGGCTTTCTCCTTCACCTGTTTGAGCCCTTCTCCCAGGAATCCATCGGTACCACCGCCAAGTACGGCGGTACTGGTCTTGGCCTGTCCATCTCGAAAAACATCATCGATATGATGGGCGGCAAAATCACAGTACGCTCCATAAAAGGCATTGGGTCTGAGTTCACGGTGGATGTGCAGCTGGGCGTCACGGAGGATGAGCTGCCTCGCCACAACAGGAAAAAGGCGCTCCCCAATTTTTCTGCTCTGAAGACTCTGGTGGTGGACGACGACTTGGCGGTATGCGAAAGCTCCATGGCCACGCTCAAGGAGATGGGGATCACCGCCGAATGGGTGGACAGCGGACGTAAGGCCATCGAACGGGTACAGTGGATGTGGGACAAAGGAAAACATTACGATATGATCCTCATTGACTGGAAGATGCCGGATATCGACGGCATCGAGACTGCCCGGCGCATCCGGGCCATCGTGGGGCCCGAGGTCACCATCATTATAATGACGGCCTACGACTGGGCTTCCATCGAGCACGAGGCCACGTTGGCGGGCGTCAATCTGCTGATGAGCAAGCCCATGTTCAAGTCCTCCCTGATCTCCGCCTTCTCCAAGGCACTGGGCGAAAAAGAGGAAATCAGTGCAGGGAATAAGCCTGCGGTCTTTGATTTTACCGGGTGCCGGATTCTTTTGGTCGAAGATAACGCCATCAACACCGAAGTGGCTGTGGCCCTGCTTGAGAGCAAAGGCATTACCGTGGATACTGCGGAAAACGGACTGCGGGCAATTGAGCTGTTCAGCAAAACTGAGGCGGGCTTTTATGACGCCATTTTGATGGACATCCGGATGCCGCAGATGGATGGGCTGACGACAGCCAATAATATCCGCCACATGAGCAATGCCGACGCTAAAACCATCCCCATTATCGCCATGACCGCCAACGCGTTTGACGACGACATGGAAAAGAGCAAGGCGGCCGGTATGAACGCGCATTTGACCAAACCCATTGAGCCGGTGCGGCTGTATCAGGTCCTCTACGATTTTATTTTGGGCAAGGAGGAGGAATAGAAAATGGCAGTTCTGAAAGAAATCTTTAAGAAATACGGTGCGGACTATGAAACCACAATGTCCCGATTTATGGGCAATGAACAGATGTATTTACGAATACTCGCCATGCTGCCACGGGATGAGAATCTACATAAACTGGACCATGCATTACAGGCCGGCGACTACCAAGCCGCTTTTGACGCGGCCCATACATTAAAGGGTATGGCCGGCAACCTCGGTCTGAGAAGTTCTTTATTTTCCTTCTTCCGAAGCTTCTTTTATCTGCTTTAACCTTTCCATGAAAATGAGCAATTGGGACAGCCCTGCCGAGAGTGGTGTCGAAAATTGTCGAATAAGAGAATTGGTTCAACAATGTATTATTTTTTGCTTGTTGTTGAGACTTTTCCAGTGCCTACAGGCTACAATTCCTGACAAAGGCTTTAATATAAGAGGTGTTTTCCATTTGGACAGCCTACAAGCCTGTGTTTTAACTCAACAAATGAGTTGTTTTCCTCAATTGTTGAACCAAACTCTTAATCTTCGTCTTGTGGCGCCACAGACAAGTTATTCCATTCGTTCCTGAAAAAAACTCCCTGCCTGGATTCCCGCGGGGTCAGATTGCATGTTTTCTCAGCGACTTTGCATAAGCTGCGAAGATTACCACATTGAGCAGACACAGCACGCTCAGAATAATCCATGCCGGGTAATAGCTCCCGGTGGAATCATAGATCAGGCTGATAATAACCTGCAGCATCCCGCCCAAACCGGAAGCTGTACTGAACATTCCCATTATGGAGCCAAAATTAGATTTCCCATACATAATCGGCAGGATCAAAGGCATAGACAGCGTTGCCACCGGGATTCCAATTCCGTATAAAACAACAAATAACACAATCATTGCCATCGAGTCGATCATTCCATTAATCCAAAAACCAGTAATACATAACGTAACGACAATCATTTCAAATATGGTAACCCTGCGTACGCCATACTTGTCATACAATGCGCCGGAAATGACTTTTCCAAGAATCAACGCAGCGGAACTGATCGAAATCACTGCTGCCGCAACAGACGACGGCATTCCATAATCGGTCATAAAAGGAATACCATGATTCAGTAAGGCCATACTGGCCAAGGTTAGAATTGTGTACCCGATATATACGGCCCAGGTCTGAGGTTGTTTTAAGGCGTCTGACAGGGTAAAATCATCCTCTCTGATTTGCTTTGCAGGATTCTCTTCCGATGTGAATGTTTTAGTACCATTTGTATATTTTAATTCTTCCGGACTTTTTACAACAATGAACCCGATCAAGGGGATAAGTACCACCAGCATAAAAGCTCCTGCTGTAAAATAAGAGGCTCTCCATCCGTAGCTGTTAATTATGAACGTATACAGCGGATTTAAAACCATTGCCCCGGCGCCGCTGCCCACAAATGCAATCCCCAAGGCAAAGCCTTCTTTTTTTTCATCAAACCAGTTTTTTATAAGGATTGAAATGGGAATGTTGCATGTAAAGGCAACCGATACTCCCATAAGTATGCCAGCCAGATAAAAGTATGTAATGGAAGGAGCAACCGAAAAGATAAACATACATACGGCGCTTGCTGTTGTTCCAGCCATCATCAAACGTTTCATATTATACGTTTCCAGCATCTTTCCTGCCAGCATAGAGGAAAGCATCATGGCAAAAGCTTGTATGGTAATGGTAAGTGTAAAGGAAGTTCTGGGGATTCCCAAATCCTCGGATACAGGCTTTACATACACCCCCATGCAGCTTATACAGGTCGCGAATATGAACATCAGGATCAAAAATGACACTGCTACGATGGCCCATCCTCTGGCGTTTTTTCTAATATCCAAAATTTCACCTCTATCTAATATCATCCAGCAGCTTTGCTGCTTTATTCATATCTTCTGCTGTTTTATCCAATCTAAGGGCGAGTTCTTTTGTAAGAAACTGATAATGCTCGATCATCGCTGCTTTGATTTTTTTGTAATCCGGCGATTGTGAATCTCTCACCTCGATATATTCTTCATAGATATCCGGCATAGGCGAGAGTTTGCCGTAATACCCCCAGGTTCCTTCCATGGGTTTGTAAAGCTCAAACATCCTTCTGCACGTTTCAAGACTGAACCAGTTGATAAACTTTGTAAGCGGCACCCATCCAAAGAGATCCAGATTGACTTTATCGAGGGCAGCCAAAACAGATTCCTTCTCCGGCCTGTCTTTGTCAAGTTCCTCAATTGCCATTTTGAGAGCTGCGGCATCTGATTGGGTCTGCATATAGGGATAGATGGTATTTTGTCCCACGCTCGATGCGATGCAGCTGCTCAGAACATGCTTGTTATACTGAATCAACTTGTGGTTTGCTTCTGTTATGTTTGCAATATCCCCTTTAGCGGTATTGAATTTTTCAACAGAAGCGGTCCATGCTGTTAAAGCCTGATCGACTTTCTCCACAAGCAAAGGCTCCACATCGATTTTTTCAAATTCCTCTTTCGACATGCCCATTTGAACTTCCTTTTCCAGTGAGGAAGTCGCCGGGTCGCTGTACCAGGCATCAAAATCTGCAACTCTTCTTTCCAGACTGAAATCAATCAGCCCCTCATCAAAGGCAGTTATGAGATCGAAGCTGGCGTTGGCGATCTGACCCATGGCTTTATAATCAAGATTTTCTACGCAGTCGTAATTCGTATGGTATCGGCCCAGATAATCCTCCCGCATAGAAGTCACAGAAAGGCAAGGGATTCCATGCGCGCAAAAGGTCCACTCATCTGCAATCGAAATGAGCATTTCCAGAGTTTGAACAGCAGCAGGGTAATGTTCACCCTTCATTCCTTCCGCACATTTTTCTACAAGTGTCATTACTTCAGGCACTCCTCGGAACATAGTCACTGCGCCTTTTTCCGGCATCACCTCATAATTGAGGACGATTACCGTTTCGTCCCTCCACTCCGGATGGGCTATCATGGCTTCAACTGCACCATGCTGCCAATCGTACACAGTATTGATCTTGCCGTATTCTTCTGAAGACGTAAACAGGAGCCTGATCGTAGCCTCCGGTTCATATCCGGACATTATCATTGCCTTGGCGATTGTCATTACAGTTGCTGCTGCTCCGGTATCATCTGCCGCACTTTTTAAATGTGCATCCTGGTGAGCAGCCAGAAGAATGACTTTATCACTTCTTTTCCCAGGAATTTCTGCAATGACATTGTATCCGATACCGCCTTCTTTTGCTAACGTCACCTGTACTTTACTTTCCAAAGCAATGCTCGTTTCCGGCGAATCTTTCAGCTGGTCTTTGAGCCAGGCACCATCCTGCCGGCTGATAAATACCGCAGGAATATCTTCAAAATTATTTTCCCCGTCCGCTCCGATTAACATATCCGGTGCATAAGTTAAATATGTCCCTTCCTTGTTTTCCGGACATGTGGTATAGATTGCGGCCACGGCGCCGCGCACAGTGGCCTCTGCAGATTGCCAGCCGACCCACACAGTATCAAAACTGCCATCCAGCACCACGATTTTGTCTTTGAAAAAATCAGGTTCTTTGCTGATCGCCTCATAATCATCTTTAAATCCTCTGCCTACATAAACAGCCTGCGCCCTGATCTCTCCAGCCGTTCCCTGAAAACCTGCAAACTGGGATGCTGTCAGAAGCCGTTTTGGTATCCTTTTTCCATCTGAGCCGGGGGATCCGTCGATCCGGATCCTGGCTCCTTTTAATTCAAATGCATCTACCGGAATCTCTTCCAGCTTGATATTCTTCAGCCCTGCCTCTTTCAATTCGTCTGCAATGAACTTTGATGTTTTATGTTCTGCCTCCGTGCCTCCCAGTCTGAATCCGATGGGGGACGATGTATAACTGAGCAGGGTTTCCACGATGCTCCTGCCATAACCCTGACAGCACAGCATTCTGCTTGTTTCATAAAAAGCATTTTTATCCATTTTATGTTCCTTTCAGTTGATATATCAACTATAAATTCAAAATATAACCGCCGTTTAACGTTCCTGACGGCGATGGACTTTTAGGTCCTGTTTAATTCCAGGTCATTAAAGCCTTTTCCAGCCTGGCGAGCAGTGTCATGATTTCTTTCAGTTCTCCTTTGCTGAAGGTTTCGTTCACATACCCCTCCAGTTTTTCAATTTCCACAAGACTCTGCTCATATAGTTCTCTGCCTTTTTTGGTGATATAGATCAGATATTCCCTTCGGTCTGCAGGCGAATCCCGCCTTTCCAGCAGCCCCTGCTTTTCCAGGATATCCAGGATCCGCGTGATCGCTGCCTTCTCTTTAAAACAGGACTCAGCAAGCATTTTTTGATTCATATTTTCTTCTGAGTTGTAAATCCGCCCAAGCACGATCCATTGATCGGTGGTGATGCCGAATTTCCTTACTGCATCCTGTGTCTGCATTTTCAGCAGTTTATTGATCCTGTATATGATTGCGTTTAATTCTGTTCTATTTCGCTGCATAACAAACCTCTTTTAAATTGATATTGTTGTTATATCAATTATAACATAGTCATCTGATTTTATATACTGTTTTACCGGACAAACAGGTTTCCATAACTTTAATTCTTGATATCTTCATAGGCTCCACTTCAAAAGGGTCGTCGCTCAGGACTATGTAGTCAGCCAATTTTCCGGCTTCCAGGCTTCCGATCTCTTTTTCCCTGAACAATTGATATGCGCCGTTGATCGTATAGGCTTCCACCATATCTTTTACAGTCAGCCGCTCTTCTTTGCTCAAAAGATAAGCTGTATCATCCGGATCCGCGACTCCCATGTTCCAGGCGTTCCTCGTGATTCCCATCTGGATCCCCAGGAGCGGATCATTGTCCGGCGATACCGGATAATCTCCTGAAGCTGTAATAACCGCACCGTTTTCTTTCAGGCTCCTGAGCGGGTACATGTTCTCTGACCGATGCCGGCCAAGGGCAGGTACTTCGATATTTTCATAAAATCCGGGTTCTTTGTAATGCCAGAACGTTTGTACCGCGGCAATGATACCAGCGGCACCGAACTTGTGGAAATCGCTTACATCAACAAGCTGCAAATGGGTGAGAACATGGCGCAGATCGGCATTGCCTGCAGCTTTCCGGGCCTCAATAATCGCATCCAAGGTCATCTGAACTGCCGCATCTCCAATCACATGCGCATGTATTTGAAACCCGTTCTTTATGGCTTCCTCAAAGGATTCTGTCAGTTCACTGTATTTCCACACGGGAGTTCCGGTAAAGCCCTCTCTGTTACAGTACGCATGTTTCAGATATGCCGTATTGCCTTCTATGACACCATCGATCATATATTTTGCCGTTGAGATTTTCAGTTCACTTGCGCTTGTTTTTTCTCTCTCTTTAATAAGCTGTTCCATCCGTGATTTGCGCTCTTTCGGCCGGATCAAGATACTGCCGTTGATATGGATACCCAGTTTGTCCTTTGGATATTGGAGGATCTCTATGGGCAGCCCCTTGGCAAAAGGCGCCGCGGCCATGATCCCCGTGTAGCCCCATGCCAGCATTTTCTTTTGGAAATCCAATAAAGCTTCTGTTATTTCCTCCTTAGAAAACACATGCTTCGGAATATCGATATCCCAAGTGTCGGTCAGAAGCCCGGTGGGACAGCCTGCTGCGTCTTTATGAATACGCCCCGGACCTTCATACACAAAGTCTTTTTTCAGAAGACCGATCGTTTCCATTGCTTTTGTATTGAGCAGCATCGAGTGCATATCACCGGATTGCAGGATTATCATCTTATCTTCAGCCAGGTCATCGATCCATTTTGCACAGGGAGGATTCCCCTCTTCATCCTGGATGCTCATATCAAACCCGGTTCCATAAAGGGTATCCTGCTTTGGATGTTCTTTCAGGAAGCTGCCAATGCGTTCCCTCAGTTCTTCCCTGCTCTTTAAAGAAAAAAGATCCGCTTCCAACAATTCTGTCAGAGACATGCCTGGAACGTGGACATGGGAATCGATCAACCCGGGCAGCACCGTCTTTCCCTGCAGATCGATGATTTCCACATCCTCTGTTACTGGCGCTTGCAATTCGCCTACAAGCTCGATTCTTCCGTCTGCGCGGATCAGCATATTCTTTTGCGGCTTCTTGTTCCAAGAATCTCCTTTTACCGTATATATCCTTCCATTTGTAAGCAGTTTTTTTCTCATTTTTCCGCACCAACCCTGACAGCTTCTTCCTTCCTGCTTTCTTTTTTAAGCAGCATCGTGATCAAGAAGAAGGTCACTGCACCTGCAAGGCAAAGGATTGCGCCGTAAGTAAAGGTCATGACAGACGTGCATCTTGTCGTTACCTGAGTTCCGATCAACGCAGCTCCTGCCCCTGCAAATACCAGGATGCCGTAAGTAAATCCAAAATTCCTTTCGCCAAATACCTGCATGGATGTATCGGGGATCAATGTGAGGATGGCACCCGCGCCAAGTCCCAGGATAATGATGATAATCAGGAATAAGGCGTATTTATCAACCCCAACCGCCACAAGGATCAGCGCCGCTGCTGCGCAGACAATGCACAAAAGCATAAAAGATTTGACCGGTCCAAACCACTTATCTGACATAAAACCGACAACGATGCCGCCAACACCGCAGGAAATCTGCCAGGCAGAGAAGAAAAGCGCTCCTGCGGTCGTCCCTACTCCTACCGCGTTCTGCGCCACCAGCGACAAGTTTGCGGAAAGGCCATTGCAAAATGCAGTGCCTACGACAACGCCTATAATCAGCAGCCAGAAAGAAGGTTTCCTAAGGATCTGTACGACTGTATAATCAGGCCGATCGATATATTTGGATTTTTCCTCTTCATCCAGTTTCTTTTCCATATTGGCCGGAACATAGCCTTCCGGAGCTTCTACGATCAGGAATCCGCAAATGAATACGATTGCTCCATAGATGATTCCCTGAAGCGCGATCCCGTGCATCAGATCCATGGTTCTGGTCAGCCACTCGATAAAGGGAGCCAGCAGGGCGGTGCCCAGAGAAGTGGCGCCAATAAAGAGCCCGGTGGCAAAAGCGCTTTTGTCTGGGAAAAGAGCTCCTACGTTTGCCAGCTGGGATACATAGACCACGTACATACACAGACATGCGATGCTGTCTGTGATCACAAACATGATCGCCGAGGTGGAAAAGGCGCTGAGGATCACTGCGGCGCCGAAAGCGATGCCTCCGACTTTGAGCGCGAATTTGCTTCCGTATTTTGCATTGAGTTTGCCGCCGATCAAGGACCCCGGAAGCCCCACTACCATCATAACGGTCCAGACAAGGATGACCACGCTTGGGTCCCAGCCCAGCTTTTCATTCATCGGGCCTATGTAAATCGTCAGATTGTATACATAAGCCGTTACCGATCCCACCAGCATCTGGAGAACAAGAACGATCCAGCGTCTTTTATCGATGCTGCTGACTGTCATTTGGTTACTGTGTTTCATTACAAAACCTCCTTCATACAAGAAATACATTTCCTTTTATATCTTCAATGCGATTTGATAAGCATCCTTGATTGCATCCATTAAACTGCCAGCTTTTACCGCATCTCCAACCGTATATACTTCTTTCACTTCAGATCTGTCAAAAAACGTTTCTTTCGGCAGATACCCGGTTGCCATGACCACGTGATCTGCCGGAATCTTCATGATTTTATGCTCTTGTTCGATTTCGATTTCTCCATTGAGAATTCTGCGCAGCCGGGTCGATGTAAGAACTTCGATATCATGCCGCTTCATCAGATCCCGGAGCATTGAGGAGTTTGCCATACTGAGGAATTTTCCCTGTAGAATATCCTCGGCCATTTCGATGATTCTCACACATCCTCCGTTAAGGGCCAGCTGGTAGGCCGCCTCACATCCTGACAGGCCTCCTCCAACTACCACGGTTTTCCCATCTAAGCAGCATCCTTTCAGCAGCAGCTCCTTGACTTCTATAACATGACTGCTGTCTGCCCCTTGGATTGGCACTTGCCTTGGAAAAGCTCCACAGGCATTGATCAGAACGTCCGGATTTACTTCCCGGATCAGTGCCTCATTGACACAGGTGTTTATCACGACTGGGATCTGGTTTTCCTCCATTTGATGTTTATACCAATCGATCAGCTTTTTATCAGCTTCTTTAAACGCCGGCGCTGCGGCAGCGGTAAAGGCGCCGCCCAATCGACCGCTCTTCTCATAAATCACCACCTCATGTCCCCGCTTTTTGGCAACTCTTGCCGCCTCCATGCCGCTGATACCTCCTCCTACTATCATGACGTTTCGTTTCTTTTCTGCAGGAATCAGCTCATATTCCTTTTCTCTCATGGTAGCAGGTCTTAATGCGCAGGAAACGCCTTCACCGGCGAGCAATGATCCCAAACATCCGTTATGGCATGCGATGCATGGTCTGATATTTTCAAAGTCTTCCTTTCGTATTTTCTCCACGTATTCCGGTTCGGCAAGAAATTGTCTTGCGATTCCAACCGCATCGATCTTATCGTTTTCAATCGCCTTTGCCGACAGATCCGGATCCTCCATTCTGCCTGCGCATATGACTGGTATCCGGACAAAGTTTTTTATGTATTCTGCCTCGGGCAGATTGCATGCTTTGTGCATATATACCGGTGGGTGCGCCCAGTACCAGGAATCGTAGGATCCGTTATCCGCATCGAGCGCATCCGCACCTGCTTTTTCCAAAAGCCTTGCTACTGCCGGACTTTCTTCCAGGTTCCTGCCGAACTCCACGTAATCCTCGCCAGGAAGTGCTCCCGAATTAAAGCCTTTCATTTTGCTTACTGCGCCATACCTTACCATGATCGGGAAATCCGCTCCGCATTCCCTCTTGATGCCTTTTATAATCTCCGTTGCAAACCGCAGTCTGTTTTCAAGGCTTCCGCCATATTCATCCTTTCGATGATTGGTATTTGCAATGGCAAATTGATCGAGTAAGTATCCTTCGTGAACCGCATGTATTTCTACACCGTCGATTCCGGCGGACTTTGCCAAGGCAGCAGTCTCGATCATAGCAGCGATGATCTTTTCGATCTCTTCTTTGTTCATTTCTCTGTGGATGCGCTGTCTATTCCAAACATTAGGAAGCTGCGAGGGTGCAAATTGCACTTTATTAACATCTGCTCCTGCAAATTTCTGGCCCACTTCCAGGTTGGCAACCCTGCCAAGCCCCGCTCCAATCTGCATAAAAAATTTTGCTCCGGCATCATGTATTTGCTCCATCAGAGTTTTTATGGGTCCCTCAAATACGTCAACAGCATCATTCACCCAGTAATCACGTCCAAACATGTCATATACCACAGAGCAGCCTGAAATGATCAGGCCGACCCCGCCTCTTGCCCGTTCTATGTAATATTCGGTGACACTGCTGTTGAACTTTCCTTTGTTGATGAGTGCGGTCCCCGTCATTGCGGTCATGACTATTCTATTTTTAAGCTGAAGCTTTCCGATTTTAAAAGGAGTAAAAAGTATTTTATGTTCTCGTTTCATTGGTATCCCTCTCTGTTGTTTGATTTTTCTAAATATTATTATATCTATTTTAATTGATATGTCAACTATTAATTTGTTAACTTTTTTTGGATTGCTCTATTTATTTGATTATCTTAAATAGTGAGTATACTCGAACCGGTGCAGGAATTAAGTTTATTCCGAAAAACATATGCCGTCTTTAATTCGCAAAAGCATGTGCTGCCGGACGCACACCAATAGGGCTGCTGCATGAAGCAAATCGCTTTTCATGCAGCAGCCCTATTTCTTAGATCACACGAATTTTAGTCAATATGAAAACAGGATATCTTTTTGATCAATTGGGACAGCACTGTTGCATCATAATCACCTACCCCTTGATCAGCCAGTACTTTTAAGTTCTTTGGTGCAAACAGCCGCCATCTCTTTTGAAGCACAAAATCATTCTGTCTTTTGATAGAGTTTTCCGCAGTGATAGACTTCCAGAGCAGCCAGCAGCTTATCCGGTACAAGAGAGTATAACCAGCGGCTTACGTTCATCACTGTTTTTCCATTTTACCAAATCTGAAAACGCATTACGTTGCACATTTTTCCTAGAATTTATCCGCCAAAAAACACATTTTTTCAAACCCTATATTATAACGCTGTCCACTACGGTGCGAAACAATTAGCTCAACAATTAAGTTGTTTCCCCAATTGTTGAGTCAAACGATACATTGCCCTACAACTACACAAGCAGATACCCCTGGACTTTTTCCAGCCATGCGATATAAGTCTCTTCCCGCATGACCGCGCCTTCCAAAAGGATATAATCCCCAAAGCGATCCGTCCCCGCTTTGGGAACTTTCGCATATTGGCTTAATCGCTGCGAAAGAAATTCCAGCTTCAGGCGGCGCTGCCGGAGCTGGCTTTCTACCAGCTGGCACAGGTCCTGCGTATCCATTTGGTCACCAAAGTAGGCCCGCAGCCGAAACTTGTCCTTGGGCGTAGGCTCTAATAGTTCGTCTTTTATGAGCCAGGTGTGCAGTTCTTTGCGGCCGCGCTCGCTGATGGAATACATTTTCTTTTCCAGCACGTCTCCGGCCACCACCACATGAAAGGTAACCAGGCCTTCTTCTGTCAGGCGTTTCAGCTCCGGATAAATCTGGCTGTGCTTTGCATTCCAAAAATTCGCCAACTCGGCATTGAAAATTTTCGCTATATCGTATCCGGTCATATCTTCACGGCTCAGCAGGCCTAAAATCGCATATTTTAATGTACGCATTCAATCTCCTCCTAGAACTTGTTCTATTTTAACATAAGGGCTTCACCGCCTGCAATCTTTTTTGTCAAAGCAAACATGTAAATATTGACACGTTCAAGGTTATATGTTATTCTGCAACCAGAAAGAGAGGATTCTAAAATGAGCAGATATCGAACGCTTTTTACACCTGTAAAAATAGGAAAGTTAGAAATCAAAAATCGTTTTGCCATGGCTCCCATGGGGCCCCTGGGCCTTGCCGATGCCGAAGGCGGCTTTAACCAACGGGGGATTGACTACTACACAGAGCGGGCCAAAGGTGGCACCGGGTTGATCATTACCGGCGTCAGCTTTGTTGACAATGTGGTAGAGGAACACGGTATGCCCAATGTCCCATGCTCGACCCATAACCCAGTCCACTTCACCAGGACCTCTCGGGAAATGACCGAGCGCATCCACGCTTACGGGGCAAACGTTTTTTTGCAGATGTCCGGTGGTTTTGGACGCGTGACGATTCCCACAAACCTCGGCGATTTTCCGCCGGTAGCACCTTCGCCGATCCAACACCGTTGGCTGGATCGTACTTGCCGTGAGCTAACGGCAGAAGAAATCAAAATCATAGTAGAACAGTTTGGAAAAGGCGCTTACAATGCCAAACGTGCAGGCTTTGACGGCGTGCAGATCCATGCAGTCCATGAAGGATATCTCATCGACCAGTTTGCCATCGCCCTGTTTAACCAAAGAACCGATCAGTACGGCGGCAGCCTGGAAAACCGGCTCCGCTTTGCGAAGGAGATCGTCGAAGAAATCAAGAAAACCTGTGGCGAAAATTTCCCTGTGACTTTGCGCTATTCACCCAAGAGCTTTATTAAAGATTTGCGGGAAGGAGCCCTGCCGGGAGAGGAATTTGAGGAAAAGGGCCGGGACCTGGAAGAAGGCGTGGCGGCGGCAAAACTGCTGGTAGATTACGGTTACGATGCGCTTGATACAGATGTAGGTTCCTATGATTCCTGGTGGTGGAGCCATCCCCCTATGTACCAGGAAAAGGGGCTCTACCGGCCTTATGCTAAATTGATGAAAGAGACGGTAGCGGTGCCGATCATCTGCGCCGGCAGGATGGATGACCCGGAAATGGCTCTGGCCGCTGTCACTGAAGGCACTTGTGATCTGGACAGCTTGGGAAGGCCGCTGCTTGCCGACCCGGAATACGTCAATAAGCTTCGTGCTGGAAAGGTGGATGAAATACGACCCTGCATTTCCTGTCAAGAAGGCTGCATGGGCAGGATCCAGGAGTACTCGGCCCTTAATTGTGCGGTGAATCCGCAAGCTTGCCGCGAGCGTTACGCTGCGTATAATCCGATCACGAAGAAGAAAAAAGTTGTGATCATCGGCGGCGGCGTTGCTGGCTGCGAGGCAGCCCGCGTCTTGGCTATTCGGGGCCATGAGCCAGTACTATACGAAGCGGCCGGGCGGCTAGGCGGTAACCTTCTTCCCGGCGGAGCACCGGATTTCAAGGAGGATGACCTTGCCCTGGCCGATTGGTTCGCCAAGCAAATGGAGCTTCATAATGTTACGGTACATTTAAACACCAAGGCAACTTCTGAGGTAATAGCCGCTGAAAAGGCCGAGGCTGTGATTCTGGCCACCGGGTCGACTCCGAAGCGGTTTCGCCTTGGCGATGAGGAGAACGTTTATACAGCATCAGAAGTGCTGATGAAAGAAAAAGCTTGCGGGGATACAGTGGTGATCATCGGCGGCGGCCTTGTTGGATGCGAAACGGCTCTTTGGCTTGCCAAGGAAGGAAAAAAAGTGACCATCGTAGAAACGCTGGATAAAGTACTGGCGGTCAATGGGCCCCTCTGCCATGCAAACAGTGAAATGCTGGAGCGGTTAATCCCGTTCCATGGCATTGAAGTGCTCACAGGCGCTGCAGCAAAGTCCTATGAGGCGGGAAAGCTTAACGTGGAAACCGCCCAGGGCAGCAAGGTTCTCCCTTGCGATAGTGTCATCCTTGCCGTTGGCTATGAATCCAACAGGCAGCTCTATGAAGAGATCCAGTATGATTATGCGGACCTGCATCTGTTAGGGGATGCGCGCAACGTTTCCAATATTATGTATGCCATATGGGATGCCTTTGAAGTGGCTAATAACTTGTAGAATATAATCTTAATTGCTACATAGGATAAAAAAAGGAGGGGCTGTCGCATTCGTTTGAAGCGCCCCCCTGTCAAGTAGACAGATGGAAAAAAAAGTTTTCTATCTCCAGCCGTAGTTGTTCGGCTGGAGATATTTTTATGCAGCTATTGTTTGCAGGTAGTGCCTGTATTCTAAAGGCGTCATGCAGTTGAGTCGTTTTTGATATCGTGAGCCATTATAGTAATCTATGTACTCGGTTACTGCCTGTTTTAGTTCTTCATAGGTATGAAACGTTTTTAAGTAATACATTTCAGATTTTAGCATCCCCCAGAAGCCTTCCATTGGACCATTATCAATGCAGCAAGACACTCTGGACATACTCTGGGTTATACCGGCATTATCCAACTTTTTCTTAAATGATTTTTCATCGTGGGAAAAGCTGCCAGACACAGATCACGATGTGTTATACGTTATTCTCCATTGAGTGCGACATAGCCTCAAAGTGGAATATCGTGAAATTTTTTCGTCGTGGCAAACAAATTATAAGATGCGAGCCGCGTCGAGCATCTTTCACTGTTCTATACCTTGCGGCAACGCCGTATTCAATGGTTAGAATAGTATAACTTGCGAGCCGCGTCGAGCATCTTTCACTATTCTATACCTTGCGGCAACGCCGTATTCAATGGTTAGAATAGTATAACTTGCGAGCCGCGTCGAGCATCTTTCACTATTCTATACCTTGCGGCAACGCCGTATTCAATGGTAAAAATACTATAAATACATATCCTCTAAAGATATCAGCTTAACCTCTCCTGCATCCGCTTTTTCAATCAATGCATCGGTAAATCCACCTTTGGAGAACATATAGAAATGATATTTATTTCCAAGTCCGAATACTTCTGCATAATCCTGAAGCAGCTGCAATTCATCTATGTTAATTTTTTCATTTTTATATTTACACGAACCGATGATATATTCTTTTCCTTCTGCTACCGTGCCAACAATATCGATCTGTATTTCTTTACGATTTTTCTTATCTGTTCCCCACCACTGTCCGATTTCTTTTATAACATAATCGGGGTTGTTTTCATAATATAACAGATATTCTTTGCACATTTTCTCGAAAACTAAACCCATATAATCAGGATAGTATTTCCTTATTGCCGCATCGTAAATTAGTTTGATTCTACCTGCGTTTACAGACGACAGGTTTTTAGAAACAAACCTGTACCAAAATCTGAAGAAATTATCTTCAATAACATAAATCGTTTTCTTTCCAGGTTTTTCTGTAATCGGTGTTTCTTTTCTCACGATCTCAAGATCCAATAAAACTTTCAAATACTTGCTGCATGCACCTGTAGCAAGGCCAACTTTCGTCGCAATTTCATTTACTCTGGAAGCACCTCCTGCGATTGCGCTTATAATAGAATTATAGACAGCAGGCTCTCTAAGTTCCTGTTTCAGCAGGTTTTCAGGTTCTTCAAAAAGATAAGCCGATGAATCAAAAATATTCTCTATGATCGCTTCATCCACATCGTTTACCACATCCAGTTTATTGATGTAGTGGGGTATTCCTCCAGTTATCCCATACACTAAGGCCTGGTCACCCGCATCCAATTCCGGATTAAATACGGTAATTTCTCTGTAATTCATTGCCTGGATTTTATATTGTGCCGTCCTTCTCCCATACAAAGGGCTTTCATATCCAAGAACTTGATTTTCCATGAAGCTCATAGATGAACCGCATAAAATCAAATAAAGATTGCTGTCCTGCCATACATGATCGATAATATGCTGCAATCTGGAAGATACAGATCCGTCAGCCTCGGCAAGGTAAGGATATTCATCTATTACAAAGACAACCTGCTCTTTCTTTACAATATTTGTAATCTCATCAAAGGCATCCGCAAAGCTTGCATAAATTGGCGCTTGTGGGCTTTCAGGCTCTTTGTACATATAGATTGCCTTTGACAGCTCCTCCAAGTTATCCTGCGCAGTTCCTCTAATCGCCGAGAAATATATATCTTTTTTATCTTTGCAAAATTCTCTAATCAGTGAAGTTTTTCCCACACGACGTCTGCCATAGATAATAACACACTCAAATCTATTTTTATTATATCGTTTATTCATGCTCTCTAGTTCTTCGCTTCTTCCAAAAAACATAATGTCCCCTCCTATCTTTAAAGCTAACTCTTAATCTACTAACTTATAAGTTAGTTTTATCACATTATATTTCTTTTATGCGAAATATGCAATCTGTCAACAATAAAAAGATCATTTTTTTAAATTATGGATATTTGTATTGTCAAAGGATTTCAGCACAAAGCAAAAGAACCCGCTTAGATTTCAACGAGTTCGTAGTTTAACGATTTTTGATCTCTGGGCAGAAGTTGGATGGAACAAAAGTCAGTAAAAATACATAATGGAGGAGTATTTTTCTCTATATGTTTTCAGGCTCTTTGCTTTCAGTTCAACATATCGTTCCTTTCCCATTGCCATTAGAAACTCTTTGAAGGATAATGGATAGAGCTTCAGGAACTCTACTTTTCCAACAGGAAAAGATGTTCCGCCATGTAATGCGATGCCAAGCAATAAACCTGCACAGATGACATGATATTCTGGTGAGTCTTCGAAAAAATATTTCAGGCTTGATAATGCCTTCGGGACTTCTTGCACCTCATCAAATATTACATTTTTTTAACTAAAAAATGTAATATGCGCTCGATGAACAGTAATGGGTTATTCTGCAACAGTATGACAATAATGTGTATTTCATAAATTGTATCATAGGCGAGAGAATTGCATTCCCTGCTTAGCTTCAGATAGTTCTTGCAGACTTTTTGGACCGCTCCCTATTCGGCAGCCCGCCGGGCTGCCTCACTTTACGCTCGCACCCTTTCGGGTTCGAATCCCTTCTGTTTGATATTTCTCCACCAATAAAAAATATCCTCGCAAAACGAGGATATTTTTATTGGCGGAGAGTCAGGGATTCGAACCCTGGGTCCGGTTAAGGACACAGCATTTCGAGTGCTGCACGATCGACCACTCTGACAACTCTCCAAAAAATTTGAAATTGCATGTCGCATTAGAAAATCGACTCTTATAGTATAGCGGATTTGGCTGCTTGACGCAAGTACTTTATGACTGCGTTGTTGTTAACTTTATGACTGCGTCCGGGTCGTTTAATGTATCCGGCAGCTTATTTTGCTTTTGTAAACAAATCATTAATGATATAATTCAGGTGAGATATAATACGCCCCTTCTTGTCAAAGGCCGGGGAATCAAGTTAGCTTGGGATGGTGTCAGGATGAAAATAGGGATTTGCGATGATGAATATCGCACACGGCAGCAAATGTACAAAGAAATTGAAAATTATTACAAGCGCCTGGATGTCAGCGCTCTTACTTTCGCGTCCGGACAGGAACTGCTGAATGCTGTCGATAATGATCCGGCAGGATATCTATGTGTATTCCTGGATATCGAAATGGATGAGATGGATGGGCTTGAAGCAGCCAGGCAATTAAAAAAAAGCCATGCCCATATTCCGGTTATCCTGTTAACAAGCCATACGGAATACGCCATGAGCGGCTATGAAGTAGAGGCATTCCGTTTCTTATCCAAGCCACTGCAGCGGGAGAAGCTGGAAGAGGCACTGAAGGCGGTGGAGAAAACCAAGATTTATCAGAAAAAAATAAAGATTATCTCTGACGGAGGTGAGATATATCTGCCTTATCGGGATATTTATTATATCAAAAGCGAAAACGTATACCTGCAGGTTGTTTTAAAAGACAGAAGTTATCTCATACGGGGAAAACTCAAGGAACAGCTGCAGCAGCTTCCCCAAGTGCTGTTTTCCCAAGTACACAGAAGCTATATCGTGAACCTTCTCCATGTCCGGTCTTATGACGGAAAACAGATTCTGCTTCGGGGAGGAACCAGGATACCGGTTAGCAACAGCCGGTCTAGGGAATTTAAAGAAAACATGATGCATTATCTAAGGGAGCAAAGATAGGGAATGTGGACAGAAGTGATCTATAATTTTTATGCGGGAATTGAGACAATGCTCTGGCTTTGGCTGATCCTGCACTATATTTATCTGGAGCCGGAGCTCAAAAGCAAAAAATACCGGATTGGTTTTATTGGATGTTTCCTTGC
The DNA here is from genome assembly GCA_902363595.1 of Clostridia bacterium. GTDB lineage: Bacteria > Bacillota > Clostridia > Peptostreptococcales > Anaerovoracaceae > Hominibacterium > Hominibacterium faecale. Next base: position 48,513 of record CABJAP010000001.1, on the reverse strand, counting down.
AACCCTGCTGGTTTCCCTGTGCATCAGTGCCGTTCCTGAGGATACCTATATCCTGATCCCTTTTTTATATCTTTGCCTCTATGTGTTTCTCGCTCGGCGGACCAAACGGATACGCGGCATGTTTGTGGTGGTCCCTGTGGCAGGAATGGTTTTTGCCCTGGCCTCTCTCGTATCCAGCATTTCTTACATGGTCACACAAAAGGAATTGGACATTTCATTTCCAGCCGCAATCGCTGTCGACGCTATTTTCTGGCTTGCCCTCCTGATCTTCTGGTGGAAAGGAAAACAGTGGCGGATAAAATTTAAAAGGGAAATCCAATTTCGCAGCCTCAAACGCTGGGAAAGAATCCTTTTGAATGTGACCGGGACTTTTCTGTTTGTCATGTCTGTTTTGCTCATTTGCGCAGAAGACATTCTTGACGCCGGATTAGAGATACGGTTTTTTCTTAACATAGGGAGCTTAAGCGCAGTGCTTATGGAAGTAGTCATTATTGCAATGGTCGTCCAGGGAAACAAAAAAGACTACTACTATCATGTGTCCGAACTAAATGCACGTTATCTGAAGGCTGAGCTGGCACATTTTCAGGCATATCGCCAGACGCAGCAGGAGGTAAGGAGAATCCGGCATGATATGAAAAGCCACCTTGCAGTGTTAAACGATTTGGCAGAGAAGGAACAATATGAAAATATGAAGGATTATCTGGCGGAGCTGGGCAATCTGGTACGTCAGACAGAGTCAGAGATTCATACTGGCAATGACATTGCAGATGCGATTTTAAATGAGAAAAATCAGCAGGCTGCCGGAAATGGGATCGCCTTGCTGGTTGAAGGACGGTTCCGGCAAGGCGGCTGGAATCCGGTGGATATCTGCACCATCTTATGTAATGCTGTGGATAATGCAATTGAGTCCCTCCAGACATCCCAATTGAACGATAAATGGATCAAAGTGACGATCCTCCACCAAGGCAATATGCATCTGCTCACATTTGAAAATCCCGTAGAGGCCGGATGCCGCATAGAAGCTGCGGGGGCCACACGAAAGCCCGATGAAGTCAACCATGGTTTTGGCCTGCTCAACATACAATCTGCGATCGAAAAATATATGGGCAGTATGGAGCGCAAGATCGAAACCCAGGATGGTTTATCCGTATATTCTCTTAAAATCATTTTGTTCTGAGTCGATTCGCAACAAATTCAGAGTCTTTCACAACAAAAAACACCCTACTGTGCAGGCCTGTTTTATAGTTAACGTATAAAAAGGAGGATGGTGAAGAAAGATGAAAGAATTTAAAAGACAGGTAAATCGCATTGCAAGGGCAGTACTTTTTTACAATATCCTTTTGCTGGCAGTTATACTGGGGGATACACTGATTCAAAGCGTCCGGCTTATACTGGAACATCCGGACGAAGCACAGTTGTCCAAAGCTTTGCACCAATTGGAACTAAGCATCGGATTGTACGGCGGCCCCAGTATTATTGGGATCGCCATCGGAATTTTATTTTTAATACTCTATTTCCGACGGGATAACATGAAAACCTGCATATTAGCCAGTGTGGAAAAGATGCGTGTTTCTGTGTTTTTACAGGCTGCCTGCGTGCTTTTAGGGTTTCAGTTTCTTTTCAGCGTAGCATCTATTGGATTTGAAAACGGACTCAATGCGTTTGGGTATACGATTATGGGGGACGTAGAATCTGCCACCAGCGGAAGCACAACAATTTCTATGTTCCTGTATGCTTCGCTGCTGGGGCCGGCAGCAGAAGAAATCGTGTACAGAGGCTTTGTCCTGCAAAGCCTGAAGAGCCATGGCAAAGAGTTCGCGATTATTGTTTCTTCTGTTTTGTTTGGTGTTATGCACGGTAACTTTATTCAAGGCATGTTTGCATTTTGCGTAGGGATCGTGCTGGCCTACATAACCATTGAATACTCGATTTACTGGGCCATCCTGCTGCATATCATTAATAATTGTGTAATGGGTGATATATGGCCCCATCTCATTTCAGGGTTTTCTGCCAATGTTCAGACAGTATTGAACTGGGGGATCATTTCTGTGTTTTTCGCTGGCGGGCTCCTTGTTTTATGGAGAAACCGCATTAAACTGAAATGTTATGTGACGGAGCATATGGCGCCAAAGAAGTATTACCGTTATGCCTTTACATCGATCTGGATGATCCTTTTCCTGGGCATCGAGTTTTTAGCTGCGCTGTCGGGAATCCAAAAGCTCCCATAAAGTTCCGCAGCGGCTACTCATCCCGCCCGCCGCATTGGTACAAAATCGCGTTGCAGATGGCAGCGGCAATATTGCTTCCGCCTTTTCTTCCCTTGGCCACAATATAAGGAACATCGGTTTTCATAATCAATTCTTTGGATTCCACCACATTGACAAACCCCACCGGCACGCCGATGATCAGAGCCGGGTGCAGCATCCCGACAGCGATCATATCATAAAGGGCTGCCAGTGCAGTGGGCGCATTGCCGATAGCAAAGATCAACGGTCCCTCAATGGATGCCGCTTTTTTCATACTGGCTGCAGCCCTTGTTGTTCCATTCAATTTTGCTGCGGATCGCACATCCTCATCCGCCATAAAGCACACCACCTTGCAGCCAAGTCTTTCCACCGCCCGCTTGTTGATGCCGGAAAAAGCCATATTGGTATCCGTTACTATCGTCGCGCCACCTAAAACCGCTTCCATGGCAAGGCCAGCCGCTCCCGGCGAAAAGACCAGATTTTCCAGATAGTCAAAATCAGCGCTGGTATGAATGGCTCTTTTTATAATCGGCGCTTCCAGAGGATCCAGCTCCACAGAACCGATTTCCCGGGAAATGATTTCAAAGCTTCGTTTTTCAATTTCATCAGGCCGAACTTCCTGCAAACTCCCCTTATTTTCCATAATTCACACCCTCCTCTACGATTTGATACAGCAGATCCATGTCAATACTTTGGCGAATGCCGTCTGCCAGCAGATCATACTGCTGTTCTTTATAAGCGGCCATATCGATGCCCGCCACTTGGCCGTCATCGAGCCCTTTTGCCCTCAAAAGAGCCGAAACGATGGTTTTAGCCACCTTCTCCGAATCAAAGATCCCGTGAACATAGGAACCATAGATATTGCCCTGATTCAGCCCGTCGGCTTTGGGGAATTCTCCTGTTTCTGCAATGCTGGACAAAACCGCTCCTTCCTCCAAAAGAGAAGTTCCCATATGAATCTCATAACCTTCAAAAGAGACTCCGGAAAGCTGCGCAAATATCCCCTGCACCGTTTCAAAGGTGCCTGACACGCGGGTCCTCACCTTATCCCTGCCAAAGACCGTCGTACTGGGAAGCAGGCCCAGACCTGCCATTTCCCCGCCATGCTCAACACCATAAGGATCCTTGAGAGTCCTTCCCAGCATTTGATAGCCTCCGCAGATACCGAAAACCGGCTTTCCCTTGGCCGCATGTTTTAAAACCAAAGCTTCCAGACCATTTTGACGCATCCACAGCAGATCGGCCATCGTGTTCTTAGTTCCCGGCAGCAAAATCAAATCTGGTTCTCCAAAAGATGCGGCCGTATCCACATAGCGGACCGATGCCAATGGGATGGATTCCAGGGCATTGAAATCAGTGAAGTTGGAAATTCTGGGAAGCCGGATCACCGCCAAATCCACCAGTCCGGCAGTATCTTTTTTATAAAAACGCTCACTGAGGCTGTCTTCATCATCAATGTCCAAATGCATGTAAGGGATCACCCCCGCAACCGGCTTTTGAATCATCTCTGTCAGCTGATCCAGACCGGGCTTTAAAATAGAAAGGTCGCCGCGGAATTTATTGATTAAGATTCCCTTCACCAGCTCCCGCTCCTCCGGTTCAAAGAGCTGCATCGTGCCCACAATGGAAGCAAATACACCGCCCCGGTCGATGTCCCCCACCAGCAGCACCGGCGCCTTGGCCAGCTTGGCCATGAACATATTGACAATATCGTTTTCTTTGAGATTGATCTCCGCCGGGCTTCCCGCCCCTTCCAAAACAATGATGTCGTACATTGCGGCCAGCTGATCGTAGGATTCCTTGACCTTGGATACCAGCTCTTTTTTATGCTTATAATATTCCTGGGCGCTCATGTTTTCCATGACCTCACCGCAGACGATCACCTGAGAGCTGGTGTCATTGGTCGGCTTGAGGAGAATAGGATTCATCAACACAGAGGGCTCGATTCCCGCCGCCTCAGCCTGGGTCACCTGGGCCCGCCCCATTTCCAGCCCTTCCCTAGTAATAAAGGAATTGAGCGCCATGTTCTGCGCCTTGAACGGTGCCGCCCGCAGACCGTCCTGCTTGAAAATCCTGCACAGGCCGGCGGCCACCAGACTCTTGCCCGCATTGGACATGGTGCCCTGTATCATAATTGCTTTTGCCATCGTCTCTCCCTCCTGATCAGCGCTTCCACAAGCCGCTGGTTTTCTTCTTCTGTTCTCACTGCAATGCGAAAATAGCCTCTGCCGATGCCCTCATAATTGGAACAATCCCGAATGAGAATGCCATCCTCCAAAAGATCCGAAGTAAATTCATCGATGTAAGCCGGATCCTCCAGCTGTCTCAGCTGAAAAAGCAAATAATTGGCAGCAGCCTCTAAGACCCAGTACCCCAGGCCGATTAATTGCTGGCGAAGTTTTTCCCGTTGGACAAAGATCAAATCACGCGCTTTCTGAAGATAATCGTCCTCCTGCAGAGCCTGGATACCTGCTTTCTGGGCCACAAGGGAAACGTTCCAGGGCGGACCTGCCTCCCGCATAAGCCGGAGCACATCCGGCCTGGCGCACATTCCGTAGCCCAGACGCAGCCCGGCCATCCCATAGTTTTTGGTAAAGGCCCGCAACACAAACAGATACCGGCATTGGAAAAGCAAGTCCTTGACCGTGCAGACCTGGGGTTCTTTCACAAAATCGATAAAGCATTCATCCACCACCAGAAAAATTTCTTTTTCCTCACATTTTTCTGCGATCCGTTCCAGCAGATCCGGTGGAATCAGCTGCCCGGTGGGATTGTTTGGATTACAGAGAAACACCATATCCAAAGGTTCATCCAAACAGGCGAGAAATGCTTCGTCCAACTGAAAGTCCTTCTCTTTTTCCAAAGCATAATGAAGGACCTGGCATTGGACGCTTTTCAAGGCATTCTCATATTCAGAAAAGGTGGGCGCCGTTACCAGAGCCTTTCGCGGCCGGAGCGCCGCTGCGATGCGGAAGATCAAATCCGCCGCCCCATTGCCGAACACCAAATATTCCTGAGGAATCCGCTCTTTCTCCGCCAGAGCCCGGGCCAGAGCCCGGCACTTTGGATCGGGATAATGGTCGCAAAACGCCAGGGCGGAAGCAGCAGCGGCTCTGACCCTTTCCGGCATGCCCAAAGGATTAATATTCGCCGAAAAATCCAGAAGCTCCCCCTCTGTTCTGCCGCCCTTTTCCATGATTGTATAAAGATCTCCGCCGTGTTGAAATTCTGTCATTGCCATACTCCAATCATCGTTATAACCGCCGCCCGAATTGCCAAAGAAACCGCCAAGCAAAGAAACGCTGTCACATAGAGCAGGCGGTTGGCATCCCAGATATGTTCATAGGAAACAGGCTTTTCCTCATCGCCAATGGTCTTTTTTGGATAAAGTTTTCCAAAATAATAAGCATCGCCGGCCAGCTGAATGTTCAGTGCCCCTGCGCACACCGCTTCCGTCTGGGCGCTGTTGGGGCTGGCATGGTTAAAACGGTCCCGCCGGAAGATCCGATATCCATTCTGCCAATCCATCCCCAGCACCATGGCAGCTCCAAGCATCAGCAGCGCCGAAACTCTGGCCGGTATCAGATTAGCCGCATCATCTGTCCTGGCTGAAAACCTGCCCAGCAGCAAATAGCGATCGTTTTTGTACCCAACCATAGAATCCAGGGTATTAATGGCTTTATAAAAAAAGCCCAAAGGAGCGCCGCCCAGGGCCATGAACAGCATGGGCGCCACCGTTCCGTCGGAAGTGTTCTCGGCCACAGTTTCAACTGCGGCTTTGGCGATCTGTTCTTCATTTAGATGGTCCGTATCCCGGCCGACAATCATCGATATTTTTTCTCTCGCTCCTGAAAGGCTGCCTCTTTTCAGTTCCCAGAAGACTTTCATGCTCTCTTTCTTCAGGGATTTTATGGCCAGGATCTGATAGCACATAATCGTCTCTATGCCAATGCCCGCCCACAGCTTCCAGCGGTAAGCCGCAAACAAAATCCCTGCCGGGATTAAAAGGGCCAGCAATGGAATTACAATTCCCAAAATCGTTCCAGCGGCCAAAAGGCCCCGCTCTGTATCCGGGCAAGCCTTTCTCAGAATCCTTTCACCCCGCTCAATGGCTTTTCCTATGAGCCGTACAGGATGGGGCAGCCAATAGGGATCGCCGATCAAAAGATCCAGAAAAAATCCTATGGCAAGGGGCATCAAATGGATGAGCATCATCATGGTTCCAGCCCCAGCATAGTTTCAATCATACTATCGATGGTCGCCTGGGCCGATATGGTCACCTCCATGCCGTACCGCTCAGCCTCCTCCGCCGTCTGCCTGCCGATGCAAATAGCCTTTACTTTTGAATAATCAATATGGGGGTTCAACTTGACAAATCCCCGCACTGTAGATGCGCTGGTAAAGGCCGCATAATCCACCGTTTCATCATAACCCGGACCATCACAGGTTCCCTCTTTGGTATCATAAACGGGAATATCGTCAAAAGACAGGCCCGCTTCCCTGAGAGGAGCTGCCACATCGTCCGTACCCATCGCAGCCCGCGGGAGCAGGAGTTTATCCTCCGGAGCCAGCGTTTTTGCCAGAGCACGTCCAAGGGCTGCCCCGCTATAGACTTCCGGCATCAAATCCACGAAAATGCCCCGCTCTTCTACAGCCCTGCGGGTACCGGTTCCGATGGCCGCCACTTTGATCGGTCCCAGCCTGCGGATATCCATTCTCCGCCGGCTCATGGCATCATAAAAAGCCTTTACGCCGGCAGCACTGGTAAAGGCGATCCAGCTGTAGGCGCCGATCTGGTCCAGCGCCTGATCCAGCCGCTGGTTATTGGCAATGGGCTCTGTTTCAATGGTTGGCATCAGCACTACCTCCGCTCCCAGCAGCCTGAGCTTTTCCGCCAAAGAAGAGTTCCTGTCCTTGGGTCTGGTCACTGCGATCTTCCTTGTTCCCAGCGGCCGGTCCTCCGCCCAGTGAAACGCTTTCTCCAAAGCGCACACCCGGCCAACCACAATGATGGCAGGCGTTTTAATCTCTGCCAGACTAGCAGCCTGGGGAAGATCGGAAACCGTCGATACCACCCTCCTCTGATGGGCAGTTGTCCCCCGTTCCAGTACGGCGGCCGGCATATCAGGACTCATGCCGCCCTCAAGAAGCCCCTGGCAGATCTTGGGCATCGCCGATACACCCATGAGAAACACCAGGGTCCCTTTCAGGCGTACCAGGGCTTCATAATCGATATCCGCTTCATCGTTCTTCTTGGTATGGCCGGTAATAATATGAAGCGACGAACAAAAATCTCGATGGGTTACTGGGATACCATTGTAAGCGGGGACCGAGACTGCTGAGGTAACGCCGGGGACCACCTCAAAGGGAATCTGATGCTGACAGAGAAGCTCCAGTTCTTCCCCGCCGCGGCCAAACACAAAAGGATCTCCCCCTTTCAAACGCACGACACGATGGCCGGCCAGAGCTTCTCTGAGCAAAATCTCATTGATTTGCTCCTGAGGCACGGGATGATGACCGGCTTCTTTTCCCACGCCAATCCTGCGGATGCCTGTGGGGATCATGGCCATGATACCCTGCCCCACCAGCTTGTCGTACACGACCACATCGGCCGCTTCCAAAACTGCTTTTCCTTTCAATGTAAAAAGACCCTCATCGGAAGGCCCTGCTCCCACCAGCCAGACCTTTCCCATTTTTTGCTCATCCATCATGCTCCCGCCTCCTCTTTCAACTGTTTTGCTAAACGGACTGCAAGGGCGCGGCCCTGCTCTTTGGGTCCGCTGATCCGCCCCATATAAGGCTCATTTTTGGTGGGAGCGCAATACAGTCCGCGAATCAAAATCTCCTGCTCTGCCATTTCCGCATAAGCTCCGATGGGGGCGCTGCACCCGCCTTCCAGATAGGCGACAAAGGCCCGCTCCGCCTCAGCTTCCGCCCTGGCTTTTCTATCGTCCACACAGTCCAGATAAGCGTAATCCTCCCCGGCTCTGCCCTGAACGACCATGGTTCCCTGTCCGGCTGCCGGAATCATTTCATCCGCCGTAAAAACCCGGCTGATCCGCTCTTCCAAATTGAGCCGTTTCAGCCCTGCATAGGCCAAAATCAAGCCGCTGTATTGGCCGCTGTCCAGCTTTTCCAATCTTGTCTGCACATTTCCGCGGACGCTCTTTTGTTCCATATCCGGGTAAAGCCGGCTCAGCTGCACGTTTCTGCGGGGACTGGAGCTGCCCAGGGGCTTGCCTTTAGAAAGTCCTTCAGCGCCTTTGGGCAGCACCAGGACATCGGTGGCGATTTCCCTTGTGGGAAAGGCCAGCAGCGGAAGATCGTCCGGGACCTCCATGGGCATATCCTTCAAGCTATGTACCGACAGATCGATCTGTCCGGCCCGCAGCGCCCGATCCAGCTCTTTTACGAACAGACCTTTGCCGCCGATCTTATCCAGCGTTTTATCGAGAATTTTATCACCGGTGGTTTTCATGGTCACCAGCTCCAGCTCCAGTTCCGGATGAAAGCGCTGGATCTGCTCCATCACCAGCCTGGCCTGGATAACAGCCAGCTTGCTGTCCCGGCTTCCCACAATGACTCGTTTCTTCATAATCCCCCTCCTATCGATCAAGACCATTTTCCAGTCCGCGTTCAATGAGGATCCTCGCTTTCTTTGCCAGCGCGTGATCCTTTCCTCCCGCAGTAAATCCTATGGTCAAATCCCCATGCCTTATGACACCGGGAAAATAAAAATCGCATTCTTCTTTGCGGTCAGCCACATTGACGGTAATGTTCCGCTGTTTGCAAGTCTCTCCGATGGACTTGTTCAGCTGCCGGTCGCCGGTTGCCGCAAGAACCAGATCCGCTCCCAAAAGATCGGCTTCTTCATAGGGCTTTTCTTTAATCCGCAGAAGGCCCTGTCTCTCCAGTTCTTTAACAGGAGCCAGCACCTGAGGAGCGACGACGGTCAGACGGCAATCGTATTGAGAAAGAATTCGAATTCTTCTGGCCGCGATCCGGCCGCCGCCCACCACTAAAATCTGTTTACCGGTCAAATCGCAGAACATGGGAAACCATGCGGCCCGTTCTTTGGGCGCTTCCTCCAGGGAGCACAGAGCCATGGCTTCTTCCAGCGATATGCCTTCCTCCCTTTGCGGTCTTCCGATGATGATAACGCCTGCTCCCGCTTCTTCGGCTGCTGCCAGCTTTTCGGCAAACCCGCCTGCTGCTCCCGACTCTTTGGTAACCAAGTAGTCGGCCTTGATCTGCCGCAGCATGGCCAGATTGGATTCGTAGGAAAAGGGCCCCTGCATGCAGATTAAATGAGCAGCATCAAACCCCAGAGAAAAGGCCTTGGCCACCATTTCCGGCGTCGGCAGAATTCGTGGGTAGAGCCGTTTTTCAAAATCAGGGATGCGAGTAAATGCCTCCAGCTCTTTGCTGCCGGTGGTCACCAGTACCTTTCCGGAAGTGGTTTTCAAATAATCCGCCGCTTCCTTGGCATTGTCAACAATGGTATAGGAATCCGGACTTTCTTCCCCGTGCCTCACCAGCCGCCAGTAAGATGCGCCTGTATCTTCTGCCGCCGCCCGAATATACTCCGTAGCCTCTACCGCATAAGGGTGGGTAGCATCGATCACCCATTGGATCTTTTCCCGCTGAATCAGACCTGTCATCTCAACCCGGCTCAATCGCCGGGCCAGCACTGTGAGGCGCCCGCTGTCTTTTGGCAGCAGCCGTCTGCCGTGTTCTGTTGCAACGCTGACCCAGAACCGATGGGTGCTGCTTTGACCTGCGGCAGCGGCCTCTGCCAGCTTTCTTCCCTCAGTCGTCCCTGCAAAGATTAAAATATTAGCCATTGTCTCCTCCGATCCGGTATCCCCTGGACGTGACCATTTTGCCGGCGATTTTCCTGGTGGTGGAGTTGCCGATATAGACGGTGGAAAACATATCCACCTGTGTATCCCGCAGCTCTTTCAGAGACAGAATCCGTCCGCGTTCCCCATCTCTTCCAATATTTTGGGCAATGCCGCAGACGGTGCTCCCATCCTTATGGGCCAATATCCGGTCGCAGGCTTTTTTCAAATACTCATGGCGCTTCTTGCTGGATGGGTTATACAAGCAGATGACAAAATCAGCCATAGCCGCATAATCCAGACGCTTTTCGATCTGCTCCCATGGAGTCAGAAGGTCGCTGAGGCTGATGACTGCAAAATCATGAATCAGCGGTGCTCCCAGGATTGCCGCGCCGCTGCAGGCAGCTGTGATCCCGGGGACCACTTCAATTTCAATGGGATCGTATTCCTGCGCGATTTCATAGATGAGGCCGGCCATCCCGTAGACGCCGGCATCTCCGCTGCAAACCATGGCTACGCTTTTCCCTTTCAACGTTTCCTCAATCGCCAGCCTGCATCGTTTCACTTCTTGTTTCATAGGGGTGGAAATCAACTCTTTGCTGCCGAATCGTTCTCTGATCAGTTCTATGTAAACCGTATATCCGGCGATCACCTGACAGTTTTCCAGAATATCCAGGGCCCGGCCCGTTGCCTGGGACAAATCCCCGGGGCCCAGCCCCACCACATATAGTTTCATGCTATCTTCCTTTTCCCGTTTTCAACGTATCCCGCTGCGACGACTGTTCCAGCGCCGTAAAGCAGCGTTCCCATAATTCCTCGGGCAGCGTGTCCCGCAGCCCAAAGAGCAGCTTTTCCACCGCATGGTCCATCGCCTCAGCAGCTGTCAGCTTTTCCATACGCTTGCACGCATCCTGGACCGTGACAGCGGAAATCTGTTTTACCCGTTCCACATGCCGTCTGAAAGCGAACCATCGCTCCAGCTCATCCTCATAGTCTTCCAGAATTTCCATTGCCTCTTTGAACGCCCTGCTGTTTTTCTTTGCTGTTTCCCCATCTCCCAGCTGATCCATATCATAGAGCTCGACCCCGGCCAGCTCCCTGACAGCAGGATCGATGTCCCTGGGCACTGCCAGATCAATCCAAACGGCCCGCTGAAAGGATTTGTCCGCTGCCTGCTCTTTTCGAATGGTAAAATGGGGACTTAAGGTGGCGCTGATCACCCCTTTGTAATCTTGCAAATGATCCAGCCGCTCATCGTAGTCGATCATATGGCAGCCTTGGGGAATGATGGATTCCTGTACTTCTGTGCCGTGGATTTTTTTCCGCAGGGTCATGGTCACCGATGCGCCGCTGTCCGTCAGCTGATTGGCCGCCAGCTTTCCCATCTGACCGTTTCCGATCACCAGGCAGGGAACGTTGGTCAGGTCCCCCAGTCTCTTTTTCAAGAGGAGCACCGCATTTCTGGCCGCGGAAGGATCGGCGTTTTCCATTCGAACTTGCGTCTTTACCCGCTTTCCGGCAGAAATGGCCGTTTGAAACAGTTTTTCAATCACCGTATCGTCGGCCCCGCACGCCCTTGACAGTTCCAGGGCGTCCCGCACCTGAGTCAGGATCTGATCTTCCCCGTAAATTCTTGATTTAAGCCCGCAGGCCAGCTGCAACAGATGGCGGCTGGCTTCCGCTCCCCCGCGGCAGGTGAAGAGCGGTTCAAAGGTTTCTTTTCTCAAGCCCTTTTCATCGCATAAAAGCTGCAAAAGATCGACCTTGCTGCCGCTGGCCCAAAGCTCGGTCCGGTTGCAGGTGGATAAAAGCAGTCCGCCGGAAAAAGCGTCCTCCTGCTTCCACCGGTCCAATGCCTTTCTGGCCTGGGCTTTGGTGAAGGCCAGCGCTTCGCGCTGTTCAAGGCAGGCGCTCTGATGGTCGATGCCTATCATACGAATATCCATCATTTCTTTGCCTCCCTGAATTCATGAGAAAAGGCAGGATCGTACAATTTGGAACGTTCATAGGCATCTCCTAAAAAGTCCCCCACCAGGATCAGCGCTGTTTTTGTAATTTTATTTTTCTCTGCGATTTCCGGCAGATTTCCTACGGTTCCGTAAAAAATCTGCTCCTCCGGCCAGGTAGCTTTGTATACGATGGCTGCCGGGGTGTCCTCTTGATATCCGCCAATGATAAGCCGCTCCCGCAGCGGCACCAGCAGCCCTGTGCTGAGAAAGATGGCCATCGTCGCCCCGTGGGAAGCCAGCAGAGAAATCTCCTCCTTTTCCGGCACCGGTGTCCTTCCGGCCATTCTGGTAATGATCACGGTCTGAGAGACATCCGGCAGCGTATATTCGGCTTTCAGCGCCGCCGCTGCGCCGCAAAAAGAGCTGACGCCCGGAACCATCTCATAAGGAATGTCCGCCTTGCTCAGCAAATCCATCTGCTCCCGGACCGCGCCGTAGATGCTGGGATCCCCGGTATGAAGACGCACGGTCATTTCACCCTTTTCCTCGGCAGCTTTCATGACCGCTATCACTTCTTCCAGGGTCATGGAAGCGCTGTTATAGATCCGGCATTCCGCCTTGGCCGACTCCAAAAGCTGTTTGTTCACCAGGGAGCCGGCATAGATGATCACATTCGCCTCTTTCAATAAATTCCAGCCCCTGACCGTGATCAGATCGGCCGCGCCCGGCCCTGCTCCTACAAAATAGATCATAACTGCTCCTTTATTTATCCTTTACCACAATAATTGAAAAATAACCTGCCTGGGTATTGATCTCGTCAGCGGAATGAAAAGCCCGTTCACCTTCCATCCCACAGCGTTCTACCATCTTAGCCGACCACCTGTGGGGCTGGCCGCAGATCATGTCCTTAATCTCTCCAACTGCTTTTCCGCTTTTCATCAGCACTTTGGTGCCTTCCAGCTCCATGCACGTGTCCAGCGCCTTATAGGAAGCGGGAATGATGTGCAGCGCCTGCCCCGCTTCTGCCAACGGCTCATTGAGCCTGGCGGAAACCGCACAAAAAGACGGAATTCCCGGAACCATCTGCGCCTGTCTGCCTGAAGCCAGCACCCGCTTATGAATATATGTATAGGTGGAGTAAATCGAGGGGTCTCCCAGAGTGAGAAACGCTACATTTTTCCCATGGTCCAGGTAATCGATGATCCGCCGGGCCGCCGCATCGTGGCTGGCATCCAGCGCTTGCTGGTCTCTGGTCATGGGCATTGCGATCCGGGCGATCTCCTTTTCTTCGATTTGGGGAACCGCTTTTTTTGCGATAGCATAGGCTGTGTTGACATCCTGTCCCGACTGGGGAATGGCGATGATATCGCTCTCCTTAATCAGCCGCACCGTTTTTAAAGTCATCAGCTCCGGATCCCCCGGCCCTACGCCCAATCCATATAACGTTGCCATCTATCTTCCTCCTTATGATTCTCATTTTCCGCCGCTTGCCTGGGCCCGCAGCAAAAACTGCCCGGTTCCCGGCGTTTCCCCCAGATATCCGTATTTGCTGGAAAAGAGAATAACCTCTGTCTGCAAACAGCCATTTACCTGACGGTCCATATTGGCCTTGATCTCCCTCAGCAGGGAATCGTAGATTCGCTTTTCCATTTCCGGACCACACCCTTTGATCAGGGCAGCGGCATTTTCTGTTGTCACGCATTCTCTGATTTGGCAGATTTGGGGCTGGGACACACCTGCCAGGGCCGCGTGCTCCGCCAGGGTTTCCATTCGTCTATCGCCGTACTTGGAATGGGTGTTCATCATTCCTGCGGCCACCTTAACCAGTTTTCCAATATGTCCCGCGAGAAGAACGCCTTTAAAGTCCTGTTCCTTTAAATAGGAAAGGGTATCGCCGATAAAATTGCTGCACTTCACATAATCCAGCTGATCAAGGTTGCGGGTTTCTTTGAGAAAGGTTTCTCCGTAATTGCCCGGTGTCACCACTAGATATTCCACCCCAGCCGCTTTTTTCATATTGATCTCCACTTTGATGGTATCGATCAGCGCCTGCTCGCTCATGGGCTCCACAATACCGCTGGTTCCCAGGATAGACAGTCCTCCCACGATGCCTAACTTGGGATTGAAGGTTTTTTCCGCCAGCGCTTCCCCCTCCGGAACGGAGATCTCCACATGCAGCCCGCCCTTATACCCCAGCTGCCCGGCGACTTTACGGACTTCCGTTTCGATCATTTTCCGAGGGATCGGATTGATGGCCGCCTCGCCCACCTGGCAGGCAAGTCCCGGTTTGGTCACCCGTCCAACGCCCCGCCCGCCGTCCACGATTACGGTTTGAGATTGGCCCTCCAGCTTTTGCACCAGGGCGCAGATCATGGTCCCGTCGGTCACATCCGGGTCGTCGCCGCTGTCCTTTCTTACGGAACAGAGGACGCCCTCTTCTTGAATTCTGATCGATTCCACCGGAATTTTCGCCTGGATGCCTTTGGGCGTCTGAATTTTAATCTCGCAAGGCAGCATCTGTCCCTCAGAGAGCAGTGCCTGCGCTGCTCCGCAGGCAGCTGCCGCGGCGCAGGTTCCGGTGGTAAAACCTCTTCTCAGCCGCTTATTTTCTTTTTCCACATAGAGTTCCATGATCGTTTTCCATTGCCTGTCTGGCGTGTTCAACGTAAATGTCCTGTATTTCAGCAAACTCCCCGAGTCCCTTGAGGATGCACATTACTTCATAGCCTTCCTTTTCAAAGATGGATTTCCAGGATGCTTCATCTTCTCCGGCCATATCGCTGCGCGCATGATCTCCGGCGACCACCATCAAGGGCAGCAGGATTACTTTTTTCGGTCCATATTCCTTAACCAGGGGCAAAAGGTTCTCAAGCGCCGGATAACCTTCCACTGTGCCTACGAAAACATTGTTATGACCCATGGCTCTGAACCGATAGGCCATAGCCGCATAGGCCGCGTCCGCAGAGTGTTCCGTGCCGTGGCCCATCAGGACCAGGGCTTCCTCTTCCTTCAGTTTGGGAAATTGTTTTAAAACGGCCGAGCACACTGCCTGGTAATCATCGCTTTCGGTAAGCAGCGGTCTGCCGACGACGATGCTGGCAAACCGGTCTATCCACGGTTGGACCTGCGCTGTCATTTTCTCGTATTCCTCGCCGTTGATCACGTGGGTCGGCTGGACCACCACTCGATCAAACCTATCTTTTTTGAGCCGTTCCAATGCCTCTGATACGTCGTCCACATGGATTTGATCCCGCTTTTTAAGCACATTCATGATCATACCGCTGGTGAAGGCTCTTCGCACTTCATGGCCGGGAAATTCTTCCCGGAATCGATGCTCGATGGCTTCGATGGTCTTTTTCCTCGTCTCTTGATGGCTGGTGCCAAAACTGACTGCCAGGATTGCTTCTTTTTTTGTCATAATTGCTCGGTTCCTTTCTGCCTGATATATGCGGCCAGCTCTTCGACCCGATGAGGCGGATCCAGCTTGGGATCCAGAATTCCTTCCTCACATAGAGTATCAAAAATCTGAAACACAGTGGGTTTTTCCAGGTTGGTCTGTTTTAAAATCGCATCATTGCGGAAAATTTCTTCCGGGCTGCCTTCTCCTGCGATCACGCCCTCGTCAAAGAGCACCACCCGGTCGGCCCAGATGAGCGCCCGTTCCACGTCGTGGGTGGACAACAGTATGGTAATTCCCCTGCGGCTCAGCTGGTCCACAATTCCGTCGATCATCCTCGCATGTTTGGGATCGAGGGCTGCTGCCGGTTCATCTAAGAGAATCAGCTCCGGACCCATGACCAGTATGTCGGCTATGGAAACCCGCTTTTTCTGGCCGCCGCTCAAAAAGTGGGTCGGCTTATGGGCAAAAGGGTTGATTTCCAGCTCTTCCATCACTTGCTCCACCTGCTTTTCGGCTTCCGTTTCCGATGCGCCCAGATTGAGAATGCCGAAGGAGATTTCCTGTTTTACACTGGCGGAAAACAGCTGGTTATCCGGGTTTTGAAAGACGATTCCAACCTTCTTTCGTACCTCCAAAAGTCCTTTTCTTGAATAATCGATGGGCTTTCCGCCGATGAAAATCCTCCCCTCCTGGGGCTTCAGAATTCCGTTCAGATGGAGGAAAAACGTCGATTTTCCCGACCCATTGGCACCCATGACAGCGACCCGTTCGCCGGCTCTGACAGTAAGGCTGATTCCTTTTAGAGCCTGAGTCCCGTCCTCATAGGTATAGGATACATCTTCTGCCCGTACAATCGGTTCTGCTTCCTTCATCACAGGCCTCCCTTCGTGCGGCAGAAGATAGCCAGAGCCAAGAGCGCCGTCAAATAGGCCGCAACAAGCAGGATTTCTTTTTTGGCCGCCGGTCGGTGTTCAGTCAGCACGTGGATCCGTCCGTCATAGCATCTGGCTTCCATGGCGTTGAAAAGGGCCGACGATTTTTCCATGGCCTGAACAAACAGCGCCGCCAGCATGCCGCCCATGCTGCGGATGGATGTTTTTAAATCTTTATTTCCCAGCCTGCATTTTTGAGCTGTGTTGATGGACAGCGCCAGGTCCAGCAGAACAAAGATAAAGCGATAGATCAGCGTCATCAGTTCAATGATCAGCCAGGGGCAGTGGAGCCTCTTTAATCCGGCCATCAAATCCAGCACAGCGGTTGTCAGGATTAAGAAATAGAGGCAGGAGACGGAAGCCAGCGATACCAATATCAGCCGCCCGCTTTCGATGACCGACGAGCCCAGGATCACCAGGTATTTGCTGCCGATGCTGATATGGACCATGCCCATTGGTTCATCGGCAATGTCGGCCAAAATGGAGATCGTTCCCATGATCAGAAAGGCCATGGGCCACAGCATCATTTTTCCATAATGAGAAAGAGATGCCCGGCTGTATGTTACAGTCAGACATCCCATTAGGATCAAAACGATCGATGAGATGAAAAATGAGCGGACTGCCACACAGATCAAAAGGGTGCCGATGGCAAAGCAGCTCTTCAAATGTGTGCTTTTATATCGCCATGGAGACGAATAAGCCAGCTTGTCAATCATCATCATCGTCTTAGTCCTGTTCTTTCTTTGCATATTTCTTTCTGCAGATGAGATAGCCCATGCCAAAGCCAAAGACGCCTCCGCCCAGCGCAGCCTGCAAGCAGAACAGCAGCGATTCGGTCTCTCCGCCCGGCGGCTCAAGGACAGGCGATGCCCAAGCTTTGTAGTCCGGATCAATGGCGGTAATGGCTTCCTCGGCAGCTCCGTCCGAACCACCGAATTCCGAATCATGGATGAAGAAAAGAGGCACAACCGCAATCAGTGCCGCTAAAACGAAACAGATAATCATTACTTTTGCGTTCTTCGTCATCATCTACACCCCCAGATATCCCAGCTCGGTCAATTCCGGTTTGGCGTAACTTTCCAGAGCCTTTATGACAACCACAGCAATTAACCCTTCGATCACAGCCAGCGGAATCTGCGTTACCGCAAAGATTCCCAGAAATTCCGCAAGGGATGCGGCAATTCCTCCCACTGGTGAAGGATGGGCCACGGCCAGCTGCAGAGCAGTTACACAATATGTAAACAGATCGCCCAGACAAGCCGCCAGAAAAACACCTGCGGATTTCGGCACACGGAGTTTTTTACAGATCAGAAATACACCGAATGCTAAAAAAGGTCCCGCGATCGCCATAGAAAAGGTATTGGCCCCCAGCGTTGTCAGGCCGCCATGGGCCAGAAGCAATGCCTGGAACAACAAAACGATAACTCCGATGACGCACATGGCCGCAGGTCCAAAGAGAACAGCGCCCAGGCCGGTGCCGGTGGGATGCGAGCTACTGCCCGTTACCGATGGAATTTTCAGAGCCGAAAGCACAAAGACATAGGCTCCCATCATGACCAGAAGCAGCAGCGTCTTTCTGTGCTGGATTACAGTCCTCTTGATGGAAAACAGCCCTGCGATAAAAAACGGCACGCAGATGGCTCCCCAAATGATACAATAATTCAGCGGCAGATATCCCTCCATGATGTGCATGGCGCTGGAAGCTGTCGTCACCCCGAAGAACAGCGCGCACACCATTCCGCAGGTAAACATAATCCGTTCTGTTTTTGATCTTGTTCTTGTCATAAGTTTTCCCTCCTAAAAAGTTTTCTTGGGAAATGTTATTCGCGCTTCTCGCTCACTTTCACAAGGTGAACTTTTTTGATACTCCGGAACGATCGCTGAGGATATTCCCTGCGTAATAAAAAAAGAACTATTCTGACTTTTCAGAATAGCGCAAGAAGGCGGAAAGCGCATTTCCGCTCTTACACTTTCTCATCGTCCGTAAGAAAATGCATCCAACCATCCACAGGCAGGTCTTCTGGCTCAGGAGTCTCTACCATATCCGATCTTCCCATTTTCACAGTGATATGAAATGGATATGATTCGTCCTACACAGCGGCGTGACCGCGGGGGAATTTCACCCCTCTTCCCTATTCTTCCGGCGGGGAAACACCGGACACCCGGGACATTTCAATTGTTGATTCATTGTATCACACTCTCCCCTGAATATTCAAGAGGTTTGTTTTAAGGATAAAGGTGCACATCTAATACATTTTTTTACAGAAATTCAATTTAAAGGATTGACATACCCTTTAAAAAATATATCCTGTTTATAGAAAACCACGAAGAAAATAGATTGATTTTTTGACGAAATGACATATAATATAGGTATCAGAGGTTACGAATCCTTGACAAAATCGTATTAATTAAGATCGGGTTTTCCCGATCTTATTTTTTTGGTAAGGGAGACGAAAGACTATGCTAAAATGGAAAATTGTCGAAGAAGAATATTTGAAATTTCTCAGAGAAAATTATGATTCAAGGATACCTTATTCTGATTATGGAAAAACCAAGTATAAACCTTTTTTTGGAAAGTTGTTTGAATTAGGTGAGATGTCTTACATATCCCAAATCACATCTCCCAAAGCCCGCCACTTTCACTTAAAAAACAGCATGGATTTTTACAAAATATATGATCCCCAAAATTTCACCCGCTTAATTGGCGTAATTAACCTGAATTATATGTTCCCCTCTGCCGCCGTATCTGCAAACCTCTTTGGAAAATATGATTGCTTCTTGGAAGATTGTAGACAGCGGTAAAAAAGATTTGCATTGGAATATTTATTGGTGCAAACTGAATGCGGATATTAACGCTGCCGAAGTCGGGCAGGAAATATCTACGGAACAGGCTTGGTATTTGCGCGAAAACTATTTAAGACTGAAACAAGGTGACTAACCAATGATTGATTTTACCAATCTTCCCGTTCGTAACAAAACATACGCAGGAGCGAACGGCAGTAAGACAAAATGATACAACAGCAACGAGCCGATGGAAATAATCTCATCGGCTTTTAGCGCCCAAATTTGCGTTTATTAACTGATTTACCCTGCCCGATATTTCCTGCAGGCGGCAGCAAACCGTTCTGCTGCCTCCGGATTGGAATAAAAGTATATATGCGGGTAACCGGCAAACAGATTTTCCCGGGAAACCACACACTCCCAGTTCTTCTTCCCCAGAGGCTTTTGGGCGTGAAAAGCATTTCCCGGATTGGTGCTGTCCCAGTAGTGGAACTCGTGGCCTTTCAGCATTTCGCCTTTCCTGCAGAGCAGCGTATCCTCCTTTGCGGTCAGCTCGATATACCCGAACCTTCCCAGCTTATCCGTAGGGTAACTTTCCCCGGAAACCACGCCTGCCATGGGATAGGAAACGCCATCCTTTCCTTTCAGACGCTCATGGAGATACATAAAGCCGCCACATTCCGCAAGACATGGCATTCCTGCTTCCACTGCGCTGCGTACGGCCTGCCGCATGGCGCGGTTTTCTGAAAGCTGGGGCAGATACAATTCCGGATAGCCGCCGCCGAAGATGAGTCCGTGAAGCTCTCTAGGAAGCTCCCGATCCTCCAGCGGGCTGAAAGGAACAATTTCCGCCCCCATTTCTTCCAAAAGGTCCAGATTATCCTGATAATAAAAACAAAAAGCCTTATCCATGGCCACCCCGATCCGTACCGGCTGCGCAGATGGAACTGGAAGCCGCAGCGGCTTATAAACCTGTTCGCCGGCCTGCCCTGCCAGCTCAATCAGCCCCTCCAGGTCAACGGAAGCACGGATTTGCTCCGACAGCTGATCTACGATTCCCTGCAGGTCTTTGATCTCCTTTGCGGTAACAAGCCCCAAATGGCGGCTTTCCAAACTGCAGTTGACCATCTTTGGCAGATAACCATATACCTTGACTGGCAGCTGCCCTTCAATGAGCCCTTTCAATTGGGGATAGATCATTTCCGACACCTGATTGAGGATCACGCCACGGATCATGCTCTCTTCTTCCAGCTCCAAGAATCCTTTTATTTCTGCCAAAAGGGACCGGGATTTTCCCCGGCTGTCTAAAAGCAAAACAGCAGGAGTTTTCGTCTTTTTCGCCAGATCATAGGAGCTGGCCGCCGGCGAGATCCCGGCCAAGCCGTCATAGTAACCCATGACCCCTTCTATCACCGCCATATCTCCATTCTCTGCGTGCTTTGCCATGAGATAGTTGACTGTGTTCTCCGGAGCGAAAAACAGGTCCAGATTCCTGGAAGGAATACCCAGAACTTCTGTGTGGAACATGGGGTCGATATAATCGGGTCCGCACTTAAAGGATACCGGGCGTTTTCCCGCCGTTTTCAGCGCTTGCAGCAGCCCGCAGGTAAAAATGGTTTTCCCGCTTCCACTTCCCGATGCTCCGATGAGGATACGGGGAATCGCATGTTTCTCTACCTTCATTGCTCCGCTTCCTTCCTCTGGCCGCTAATAATGAAGATCGGGTTCTGACCCATCATCATCTGATAGCCGGCCACGTTCTTTGCCTTTGATAAGAACACTTGCACCAGTTCCACCTCAAGGCCCAGCTCCTTGAAGGTTTCCATGGTTTCCTGCATGGTTTCCAGGGCTATGGCGTTGACCACCATCCGAATATCGGGATTTTTTTTCAAAAGCGCCGTTACAATCTCCTTCAAGTTGCCCCGGCTGCCCCCAATGAAGGCTTTATCCGCAACGGGAAGGGAGCACATGGCCTGGGGCGCTATCCCCTGGATCACATGGAGATTATCTGCATGGAAAACCGCTTTATTCTTTTCAATCAAAGCCACGGCCTCAGGCTTTGTTTCAATGGCAAAGACCGCTCCTCTGCGTGCCTGGAGGGCCATCTCAACCGCCACTGACCCGGTTCCTGCTCCTACATCATAGAGGATGTCCTCTTCTTCAATTCGCAGCTTGGAAAGGGTGATGCTCCTCACTTCTTCTTTTGTCATCGGCACCTCTCCCCGCACAAAGGCATCATCGGGAATCCCATGAGTAACCGGATGGGGATATGCGGCTCCTGCTCTTGGATTTTCAACCAGAACCACACTGAGGGGATCAAAGGTTTTTTGACTGAGTTCCCAAGCGGTTCCAGTCACAATCCGTTCATCTTCATAGGAAAGCCGTTCGCCGGCTGCTACCAGCGTTTCTCCCAATCCCGCTTCCACCAGCCGGGCACAGATATAATCGGGAGTCTGAATGCTGTCCGTCAAGAAAAAGGTCCTTTTGTGATTGAGAATCTCTCCGATAAAGTTCCGTTCTCTTCCGTGGAGACTGACGGTTTTCACGTCTTCCCAGGAAGTCCCCAGGCGGCTGCAAAAATATTGGAGAGAGCTGATCCCAGGGATCAGCTCCGCCTTATAATTGGTCTCTTCTTCAATCAGCTTTAGCAGCTTTTTAGCGCCGCTGAAAAAACCCACGTCTCCCGACATTAAAACCGATATCGGATCCAAGTCTTCATGATCCTTGATCCATTGCAGAATCTCATCGGGAGAAACGGCAAAATAGGCTTTGGCTTTCACCTCGCCCAGTGCCTCGATCATGCGCCGGGCTCCGATGAGGGCTCGGCTTGCTTGAATCCTGTTAAGAGCGCCTACAGTCAGCGTTTCGGGGTTTCCCATGCCAATGCCGATTATCCAAATCCGTTTCATTCTTATACTCCAAAATACTGGGCCGCGCTGTCCAGCGTCCGATCAATATCGCCCTCTGTGTGGGCGTTGGACAGGAACATAGCTTCAAATTGCGCCGGCGCGAAATAGTGGCCCCGCTCCATCATAAACTTAAAGTAATCGGCGTATCTGGCAAGATCCGCAGTCTTTGCCGTTTGGAAGTCCCTCACATTTTGGTCTGTGAAATACAGCGTTCCAATAGAACCCACATAATTGACGCTGCACGCAGCTCCCGCCTTTTCCACAATCTGGGCCAAGCCGCCGTACAATCGTTCTCCCAGCTTATCGATTACGGTATAAACCTCTGGGTGGTCCTTCAAATAAGTGAGCTGGGCGATGCCGGCCGCCATCGCGACCGGATTTCCGCTGAGGGTGCCGGCCTGATAAACGGGTCCCAGAGGGGCTACCACTTCCATGATTTCTTTCTTGCCGCCGTAGGCGCCTACCGGCATGCCGCCGCCGATGATCTTGCCGAAGGTGGAAAGGTCTGGTGTGATTCCCAGCAATTCCTGTGCTCCGCCTAAGGACAGGCGGAATCCGGTGATGACTTCATCAAAGATGAGCACAGCCCCTTCTTCCGTACAAATGGTTCTAATCTGTTCTAAAAATCCTTTTTCCGGAGGTACCACACCCATATTGGCAGCCACCGGCTCCAGAATGACAGCGGCAATTTCCCCTTTATATTGTTGGAAAAGTTTTTCTACACTTTCAAAATCATTGTATCTTGCGGTCAGGGTATCCTGGGCGCATCCAGGCGTTACACCGGCGCTGTCCGGCGTTCCTCCCTCTGCGATGAGGCCGGAACCGGCTTTGACTAAAAGGCCGTCGCTGTGGCCGTGATAGCATCCTTCGAATTTGATGATGCGGTTTCTCCCTGTATAGCCTCTGGCGGCCCGCAGGGCGCTCATGGTGGCTTCCGTTCCCGAATTTACCATGCGGACCATCTCAACAGAAGGAAGAAGCTGGCAGACCAGCTTTGCCATCTGAATTTCCCGTTCTGTGGCAGCGCCGAAGCTGAGACCGTCCTCGATGACTTCCTGTACGGCTTTAAGCACGGCCGGATGGTTATTTCCCAAAATCATCGGTCCCCATGAACCGATGTAATCGATCAGCTTGTTGTCATCGGCATCGTAGAGATATTGGGCCTTTGCCCGTTTGATGAACCGGGGCGTATCGCCGACTGCCTGGAAAGCTCTGGCCGGGCTGTTGACACCGCCGGGTATATAGTTCTGCGCTTCCGCGAAAAGCGCTGCTGATTTGGTTGTGTTTGTCATTTATCCAATTCTCCCTTCATCGATCATCTGAGCGATTTCCATTGCAAAATAGGTGATTAAAATCTCTGCTCCCGCACGGTAAATTCCAGTGGTGGTTTCGGCGATAATCGCAGATTCATCCACCATTCCCTGGGCTCCGGCCGCCTTAATCATGGCATATTCGCCGCTGACACTGTAGGCTGCCACCGGAACGTTGACCCGATCCCGCACTTCTCGGATGATATCCAGGTATGACAATGCCGGCTTGACCATGATGATGTCCGCCCCTTCTTCCAGATCCGTATCCACTTCTTTCAGGGCTTCTCTTCGATTATGCCAGTCCATTTGATAGGTTTTCCGGTTTCCCTTAAAGTTGTCCGAACCGGCCGCATCACGGAAGGGACCATAAAAAGCGGATGCGTACTTGGCCGCGTAGGACATAATCGGTGTATCGATGTATCCCGCCTCATCCAGGGCCTGGCGAATGGCCGCCACTCTCCCGTCCATCATGTCGGAAGGCGCAACCATATCGGCGCCGGCGGCTACCTGGGATACGGCTGTCTTTGCCAGCAGAGGAACGGTTTTGTCATTGTCCACTGAATCGCCCTTGATGATGCCGCAGTGGCCGTGGCTGGTGTATTCGCACATACATACATCGCCGATATAGAGCAGCTGGGGTACGTATTTTTTCCCTGCGCGCATTGCTTCCTGAATGATCCCGTGATCGCAGTACGCCTGACTTCCACATTCATCCTTGTGTTTTGGAATGCCGAAAAACATAATGTTTTGAATTCCCTTTTCCGCGGCCTCTTCCAGGGCCTTTGGCAAGGTATCGGGGCTGTAGCGCTTCTGCCCCGGCATGGTGGGGATTTCCCTTATGATGCCTTGCCCTTCTTCGACAAAGATCGGGTAGATCAGCGATTTCTTTGTAATCCTTGTTTCGCGGATCATGTCTCTGACCCTTCCGTCCATCCGCAATCTTCTGGGTCTTTTTACTAATTCCATAACCTTTCTCCTTTTTTAAGTCTTCGCTATGAACCAACTGTTCCCTGCGGCAACGCCGTATTCAATGGTAAAATACTATAGGTCCGTGCTTTTATGGCAACAGCCAGGGTCACGCCATCCTTCACCTGTTTTTTTACCGCCAGATTTCCTCTCCCGCAAGCTAAAAGAGCGGCCCGCTCACAGACATTGTCCACCCCTGTCACAGACCGGACAAAATCCGATTCACTGAATTCGCCCCGAGCAGCTGCCAGTTCTTTTGCCGTGTAAGTTTGAAGCGGAAGCTTTTTGGCCTGGCAAAATTCCAATAGTCCCGGCTCATTTTTTTTAATGTCAATGGATGCCACTTGGCAAACCGCTTCCCAGCAAAGGTTTTCCCGATCCAGCACTTGTTCGGCCAGGGTCTGGATGTTTTCCCGGGAAATGCCCCTGCGGCAGCCGATTCCCAAAACGACCGCCTGGGGAATCAGCCGCAGCGTATTTTTTCGAACAGGCCTGCGGGCCGCCGATACTTCAATGTTAATGGGCGACTCTTTGTAAGTCAAGCCCTTCGGCAGATTTCCCACAATGGAAAAGGCTGTGACCAGGCCGACTTCTTTTCCCTGCAGCAGATGGGCAGATATTTGTTTTGCCAGCTTCATGTCGCTGATCAGCAAGTCGTTTTCCCTCGCCCATTGGTCCACCGCAAACCTGCCGTTGATGTCCGTAGCCGTTGTAATGACCGGGGCAGCCCCTATTCTTTCGGCAATATGGGAGGCCAGCTTGTTGGCGCCGCCAATATGCCCGGAAACCAGCGGAATCACATAATTTCCCTGCTCATCCACCGCAAGGACGGCCGGATCCGTTTGTTTGCTTTTGAGAAAAGGGGCGATCGCCCGCACTGCAATGCCTGCAGAACCGATGAAAACGAGAGCATCCTGTTTGTAGAAGGCTTCCTGTACCCACTGACCCAGTGGCTCTTCAACCACCGTCAATCCTTCCTCTGGCTGAAAACTTCCCTTTTGAAATCCCAGGCACTCGTTTCCCTCTCCACAGCTTTCTATAATATGGCGGCAGGTTTTGGCTCCTGCCTTTGTGAACGCAATCAAAGAAATTTTCATTTTTCTACCTCTTTTACCGTTTTCATATTACCACATTATCGGCTGTTTGCCCATGGTTCCCCTCGCGGTTTATTTAAAAGAGCTGATTCTGTCAAATCATCAAAATCGGGTTTCCCGGGAAAAGATTAAATTTTAAATTTTCCCCCTCCCCGACAAAACTTTTACTCACCCCCCAACCAGTCTATCACCTTAAAAACATCCCCAAAAAAGGCAGGCTGCCTATAATCACAGACAGCCTGCCTTTGTAAATATTATCGTTTCTTTTTTCCGTGACGATTGTTGCGCCTCGGGGTGGGTTCTGGTTTCCTTGCGGCAGCGTTTCTCTTCAATCTGGATCGGATAAACTGCCAGCCCACATAGGTGACCGCCAGACAAATGCACAGCCAGACCACATTACTTGTGGTATTGGTCAGGCCGACCATCTTGCCGATCAAAAGTCCGCCAAGAATGAAGATCCAGAAATAGATAAACTTCCCGATTATACCTTCTCCCATAACAACACTCCTCTGCTCCAATCGTTACTTTAACTTGGCAACCAGCTCGCCGGCTTTGACCTGCTGACCTTCTTTTACATAGATCTTGTCAACGGATCCCTTCATCGGCGATAAAATATTGGTCTCCATCTTCATAGCTTCAATAACAGCGATGGGCTGTTTTTCTTCCACTTCTTCGCCTTCGCTGACCAGAACCTTGAGGATGTTCCCCGGAATATTAGCTCCGATCTCAGACGGATCTTCCGCATTGGCATAAAGGATCTGAGAAGCCGTGGATACGATGCTGGCATCCTTGTCTTTGATTCTGACCGCGCTGCGGTTGCCGTTTACTTCAAATACCACATCACGGAAACCTTCTTCATCCGCATCTCTGGCATTGATCAGCTTGATCACCAACTCCTTGCCTTCTGCAATCTTGACTTCGCAAGTCTCGCCTTCGGACAAACCATGGAAGAAGATATCGCTGCCCATCAGACGGAAGTTTCCTTCCTTCTTCAGGCTCTTTACAAAGTCCTCGAACACTTTTGGGTAGAGGGCGTAGCTGAGCGCTTCTCTCTCCGTACCTTCCAGGCCCAGTTCGTCCTGCAGATGTTTTTTAATGGCGTCAAAATCTTCCGGCGGAAGCAGCTCGCCCGGTCTGCAGGTGATCGGCTCTTTTCCATGAAGAACCAGCTTCTGGAGCTTTTCGGGGAAACCGCCTTCCGGCTGTCCCATCATGCCTTCAAAATAGGAAACGATGGAATCAGGGAAGTCGATATCCTTTGCTTTTTCATAAATGTTTTCCGGCGTCAGGTCGTTCTGAACCATGAAGATGGCCATATCGCCCACTGCCTTGGAAGACGGCGTTACCTTGACGATGTCGCCCAGCATTTCATTGACCGCCTTATACATATCCTTTACTTCTTCGAATTTATGGCCCAGGCCAAAGCTTTCCACCTGCGGTTTCAGGTTGGAATACTGACCGCCGGGGATTTCGTATTTGTAAATTTCAGCAGAGCTTGCCAAAAGTTCGGATTCAAAGCTCTTGTAAACCGGACGTACGGCTGCCCAGTAATCGGAAATCTTCTGGATACCGTCCGGATCAATGCCCGTTTCTCTTTCTGTGTTTTCAACAGCAGCAACCACTGAGTTGAGCGCTGGCTGGCTGGTCAGTCCTGACATGCTGTTGAAAGCCGCATCCACAATATCCACGCCGGCGCTGGCTGCCATCAGAATGGTAGCGATTCCGTTGCCGCTGGTATCGTGGGTATGTAAGTGGATTGGAATGCTGATTTCCTGCTTTAACGCATCGATCAGCTTTCTGGCTGCCATCGGCTTGATGAGGCCGGACATATCCTTGATTCCCAGGATGTGGCTTCCTCTCTTTTCCAGTTCCTTGGCCATTCTCACATAGTAGCTCAGGTTGTATTTTTCTTTTCTGTCGTCGAGAATGTCTCCCGTATAGCAGATACATGCTTCTGCAACCTTGCCCTGATTCAGTACTTCGTCGAGGGCGATCTCCATACCTTCGATCCAGTTGAGGGAGTCGAAAATACGGAAAATATCGATTCCCGAATCTGCCGATTCTTTGACGAATCTGCGGATTACGTTGTCCGGGTAGTTTTTATAGCCTACGCCGTTGGCGCCGCGGATCAGCATCTGGAACAGAATGTTGGGCATCTTTTTGCGCAGAGTGTCCAGTCTTTCCCACGGAGATTCCTTCAGGAAACGGTAGGATGTATCAAAAGTAGCTCCGCCCCACATTTCCAGTGAGAAGAGATCCTTTCCATAATAGGCGGTAGCAGGAGCGATTTTCTCCATATCCACCGTCCTTACTCTTGTTGCCATCAGGGACTGCTGGGCGTCTCTCATGGTGGTGTCAGTCAGCAGCAGTTTTTTCTGCTCCAGGATCCACTTGGCGAGCCCTTCCGGCCCTTTCTCATCCAGAATCTGTTTTGTTCCAGAAAGGCCGTCGATAACGTCCTGCTTAATTCTCGGGAAGATGGGCACATCGAAGTCCGGCTTCACGCCTTTAGTCTCATTGATGAATTTATCTCCCAGGAAGGAAAGCACTTTCAGTTCTTTATCCTGTCTTGCCCGGATATTCAGCAGTTCCGGATTATCGGCAATAAAACCGGTATCGCACTGGCCTGCGCGGAAAGTCGGGTGGTTGAGTACGTTCATCAGGAACGCAGCGTTGGTTTTCACTCCGGTGATCTTCATTTCACGCAGAGCGCGCATTGCTTTGTTGGTTGCATCCCTGAAGGATCTGGCCCAGGAAGTGACTTTAACCAAAAGGCTGTCGTAATAAGGGGAAATGGTGGAGTCTGTGAAGGCATTGCCTCCGTCCAGACGAATACCGAACCCGGATGCGCTGCGGTACATGCTGATGACGCCCGTATCCGGCGCAAATCCGTTGATCGGGTCCTCCGTAGTAACACGGCACTGAATCGCATAGCCGCGCGGCTTGATGGAATCCTGTCCCTTAATATTCACTTCATCGGAATCCAGCTTGTGTCCCTGTGCGATCAAAATCTGGGACTGAACGATATCGATACCAGTGGTCATTTCTGTTACCGTATGTTCCACCTGAATTCTCGGGTTCATCTCGATAAAATAGTGGTCGCCGTTTTTGTCCACCAAAAACTCCACCGTACCGGCGCTGCGGTAGTTTACCGCTCCTGCGATTTTTAAAGCGTCAGCGCAGATATTCTGTCTCTGTTCTTGCGTAATACAGATTGCCGGAGTAAATTCCACGACTTTCTGGTGTCTTCTCTGAATAGAACAGTCTCTTTCATAGAGGTGGACCAGGTTGCCGTAATTATCGCCTAATACCTGCACTTCAATATGTTTTGGCCGCTCCAGATATTTTTCGATAAAGATATCGTCAATACCGAAAGCTTTCTTAGCCTCGCTCTTGGCGCTGCGGAACTGGGGAAGCAGTTCTTCCGGAGTTCTGACGATCCGCATGCCTCTGCCGCCGCCGCCTGCCGCTGCTTTGAGCATGACCGGGTATCCGCAGAACTCTGCGTATTTGACCGCGTCTTCTTCCGTCTGAATGGCTTCTTCTACGCCTGGAATCGTCGGCACGCCGACTTTGTTTGCAACGATCTTGGACTGGATTTTATCTCCCAGATTCTCCATCATTTGGTAAGTAGGCCCTATAAAGACAATTCCTGCTTCTTCACAGGCTTTGGCAAACTCCACGTTTTCCGAGAGGAATCCGTATCCCGGATGGATGGCGTCTACGCCCTTGGCTTTCGCCAGCTCGATGATCTCATCGATAGCCAGATAAGCATCTACCGGAGATTTACCTTTTCCTACACGGTAAGACTCGTCAGCTTTTGTTCTGAAAAGCGTGTTTTTGTCTTCTTCGGAATAGATTGCCACGCTTCTGATGCCAAGTTCTTTGCAGGCTCTGAATATTCGAATGGCGATCTCTCCTCTGTTCGCCACTAACACTCTCTTAAACTTTTTGTTTTGTTCCATATTCGGAGTCTCCTTTCTTTTACGTTTCCTAATATTTTATCACTCTCTGCGGCTTACCGCCACTATTTATTTCTTCTTGATATGAACGTCCATCTGCGGGAACGGAATGGTAATGCCCGCTTCATCGAACGCAAGCTTTACGTTCTCTTCCAGGAAGTATTTTACGTCCCAGTAATTGTCGGTCTCGCACCATACTTTCATATCAATGGAAATGCAATTGTCTTTCTGACCCGCGACCCCGATAATAGGCTGCGGATCTCGATATATCGCAGGGTGGGATTCGGCAATGGCTGCCAGGATATCCTTCGCCTGTTTGATATCGTCGTCGTATCCGATGTTAAAGCAGCAATCCACTCGCCGCTTGTTCTCTTTGGTGTAGTTGATCAAAACCGATGTGTTGACCATACCGTTGGGGATGGTGATCACCTTATTGTCATAGGTCTTCAGGTGCGTCACAAACAAATCAATGTCCCTCACCTGACCCGTCGTGCCGTTGATGTCGATATAATCATCTTGCGCAAAGGGTTTGTTGATGAGAATCATGATACCTCCTGCCACATTTGCCAAACTGTCCCTCAGGGCCAGAGCAATAGCCGCGCCCGCTGCCGCCAGCACAGTGATCAGACTGTTCATCTTAAAACCAAACCGCTCCATGATCATCAAAAGCAAAATGATCCACATGATAATCTTCGTTATTCTAAGGATAAATCGGTACAGCACCGGATCCAAAGAAGAGCGTTCCAGGGTTTTTTTGGCCACATGCAGCACGATCTTAATGACGATGTATCCAACGATCAATATGATCAGCGAAATACCTACATTGATCAACTTTTCCACAGTTGCATCGGAGACAGATAAATTGTCAAACATCATGACCTCCTAACTGACCAATCAGTCGATTTTTCTCCCGCTTCGTCTGCGGTCCAGCTCTTTTAATAACTTTTTACGCAGCCGTATATCGTCGGGAACGATCTCCACCAGTTCATCGTCATCGATGAACTCCAGCGCTTCTTCCAGGGTGAACTGTCTGGCCGGCGCCAGCTTAATATTATCATCGCTTCCCGCAGCCCGCATGTTGGTCGCTTTTTTTGCCTTGCACGGGTTGACCACCATGTCTTCGCTGCGGCTGTTCATACCGATGATCATGCCTTCATAGACCTTTGTTCCCGGTTCAATGAACATCTGCACCCGCTCACCGATGTTAAAGAGCGCATATGGAGTAGCGACTCCTTCCTCCTGGGCGATGGCGACCCCGTTGGTTCGCTGAGGAATATCACCTTTGTATTCATCAAATCCATCGAAGCGGCGCACCATGGTGCCTTCGCCTCTGGTATCATTGATGAATTCGGTCCGATATCCCAAAAGACCTCTTGTGGGAACCAGATATTCCATCCTTGTATATCCGTTCTCCGCACCCATCTCCCGCATGACGCCCTTTCGCAAGTTGAGCTTGGAAATGACGGAGCCGGTATATTCATCAGGAACGGAGATAATCACTTCTTCCATTGGCTCCAGCACCTTGTTCTTTTCATTCCTGCGCATGATGACTTCGGGCTTGGAAACCGCCAGCTCATAGCCTTCTCTTCGCATATTCTCAATGAGGATGGACAGGTGCAGTTCGCCCCTTCCAGAGACTTTGAAACAATCGGTGGAATCGGTTTCTTCCACCATCAGTCCCACATTGACCTCCAGCTCTTTGTCCAATCTTTCTTTGATATGACGAGAGGTTACAAATTTGCCCACCTTTCCGGCAAAGGGACTTTTGTTAACCATAAAGTTCATCGACAGAGTGGGTTCTTCAATGTGGATCATTTCCATGGGGTGAGGATTTTTCTCATCACAAATCGTTTCTCCGATGGAGATGTCTGCAATACCGGAAACAACCACAATGTCGCCGGACTGAGCCTCTTTTACCGGTACCCGTTTAAGTCCCCTATAAATGAACACTTGATTGACCTTCCTCTGTACGATGCTGCCGTCTCCTTTAGCTACGGCTACAGTCTGGGCTTCCCGCAGGACTCCTTTGGTAATTCGGCCGATTCCCAATCTTCCTATATAATCATCATACCCCAAAGTGGAGATTTGAAGCTGCAGCGGCTCATTATTCAGATCCGGGTACGGCTCCACATGTTTGATGATGGTGTCAAAAAGGGGCATAATGTCCAGGCCGTTCATGCCGGCAGCGGTTTTCCTGGCTTTCTTGTCTTCTGCGCCGACCTCGATGCCTTCGGCGTCCTTGGGGTCGTAAACAACGATTCCCTGCCTTGCGATTCCGTACAGGATAGGAAAATCCAGCTGCTTGTCGTTGGCTTCCAAGTCCATGAACAGTTCATAGACCTCATCCACTACTTCTTCGATCCGCGCATCCTTTTTGTCGATTTTGTTGATTAAGAGAATGGGATTTATACCCTGCTCCAGGGATTTTTTCAGTACAAAGCGGGTCTGGGGCATGGGTCCTTCGCTGGAATCCACCAGCAAAATAACCGTGTCCACCGTTTTCATGATCCGTTCCACCTCTGAAGAAAAATCCGCGTGACCCGGTGTATCAACGATATTGATCTTCACATCGTCGTGCATAACCGAACAGTTTTTTGAATAAATAGTTATTCCCCGTTCCCGTTCGATATCGTCGCTGTCCATGACGCAGTCCACCACATCCTGATTCTCCCGGAAAACGCCGCTTTGGTTTAAAAATGCGTCAACCAAGGTGGATTTCCCTGCATCGACGTGTGCGATCACCGCTATATTAATAATTTGTTGTCTTTCTGTCATTGCTGCTTTTTCCTGCTTTCTTTCCGTGCATTTCAGTTATAATCATACATGTAAATGTAACCGTATAATTTTATCATAGAATTCTAAAGTTTGCAAGTTTATGCAGCAAGAAAATTAAGGGTAAGGTCCGGGTTTCTCCTATACTTCTGTTAGTCTGTTGGAAATCACATTTTTAATCTTTCTACATATTATTAAGAAAAAGGAGGAATACCTATGCCCAGCATTTATCTGAGTCCTTCCGTTCAGGACTATAACCAGTATGTGACTGGTACCGGAAACGAAGAATACTACATGAATTTGATTGTCGATGCTATGGTTCCATATCTTCGCGCAAGTGATATCGACTTTACCCGCAATAATCCTTACGATACGCTGTCTCAGGTCATCGACCAGTCCAACGCCGGTGACTATGATTTTCATCTGGCCCTTCACTCTAACGCCGCTCCGGAAAATCTATCCGGCGCAATTCAAGGCCCGGATGTATACTATTATGCCGACCGTGCTTCCGGTCAGCGGGCAGCTGACTTTTTCGCAGATAATCTGAGAAAAATCTACCCCAATCCCAGCCTGGTCGCTACAATTCCCAATATTTCTCTGGCTGAATTGCGTCGGGTAAAGGCCCCTGCCAATTTGATCGAGCTTGCTTACCACGACAATTACGACGATGCCCAGTGGATTATCGGTCATATCGATGTCATCGCACAAAAACTGGTTCTTTCTCTCACTCAGTATCTTGGTATACCCTTTCGCAAGCCTTCTTCAAAATAAACAATCATTGCTTTTTTAAGTAAAACGTTTATCCGGCCCGTTTATCAATTTTGACTGGTAATTTGTCAAATATGACAAATTACCGGCAGATTTATCGCCGATTATCGTCTGTTGGTCCCTGTTTATCTTCTTTTAACTGGCAGCGCTTTATCTGGCACAGTTCTTGCTTTCTATATGGACAGTGCACTTACAAGTTAACGTACGTTTCCATAAGGAGGTATTTGAACATGGTTCAATCATTTGTAAATTTTGAGGGGCAGGTATGTCTTATAACCGGTGCCGGCAGCCCAGCGGGAATCGGTTTTTCCACAGCAAAAATTCTCGGCAATCTGGGGGCAAAGATCGCGCTAACTGCCACCACGGACCGGATCTTCGACCGGGTCAGAGAACTGGAGGCCTTGGGGATTACGGCAAAAGGCTACATTGCCGATCTGATGGACCGCGGCCAGACAGCAGACATGGTCGGCCAGGTGGTCGAAGATTTTGGAGAAATCCACGTCCTCATCAATAATGCCGGTATGGTTCAAGTGGGCCAGGAAGAAGATTTTTCGGAAATGCTTAACATTACCTACGAAAGCTGGGATATATCCATTAACCGCAATCTGACCCTTTGTTTCAATGTGACGAAAGAGGTTCTTCCCTGCCTGGTAAAAGGCAATTACGGAAGAATCGTCAACGTTTCCTCTGTAACTGGACCGATCGTGAGCAATCCAGGCGAGGCTGCATACAGTGCCGCCAAAGCTGCCATTATCGGCATGAGCCGTGCCCTGGCCATTGAATCGGGCATTCATAACATTACCGTCAACAACATACTTCCAGGCTGGATCGAAACCGCTTCCCAGACGGAAGCCGAGGCAGCCGCAGGGCTCAATACGCCCATGAAGCGGAGCGCCAAACCTGAGGAGGTCGCCAACGCCATCGTGTTCCTTGCATCCAAAGAAGCCTCCTATATCACCGGCGAAGCGCTGGTCGTCGATGGCGGAAATACGATACAGGAATATAAAGGTCCTTCCGACCTATATTATTAAAGAGAAAGGAATTAAAAAATGACAGAGATCAATCGCGAAAAATTAAAGGCCCAGTATCAAAAAGAAATGGAGCTCTTTGAAAAAAAACACAAGAAATCCGGCGAGCTTTATAAAAAAGCCCAAGACAGCCTGCTGCAGGGCGTTCCCATGAACTGGATGACCAAGTGGGCCGGAAGCTATCCCGTCTTTGTGGCCAAAGCCAAAGGCGCCCATTTCCAGGATGTGGACGGCAATGACTATCTGGATTTTTGTCTGGGAGATACAGGCTCCATGATCGGACATGCTCCAGAGCCCGCCGTCAAGGCCATTTCGGAATACGCTGCCCAGGGGACCACTTTCATGCTGCCCACTGAGGATGCCGTCTGGAATGCGGAAGAACTGCAGAGAAGGTTCGGCATGAAATACTGGCAGTTCGCCACCAGCGCCACGGACGCCAATCGTTTCGTTCTGCGTCTTGCAAGAGAGGTCACTCAGCGGCCTAAAGTCGTGGTTTACAACTGGTGCTATCACGGTACTGTGGACGAAACGGTAGCGATCATTGATGAAACCACTGGAAAGACGGTGGCCAAACCTGGAAGCCTGGGGCCTCAATGCGACCCTGCCATTACCACCAAGGTCATCGAGTGGAACGATGTTCAGGCTCTGGAAGACGCCCTGAAAGACGAAGATGTTGCAGCTGTTCTGGCAGAACCGGTCATGACCAACTGCGGCA
Organism: Clostridia bacterium; assembly: GCA_902363595.1. GTDB lineage: Bacteria > Bacillota > Clostridia > Peptostreptococcales > Anaerovoracaceae > Hominibacterium > Hominibacterium faecale. The sequence goes on along the minus strand of CABJAP010000001.1, from coordinate 13,840 downwards.
TCGTTCATCCCCAGCCGGGCTACCATGAAAAGCTGCGGGAATTGACGAAAAAATACGGCACACTTTTAATCATTGATGAAACCCATACCATCTGCGCCGGTGTAGGCGGATGCACCAAAGCGTACGGACTCGAGCCGGACATGGTGGTTGTCGGCAAAACGGTTGCCGCGGGTATTCCCGCCGCAGCTTACGGATTCAGCGCTGATCTGGGTGCAAAAGCAGCGGCGGCCATTCCTCCGGAGCTGTGCGACATCGGCGGAATCGGCGGAACGCTGGCTGCCAACGCGCTGAGTATGCACGCTATGCGCGCTGTCCTCAGTGAAGTCCTGACGGAGAAATTCTATGACAAAAATATCCCCCTGGCCGCGCGGTTCAATGAAGGCGTTCAGGGCGTTATTGATAAATACGATCTTCCCTGGAACACCACACAGCTGGGATGCAGAACCGAATATTGGTTCCGCAAAGAGCCTGCGCAAAACGGCGGGCAGGCAGAAGCTGCCGTTGACTTTGAGCTGGATCAGTACATGCATCTAGCTAGCCTCAACCGGGGAATCCTCATGACCCCGTTCCACAATATGGCGCTGATCACCGCTGAAACCAGCCAGGCTGATATCGACAAGCACACGGCTGTTTTCGAAGAAATCGTAAAAAATATCTTGTAATTGATTGAGCTGGCACGCAGAGTGCAATATTGAAAAGTGAACGGCACTAAAAAAATATGACATTCTAGCGGCACTTTTATCCCAGTATATGAACGGTTCCCATATGAAACGATCGGGATATGAGAAAACCGATTTCGATATTGATACTTTTTTCCACATTGGATTGAAAAAGGATTAACAAAGTATCAGTATCGAAGTGATTTTCTTTAAATCCCGATCATTTGGTATGATGCCATTTTGTATATCAGGGCAATATTGCTGCCAAAATATCTTAACTTGCAAAAACATCTTGTTTTCTGATCATTCTTTCAAATCGTCGATCCAGAGGCTTAGGATATAAGCCGGTTCACATCCAGCTACGCCTCCGACTCCAATACCCGGCCGATGGTTTTGCGGAGTACCTCCACATCCAGAGGCTTGGCTATATGGGCATTCATCCCCGCCTCCAGTGCTGACTTAATATCCTCAGCAAAAGCATTGGCAGTCATGGCGATGATGGGAATCCTTGCCGCATCTTGCCGCGTTTGACTGCGAATAACGCGAGTCGCCTCATACCCGTTCATCTCTGGCATTTGAATATCCATGAGAATCGCATCATAGGTACCTGGCTCTGCATCGAGAAAAGCTTCCACTGCTTGACGTCCATCTGTACAAACGATGGTTTCGGCCCCATACATGTCCAGCAACTCACAAAGGATTTCTGCATTGACCGCATTATCCTCAGCAATCAGAAATCTGCATCCATCGAAACGTTTTTCCGGCTTCATCTTATTACCCATTGGTTCAAAGACCTTATTCTTATGATCCTTTTCTTCTGCCGCAATTTCACATTCCAATTCCACACTGAAGATGCTGCCCTCATTAGGTTTACTTTTTACGGAAATCGTACCTCCCATTAAATCGATCAATCCTTTAGTAATACTGAGTCCCAATCCGGTTCCTTCAATGGAGCTGACTCCCAGGCTGCGGGCAAAGGGGTCGAACAAATGGGTCAGAAAATCTTGCGACATCCCGATTCCAGTATCTCTGACTGTGAACTTATAACGGGCATATCCCTTTTGTTTTGCAGGTTCCAGCTCCTCCACCAGAAAATCAATGCTTCCGCCCCTGGGAGTAAACTTGATTGCGTTACTTAAAAGATTAATGAAAATCTGGTTCATACGCAGTACATCACCATAAAACAGCTGGTGTCTGACATTTCCAGCCTCGATCTTTAGCTTAAGGTCAGCAGCTGCTGCCTGCGGCATCATCATGTCCGCCAGCTGCCCGATCAGATCAGGAAGAACAATCTGCATGTGGTTGAGGGTAATTTTAGAGCGTTCGATCTTGCTCATATCCAAAACATCATTAATTAAGCTCAATAAATGTTTGGATGAAATGGATATTTTGTCCAGGCAATCAGCTACTCGCTTTTGATCACCCAAATGAGCCACAGCCAATGAGGTCATGCCCATAATCGCATTCATCGGGGTACGGATATCGTGGCTCATTGAAGACAAGAATACACTCTTTGCCTGGTTGGCTTCTTCTGCCTGTGCCAAAGCTTTTTCCAGTTCTTTTTTCCGCTGTCTTTCCTCAGCAAGCATATCGGTCACATCCGCCCTCACCAAGCAGAGGGTCCGATGATTGGAATCCCCCCATAGGACATTGATCTGTTTGTATCGTTCGCGGCCTTCTGTACGATACGGAAACAGAAAGTCATATCCGCTCGGCTTTTCTTGCAGGCGCATCACCATATTTTGAATTTGAAACTGAATCTGCGACTCCTGCCGGTTTTCATCCATTCCATAACGGTCGACAAAACGTGTGATGGAGGCCTCATAATCTTCAATGTAATGAGGCGGCAGATTATTTAGAACCGTATCTCTTGTATAGAGCGTAAAATGTTTGCTCCCAAGATCAATAAAGCTGGCCAATTCAAAGGTATAAGCGATCATGCGCAGCAGTCCCTGCTGTTCCCTTACCGAGTCAGTGATGTCCGTACTGGATAGGCATATCCGGTCCAATCGCTCATCAGTATTGGAAACCGTCATTTTTTTTGTGCGTATATCGCCTTTTTCCTCAGCAATTGAATAAGTAAATGTATAAGATCCGTTCTTCAAGCTCTCCCTCATATACTCCGGATCCAGGCTATCTCGATATAAATCTTTATCTCTTGGCACAATTTTTGTGTGCAGCATATATGCCGTCCATTGGGAAAAACTCCCCGGACAGACAGGTATACAATCACTTTCTCCATTGTGGGCCAGCACCGTACAGCGATCGTCCGTCAAGTCAATATCGATTACAAAATCGTAGCCAGTAACTGATAAATTATGAAGCGCCCGATCAGCGATCGTCCGCTCCGTAACGTCGGTAACTGTTAAGATCCCCGTAATATCATCACTGTCGGGAGCTGCAATCATATTCATCTTAATTTCAACGTAGCGGCCCTTTGCTTCTTTGGGCAGCTTGACAAAGCATTCCATCTTCTGTTCCGAGTCCCCGCGTTCAAAGGCTTTCATCGCAGGTTCATTCAGATAAATGCTCAAAAATCGCTTTCGATCCTCCTCCGGTATAAAATTAGAAAGGCCGTAAAAAAAAGCATCCCGATTAAAGCCAAAGGTATCGAGCAAATCCGAATAGGAATAATCAATCACATCTAAAATCATGTTTTGGGTAATATTGCAGTGTCCGATAATAAGCGCATTCGGCCCCGGCGTATGATAATGGCTCATAATCAATTCTTGATATTGCCTGCGAAGCTGCTCCTTTTCTTCCCGTTCTTTTGTCATTTCATGATAGACGGCATATACACGGCTTCCCCCGCCTTCGCTAGGAAATAATGTAAGCGTGTTTTTTACCCAAACATAACTATCCGTTCCTTTTCGAAGACGATAAACAATTTCACAGCGATTATCGTCACTGGTAATGTAAGCGCGCATCTGTTCTTTAACATGCTCCCAATCATCCGGATGCACACCGGACATGGCGTCTTTTTCATACAGCTCCCATGCCTCATCCAAGGACATACCCGTCATTTCTGCAAAACCATCGGACAAAAACTCTGGTACCATATGTCCGTCCTCTTCATAATGTACGACGGCCACTCCTCCTGGAAGATTTTTCACTACTGTTTGAAAATATTGCTCCAAGCGTTCTTTTTCACTCTTGGTTTTCATCTCTTCTGTAACATCATGAATATATTTAATATAGGCGGATATTCCATTCCATTCGATTTCCCGGAAGCGGGTTTTATAAAACTGGCCCGTTTCTTCTATCGCCATTTCGTGCTCGCTTCCATCGGGATCATGAGTGCCGAGGGTACAGAATTCGCAGGGTGAATCCTTACCATGCAGCGCTTTATAACATTTTTCTCCTAGACAGTTTTGTTCATTTACAAATAGTGCTTTTGACTCATTGGAATATAAAAGCTCGTAATTGTCTTTGCTGATTACATATATCCCATCTGCCGTTTCATCAGCAATACTCTGAAACAATCGAGTCTCGGCCGACATTCCTGTGAACACAGCATAGAATTTTGTGGATTCCGACAATGGTCCCATACGTCTCCCATTGAGGTGGATCCAAACCAAATGCCCGTCTTTATGCTCCATCCGGTAGGAGACGTCCATCACCGTTCCGTTTTCAATGGCAGATTGGGCGGCTGCCGCTACCCGCTCCTTATCTGGTTCATAAATGAGATTCAGAGCATTGCCGCCCAGCAGCTCCTCGTACTCTTTCCTTGTATGTCCGGAGAGGGCCGTAACTCCATCTGAAAAAAAGACAGGTATAAAGCGCCCTTCTTCTATCCGGTAACTGGCAATACCTCCTGGTATAGAATTAATCAAAAGATCCTTTTCCGACTGGGTCTCTTTCAGGTCGGAAATGTTATGGAATACGCAGTGCAGCAGCGGGCAGCCGTTTTCTTCACCGATCCATTTTATCTGGGCCCGGACCCATACGATCTGCCCGTCCTTGTGCTGTTTTCGAAATTCAATTTCCCCAGTTCCGCGGCTTTCAATAACTTCCTTCGCCTTTGAAACGACTTTCATTGTATCTTCAAAGTACGTCAGTTCCGCTGCGTCTTGTTTAATTAACTGCTGATATTCTTCAGCTGTGTATCCGGAAAGTTCGGGAACACCCTCAGAGAAGTAAATTGTTTCAAAAATATCCGATACCTTATAGATCGCCACACCTCCCGGTATGGCATTTACGATATCCTGTATTTTTTCACTGGTATCTGTCATCTCTTTTTCCAATTGTACCCGTTCGCTGACATCGGTGTACACACCGTATAGAAGCTTCTTTCCAGCTTCTGCTTCTTTAACCGATCCATGAAGGTCAAAATAGCGGTATTCCTGCATTAAGTCATTCCATATACGGAAAGTGTGCCGCAAAATACCGTTTTCCCGGCTCGCCTTTAAGATTTTTTCTTTCAGAAGAGATAAGTCCTCCGGATGAACACCCAAAAAGGTTGTCTCTTTTTCCAGTAAAGAACTTTGCTCAGGGGAATATCCCGCCATTTCGTAAAAAGCATGATTATGGAACAGCAGCGTAATGTGTTCTTGGTCTAATTGATAAACACCAAGTCCGCATGGGATGCTGCTGAAAAACTCCTGAAAATTTTGCTTTTTTGTTTGAAGGTCGGCCTGCTCACCTTGACGATCTTCCTCAAGGTAAGTAAGGTCAGCCGTTCCATTCTCCCACGGAATGGACTTGCTTCTAAAACGATAGCTGCACCCATGTTGCGGGCAGAAGAATTTGCCTGATCGGGCAATAGGAATTTTGTTTTTCCCCCCATTAAAAAAAGGACAGGGTCCTTCAAACCCCGCCGGACAAGAGCCAGTTGCTTTACAGCCTTGTGTTGAAGAAAAAAATCGTCTTTTTGCCATCTTATTCGCATAAAGCAATTCCCGGCTGTCCATCGCACTGACATATGCGGATACCGGCGCATCATCTAATAGGTCTATGATTGGATCAATAGCCCGATTTTTTTCCAACATTCTCTCGTTCCTCCCTTTGGACGGATCTAAAACTTGTCCCCAAACCGTCAGTCCATTTCACATGCCTTCATTCTAGCATAGAAACCTGAATTCTACAATCTTTTTACTGTGAAGGAACCCTCTAAAAATCCGAGTTTAAATGTATATTCCTGCAACACATCACCCATAATCAGGTACGCCCGCAAGCAATGGAAAAAATATTTTTTCCATTGCTGAGGTGTCCCCAGCCCCGATTGAAAGAGGGCTGTGTTTTATTGCACTTATACTTTAAATAAGAGGAAACATCGTTTTCTTAATACTGAACTTTGCTGCTGTTCTTCCAAATTCCCATTTTCTCTGCTTCTCGAATCAAGTCTTCTTGGAACCTTGGATGGGCGATAGAAATCAAAAGTTCTGCCCTCTCCCATGTGGATTTACCCTTGAGATTGACTGCGCCAAACTCTGTAACCACATAATGTGTGGCGCTTCTAGGTGCCGAAACAATGGATCCTTGAGGCAGGGTGGGCATAATCAGAGACTGGACGCTGCCGTCACGATTGGTCCTGGTTGACGGCGTGCACAGGAAACTTTTTCCGCCCTGAGACTGAAAGGCTCCCATTACGAAGTCCAGCTGTCCGCCTGTACCGCCGATATGCTGCAGTCCTGCCGATTCGGAATTGACCTGTCCGAAGAGATCCACCTGCAGGCAGCTGTTGATGGAGACCACTTTATCATTGGCCGCAATGACTTCAACAGCATTGACATAATCCACCGGCGCCACATAGCCCATCGGATTATCGTCCAAAAAGTCATAGACTTCTTGAGAACCCATAGCAAAAGTAAACACCATTTTGCCTTTGTTGGTACGCTTATTGCCAGTGATTTTTCCTGCTTTATACAAATGCACATAAGCGTCTACGAACATCTCCGTATGTACGCTCAGATCATTGATATCCGATTCAGCGATTTTCTGTCCCACGTAGTTGGGCATTCCCCCAATTCCCAGCTGGAGGGTGGAGCCGCTTTCAATCCGTTCTGCAATATGTTCGGCAATTTTCTTTTCCGCCGCAGTAGCCTCTTTTGCGACGATGTTGGGCAATGGTCTGGCTTGCCCTTCCACTACCAGATCAATCTGGGAAATGTTGATGGTGTTTTGCATGCCATGAATAATCGGCTGACATGGATTTACTTCTACAATAACCTTCTTTGCCGATTTCATGATGCCCCAATATTCAGCCAGCTGGGGTCCGAAATTAAAATTCCCGTACTGATCCATCGGCGCTACCTGGAACATAGCCACATCGATGGGGCCGACGTTTTCGGCCATGTATTTGGGATTTTCCCGGAACTGGACCGGAATGAACCAGCAGCAGCCCTGTTTGTTCATCTTACGGTCCAAACCGCTCATGTGGGTGGACAAGTATTTAAAGTGTTTTGCCTGTGGATCCGCCTGAAGGATAGCAGGGGGCTCCGGATAATTCCATATGGTATCCATCACCAATACGTTTTCCAATTCTTCCGTTCTCTTGGCCAGGGCCAGATCCAAATCCCTTACAATGCCTCCAAAGAGTCCGTAGTGAACCCGATCGCCGGATCTCACTACCTTGACTGCTTCATCGGCAGTTACCAGTTTTTTTTCGTATTCACTGGCAACATCGCTCATCTTACAAAACGTTTTTCTTTCTTCCATTGATTGTTCTCCTCCTGTTATCTATTTGCTGTATTCGTAAAATCCTTTTCCTGTCTTGCGGCCATACTCGCCTTTGGCATAGTGTTCCGTCAGGCAGGCGGCCGGCCGGTCCGCCATATCACCGGTTGTCCGGAATTTTTCCATATATACGTTGTATTCCAGATCGATCCCTGTCATATCCAGGGTCTCAAGGGGCCCCATGGAATGTCCCAGAGCACCTTTGACTGCCGTATCGATATCTTCGATGGAGGCAATGCCCTGATCCACCAGATAACAAGCTTCCTTTGTCAGAGCGCTGAAGATACGGTTTACAACAAAACCATAGATTTCCTTTTCAATGGCAACCGGTGTCTTTCCTATGCTTTCTACAAAAGCGTATGCCGTATCAAAGGTCTCTTTGGCCACATGAGGGCCTCTGACAACTTCCACCACTTTCATCACCAGCGCCGGATTAAAGAAATGTACGTTCAGCACTTTTGATGGATCGCAGACAGCGTCCGCAAAGCGGGAACTGACGATATAAGAACTGTTGCTGGCAAAGACGGTATGCGCCGGAGTCGCAGCGTCCATAGCTGCCAGCGCCTTTTTCTTAACAGCAACAATGTCCGATACAGCCTCTACTACAAAATCGGCATCCTTTCCTGCTGCAGCCGTATCGGTGGTAAAGGTCAGAGCTTTTTGTATTTCCCGGGCTTCAGAATCTTTCATTTTCCCCTTGCTCACTCTTTTTTCTAACCAGGAATCGGAGAATTCCGCTGCCTTCTTAATCATATCTTCACTGATATCGTAACAAACGACCTGATAACCATGCATCGCTGTCTGTATCGCGATTTGATTCCCCATGATACCGGCGCCCATTACCGTTACCTTTTTAATAGCGTCTAACATGTTTTCATCTCCTTCATCGTGTTTTCTTTATCTTACTAATCGCAACTGGCATGCCAATTTCGCGGCGCAGCTTCAATTTCTATCAAAAAACAGACACAGCCATTGAAAAACCCAGAAACTTTTTTTCAAAAGTCTCTGGGTTTTCTGACTGTGCCCCTTTTATATCTTTCAAATCGATGCAGTTTTACATCGTTATAAGATGTCGTCTTGCATAATTACATCACTTTGATGCTGATTCCCTCTTTAACTGGATTTGCTTATAATCCGTATTTTTTTAATTTCCGGATCACGGTAGACTGATCCACCTGCAGCGCCACGCCTACTTTTCTGCTGGAACCGTATTTTTCCTTTGCTTTTTTGAGCAGCTCTTTTTCGTAATTTTCCATAGCCTGCTGCAGCGGCACTTCTCCCTTTTCGTTCTTTTGCACATTGGCCCCCTCTTCCATCCAGGGGATATCATCCAGCTGCAAATACTCGTTGCTGCTGACTATCACCATGTTTTCCACAGTGTTTTTTAATTGACGGATGTTTCCCGGCCAGCTGTATGATTCAAATTCTTTAATTACTTCATAGGTGATCTTTTTGTCCTGTCCGTATTCCTTGTTAAATTTTCTTAGAAATTTTAATGTCATGGGTGCGATTTCCCCTTTTCGTTCTTTCAGCGGCGGAAGATCAACACTGATCACGTTGAGCCGATAGAACAAATCCTCACGGAATTGCTGGTCATCCACCATTTTCACCAAATCTCGGTTGGTCGCGGCAACGATCCGCACATCCACTGGAATCGTGCGCGTTCCGCCTACCCTCACAACAGTTCGGGATTCAAGCGCCCGCAAGAGCTTGACCTGCAGGTTCAGGCTCATTTCTCCGATCTCGTCCAGGAAAAGTGTTCCTCCTGACGCAGCTTCAAACAGCCCAACCTTCCCTCCTTTGGCCGCCCCGGTAAAAGCCCCTTCTTCGTACCCGAACAGCTCACTTTCCAATAAATTCTCAGGAATCGCGCCGCAGTTAACGGTGATAAACGGTTTATCTTTTCGCAGCGTATTTTTTTCGTGCAGATATCTGGCTACCACTTCCTTGCCCACACCCGACTCTCCACAGATCAGTACAGTCGTATCAAAGGAGCAGACCTTTCCCAGCAAAGCATAGATATCCCGCATCCTGGGATCGGTCACGACAATCGTTTCTCCGCCTCCGTCCTCGTCTCCTTCAGCAGTCATTTGATCAAAGTAAAGCTTTTCCATCTTCTTCGCCTTCAACAGCTCTTCCTGCAGTTCATAGATTTCGGAGATATCTCTTGTATTGACAACAACTCGTTTTATTTGGCCGTTTTCATCAAAGATCGGCCGGCCGGTAGCCATAATGTTACGCCCATGCTGGGTTGTATGGTGGAGAGATACCGGTCCCTTCTGCTGTATGGCCAGCAGGACCGCAGAATTTTTCATCCATACAGGATTCAAAAACTCCTTAATATTATGGCCGATCATGTCTTCCTTTTTAATCCCAGTATTTCGTACATAAGAGGTATTTGCAAGGAGAGCGTTTCCTTGTCCGTCGGTAACCAGAATTCCGTCGAAGGAACCTTCTATAATCTCTTCCAGTTCCTCCATAATCAGTCTGGTATCTTCTAATTCCAGTTCCGTTTTTCTTTGTTCCATCTGTTTTTCCATAAATTTGCCCCTCTCATAGATGTCTCTATTATATTCTCATAGACGGTTTCTTGTCAAAGATTTGTCAAATTTGACAAGCCGGCAGATGTTGCTATACTATGTACAGGAGGTAGAACTTAATGGAATTAGGTCGTATTAAAGAAACTGTACAAAAAGCGGCGGAAGCAATTACTGCCGCGCTTGGAATTGAGACGGAAATCGTGGATTCCCATCTGATGATCATCGGAGGTACTGGCAGATATTTGGATAAAGTCGATTCTTATGAAGAAGGCGGCGATTTGGAGTCTCCATATTTGTACGGGTATCTGCTCAAAACCTGCTCCCATTATATCTGCCTGGACCCGGCAAAGGATCCCCTATACGATCCTCAGGAAAAGGAACTGGCAGAAATCTGCTGCCCCATTGTAATTGAAGGACAGGCAGCAGGGCTCATCGGCCTCGTGGCCTTCACTTCTGAGCAGAAAGAGAAGATTGGGACCAAACAAGAAACGCTGCTGGCCTTCCTCAAAATCATGGCCGAATTGATCGCCAGCAGACTGCTGGTAGAACTGCACAATCGTTCCCTGCGGCAGCGTCTCAATTCAGCGCTGGACATGTCGGCGGCTTCCGGGAGCTTTGACTCCATCATCGGCGATTCTCCGGTCATGGCTCGATTAAAACAGCGTGCTTTTCAGATTTCTTCCAGCGATTCCACGGTTCTCATCACCGGCGAAAGCGGCACCGGCAAGGAACTCTTTGCCCGGGCCATCCATACTTCAAGTTCCAGAAATCAAAAACCCTTCATATCCATCAATTGCGGCGCTATTCCGGAAATGCTGCTGGAAAGCGAATTATTCGGTTATGAAAAAGGGGCTTTTACCGGAGCCGATAAAAACGGCAAGATCGGAAAATTCGAGCTGGCCGACGGTGGTACTATTTTTCTCGATGAAATCGGAGACATGCCCCTTCACCTGCAAGTCAAGCTGCTCCGGGTACTTCAAACCAGACAGATCGACAAAGTGGGCGGCCAGTCGCCCGTCTCTATCGACGTGCGGATCATCGCTGCCACCAATCAGGATTTGGAAGCCATGATTAAAGAGAATCAGTTCCGGGAAGATCTGTACTTTCGTCTCAGCGTCATTCCTCTCCACATCCCTGCTCTCAGACAGCGGCCGGAGGACATCCCCCAGTTGATCGACCATGCCTTTTGCAAATTCCAGGACAAGCTGGGCAAGGATATCAAGACCATCAGCCGCAGCGCTTATCAATGCCTGGCCGCTTATGCCTGGCCAGGAAACGTTCGTGAGTTGGAAAACGCCCTCGAGTACGCCATTAATATGGAAACTTCCCAAGCCATTCAGATTGAAAACCTTCCCGATAAGATTCGAAATCCTCATACCAGTTCGGGTTCCGCAATGGATTTTAAAAAGCAGAGCGCCGACTACCAAAAGCAGCTGATCATCCGTTGTTTAGAGGAAACCGGCTGGTCTGTGGAGGGGAAACGAGAGGCGGCAAAGCGGCTGGGTATCAGCGAATCGACGCTGTATCGACGGCTGCGGGGCTAAAACCAACCTGTCCGGCAGGCTTGGAAAATCCGGCTGGGATTTTGAAGGAGGATATGTTACACTTGTAACGAATCGATTGAAGCAAGAGAAAGGTATATTATGAATCAGTTAAAAGAAACGTTTTCCACCTGTCTTTTCGAAAGGACGCCGGTCAAGATTATATTCAGCAGTCCGCGGAAAAAATCCCTGCCCTATCGCCGCGTCACCATCAGGCCGCTCCTTCACTGCGGCAGACCCTCCTGGCAGGCCGAATACACTTACGAAAAGAAGGCTATTCACGAAAATATTGAAAACGAACAGATTTTAGAGTTCTGCATTGATTTTGTCCTTCGGGATTTCAAACAGATCAACCTTTTTACAGAAGAAGAGGATGTGCAGATTCTGGCGGCAAAGCCGGACCGCCCCAGGATCACCCGGAAGCCGGGCACTTTAAAACAGGAGAATCTGGAGCATAATCAAGCGAAACAGTATATTATCCCCGACGGAACGCCCTGTGATTTTCTCATCCGCCTGGGCGTCATGAATGAGCAGGGCAAAGTTTTTCCAAAGCACTATGCCAAGTTCCGTCAGATCAACCGCTTCCTGGAGATCCTGCAGGACGTATTTCCCCACCTTCCCGATACCCGCGAAAAACCTCTGCGGATCATCGATTTCGGCTGCGGGAAAGCATATCTGACCTTTGCCCTCTACCATTATCTCAATGTGATGAAGAGCATGAATGCGGAGGTCATCGGCCTTGATCTGAAAGAGGATGTGATTGCCTTCTGCGGCCAGACGGCCTATGATCTGGGTTATACGAACCTGCAGTTTCTCATGGGAGATATCGCGGATTATACCAGCGATCACGCGGACATGGTCGTTACCCTTCATGCCTGCGACACAGCCACCGATTACGCGCTGATCAATGCGGTCAAGTGGAATACTTCGGTCATTCTTTCCGTACCCTGCTGCCAGCATGAGCTCTTTTCCCAGATCAAAAACGATCTGCACCAGCCCATGTTCAAACATGGCATTATCAAGGATCGGTTTACCGAACTGCTCACCGACGGCCTGCGCGGACTCAAACTGGAAGCCTGCGGCTACGATGTGGCCATGATCGAATTCACCAGCCTGGAGCACACTTCGAAAAACATCATGATCAAAGCGGTCAAAACCAAAGCCGCCAATTCCAAAGCTGCCGAAGAGTACGAAAAGCTGAAAGCATTCTACCAGGTAAAGCCGGCCATCGACTGCCTTTAAGGCTTATTGATGTTTTAAATAATATCTGTACGAACCGATAAAAGGAAACGCTACCATAATGAAAACAAGAATCAGGGTTACATAGGGGATTTTAAGAAAAGCGTTGGCAATCATTAAAATTCCCGCAGCAACCCACACAAATCCTGCCGTCCGGTGGGTATAATTCCAGTTATCTTCATTCTGCAGCGTCCAGGGCAGCTTGATGCCGATCGTATAGTTTTGCTTGCATTTGGGCAGATAATTGCCCGCGATCACGATCATAACCCCTACCAGAGAACCAATGATCATACCTATGGGAATATCTTTTCCAAGAGCAATGAATAGGGTCACCGGCATGGCTACATTGCAGATTACCGGGCAAATCCAAAAAACAAGGCGGCGTATGACTTCCGGCTGCCGCTCTCTTTTGGGATCCCGATTGGTTGTAAAAATGGCCAGCGCGTCCACTGCGGCGAGAAACACCGGCAGCCCCACGACGACCAGAGCCTTAGACGCATAGTTATCAGGATTGCCTGTTGTATCGAAATGGATGGCCATCTGCTGTGGCAATTTATCCCAAAGAATGATCCCCAACACAATGGGCAATAAGCATAAAACGACCGATAAAACAGTCTGACTGCGTTTCATCATCTTTTTTCCCCTCCAAACTGTGATAACCACAGCATAAGTTCCTCAAAGACTGAGGAATTCAATTCATAATAGATGTAGTTTTTTTGTTTGTTTTCTGCGACCAGACCAGCTTTTTTCAATTGAGATAAATGATAGGAAATCGTTGCGCCGGTCATCTCAAATTTGCTGGCGATTTCACCGGCGGGCATTGGCCCATTTCTGAGCATAATCAAAATTTCTCTTCTCACGGGATCGGACAACGCCTTGAATGTTTTCTGAAAACCCAAATGCCTACCTCCTGATCAACAGTATTTAGAAATATTTCTAAATAGATTCTAACAGTTAGACCTGGAATGTCAATAGCTATTTCGAAATTTTTCTAAATAGATTTTAAATGACTCGCGGGGCCGGGAGTCGGAGCCGGGAACAAATCATCGTGATCTGTGCCTGAATGGAGGCCACTGAAAAAGTCGAAACCAAGCCCCCACCAATCATTTCGCGCATAGCGGATTAAAAAATCAGTCCACCATGCTATGCAAAAGTCCTCTCGCAACCCCATGAAACCATTTAAATT